>JABHFS010000170.1 GCA_018672475.1 Gemmatimonadota bacterium | reverse complement strand
GTCGCTGTATCGAGCGAAGCAGTAGTCAATATTCAGAATGTAGGGGCGGGCGCCCGTTCCCAGGCATTGGGTAATAGTTTTGTTGCTGTGGCGGATAACTCCGACGCGGTATTCGAAAACCCAGCGGGTTTAGGCCAGATCGCCAATAAGCAATTGGCCTATACGAATGTGTCGTTGTTTTTCGGTGGGATTGAAGGCGACGACTTGGGTCAGCACGTATTGTCGTATGTGCAGCCTTTGGGTTCGAAGTTGGGGCTGGGGTTGGGTTATGAGCGGATCGGCTCTGAGTTGATGAGCGAAAATGGAGCGTTTCTTTCGCTTTCGTATAAGGTTTCGAAAGCGCTCAATATCGGTTTGTCGGCGAAGTATCTGTTTTGGAGTGTGGGCGATATCCCGGCGGACAATGGCCGAGCCGACCCCCTTTCGAACCAGAGCGCGGGCAATGTTGGGGTGGATTTAGGGGTAATGTGGAAGACGCCGTTCAAGGGGGCTCAGTTCGGTTTGTTGTTGAAAAATATGAATCAGCCGAATGTGGCCAAGGGTACCGTGCCAGGGGACGGCGATGCGGGCAAGTTGCCGATGGATGTGCATGCGGGTGTGGCGTATCAGTTGAACCCGCAGTCGTTGGTTTCGGTGCAATATGTGCTGCGCGATATGTCGGGCACGTCGGATAGCCGGTTAGTGGTGGGTGGAGAGACGGAATTGGCGGGGGATCTGATGTTGCGCGCAGGAGGCAGTAAGGTTTTTGAGGAGGATGCGACAGGGGATCTGAATGCGGGGTTGGGCTACAAGTGGAACAAAGTGTGGTTTGATTATGCCTACCATATTCCGCTGGATCTGACTGAGACCAATGGCGCTCATCGATTCTCGTTCGCATACGATTTCTAAGACTGCTACTGCTTTGGACTCCAACTGGGAACTATACACTAAGGAGACGCACAGATGACGGTCTGGGCTGGACTTATCGCGCTGGGATTGGGACTGGGGGCTAGCCTTTTCCTGCCGGTGCCGCAAAATTTGAAGACCAGTTTCGACGCCGGACAGTCGCTTTACGCGCTCGGCGAGTTTGAAGGGGCGATCATCGAATACTCGAAGATCGTTAAATTCAACAGCAAAGCCGTACGGACTGATAGTGTTCGAGTCGACTTTGGCGACGAACTGGAATTGCCCGTAGTCGCGGCGGCCTGGTACCAATTGGGTAACGCCTATAAGAAGAGTGGTCAGCACGAAAAGGCGGTAGATGCATATCGCCATGTTCTCGATGTAAAGGGCGTGCTGGATGATTTCAGGTCACTGGTGCAGTTCCAGGTCGCTGAGACTCGTTTCCTTGCTAAAGAATACAGTGAGGCCGCTAAAGAGTACAAGCGTTTTGTTGAGTTGTTCCCCAAAACTGAAGAAGCGGGGAAAGCGTATTTTTATGCGGGTTGGAGCGAATTCAATCTGAAGGAATACGATAGATCAATCAAAACCTTGAAGAGCATGTTGGCGGCATATCCGGAAGATCGTTATGCCCCAGATTCTCAATTTCGCATAGCAAGCGCGCTTTTTGAGAAGGGTGAATACGACGAGACCGTCGATATGGCTCAGATCGTTCTTGATAAATACCCGAGTAGTCCGGTTATCGCTCAGGCTGTCTATTTAAAGGCCAATGCATTTGATAAAATGGCCCGAGATGAAGAAGCGATCACGGCCTATCGCGATGTGCGAGACCTTTACGACCGAATGTTCGAACTGTTGCGCGGTTCGTTTCGCGAAGGTAAGAACGTCGATTTTGAAAATTATCGGCAGCTCTTTGAAACATCGTCTTTACGCGTTGCTGAAATTTTCCGCAAAACGAACCAGTTTGAAGAAGCATACCTAGAGTTGATCGCAGCCCAGGAAACAGCAGAAGAGCGTTTCTATAAGGCCAAAGTGCAAATGCGAATCGGCGACAACTACATGGAGTGGGATAAGTTTTCCGAGGCTTGGACGGCCTATAATCAGGTAATAGAGCTATACGGCGACACTCCTTACCCCGCGAATGCTCAGTATCAAAAAGGGGAAGCGCAATATTTCGCTGGTGATTACGCTGCTGCCCGTAGTGATTATTTGAAATTGCTGGAGGATTACCCCGACAGTGATACGGGTTTGCGCTCTGCAGCGCTTTATGGCGCAGGGTGGTCGGCTGAAAAAACAGGTAACTCGGATGGGGCCATTGAGAGCTATGGTTTGGCTGTGGATAACTTTCCGCGTTCAGATCAAGCGCCTTTGTGCCTCTTGCGTATCGCCCGACTCAGTTACGAGCAGCAGAAGGTCAAAGAAGCGGTCGATGCTTATAAGGCGATAACTGAGAACTATCAAGATTCCCGGCATGCAGCTGATGGTTTTTATGGGCTCGGTATACTTTATCGCGACGAGGCACGGCATGACGAAGCCGTTGCAGCTTTTTCTAAAGTGGATCGCGATGCACGTGAGACGTATATCGCGGCACTTATCGAAGCCGCGAATATTCATATCTCACAAGGCCGCAATGACGATGGCCGGACCTTGTTGAATCAGTTGCTTGAAGGTGTAACTGGAGATCGTGAGCTTGAGGCCAGAGCCCATTTTCAGATGGCTCAGCTTGACCTCAATAACAAGAACTATATAGACGCGGTTAACCGTTATTCTAAAGTTGTAGAAGAATACCCGGAGAGTGATGTCATTCGCGACACTCGTTATGGTCGCGGATTATCGTACCATTACACCGGTCGTTACGATCGAGCACTTGTTGACTATAAGTGGCTTCTGGATAATAAAGTACCGAAAGCGATGCAGCTGAAAGTGTCCTTCTCTATGGCGCTTTCGTATTCAGCTCAGGGTAGTGATGCTGAAGCAGAGAAACTTCTCGACGAAGTTATTGCCTCTGGCGATGAGAGCCTCGCTCGGTCTGCGCGTCTGCAGTTGATCTCGATGGCAGAAAAGAAGGGCAATCCAGAAGACGCGGTGCGGATCTACGAAGAAATGTTGACATCAACTACTTCTGGTGAAGATCGCGAGAGGGTGCTTATCCGCTTGGCCAATGCGTACTTCAAGCTGGACAAGTTTCAACAGAGTATTGAAGCCGCTCAACAGTTGATCGACCTCGCGGTTAATTCTGAGAGTATTGCGAATGCTCTTTTTGTGCAGGGTAATAGTCTTTATAAAGCAGGGCAGTTTATTCCTGCAATTGCCACGTATAGCAAGATCACTGAGAATTACCCTCAGATCGCTTGGGCTAAAAATGCCCAATTTCAGATTGGTGTAGCTTATAACAAGATATCCGCTGGGGGCAATATTGATGTGCTGCCGTCGATGTCTAAGGCGTTTAAGACCTATTATACTCAATATCCAGACGATGACCGGGCAGTACATGCGCATTACTATGATGCTTGGGCTCATTATCGAATGGGGAAGTGGCGTGATGCTAGTGCGATCTTTGAAGGATTAGCCAAGACCTTTCCCGCTTCTCGTTATGCATCGGAAGCTCTTTTTCGTGCCGGTGACGCCTTATTTAACATGACGAACAGAGGTGGATCTCAAGACAAGAATCAGAGTTTTCTTGAGGCAATGGCTTTCTATGATCAGCTCGTCGAACGCTATCCACGCTCGAGTCATGTGGATGACGCGCTTTACAATAAAGCCTGGTGTTTGATTAATCTTGAACGGACGGTTGATGCCGTACCGATCTTCCAGCAAATTGTAGCGGATCACTCCGACGGCACCTATGGTCCGCGTAGCCAGTTTACCCTAGGCGATTATTATTATGGCCTAAAAGAATATGACAAGGCGCGGGAAAATTACGAGACCTTTCTCGAACTCTTCCCGGCCGATAAGCTAACGGCACAGGACCGGGCTTTGCCGCGTAAGGCCAAAACTCTGTTGGGCCATCTAGGTGAGATTGACGCCTATAATCTCTACTCAGCAGGTGAGAAACTCTTTGATGAAAAGAACTATGATGAAGCGGTGAAGATCTTCAAAGAGGTGCAGCTGAAATATCCGAAGAGTGACCAAGCAGTGAACTCATTGGTTAATATCGCCGCTGCGTATATGGCTCAAGAGGAATATCGTGAAGCCGGTGCAATATTCCAGGAGGTTGTTGATAATTATGGCGATAACTCCAAATTTCTACCGCAGGTAGATTTTGCGAAACAGCAGTTGGAAGCGATGCAAGAAGCTCGCGTCCTCTAACTTTGATAATGAGAATTTTTTCTTTGTGTCCTAACTAGGAGGGATAGAGGAAATGTTAGAATTTTTTCAAGGAGGCGGACCTTTCATGTGGCCCTTGGGTCTTTGGTCTGTGCTATCCATTGCATTCTTTCTCGAGCGCGTTTACACTTATGCTCTGTTGCGTTCTGAGGACGAGTTGGCCGAAATTACCAACGATATCAATTCCCGTATTGACTCGGGGACGTCTGTTGATCAGCTCAAGGAGTTTTGTGTTGAGGTCGGTAAGCTTGAGGGCGAAGTGTATGGCGAAGGACTTGAGCGTTTTGAGCATTTACAGCGTGAGCAGCGTTCGATCGAGGAAATGCGCGTCGAAATGAATGGCACGGTTGAGCGTGCTGCGCTAGCATATCTCGAACGCTATTTGTCTGTTATCGACTTCGTCGCCAAGTCTGTGGTGTTGCTCGGTCTGCTGGGCACGGTTAACGGTATGATCAACGCCTTTGAAGGTATTGCTGAAAAAGGCCTTGGTGAACCGACAATTGTTGCTGCCGGTATTTCCGAAGCTTTGATCACTACAGTTACAGGTTTGGTGATCGCGGTGCCTTCAATCGCCATCTTTACTTATTTCAGTAATCGCGCCTCAGGCAAAGCTATCCAATTTGAAGCTTATGGGCACGGTTTTGTCGATCATCTGTTGATCCGCTGGCAAAAATCGCAGGCCGCCTAAAGGCCCTATAGAAGGATGAGATAGATGGCTGATAAATACGAAAAAAAAGAACTGGCGATGCCGGATCTGACGCCAATGATCGACATCGTCTTTCAGCTCCTCATCTTCTTCATGGTGACCGCTGTGTTCGCCATTACTCCGGGTTTGGATATCAAGCTGCCAGAAGCTGAAGAGGCTCAGGCGCCGGAGAAGGAGAACCTCTTTATCGTCGTAGATCAAGACGGCAATATGAAACTGAACCACAAGTCAGTGACATTTGCGACACTTAAAGAGGAATTGCAGGAGAAGAGACGACTGCTGGACAATACGACGATGATCATTATCCAGGGCGATGAGCGCTCGACCCACGGGCAGATTGTTCAAATTATGGATATTGCTCGCCAGGTAGGCGTCGTTGACCAGGTCATCGCCACGGAACCGCAGCGCAACTGAACGAGGTTTCCAAGCCCTTCCAAGAGAGGGAAGAACTGTGGTAGACGAGTATAAAAAAGCAGTACAGGCTAATCGAAAGAAAACAGCCTACACGGCTGTCGGAGTGGCTGTTCTAATCCACTTGCTTTTTGTCCTGTCCCAATGGGCGGCAATTGCCGTCGGTTTTGCAGGCGTTGGGGTATTACTTTATGCCTTGTACGCCGCTACAACCGGCAACCGGATGAGTATGGGCGTGGCTTTTGTCCTCGCTGTAGCCCTTCATCTCGGCGTTTTTGTCTACGATCATCTCTTTGGTATTGGCGTATCAGAAGAGGTAACGGAGTTGATTATCTTCCGTGCGCCGCCGCCGATTCTCGAGAAAAACTTTGATTTAGCCAAGCGTCCTGAGATCTCCGAAGTTCAGATGGAGATGTTGCAGTCAATGGCACCGCCGGATTTGCCACAAGATATTTCCGCTATAGCTGATGTTAGTGCAGTCGGTAGTGACCTTCTGAGCTCGGTACTCCCGGGTTCGCAAGTCTTGGGTGCTTTTTCCGGTGCTAAAGCTGAGGAACTTGCATTTGACGAAGTCGAGATGATCGAGCTGAGCGAAACCTCGGCTCCGGTGCAAGAAGCTATGAGTATGCGAATGGAGCTAATGAATGTCGGAGATTTGGATATTGGTCGTTATCAGGCGGTCTTGATCCAAGACCCGGACAACAAGCGCAATGTTCGCGGCTTCTTTAATATGACAGTAATCGATTATGACATCGCCGATAAGAACCGTGATCGGTTTCCGACGGCGGCGGCAGAATTAATGCGCTACATGCGTGATCATACTAAGATCAATGCTCGGATTGAGGGCACGACCTTGGAATTTTCGGATCCGCGTATCATGGAAGCGCCGATGCTGTATATGACGGGAAACTCTGCGGTTTTACAGATCAGCGATACGGAAAAGACGAACTTGGGCGAATATCTTAAAAACGGTGGTTTTCTTTATGCCGAAGAGATTCGTCAGAGCGATGCCGAGAACGGTCTTGATGGTAAAGAGGCGGGAGTTTCTGGAACGCCTTTTGATCGCCAATTCAAGGCGCTAATGAAAGATCCAGGTGTCTTAGGTAGCGATGGTTCCAAATGGCAGAAAGTTCCGAAGGCTCATGCTCTCTATTACGCCTTTTGGGACTTCCCTGATGGTCCGCCGATGGGTGGCGCACCAGGCGGAAATGTCTTCGATTTGGAGATGTTAGAGTTGCGTGGTCGAATCGCCGTAGTCTTTAGCGATTTGAATGTCAGTTGGTATTGGGGGGATCCGCTAGCAGATGCGCGTGAGCGCGGGCTGCAATTCGGAGTAAACTTGATTGTCTATGCCTTGACTCAGCCAGGTGGTATCGCCAACGTAACGCAGTTTACCCAATAGACAGATTGTAAAATCAGTAAGCAAGAGAAGAGGCCCGGGATATTTCCCGGGCCTCTTTGTGTTCTGGGCGGTTGATTTAATGGCCGCTGTCATTGTTGCTTTTCAAAATGAATCCCTTTTAAGTGCCCCCAATTTGTCGGTTCGATTAATGTGTCTATCCCTGTTTGATCCATATCTTCCTTATCTATAAGCAAGTAGGATGGAATTGAACCTGGAGTTCCGATCTCAGTCGCATTGGGGTCCCAGCCACTTTGCATTGTTGCTGTTGCCCAGCTTGTCGATAGGTGACCGGGTTGGTCGAAGGCAATGCGAACCATGGCCTGTTTGGGAGTAGTCGAGCCAGCAAAAGGGGCTCCTTGACCATCATCAACTGAGTCGATTAGTTGCCCCCCATTTGTTGGGTTATTGTCATATAATTGCAAAAGCAATTTGCTATTGGGCAGTGAAATCGATGTAGAGACGAATTGGGGTTCAGTGGCCAAGCGGGATTTTTCGTGGTCGGCGGTGTAGTTGGCAATAAGGAAGGTCTGGCCCGACGCGATAGAGGCAGTGTCAAAGATAAACATGACCTGAAATTCGTCGTTGCTCAGGCGGGTGAGGGTCCAACCTGATAAATCAATGGTCGCAGCGCTACGATTGTAGAGTTCGATCCATTCGTCTGCGCTTGACCCCGAACTACCTGACCACATCAACTCGGAGATCACAATAGGGCCAGGCGGGGCAGCAGCATCGTATGTTACATCGCCTGAGGCATGGGGGGGGGATGGAATTGCGAAAAGGGCAAAAATAATAAAATAGCGCATAGCAACCTTTGCATTGGTGAAGAGGGTTGCTATATGTTTGGCAAGATTCGTGCCTATGTTTTTATGTCAGTGTAAAATGTTGATAATACTGAAAATAGGAAGAAAGCGGTCTATGGGTTAAAAGTTGATCTGTGTTTCAATATCGTAACAGGATTGTAGCTTTTTGAATACAGCATGTGCCCAGCAGAATCACTCGTATTGCTGGGCAAGCAGATGACTTAGGACTCGTGTGGCTTGTTTACGCACCGTTGTACTCGGGTGGTTATTGATCGTTTCTTGTAAGGCTGCGATAGCCGATTTATCCTTAACCTGTCCCATTGATTTTATGGCCCGAAGCATAAGAGTTGAGCTGTTGTCGGTATCACGGACGATTGAAGAAAGATAGAATATTTGGCGGAAATGTCTTCGCTTGATGCTGTTTTGGTCGATGAGGGGAGGCTGGCCTAAGACTTGGGTGGTGCGTCTGTTATTGGCGGCAATTTGGCGACCGACGACGCCTGGATCGGAAAGCGAGACGGCGCCGATAGCCTCTATGGCTTTGAGGCGGATTGTCTCGGACTGCTGTTTATCGAGAGCCGCGCGGCCTAGTGGATCAATGGTCGAGGGGGTGCCCAGTTTACGCAGCATTTGAACTGCGGAAAGCCGCAGTCTTTGGCTTTGATCTAGGAGGTTTCGGTTGAGGAAAGGCACAGGGTCGAGCAGGTCTTTTTTTGCCGCCTCCCAAAGTGCTTCGCTGGCGCGCAAGCGCACTAATGGGTCCTTTTCAAAATCATCGTCGGCCGCTCGTCCTAAGGCTTGCAGCGCTTGTTTGTAGCCTGGGAAGCGCTGAAAGGCGATATGTCGAAGGCTACGGATAATCTCGAGGCGGATGGATACATTATTCTCATTCGGTAAGGTGTTGAGCAGCAGGCGTACGCTTTGCGGATAGCTGACTCGGCCCAAGGCTATTACCGCTTGCCGACGGATGCTGACCTGTCGGCTAGTGAGTTCCTGGCCGAGGCGTTCGATATCCGGATTCTGTGCCAGGAGGAGGGCGGGGAATGCAAGAAAGAGGAATAGGTAGCGCATTTATCCACTAGTCGAGACGAGTTCAATTGCGGGAAAGCATCTATTAATATTGTCGGCAACACCGTTGGATTGGGCCAGTCTCAAGTTGAGCATTGTGTTTGTAGGGCCGTCAGCAGTTTCTCTTGTAGGCCACCGAAGCCCCCATTGCTCATAAATACGATTAAATCGCCTGGACTTGTCTCGGCGACGAGATGGGCCGCGATTGAATCGACGTCCGGCAGGTAGTCAGCCTTTTTACCTACATGGCGGAGTTGTTGCACGAGACGATCGGGTGAGAAGGGTTCATCGTTTCTGGCGCGCTCGGGGCGGGGGACACGAGTTATAACTAAGGCATCGGCGAGCGTAAAGGCCTCTATATAGCGTTCTTCGAAGAGCGCGCGTGCGTTCGTCGCGCTGGCGGGTTCGAAAACGGCGACAAGCCGTCGTTCAGGATGGGCTTGTTTCAGCCCGTTGAGGGTTAGAGAAACCGCGGTGGGGTGGTGGGCAAAATCGTCGATCAAGAGAATGCCATTGACTTCGCCAACGATCTCCTGTCGGCGTTTGACACCAGTAAAACGGGAGAGCGCTGACTGCATCAACTCCAGGGTTAGGCCGGCATGGAAACCTGCGGCGAGACCGGCGAGCGCATTGCGTACATTGTAGCTCCCGCTCATGGGCAGGTCGAAGGTCCCAAGGCTTTGGCCTGCGCGTTGTAAGGTGAAACGAGTACCCTGTGGTCCGGGCTCGAGGTCGGTTGCTCGCCAATAGGCGTTTGTCTCTAAGCCGAAGGTTTGTACCGGGGCGGGTGCGTCGGGAAGGATTTCGTTGATATTTGTATCGGCTGCATGGGCTAAAATGAGACCATTTTGCGGTACCAGATTAATGAGTTGGCGGAAGGTTTTGATGATCTCGGCAAGATCTTGGTAAATATCGGCATGGTCGAATTCGATATTGTTGATGACGAGGGTGTCGGGTAAGTAGTAGAAAAATTTTGCCCATTTGGCAAAGAAGGCACTATCATATTCGTCGCCTTCTATAATGAAATGCTCACCTTTACCCAAGCGGTAGCTGCGGTCGAAATTGCGCGGCAGGCCCGCGACGAGGAAAGAGGGGTCGAGCGCGCAGTCAGTAAAAAGGTGGGCGATGAGCGCGGTAGTAGTGGTCTTGCCGTGGGTGCCGGTAACGACAATGGATTTTTTGCCACGAATAAAGAAGTCGCGCAGGACCTCCGGCAATGAGAGGTAGGGGATTTTACGAGAAAGCGCGGCCTCTGCTTCAGGATTGCCGCGCGAGACGGCATTGCCAATGATGACAAGGTCTGGTGCAGGTTCTAGGTGCTCTGCGGTAAAGCCCTCGTAGAGATTGATGCCCATATCCTGCAGCATGGTGCTCATCGGCGGGTAGACACGGCTATCTGAGCCGGTGACGCGGTAGCCTTGTTGGCGGAGCATGCCGGCAAGTGAGCCCGTAGCCGTGCCACAAGCGGCGATTAGATGAATATGGTCACCCGGAGAAAGCTGCATAGCCGTATATACTGTTTTGGTGGTGGGACTGTCAAGGGGATTTGTTGCTAAGGTACAGTAGGAACGTTACATTAGGGTAAAAAATGAGCCCAAGAAAATTCAGTCCGATTATTCCCCTTGCTATTGGCGTATTGTGTATCGGTATCGCCCTAGTTGGCGGTATTATAGCTTTTACAAAGGAAGACGAGACGGGGAAAAAGCCCAAGGTTGCCGTCGAGGCATCCGCCCGTAAACCGTCTAAGGCTAAACGGCGTCCCGCTGCGGCCGAGAAATTCCAACCGCCTCCAGTTGTTGAAAAAGAGCCGCCTACCCCCGCAGAGTTGCGCCAGCAGACGACCCGCGTACTGATCGCCCGCATCAAAAAAACGCCGACAGAGTTAAATCAAGAATGGCTCGCGCAATATATGCGGTTTATTCGCACGGAAGCTGATCTGGATCTATTTTTTGACGAATATTTGGGGTTGGGACAAAAACGCACAGCCCAATACAAGAGCGCGCAAAAGGCTTCGAAGAAAATCCTGCCGCAAGATCCGCGCTACTTCATTGGTCAAGCGACTTCCGTTCTTGTGGCGAAGGATAATACCGAGAGAATGCTGCTCAGGGGCGTCAAGGATAATATGGCTCAGGCCCTTTACAAGGAGCAGGAAGAGTCTGAGGGGATAGAAAATGTAGAAGAGGCCTTTATGGGCAACTTCTTTAAGAAGCTCTTGCGCATGTATACGATGCTCGAAGCGATTGAGCAGCAGGGCGGCGGTGATTCTGTAAGGTGGCTCGATGAGCACGTGCGCACGCTTGAGGCGGCGGTTATGGACCGTTATTTGAGGGTTGAGCGTAGACTCGCATTAGCGCGCCAACAGGCGAAAGACTCGATGCATGAGGGTCACCTGCGTGCCAAGATAGCGCGCACCGACAACTTTGCGAAGGCAATCAACGAGAATTTGTTGCTCTTGGGCAAAGTGTACCACCAGGCCGCTGCGCGTAAGGTCATTGATCGCAAGATGCATGAGTTTTACACGGACCAGGCCTTTTATTTATTGGCAATGATCTGCCAGCGCGTCGGGATGTCGCCCGATGCACTCAATGTTCTGCGCGAGATCAATGATATACAGCGCAATTATTTGCACCGGCAGGCGCGGACGAGTTGGAAACGGGCGCAGTTGGCGATGGCCGCCGGTGAGGCGGACAAGGTGGGCGAGAATTTCTTTGTTGCGACCCAGCGGTATCTACAGGCGATGGCACAGTCTGCCGAGGGGCGGCGGGAGGAAATAGCCGTGGAGTTCGCGATCCTTAAAAAAGAAATCGCCCAATGGAAGTCCAGAGTGCAGACTGCAGAGGCCGCCGTCGAGGCGGAACTGTAGGCGGAGTTGAGGATGGGGGAAATCGCTGTCGCCCTGGCTAACTGGAACGGGATGAAATACCTCGAGCGCTGTCTCGAAAGCGTCTTTGCTCAGACGTGCGCTCCACGCGAGGTCGTCATAGTTGACAATGGTTCGACCGATGGCTCGGCAGAATGGATCGCGGATCGTTACGATCAGGTCCACCTGCTGCTGAATGAGACGAATGAAGGTTTTGCCGCAGGCTATAACAAGGCGATTGCCGCTTGTTCACAACCTTTTGTGCTGATTCTCAATACCGATGTTTTTTTGGCCCCCGATTTTATCGAAGTCACGTTGGCGGCTCTCGCGGAATATCCCGAAGCCGGGGCTGCGACCGGCAGTGTTTTTCAGCAGGGGACGGGTGAATGGCTTAATAGCGGATTTTTCCTTCGACCGCAGATGCGTACTGAGCACAGTGCTAACCTCGATCGTGCGGAAGCTGTTTTCGGTTGCAGCGGCGCGCTCATCCTCTTTCGTCGGGAAATGCTCGAGGACATTCGCATCGAAGGTCAATATTTTGATGAGGCCTATTTTAGCTACGGCGAGGATATTGACCTGGCCTGGCGCGCCCAGTTGCTGGGCTGGCAGGCGCGATTTACGCCCGGGGCGAAAGCCCATCATGTGGGCTCGGGCTCTTCGGACGAACGGCTGCGTTTTGTCGACAAGCCTGCATTTTTGCAGCGACACCTATTAAAGAATCGCTATTTGACCCTTGTCAAGAATACGTCGACCGGTGTATTGCCCTATGTGTTACTCCCATTTATCCTGGCAGAACCTCTGGTCTGGCTCTATTTGCTGTTACGCTTGCCGTGGCGTTTCCCCTATTTGCTGTTGGCACTCGCTGATACCTGCCGTCATTTGCCGACGGCTTTGCGCTGGCGTAGGCAGTTGATGCGCCGCCAGCGTGTCTCTGCCGCCTATATCCGGCAGTTCTTGCGCCGAGTTTGAGCATGGCAGTCAAAATACGTGTTCTGCATATCGTGACCCGTCTTGCTGTGCGTGGGGTACCGCGGCATGTGCTCGATATGGCAAATGGTCTAGATACGCAGCGTTTTGCGGTTGAAGTCCTAGCGGGACGCAGCGAGCCAGGAGAGGGGGATCTATCGGAAGAAGCGCGGGAAAAGGGGTTAATTTTACACCAAGTGCCCAGCCTTCAACGCGCGGTCAATCCACTGGCGGATTTCAACGCATATAGGGCCATTGCCCGAATCGTAGCTAATGGGGCATACGATATTGTGCATACCCATATTTCCAAGGCGGGCATTTTGGGGCGGATGGCGGCTAAGCAGGCTAGGGTACCGATCGTCTTGCATACCTACCACGGCCTGGTGGATGAGATTGGCCGGGCCTCATTCAAAGCGGAGGTTTTTCGCCGTTGTGAACGCTGGGCGGCTTTGTCGACGGACGCACTGGTGGCAGTGAGCCGCAGTGTGGCTAGGCAATGGCAGGATATGGAGGTGGGGGAGGAGGGGCAGTATCGAGTGGTGCGCAATGGCATTGATATCGAGCACTTTACCGCAGCAGAGGCGATGCCGCTTGCAGGGGAGCCGCGTTTGGTGGTAGTGGCAAGCCACACCGCGGAGAAGGGGCTCGACGTCTTGTTGCGGGCTATGTCCTTTATCGGCGGCGAATTCCCCTCGATGTGCCTTTATGTGGTCGGAGACGGGCCGTTGCGGAGTCAATTACAAGCGCTATCCGACGAACTCGGATTGGGCGCTAAGGTTCACTTTGTCGGGGTTCAGGACGATGTGCGTCCCTATTTGGCTGGCTGTGATTTGGCTTTGTTGCCATCATTGAGCGAAGGAATGGGGCTCGCCGCGGTTGAAGCGATGGCGGTTGGGCGGGCAGTCGTCGGTAGCCACACTGGCGGCATCCCCGAAGTGGTGATAGGAGGAAAAACGGGCTTACTCGTTCCACCAGGCGATGCTCAGGCGCTTGCCGGTGCTATGGCGACTTTGTTGCGCAACCCAGTTCGGCGGCGAGAGATGGGGCATGCTGGCCAAGAACGCGCCATACGCGAGTTCTCGCTGCAGGGGGCGTTAGTTGAACTACAGGAACTATATGAGGAGCTTCTGCAGGCCAAAAGGGTTTCATCGTGATTGCGGTTACGGGAGCTACGGGGTATACCGGATCCTTGCTTGTTCGACGCTTGCTGGCCGAGGGGGAAACGGTGCGTTGCCTCGTGCGGCCGGAGACTGACGCCGGCACATTGGAACAGCTAGGCGCAGAGGTCGTACGCGGTGACTTTGAGGCCTCTGAGGGGATCGGTGGGGCGCTTGGCGGTGCGCGTATCGTGTTGCATCTGGCTTCGATACGTTATGTGCGTTCGGTGCTGGAGAGCGTGGATAAAACGATTGAGCGCTTGGTGTTGGTTTCGTCGCTGCGGCGGTTTTCACTCGTGCCTGATCCGACCGTCGATGAAGTCGTCGCGGCGGAGGCTTTGGTGCTCGAATCCCAATTGCCGTGGGTCTTATTGCGTCCGTCGATGATCTACGGCCCGGGGGACGATCGCAATATCAGCCGATTGGCAACCGGTTTGCGGCGCCGGCGCATTCTGCCGATCCCGGGGCAGGGTTGCTATCTGCATCAACCTGTATATGTCGAAGATGTCGTAGCGGCCATTCTCGCCGCTGCCGCTAAACCTGATATCGATCATCGCAGTTATGCTTTGGCTGGTCTTGAGCCTCTAAGTTACGACGCACTCGTCGATGCCGTCGGGGCTGCCATTGGCGTTCGTCCGTTCAAAATTCACCTACCGCTCTGGCTGGTGCTTTGTGGGTTGGGCGCGGCTAGGGGGCTGGGGTTGCGACCAGCGGTTGACCGTGCGCAAGTGTTGCGTCTGCAGGAAGACAAGGCGTATTCGATCGCCGAGGCGCAGACGGATCTCGCTTATGTGCCATTGGCTTTTGCTGCTGGGCTCAATAGGATATACGGGGGATAGCGGTATGGTCGCGATGGGGCCTATGGTGATTGCCGTGTTGTGCGCTTTAGTGGTGGGTGCGGCGGTCACTCGGATCGTTTTGTCGGTTACTCGTCGTTTCGATTGGCTCGACCGGCCCAATGTGCGCAGTGCGCATAAGCGGCCGACGCCGACGGCCGGAGGAATCGGCATTGTCGCGGGTTTTTGGGCCGGTGGGGCCGTCGCGGTCTGGGAGGGTGTGTGGTCCGGGGTGGAGTGGTGGGGATTGTTGGGGGCGACCGCGTTGCTCTTGCTCGCCGTCATCGACGATGTGGTGCGCCCGATGCGGCCGGGGGAAAAAACGATATTGCTCTTGCTCGCCGTCGCGGTCTGGCTCGGTTGGGGACCGCATTTCGAGGGGCTAGTCTTGCCGGGGGTGGGCGAAGTGACTTTGTGGTGGTGGGGGTGGCCGCTAACGGTTTTGTGGTTTGTCTTTCTCTGCAACGCCTTTAATTTTATGGACGGCATAGACGGGTTGAGTGCACTGCAGACGATATGCGCTTGTTGCTGGATGGGGTTAATCTTTGGCGCTATCGGTAGTCCAGTCGCCGCGATGACGTGGATCCTGGCGGGTGCAGTTGGTGGTTTTCTGGTTTTTAATGTCCCTCCGGCACGGATTTTTATGGGGGATGTGGGATCGCTGTTTATCGGTTTTACCATCGCCGCGTTCGGCGTCTTGGGTGCACGCGCCGGTTTACCGCTATGGGTTTTTTCATCGGTCTTGGCGTTTTATTTTTTTGATGTCTGTTATACGTTAACCCGGCGTTTGTTGCGAGGAGAAAATGTAATTGAAGCTCACCGCAAACACCTCTACCAACGATTGGGCCGGTTGGGGTGGAGCCATGGCCAAATAAACGCCGTGACGTGTTGTATCACCTCCATCTTTGGTTTGGGCGCCTATCGGCATATGGAAGATGAAGCGGGTTTACTTTTTTTTCTTTTAGGTGGTGGGTTGCTGATCGCCGGTGTGGTTTGGATTGAAATGCGGGACCCGGAATTTGCCTAAAGATGATCTTATAATATTGCGCGGGAGAATCCTTTTTTGTGCCCCGTCTGCACTGGGATTGCAAGGTGATCGATCTAATGTCAAATAGCTTGCGGATGGTCGGTCTCGTACTCGCGGCGATCTTGCCGTTCTTGCTGGCTCCTGCACAGGGGGCCGCATCGGGCAGGCCCAATATTCTGCTCGTAACGGTCGACACCTTCCGGCCGGACCACTTGGGCTATTACGGGTACCCATTGGATACCAGCCCCCATTTGGATACGCTGGCGAGTGAGGGCGTGTTTTTCAAACAGGCCTTTAGCAGCTCGGGGTGGACTACCCCTGGGTTGATTTCAATTCTCACCTCGCTCTATGCGCCGACCCACGCTGTCGATATTCGCGGGCAGCGTCTCCATCCGGGCGTTGAGACCCTGCCGGACGTGCTGGCAAAGGCGGGTTATGAGGCCCCTGATATATTTTTCCTCACTGAGATCCCAAACTTTGAAAATCTGGGTTTTACGAAGTATGCCCGTCGCAACGAATTAATCCACAACGGCGACGAGATCCTTTTTCACTGGTTAGAGGAAGAAGCCGACCCGGCGCGTCCCTTTTTCCTTTATTATCACTACCGCGACTTGCACCTGCCCTATGCGGCTGGTGAACCGTACGAATCGATGTTCATGCCCGGTGCCTTCGCTTCCTCGATGCCTTTGTATAGCGTCTTTAAGCGGTTTATCGCGCGCGAGAAAATTGCGATGGTCAAACGCAATGTGATGATCGAGCGTGGAAATATCGACTTTGCCGCCCGCGACCGGCCCTGGGTCGAGGCGCTCTATGATGCGGAGATTCGGCGCCTCGACACAGAGTTCTTCGGGCGCTTGCGGCGCACGTTGGCCAAAACGGGTTTGGACAGCAATACCGTGCTGGTTGTTAGCGCCGATCACGGAGAGGAGTTACTCGATCGCGATCTCGTTGGGCATATCTCGACTTTTAAGGAAGCCCGTCTATATGATGAAATAACGCGCATTCCCTTGTTGATGCGCCTGCCCGGAAGGTTGCCGGCCGGCCGCATCGTCAGTGAAGAGGTTCAGGGCATAGATATTATGCCGACGTTATTGGAATTGGCGGACATCCCTGTTCCACCGCAAGCGCAAGGGCATTCCCTCCTGCCGCTTATTGAGAGACGCCCCTGGAAAGCTAAACCGCTCTACTTCGAGAGCTCATCCGGCGGTTATACCGCCGATGCGGACCAGTACCGGCGGCGTATTCGCGCGGTGCGTACCGAGCGCTGGAAACTGATCGACAATGTTTGGGACGGGAGTTATGAACTATACGATCTAGTGACGGATTCGTTGGAATTGGATAATGCCATTGAGCGCTATCCGGTGGTGGCCGACAGTCTGCGTTCGATGCTCAATGAGTGGGTACTTTATGCCCAGCCTAGATCGTATCGCGAACCGGCGACCGTCGCGGCAGAACCGGATACGGCCATCTGGCTGGGCGTACCGGAAATCCTGTTCCCGCAAGACGGCGACACCTTAGAGTACCAAGGCGCCGATCATGTGGTAAAGCTGCATTGGACGGGGCCGTCGGTTGGTGATTACGCGATCGAATACGATGTGGGGGTCGGGACGTATCATCTGGCGGGAGAGATTACAGAGTCCAGTTCGGCGCCGGTATACGGACCGTTTCAGGCCAATTTTTGGAATTCGCTGGTGTTGTATAATCCCTGGAAATTCCGGGTCTATCTGCGCGACCGGCCCGAAGCCAAAAGCGAGTGGGTCGAATACCATTTGGCCGCGACGGGTGGGGGGGAAGCCGAGTTTAATCTTGGCCTGTTGTTGTTGCAGGCGCCTGCGGCTTTTAACGGAGTGTTGACGAATAGCTACTGGTTGGGCTGGGGGTTATTACGGGGAATGGGCGACCTGTATTGGTTGTTGGCCTCCTTAGGGGCGGTTGACCTTAGTGCTTATGCGTTAATCGCGGCGCTTTTTGCGGGGGTAATGGCGCCGGTTTATGATCGCATGGGCAAGGAGCGCAGTAAGGCCTGGGTCTGCGTTGTGGGGTATGTCGCCTTTGTCTATAGCACGATACCTGTACTGCCCCAGGTTTGGGGTATGCTATCCGGATACACGCAGGGTTCGGTCCGCTATCTCGGCATCGCCGTCGTCGTGGTCGCGGGCGTCGGGTTTGTCCTGGCCATCTGGCGCCGGGCCGATGGCCGTCGTTTGCGGGCTTGTTTGGCCCTGGGGTTGATCGCGTTGGCCTATGCCTATTTGCTCGATGAATTTGCTCGGTTTCCGGCGGAGCGCATGCACTTGGTGGAGTATGGGCTTATGGGGTATGTGTTGCTTAGGGCGTTGAGGTTGGATTTGAGACCGTTATGGGCGTACTCGGCCAGTTTTGGCCTCGCTGTGTGTATCGGTATCGGTGACGAATGCATACAGTGGGTATTACCACAGCGTTTTTTTGAAGTTAAAGATATAGAGTTGAATGCGGTGTCTGCGATGTTGGGTTTGCTCGTAGCGCGTTTCGTCGGCGAAAAAAAGGAGGGCGATGGGCGCGCATAATGAAACAGCATGGGCCGAAGGCGCTCTGGGGTGGGGGCCGCGTTCACAGCAAGTACTCAAGCTCGGGGTGCTGTTGTTGGTGGCGGTGGTTCCACTCGTCTACGGTGGTTCCTATCTCTCGGATTATTTTACGGCGAAGTTCGCGTTATTGTACGCCGGCATCGGTCTATTGCTGGCAATTTGGCTCGGACAACACGCAGGGAGCGAAAGGATACGGATAGATAGACGCTCCTATGATCGGCCCTTGGTCGTCTACGCGGCGATATCGTTATTTTCCCTGTTTTGGGCGGTCAATCCTTTACGGGGCCTCGAGATCTGGTCCACCCAGATTTGGTTCTTGGCTTTCTTCCTGCTGGTCGCCCGTTTTTTCTCTTCGTCACGGGCTCGTTGGGGGGTATTGTGGACCATCGCCCTAACCTCTTTCGTGGTATCGCTTATTGGCCTATTGCAATATGGTGGGATTCACCTGGTACCCTTGGCTTATGGGCATTGGGGCAATTTTGGCGTCTCGACCTTGGGTAACCCAAACTTTGTCGCCCACTACCTCGAACTGTCTATCGTCTTGATTGCGGGTATGGTATTGGCGCGCCGTCGGCTATGGGAGAAGGTCGGGTTAGGGGCCTTGTTGCTTTTTGAGATCTATTATTTGCTGATGACCCGCAGTCGCGGTGGTTGGGTCGCGGTTGGGGTCGGTTTATTCGTCTTGTCTCTATTGTACTGGCCGCAGTCGGTGCGTCGAACCCTATTGGCTGGTGCACTGATTATCGTCAGTATGGGCGCGGTGGGCGCCGGGGTAGGTAAAGGCGTTCCGACAGAAAGTGAGCAGAGCTTGTTTGCCGAGGCGCTCGAACAGGTGCGCGCAGTGCGGGACCGGGCGTTGAGTAGCTTTGACCCCAATCACTTTTCGGTTTTGCAGCGCCGTCTGATATGGGCCGATACGGTCGCGTTGATTGCCGACCAACCGTTATTAGGGGTGGGCACGGGGAATTTCGAATTCCTGGTACCGGCGTATCGAACGGTGACGCGCCACCGGGCTTGGGCTAAACTTATCGCCAATCGGCCGCATATGCCCTATTATGCCCACAACGAGTATCTCGAAATCTGGGCGGAGAATGGCGTTTTTGGCCTGGCGGCGATGCTTTGGTTGTTGTCGGCCTTATGGTGGCTAGCTTGGCGACGGTTGCAGTCAGTGACAGGGCAGGATGCTCGTGCGTTGCAGGCTGGTTTATTGGCGGCATTGTGCGCGGCGCTGACGCATAGTCTCTTCAGCCTCAATCTGCAGGATCCTACATCGGCCTTGCACTTCTGGCTTATCGCCGGTTTAGCGGTGGCCGGTAGCCATGGAGAAACCGATTCCGCGCGCGTCTGGGTATTGGGGGGTTTTCGTCGAGTGTTTTTCTTTGTTGCGGCGGTGCCAGCGGTTGTGGGCGTCTATTGGGGACTGGGCGTTTTGGTCGCGGATTATTATTATTTTGATGGACAGCGCAAGTATTATGATTTTAACCAGCCGAACCGGGCGAGTCTGGCTTTTGCCCAGGCGACCGAGTGGCGGGCGCATGATTTTAGATACCATCATATGCTCGGTTTGATAAAAATGCAGGGTCGCCACCCGGTTGAGGCGACGCGGATATTGAGTCGGGTCGAGGAGTTACACCCGAATAACGCACCGGCGTTACGGCTTCTTGGGCAGGGCTTATATTGGTCGCGGCGAGAGGAAGAGGCCATAGCGATATTGGGCCGGGCGATTGCTTTGGACCCGCTGGAAGTAGAACCTTATTCAATGTTGGCGCGGGCGCTGCACGATCGGGGATTGCGTCGACAGGGGGAAGGGGATGGTGACGGGGCCCGGGTTTCGTTTATGCGGGCGATAGATCGTTGGCATCAAGCCCTGGCTTTTGCACCGGAAAATGTGGATTTTCTTCGCAGTTTGGGGATTGAGTATTTTTCCGTTGGTAGCATTGACGATGCCGAGGCGGCATTGGCTCGGGCGGCGCAATTGAGTCCGGAGGATGGGTTGATTCAGGGCAATCTCGGAGCTGTATTTTTAGCTCAAGGTCGCCTGGCAGAGGCCGAAGCGGCGTTAGTCCGAGCGTCGGCGACTGACTCGCTAAGGGCGGAGTGGCGGAGCAATCTGGCTTCGGTGTACGAAAAGCAGGGCCGAGGTGAAGAAGTAGAACAGGCGCTGCGTCAGGCGGTCCGGCTCGATCCGGACAATTTGCGTTGGCATCTGCGGTTGGTCGAATTACTGCAGCGGGAAGGTCGAGTTATAGAAGCGCTCAGGGCGGCTGAGGCCGCCTTGCAAGCACAGCCACAAAACGAGCGTATGGCGGAGATGTTGCGCAATTTGCGCCGGCGTTTGCAGAAAGGGGAATGATGAGCCAAGTGATAGACGAAGCGGCGGGGGAGGTCTTTCTGTCCCTGGTTATCCCGCTTTTCAACGAGGAAGAAAGCTTGCCGCATCTATGGGCAAAGATTCACGAGGTGCTCGCAGTCGAGGACTGGGCCTGGGAAGTGGTTTTTATCGACGATGGTAGCACCGACGGCTCCTTTGCGGCCTTGGCGGTCTTGGCGGAGCAGTTCGAAGAAGTGCGCGCTCTGCGCTTTCGCCGGAATCATCGCAAGGCCGCGGCCTTGGCCGCCGGTTTCAAGGAGGCACGGGGTCAGATTATTATCACGATGGATGCGGATCTACAGGACGACCCGGAAGAAATTCCCCGGCTGTTGGCCGAGATCGACAAGGACTACGATCTGGTCTCGGGGTGGAAGAAGAAACGCCATGATCCGTTGAGCAAGACTCTCCCCTCCCGCTTTTTTAATCGAGTGACCTCGTTGGTCTCGGGAATTCGCCTGCACGATTTCAATTGCGGTCTCAAAGCCTATCGCCGAGAAGTCACGGAAGATGCGCTGCCTTATCTCTACGGGGAACTCTATCGCTTTCTGCCGGCCATCGCTTTTTGGGGCGGTTATCGAGTCGGTGAGATTCCCGTACAGCATCATCCCCGGCGTTTCGGTTATTCAAAATTTGGCGCCAAGCGTTTACTCAATGGTTTTCTGGATTTGCTGACCGTAACCTTTGTCGTGCGCTTTATGACCACGCCGATGCATATTTTTGGAACGTTGGGCCTTTGCTCCACGTTTGGTGGCACGCTCGTTTGCGCCTATGTCGCATTATTGCGCTACGAACACGGCAATATTCAAAATCGCCATCCCTTGCTTATGCTCGGGGTGCTGATGGTGATTGTCGGCATACAGTTTTTTTCTACGGGTTTCCTGGGCGATATGATGGCTAGCATGCATCAACGCGGTGGTCGCACGCCGCGTATTATCGAGCGGCTGGGTAAGGAATGAAATAAAGTTGTAAGTATTTATTATTAAAGGTGACATGATGATTTAAGGCCGACTTGAGCAAGTTGCTCAGGTCGGCCTTTCCTATAGTGGGCAATAGTTTCCCAGGTGAGAAAGCATGTCTCATATATACAGAGATAAGCCCGCTATTGATTCTGTATTTTTTGGAGGTAAGGGTATTTATATTAATGTGTTTAGGTCGCAATTGGTCCGAAAGTGGCACATTTCTTGCTGAAAGGAAGGCAGATCCTATACGAGGTGAGATTATGTTTCTGGATAAAGTCGTCTTTAATAAAACCAAAGTGCCGGTGCTTAATGCGGTGCTTGATGTCACCCAGCTTCGGCAGCGGGTAATCGCCAATAATATCGCCAATGTCTCGACCAAGGGATATCGCAAGAAGGATGTTCAGTTCCAGGAATACCTGGACTCCTTCGTGCGCAAACCGGCTGTCGAAGGCCGAGTCGAGAACGGTCGCCATATCTTTATTCCGAAGTCGATCACCAACCCCGAGGTATTCGAATCCGAGACCGGCGTCAATGACGCGGGCATCAACAATATCGATATCGACCGGGAAATGGCTGATTTGGCCGAAAATCACCTCTTCTTCAATGTCGGACAGCGCCTGCTTAGGGGCCAGTTCGATGGATTGAAGAAGAGCATAGCGGGCCGTGCCCGATAACCGTTGAGATAGTGAGAGTATAATGCAGATTTTCGATTCCCTTGATATCAGTTCGTCGGGCCTGAGTGTACAGAGGCGCAAGTTAAACGCCATTGCCAGCAACTTGGCCAATGTCGATACCACGCGCACCGATGAGGGCGGGCCTTATAAGCGCCGCCGGATCGTGATGCTCGAAGCGCCGAAGATGAGCAAGTTCACCACTATGCTCACCGACGAGAAAAATAGATTGCGGCGCACGGAAGGCAAACACCGGCCAGAAGCAGAGCCGCGTCCGGGCAATTTCATGGTGGGTTCCGGCGTGCTCTCGCAAGAGGTGCGCGAAGAGCCGGTAAAACCGCGAATGGTGTATGATCCAAACCACCCGGATGCGCGAGAAGACGGAATGGTGCTCTATCCGGACGTCAATGTGATCACCGAAATGGTGGATATGATCGCCGCTTCGCGTGCTTATGAGGCCAATATCACGGTGATGAACGCGGCCAAGGACATGACCAATAAAGCGTTGGAAATTTAAAAGAGCTTAAGGAAGAGCGGTTATGAACATCGATAGGGTAGCACCAAGAGCAAGCGAGATCGGACTACGGCGAACGGAATTGCCGAGTCAGCCCTTTGATCTGACGATTTCCGATCAGGGTGTGCTTCCTAATCAAGGACTTCAGGTCGCCAAGGAAGAGGCGCCTGCATCGCTCAATTCGAGTCCGGCCCTAGGGCAGATGTTGTCGGTCGAGGAAACCCGCGCTTTGCGCGAGGCCTTTGCGCCGGCGGCAGAGTCGGGCGCGCCGGAAGCGCGCCCCGGGGGTGGGGTTTATACCATACGCGGGCAAGCTGCCCGGGCTGCGCAAGGAGCGGGGCAGGGGGGAACATTAGATGTTACGGGCTAAGCTTATGGGGCGGGCCGCCGGGATGGTGGCGCTGTTTTTTTGCGTTCTATCGGTGTCGGTCGGTCGCGCCGAAAGCAAGGGGTCGTTGGGGGGCATACTCTCCCGTTCTTATGAGCGCGGTGCGCTCAACAATATTCTCGGACGCAGCGCCAGTAATACAGCGACGAAACGCCCAGTGGTCGCGGTGCAAGGGCCCGTGCCCAATACGCGGGACCGCGGCTTGCAGCGTTATGCCGAACTTATCGACCGCTACAGTGCGGAATATAAAGTAGATCCGAACCTAGTTCGCGCCGTCATCCAGGCCGAGTCGGGTGGAGACCCTGAGGCCTTGTCGCCCAAGGGAGCGGCCGGGTTGATGCAGTTGATGCCGGATACCGCCAGCGAGATGGGGGCGGTCGACCGTTTTGACCCGGAGCAGAATATAGCTTCGGGCACTCGTTATTTACGCCGGCTTCTCGATCGTTTTAACTCCGTCGAACTGGCGCTATGGGCGTATAATGCGGGCCCAGGTTCAGTGAACGATGGCGTATTGCCGCGCGAAACCGAAGCATATGTGCCCCGCGTTTTGCGTCTTAAACGCGATTTCGCGGCGCGTGAAGGTTCCTGAGATGGCCGTCGAGATGATACGCGATTTCACCGGTCGGGGCGAGACGGGCACCAGTCGGATACAACAGAGTCCACTGGCCGATCGATCGACGGGAATAGGGGCCGGCCCGGAAAAACCCGATTTTTCCAACCTGGTCAAGGATTTCGCCCGCGACGTCAATGATATGCAGTTTAAAGCCGGCGCTGCCATCGACGATTTGGTCACGGGCAAAGCCGCCGATGTCCACCAGGTGATGGTGGCCGTAGAAGAGGCCGGCATTGCGCTGGATCTAATGTTGGAAGTACGCAACCGAGTCCTGGAAGGATATCAGGAACTTATTCGCATGCAGGTCTAGGACCTGCGGGGCCATAGATGAATCTACCGACACAAATTTCTGATATAATCGATCGTTCGCGCTCCTGGTTCGAAGAAGCGCCACCGACCCAGCGCTATAGCGTTATGGGTATTGGCGCGTTATTGATGGCGCTGGTGATCTTCGCTGTCTCGTCCGGATTGGGCGACGGAGGGGGTGAATGGGAAGGGCGCATCCTCTACGCGAATATGGAATTCGAGGAAGTCGCCGAGGTCAGCAATCGATTGCGGATCATGGAAGTTCCGCATCGGCTGACATCCGACGCTACGGCGATCCTCGTGCCTGCAGACCAGTATATGGATCTGCGGATCCAGATGGCCGGGGAGGGCTTTCCCAAGAGTGGTCGTATCGGTTATGAGATTTTCGACGAGGCCCAGTTGGCCATGACTGATTTTCTACAATCGGTCAATTACCTGCGGGCGTTACAGGCCGAACTCGAGGAGACCTTGGTGCGCATCGACGGGGTGCGCGATGCCAGAGTCCATCTCGTGATTCCCGAACCGAGCCTCTTCACCGAGGAGCAAAATCCGGTGACGGCCTCGGTGCAACTGACGTTGGAGAGTAATGTCAAACTCAAACGCGACCGAATCGACGCGATTAGTTACTTGATCGGCGCGAGTGTGGAGGGGTTGGACATTGAAAACGTGGTAATTCTCGATGCCAGCGGCAATCTGCTCACAGAGGAGAATGACCCACTGGTCAAGATGGCCAATAAGCAGTTCGAGATGCAGCAACAAATCGAAAAAGTGCTCGAAAGTAAGGTGCAGTCCCTGATGGACCAGGTCATCGGCACCGATCGGTCGCGTGTGCGCGTCAACGTACAGCTCGATTTCGATCGCACGAATACGCAACGCGAAGTCTTCGAGCCGGGTGCGACGCAGGTGATAATTAGCGAAGAGACGAACGAGACCAGCTCAGCCGAGCAGGGGACCGAAGAGAACGCGATTCGCAATTATGAGGTTAACCGGACGGTTGAGAATATCGTCGGGTCGGTGGGCGCGGTCGTAAAAGTTTCGATGGCGTTGACGATCGATAAGACCAAGGTGGTTTTTGATGCGGCCGAGGCGAAGTATATAGAAGAAGAGCGTACCGAGGAGGAAATCAACAACCTGGCCTCTCTAGCGAGGGAGGCAGTGGGGTTAGACGAGGAGCGCGGCGACGAGATTACGGTTTTCGCGATGAATTTCGACAAGACCCAGGAAATCCAGGCCAAGGAGGAATTGGAGGCTACGGCACGGCAGGAATTCTGGACCGATATCGCCATCAATGTGGCGAAGATCCTGGGTATTATCGCAGCATTGATCACCTTGCGCTTCATTATCCAGGCGATAGGCCGCGGTGTCGGGGTCGAAGAGGAACTCGAAGTTTTGGGCGAGATTTCGGCCGATATCGAGGAGGAGGATTTCGAGCGTCCGGAGACGCCGCATGAGATGATCTTGGGTAGAGTACAGCAAATGGTGCGCGAGCGTCCGGAGGACGCGGCGAAGCTGATCCGCACGATGCTCATGGAAGAGGCGGCGTAGGCAGCGGTCGGTTGCGTATATTAGCTGGCTAGCGCGTGATCTAATAATGGAAGGGATGCCGTGTCAAAAATAATTCGCACTGTGCGCCTGGGGGGAGAAGTCATCACCTTGGGGGCGGCCGAACGAGATTTGCACGAGGAGGTTGAGGAACAAAACCTCGGATCGATCGGCTTGGCACAGATCATCGACGAGCAAGTCGCGGGGGTTGGCAAGCAGCTCAATGGCGAATGGGAGGTTCGGATGCGGCAAGAGATGGAATATCTGCAGGCCGAAGCCGATAAGCGATTTCAAGAAGCAGAAACGCTCGGTCAGGAAGAGCGCAGCCAGGTGCATCAACAGCGCTATGATGAAGGCTACAAAGTGGGCTTAGACGAGCGGGAAGCGGAGGCGGTCGAGGCGGTGACGCGTATGGGGGTTTTGCACGAGAGCCTAGTGGCTGAACGCGCGCAGATACTGAAAGAAGCCGAAGAAACGGTGGTCGACCTGGCCGCCGCGCTGGCCAAGCGCATCGTCGGTTTTCAGGTCGAAATCGGTCCGAAAGTGTTGGTGCAGGTCGTGCGCAACGCCCTGCGCCATTTGGGCGATCGCAGCAACCTGGAGATTAAAGTCCATCCTGAGGATCTGCAGATCGCACGTCGCTTCGCAGACTATTGGGTCGATAAAGTTGACGCAGATGCGGTATTGAAAGTGCGTGCGAGTGATCACGTCGGTCGTGGCGGTTGTATGATCGAAGGACGAGAAGAGAATGTCGATGCCCGCTTGGAAGAGCAGGCGCAAGTGCTGCACGACGGTTTGCGTGCCGCCTTTTTCGCCCTTCACAAGGAAGAGGCGGAGGTAGCGGTCGCGGTGGCTGAAGCAGCGGACGGGGGCGCGATTACCGTTGGCGAGACGGAAAGTGAAGTCGCGGCCGCCAATGCGGTCGATGGGACGGGAGATGTCGCACCAGTTGCCAATGCGATGGACGAGACGAAAAATGAATAGCCAACATCTACTAAATACAATAGACCAGACTGATCCGCTGACCCACTACGGCAAGGTCAACCAGATCGTCGGTTTGATCATCGAGTCGGTCGGCCCGGCGGATGTGGCCCTAGGTGAGCTTTGTGTTTTGGGCGATCCGCAATCGGATGCGCTCAGGGCGGAGGTCGTCGGCTTCAGGGGCAATCGGGTGTTGTTGATGCCCTTGGGGAAGATTGAGGGTATCCGACCCGGTACGCACGTTTTTCCAACCCGGATGCCGCTCTATATCCCGGTCGGGCACGGCTTGCAAGGGCGGATATTGGATGGCTTGGGACAACCGATTGATGGCGCCGGGCAAATACACGCCGAGGATCGTCGCAATATTCATAGTTCGCCGCCCGATCCGCTCAGTAGGCGTCGTGTCCAGGAATCATTGGGGACCGGGGTCAGGGCGTTGGACGGGATGGTCAGCTGCGGCAAGGGGCAGCGCATGGGCATCTTCGCAGGCAGCGGCGTCGGCAAGAGCACACTCTTGGGTATGATTGCGCGCCATTCAGATGCTGATGTAAACGTCATCGCCCTAGTCGGCGAACGTGGTAAGGAAGTGCTCGATTTTATCGAGGACAGTCTTGGGTCGGAGGGTTTAAGGCGTTCGGTGGTTATTGTCGCGACCTCGGACCAACCTGCTCTAATTCGCCTTAAGGCGGCTTTTGTTGCTACGACCATCGCCGAGTATTTTCGCGATCAGGGCAAGGATGTGGTACTGATGATGGATTCGTTGACCCGGGTGGCGATGGCCCAGCGAGAAATCGGCTTAGCCGCCGGAGAGCCGCCGACGACTCGCGGTTATACACCTTCGGTGTTCGCTTTATTGCCGCGTCTGCTCGAACGTGTCGGGATGACTAAAAACGGCAGTATTACCGGCCTCTATACGGTATTGGTTGAAGGTGACGATATGGATGAGCCGATCGCCGACGCCTCGCGTGCGATCCTCGATGGCCACTTGGTGCTGTCACGGCGTCTGGCCTCGCGCGGGCATTACCCACCGGTCGACGTGATGGAGAGTATCAGCCGCGTGATGAAAGACGTGGTTACCCCTGCGCATTGGGAGGCGGCGATGGAGATCAAGGCGATGATGGCGGCCTACAATGAGGCGGAGGATTTGATCAATATCGGTGCCTATGCCCGGGGGTCGAATCCCCAGATAGATCGCGCATTGGGTTTTGTTGAGCCGATCGGTGCATTTTTGCGGCAACGGGCTGAAGAGGGCGAGAGCTTTGACAAGCACGTGCAGCGTCTAATGGGTATTATGGCCGCCGAAGCGCCGGCAGAAGCCCAGATTTAATGAAGCGTTTCAGTTTTCGTTTTCAACGCCTGCTCGAACTCAAGCAACGCAAGGAGGATCAGCAGAAGGCCGAACTCGGTGAAGTGATGGCGATATTCAACCGGGAGTTCGACGAGCTCGGGGGATTGAAACAGTCTTTCGATGCGTATCGGCACACCTCGTTGGCGTTACCTGACCAGCGTATTGAAACGTCGTTGTTAGGTATTAACGCCAGTTACCTGCTGCGGTTGCAACGGGAGATGGGTGAACAACGCTCACATCTTGATCGGATCGAGTCGATGGTCGAGGACAAGCGGGGGAAGCTGTTGGAAGCTACCCGTGAACGTAGGGTATATGAAATATTGAAAGAACGCGCGGAGGAGAAACACAAGCGCGAAACCATGCGCCAGGAACGGATTCAACTGGACGAAATCGGAGGACAGCTCTATGTCCGGCGAGGGAGCACAGACACAGAGCTCAATGGCTAAGGAAAAGTTATGTTGGAACTGATAGGGACCGCCGCTCCGGCGCCGGTGAATAAACCGTCGGCGACCGCGAATGGTCTCGCCGGTCGGGTGGAGACCGGATTGGACTTCGCGCAAATGCTACGGCAGGCCGAAAAACAGCAAGCGCCGCCGGATAAACCGAAGGCGATAGATGAGCCACCCGAGCGAGACGGTGCCGCGGCGGAAGCAGCCGCGGCTAAGGATGATGCGCGCGATGATGCTATGGAGAGGGTGGAAGAGGATGAATTAACTGAGGCTGTTCCGACGGCCAAGGAGCAGACGGACGCGGTTGTCGCTGTTGCGATGGAAGCCGTTGTCGCACCTGAGCTGGAGCAGGCGGACGAGGGGGAGGCCGATGAAGAAGTCGATGGAGAAGAGGCCGCTATAGTGCCGGTGCGGTTATCCGAAGTAGAGGGCGACGAAGAAGCCCCGCTCGAAACGGATATAGAGGGTGAAGGCGATGAAGAAGCGGTGGTATTGGTGGCGGTCCCCGTTGCCGAAGCTGATGCTGGTAGCCCGTTAGAATTGCTGAACTTCAGCGAATTGATGGACCCGGACTTAATGGTGGAGAAAGCGCCGGACCAGTTGATCGCACGGATTACCCAGGCGGCGAATAGCGCCGCTTCGCCGCTGCAGGAGGAGTTGGCCGAGACGGTGATGCCGCAAGTGATCCGCAACTTGGCGACACTGGTGCGCGAAGGCGGTGCCGAGATGAGGTTGCAGCTCAAACCCGCCGACCTTGGCGAGATCGAGTTGAGGGTGCGTACTGCCGAGGGGGTTGTACGCGGCGAAATGATGGTTCAGCACCCCGAAATCAAACAATTGCTCGAAGACCAGGTGGGCCGTCTGAAAAGTGAGCTCGCCGCCCAAGGCTTGGTTTTGGAAGGATTTGATGTCAATGTCAACCGCGACCCTCGTTTCGGACAAGGATCTGATCAAGCGGGGCAAGGCGAGAATCGTCGCGATACCGGGCTGGCCGGTGGCGTCGGTAGCACCGGTGATACCAATGCCGGACAGGAAGCTCCTGTCGCGGTGAGTATTGACAACCACGAAGTGGATTTTACGACCTGATAAGCTACGAGACGAGGCGATTATGAACATCAGCAATATTGTCAACCAGAACAGCGACCAGGCCCAGGCGGGAAATTCGCGGGGTCAGTTGGGCAAGGACGATTTCTTGCAGCTACTGACCGTGCAACTGCGTTACCAGGACCCGTTGAATCCGATGGAGAATACGGAGTTCGTCGCGCAGATGGCGCAGTTCAGTTCGCTGGAACAGCTGCAGAACATGAACCAGACCATGGAGAGGAGCCAGGGGGCGGAGGCGGAGTTGCAGGCCGCTTTCAAGAACAACCTGGTTACCTCGTTGGTGGGCAAAGCGGTGGAGGTGCCGACTCAGGAGGTCGCCTATGATGGCGAAACCACCGAAGTCGCTTATCGCCTTGGCGCCCAGGCGCGCAGTGCGTTACTACAGATTCTCGACGCTAGAGGCCAGGTGGTGCGCGAGTTGGAATTAGATACGTCTCAGGCCTATAACAAGGTCGAGTGGGACGGGAAAAGCGCATCCGGCGACAAGGTGCCGAAGGGCGCTTATCTGGCCGTGGTCACCGCCGCAGGGCCCGGCGGCGTGCCGGTCGAGGCGGATATGCTCAAGCGGGTCAGAGTCGATGCCGTCCGTTATGCGGGCAGCGAGGCTCGAATTTGGGCCGATGGTCGCGAGCTCGCACTCTCGGATATACGCGGGGTGGTAGAAGTAGGTAATTAAGCACGACAGAATCAACCATGAAATTGCGGTCAAGGATGGACGCGAGTGGATTGGGTTCACCTCCCAGGAAGGGAGAAAGTGGCCCCTTACCACACCCATCGCAGGATGGGACGAGGAGTTAAGGTAATGTTGGATTCGATATATATAGGGATCACGGGCGTCACTAGCCACCAGACGCGGATGAATGTGATCAGTAACAACGTAGCCAATGTCAATACTACGGCCTTCAAGGGGGGGCGGGCGAATTTCTCTGACGTGTTGAGCCAGACGCTGAGCGAGGGCGGGCCCGCGCGCGCTCAGATCGCGGCGACTAATCCGCAGCAATCCGGTCGTGGAGTCGGCGTTGCGAGCATTGACACAATCCAGGCGCAGGGGTCGATCCAGACCACGGGGATCGAGACCGATCTGGCGATCGACGGAGACGGCTATTTTATCGTCAACGACGGCAACCAGCAATTTTTCAGTCGCGACGGGACGTTTGCCTTTGATACGAATGGCAAGCTCTACGATCCCGGCACCGGTTTTGCAGTGCAGGGTAATTTAGCCAATGCCGACGGGACTTTTCGCTCGGAGTTGGGGGATTTGACCATTCCAGTCGACCGAGAGTCGAAGGCTGAAGCTTCGACGATGATCCGCATTTCGGGGAACCTGGACGCCAGTGGCAGTGGTGTGGGAGCCCCGGTGTGGACCGGTAGCACGCTCTTCGGCCAACCGGCGCGCATAACCAGTAATCCGAACCCGGGCTTTCCGCTCGATTTGACCGCATTTAACAACGCCGGGCTCAAAATTTCAATCGAGCAGGGTGGTAAGCTTACCGAAAGCACACTTAATATTCCCACGAAGATCTACGCCGACCGCGTGGAACTGATCTCCGAACTCAACTCGCAGATCAGCGTCAATGGCACGCTCAAGAACAATGTTCAGTTCAAGACCAACGCGTTGGGTGAACTGGTGCTGCGCACGGTCGAAGGAGGCGAGCAGATATCGCTCAAAGTGGATAATGCCGATCCTTTAGTCAATGTCGCGACACTACTCGGTTTTGCCGCCGATGCGCAGCAAACGGGCACGCGAGCGGCGAATACAGATCTCTTGAACGATCTGGCCAATGTCGGTAATGACTTGACGGACGGCGACATCATCCGCTTTACCGGAGTCAAACCCAATGGCGAGAGTTTCGACGGTCATTTTACCTTTCAGACCGATACGACCGATACTGTGCAGGATCTCTTCACGGCGGTCGAAAATATCTATGGCGGCGTCCAGGCCGGTTTGGATCCTGGCACTGGGCAGATGATCCTCACCGACGGGGTATCCGGTGATCGAGTGGTGGGTTTCGACATCAATTTATCGCTGCTCGATTCGGGGGTCGGTTCGGGCATCTTCGGCAACGACCCGCCTTTTGAATTCAGCACCAATACCCAGGTTTTTGATGAAAAGGGTAACGCGCACTCGCTGACTATGAACTTCAGCAAGAGCGTGGTCGACAACGAATGGACTTGGGTCGCGACCATCGACGGTTTGACGCCTGATTCGGGCAACAACGGCAATGTAATCTTCAACGAGGACGGAACCTTGCGCACCTTCGAGTCTTCAGACAAGGCGCCGATTACTTTTACCCCGGGCGAGGGGACGCCGGAGTTGACCATCGATATCGGCGCGGATAGCACTGAGCGCCTCGGTGGTCTGACTCAGTTCGTGGCGCCTTCTTCGGTGTCGGTGCGCGAACAGGACGGCCGTTCCGCCGGATCATTGGTGTCAGTAAGCTTCGAGCCGAATGGTAATATCACCGGGCTGTTTTCGAATGGTACTTCGGAGAGCTTGGGGCGGGTGGGATTGGCTTCCTTTGGCAATGTCGACGGATTGAAGCGCCAGGGGGACAATATGTTCATCGAGACCGAATCGTCGGGCCAAGCCGTAATCGGCGCGGCCGAGATCACGGTGCAGGGCAGTATTCGATCGGGGGCGATTGAGATGTCGAATGTCGATTTGGCTCAGGAATTTACCAACATGATCGTCACCCAACGAGGCTTCCAGGCCAACGCACGCAGTATCACAACCTCGGACGAGTTGCTCACCGAAGTAGTGAATTTGAAGAGGTAAAGCCCTATATTAGTAGCCTAGCGAACTAAGACCGCGCGGTTCGCTGATAGACTCATGGTTCAAGACCTAAGGAAAATTATGATCAGGTTGACCCGCCTTAACCAGAACGAATTGGTGATCAACGCAGAGATGATCGAATTTGTCGAGGCCATCCCCGACACGATCATCACCCTGACATCGGGCAAAAAGATTATGGTGTTCGAGCCGGTCGACACGGTGGTCGAGCGCATCGTCGAATACAAACGCACCTGTAACCAGGTGTTAGTCAGCGGCTAAAGGCCGGACGGGAAGCAAGTTATGGACATAGCGACAATCATCGGCCTGGTAAGTGCGGTTACCTTGATTATTATCGCCATGCAAGACCCGATGGCTTTCATGGATTTCCAGTCGGCTGTCGTGGTTATCGGCGGCACTATCGCGGCAACCCTGATCGCCAATCCGCTACCCGACCTAATCGGGTTGGTTGGCGTCTACATGAAATCGATCAAGACCTCGGGTAGCTCGCCCAGTGAGCTTATTGAGAAAATTGTCGGATTTGCCGAGACGGCGCGCCGCGAGGGCATCTTGGCCTTGGAGGCCGCAGTGGAGGATGCGGATGATGCTTTTCTCAGTGGCGGCATTCGCTTGGCGGTCGACGGCACCGAACCTGATCTGATCATGGATATTCTAGAGACGGAGTTGCGCTTCGTCGAAGAGCGCCATAAGGCAGGGCAGGAAATGATTTCGCGCGCGGCATCGACGGCGCCGGCTTTTGGCATGATTGGTACGTTGATCGGGTTGGTGATTATGCTCAAAAACATGGACGATCCAGCCGCCATCGGCCCGGGTATGGCGATCGCTTTGTTGACGACGCTCTACGGTTCGCTCATCGCCAATATCTTCCTCGATCCGATCGCCGCGAAACTCAAGACCTACTCCGGGCAAGAGATCTTAGCTAAGCAGATGATCATCGAGGGCATTATGTCGATCCAGTCGGGTGACAACCCGCGCATTGTCGAACACAAACTCTCGGTGTTTTTGTCGCCTTCGATGCGTCCGGCCGGCGAAGAGGATGCAGGCGGGGAATAGGTAGTAGGCATGGCGAAACAGCAAAAATGCCCGGAGTGTCCGAAGGGCTTGCCCGCTTGGCTGGCGACTTTCGGCGACTTAATGTCGCTGCTGCTGACCTTTTTTATTCTGCTGCTGTCATTTTCGACGACCAAACAGTCCGACTTCGAGAAGGCTGTCGGCTCACTGCAAGGGGCGTTGGGCGTCCTACCGGGCGAACCGATCCTCACGTCACCGATCAAGCTCGAAATCCCGATCACCAAGGGTGACATCAAGAACGAGCGTACAACGTTGAAAGATGCCAAGGCCGAAATTGAAAAACAAGTGGAAGCGGAGGGACAGCAGGAGAACGTGGAGATTATCGAGTCTGATGAGGGCATTACGATCCGCATCAAGGACAATGCTCTTTACCCCAGTGGAAAGGCCGATATCAAGGCGGATTTTCTGCCGCTTCTGAATAAAATCGGCGGCGTGTTGGCGCGGATGCCGAATACGGTGGAGATCGAGGGGCATACGGACAATCTGCCAATTGAAAACGACGAGTTTCCCAACAACCACTGGCTGTCGAGCGGTCGGGCTTTAGGGGTCCTCGACGTCTTCCGCAACGAAGTGGGCATCGCCCCGGAGCGATTGGCGGCCATAGGTTATGGCGAGTTCAAGCCGCTGTTAGAAAACGATACCGAGGAGGGGCGTGGGCAGAACCGCAGGGTGGAGATAAAAATTCGCCACCAGTCGGACCTCGAGGGGTCGTCGGAGGAGATGATCAAGCAGTTGATCGAAGAGGCAGAATTGGGCATAGCGGAAAAAGAAGTGCCGGAAGAACAGTAGAACAGCGAGCGAAAGGTAGAGATTATGGCAGACGAAAGCGAAGAAGGCGGTGGTGGTGGTGGTGGTGGTGGTGGTGGTG
>JABHFS010000169.1 GCA_018672475.1 Gemmatimonadota bacterium | reverse complement strand
CGAAACCGAAATTCGTGGAGACGGCATACGGCAATCTGTAACGATAGAAGGCGGGACTATCATGGGTGAGGAGATAAAACCGACTACCCACAGCGGGCTTGTCCCCACCCCTGAGTAAAGTCCCGCGTCAGATATCACAACAATTCACGCAGAGTCGCTTTCGCCCCTTGGCCTTCGCCCACCCCGCATGTGCGGGGTCGTGAATCGTGGGCTCGTTAAGCACCATGTAAAAAGAAACCAGACTGGAGGGTGCGAGCAGACACCAAGACGGCTTGACCCGATGGTCCAAAAGGGCCTTTATATTTCCTATTCACGCTAGAGGGAGGCTTAGATTCAACTAATAAGTGCAATTCATTCTTGAGGCGTCAAGAAAACGGCCAACCGATATATTTCTTCAGGCTTAACAAGACACCCCCCGATGGAGGCACTTATGAAGAAGTATCATTAGTTAACCAAACACCAAAGATACCAATTAGCCGCGTTGAGGAAAGAGGGCCATGCCCAAAACGCCATTGCTGTCAACCTGGAGGTGCATCCCTCGACGATCTCGCGCGAACTTGGTCGCAACCAGGGCCAACGCGGCTATCGGCCGCGCCAAGCCCAGCAAAAAAGCCAACAGCGTCGGCACGAAGCGGCCAAAGCGACCAAGCGGGCGCCCCCGCTGCTGAGGCAAATAGAAGAGAAACTGCGGCACCAATGGAGTCCCGAACAGATTAGCGGCTGGTTGGGACGTACCGGCGGCGTGTCGCTGAGTCATGAATGGATTTATCAATATGCACGCGGCCAGATTCGTAACCGGGTCAGTATTGAGCAGCGGCCGGCGGTGGTCGATAAAAAAACCGCATTGGGGATTGGGAGATTGACCTGGTGGGGGGCGCAAACAGCACGGCACCTTGGTCACTCTGGTAGAGCGTCGGTCGCGCTATACCGTGATCGGCAAAGTGACCACCAAACAGGCCGACGAAGTCGCCGGCGAGACGATTGATCGACTACGGCCCTATCAAGCGCATATCCATACTATTACCGCCGACAACGGCAAAGAGTTTGCCGCCCATCAGCGGATGGGGCCAGCGTTGATGGCGCAGGTCTATTTCGCCCATCCTTATCATTCCTGGGAGCGCGGACTTAATGAAAACACCAATGGCTTGATTCGTCAGTACTTTCCCAAGAGCACCGACTTCGAACCGGTCAGCGATACAGATATACAGCACGTCATGGATCGACTCAATCATCGGCCCCGCAAGGCGCTCCGCTTTCGATCACCTTACGAAGTCTGGTGTCAAGAAACGAGAACCATACCCTAAATCAAAAATTGCACTTGACAGTTGAGTTCAAGAAATGCCGGCGGCGTTTCTCCGGCGACACCTTCGTTTCAGGTGGCCGTTTCCGCCGCTCCTCGAAACGACGGTAGAGATGCATCAGCGATATAACCGCCACCGCCAATATTACCAGCAGCAACCATTCGCCGCTCTCGCCGCGAGACCCTGTTTTGAGCTCGAGGTGTTTGAGCGCTTTGAAAAAGCTCTTGTCCACCGCCCAAGCAGTTTGCAAAAAAGCCAGGGATTGAACCAAGATCGACAATAGAGTTTTCATCGAGACCTCCCTGGGGCCTACAGCGTGCGGGAAAACACGAGCCCCTGCTGCTTCTTTTTGCGCAAATAGCGGTCAAAGACCATGCAGATATTGCGGATAAAAATCCGGCCGACCGGGCTGGCGACCAACGTGTCCGGCTCTATCTCAAGTAACTCATCCATCACCGCCCCTTGCTCTAACTCCGCCAGTTCCCGAGCGAAATACTCACTAAAACGAATATTGAACGAGCGCGCGACCTCGCCCGGACGCAAATAACCATTGCACATCAACGCGGTAATCACGTGCCGGCGGATTCGGTCGTCCCGGCTCAGGACATAGCCCTTTTCCACCGGCAGCACCCCAGCATCCAACGCCCGGTAATACGTGCTCAGCTTCTTGACGTTCTGGATATAGGCGCCGTAGACCTCGCCGATGGCGGAGATGCCCAAACCAATCATATTCGGCGTGCGATGCGCAGTATAACCCATGAAGTTGCGGTGCAGGCGACGGTGGTCTAACGCCTGGCCCAACTCATCGTCGGGCAGAGCGAAATGATCCATGCCTATCTGGGCATAACCGCTCGTGCGAAAAGCGCGCGCCGCCCGGGCGAAGAGTTCGAACTTGACCTCGGCGGTAGGTAGCGACGATTCGTCAATCTTCTTTTGGTGACCTTTGACCCAGGGCACGTACGCGTAGGAATAGAGCGCGATGCGGTCCGGCCGCATCAACAATACCGTGGCCAGATTCCGCTCGAAACTTTCGGGTGTCTGTTCGGGCAAACCGTAGATGAGATCGAAATTGATAGAGGCGAAACCTTTCTCACGGCAATACTCGTATAGCGCCCGCGTCGAAGCCTCGTCCTGGTTGCGATCTATGGCCTCCTGCACCGCGGGCGTGAAATCCTGCACGCCAAGACTCAAACGGTTGAACCCCAATTCGGCCAGCAGATCGATATGTTCGTTCGAGGTGGCGCGCGGATCAATCTCGACCGCGCGCTCGGCGTCGGGCAGGATCGTAAAATACCGCTGCACCGTCTCGTGCAAGACCCGCAACTGCCCGGGGGTAAAATACGTCGGCGTTCCACCGCCCCAATGGTACTGGATTACCGAAGGTTTGCCTTGCAGACGTTCGCCCACCAACGCCATTTCTCGTTCGAGATATTGCAGATAGCGCGCCGCCACCTCACGCTGGGGCGTCACCACCACATTGCAACCGCAAAAAGAGCAGCGGTGTTCGCAGAAAGGCAGGTGGATATAGAGCGAAATACACTGCTCAATCCCCAGCTTCTCTAGGCGGGAAGAGTAATGCGAAGCGGTAAATTCTTCGTTGAACTCGACCGCCGTCGGATAGGAAGTATAGCGCGGTCCGGGTCGATCATAGCGTTGCAGTAGGTCCGCGTCTATCTGTAAATCGGTCATCTGGTCTCCTGGGTATGCGGTAATAATTTGCAAAGTGCACCGCAATTCCTATACCAACCGTTTCCTGGCCGTATCCGGGCTATCTACACATTTTTTCGTGACATCATCCCCTCCCCCGAGACCATCACGCCACAGCCAGATCCTCCGCTTGCGGCGAGCGCCCACGATAGTCCAACCAGACATTCTCATCAAAATCGTAGAGCTTGCAGTGTTTTGTCGCCCGCCAATAGTCGTACAGCCCAAAAGGCAGATCGTGCACCTCTTCCGGATAATGTTCTTTGATCGCCTCGGCGGCGGCGGGCAAATGATAAAAGGGAATGCGCGGGTCGACGTGATGCGGAATATGAACGAAGATATTGTGGAAAAAAAGATTGAGCAGGGCCGGGACGCGAATATTGGTGGTACCCTCCACCTGCCCCTTAAACTTGCTCCACAGACCGTCGGCGTGCCATGCGATATCCGGCTGGATGTGGTGAATATACACGGTGGCGCCAATGATATGGTTGAAAATTAGCCATGGCACAATAAGCACCTTACACCAGACCCACAGCGCGTAGGCCGCACCGGTCCCGCTAGCCAGGCCGATCGCAACAGCCCCGGCGACGGAGAGCAGAACAAAGTAGAGCACAAAGCGCTTATCCTGTCGAATGGACTCGGCTAGTTTTTTCGAGGAGCGCAATACGACCATTTTTTTCCACCAGACTTCGAGCAAATAATAAATGCCGGCACCAAACGCGGACCATTCGATGCGATGCATGGCTTTCTGCAGTCGGGAAAGTCCATGGTATTCTTGTGCCGTCAACGGATGCCAAACGAAATCCTTGTGCTGCCGTATCGTAAAGGAATGGTGGACCCGGTTGTGCCCCATGTCCCAGGCATTATAGATATGCAACGAGGGCAACATCAGGGCCCGACCAATGGCGCGGCACAGTTTTTTACTCTTGAACAATGCCCCGTGGCACGCATCGTGGCCAAGAATAAATAAGCTGCTGACACTCAACCCGGTAAGCACCCATAAGGCCAAGAGCAAAACTGGGTTGTCCGTATAGAATAAAGCGCCCAAAGAAAAGCCATAAATCAAGACGGCCCAAAGCAAATAGAGAATCCCCTTGCCGGTGGGATTTTCGTAACAAGAATCGGGTATAATCGAAATAGCTTCCCTTAACGTGTGCTGGTGCTCGCTGTCGTGTGGATCGGTCATCATATTTCCTTATTCATTTTGCCGGATATCTCCTATCGGTGCGTTAATTCAGTTTGTGGGCAAGCAAGGTTTACCTACCGGCGTAATGCGAAAAGGCGATAAGTACCAAGCCTTAAGCACGGTAAAGCCCAAGCCGAACATATAATAAGCATAGAGACAGTATGCACCAGGCCGTTGATATAGTACAGTTCCCGACCATCGGAAATCAGTTCCAACACGACCTTTTGCTCCGCATCAGGTATCATATGCATTCCCCCTCATTACGCGTTAGCCAAATAATTAGGCTACCGTGCTAGTGATGGTGACCTGCCGCCGCTTCCTGCAATATTGGCGATACAAAGGGGATGTCCAACGACAGCCCGCGCAGTACGAGCAGCACCCCCAACAACGCCAAACCAAACGGCGCCGCTTGCCGCAGCCCTTGCCACTGCCGCGGCCGCACTACCCGGCCGACGAACACCGTAGCCAGCATCAGCGGCAGGGTTCCCGCACCGAAAACCGCCATATAGGCCATACCCTGCCATACCCCACCGGTGGCCAACGAAGCCACTAACCCCATATACACCAGCCCACAGGGCAAAAGCCCGTTCAACAGCCCGATCAACAATAAGCCACCCCGCCGATCCCGGACCAGTAACCCACCGAGCTTCCCCTTCAGCGCGATAATTCCCGCACTGAAAGGCAACTCCAGCACGAGCGGATTACGCCTCGACAACCACAATATCGCGCTCAACAACAATGTAATCCCCAACCCAACAGAGAGGTATTGTTGCACACCAGCTAATCCGAAAAAACCGCCGACCATCCCAATAACGCCACCCAACAGGGCATAGGTGATAATCCGTCCGCCATTGTAGCACAACCGCCCGAACGCGAAACGCAAAACGCCATCGCGCCCCCCGGGCAAAGCCAGTGCCAAAGGCCCGCACATGCCCACGCAATGTAAGCTACCGCCCAACCCCAATAGAAACGCTGTCCATAATTCCATGGTTAATCCACCCTTAACACTAATTCGCTATAGTATCCCACCGCCCCGTGGTCCCAGCGGATCTTTGCCCGCCACAAACCAGCTTCGAGATCGGCCGCCGGCAGCAACTGTCGCCCATTCGCGTCCAGTGCAATCGCATACTCGCGATCCCGGCGGAAGTCGTCAGGTCGATAGAGATGAATCGTCCCCTGCAATGTTCCCCGGATCTTGTGCACCGGAAAAGCAAAAGCAAATTGCCCGCCTTCTCTAGTCGCTGTCCAAGCCACCTCTGCAGGTAAGGCCTGGGCGCGCTTAACACTGTCAATATGATCCTGATGCCCGATCGCGCGCTGATAATAATCGGCGCTGACCAATTCGACCTCCTGCGTCAAAGCGAAGCCTACAAAGCCGAGTACCAGCACCACGAAGACCATATAGGCCCCGGCGACCCCCAACGACCAGGCCCGACCGCCCTTTTTCCCTAGGGAATGCTGCAATGGCGTATCCATCTTACGATCCTTTCTTTTGCACATTATGCGGCGCTAGAAAAGCCGACTCCACCGCGGAGACGAACCGCCCGTCCGCATAGATCGCGAAGCCAACCGGGTTTCGACCCGGCATAAGCCCCTCACGAGGAAGGGCCAGCAGGAAGCGTCCCACCAGCATGCCCTGCGGCGGTACCTGCGCCAAATCGCCCAAGGAGATGATCTCGGCGGCGGCGGGTTCGACGACCCGGATCTCGACCGGAACTTCGGCGAAGGTTTTGTTGATAATCTTGACGGAATAGAAATTGGCCAGCCGCCCGTCGGCCAGATCGGTATGCAACTTGCCAGGTTCGCGCAGGATCACTGCCTGTAGTTGGTCCCGCGTGGCGAACAAATAGGTCACTACCCCCAACAACACCGCCAACACCGCCGCATAAGCCAACACGCGCGGCGTCAACAGTTTTCTCCTGTTTTCTTCGATACCGCGATACGACGAGTAGCGTATTAAACCGCGGGGCCGTTCGACCTTGTCCATGATCGCGTCGCAGGCGTCGATGCACGCCGTGCAGTTAACGCACTCTAACTGGATGCCGTTGCGGATATCGATACCCGTCGGACACACCTGCACGCACTGGCCACAATCGATGCAATCACCAGTGCCCTCCGTCTCGTGTTCGGCTCGCTTCAGCTTGGCCCTCGGTTCTCCGCGCCGGTAATCGTAGGTTACAGCAATAGTGTCCTCATTGACCATCGCCGACTGCCAGCGACCGTAGGGGCAAACGATGATGCAGGCTTGCTCGCGAAAGCGGGCGAATACACCATAAAAGACCAAGCTAAAAATGCTGATCGAGAACAGGCCCTGCAGATGCTCGCTCGGCGGGTCGGTGATGATCTGCCACAGCGGACCGCTGCCGCTGATATAGGCCAGGAAGGTGTTGGCGATTAAAAAGGAAATCGCGAAAAATACCCCGTGCTTGAGCATTTTTTTTAGAATCTTCACCTGCGTCCACGGCTCTCGATCCAGCCGACGCTGCATGGCGGCATCTCCCTCGATCCAGTACTCGATCTTGCGGAAGATCATTTCCATAAAGATCGTCTGCGGACAAACCCACCCGCACCAGATCCGCCCGAACACCGCAGTGAAGAGCACGATAAATACCACCAGGCTCAATACCGCCAACAGGAACAGATGCAAATCCTGTGGCCAGAAAGGCACGCCGAACAATACGAACTTCCGCTCAAGGATATTGAGCAGCAGCAACGGATGGCCACCGATCTCGACAAAGGGGCCGGTGAAGAGGATCGCCAGCAGTACCCAACTGACGATCCTGCGGACTGAGTGGTGGCGACCGACGGGGCGTTGTGGATGGATCTTGAGCCGCTTGCCCTCCTGCGTCACATTGCCGAGATGGTCCCGGTAGGCTTCCTTGTAGCCGGTGTTATCCGTGGCCTTCGATGTCGTCATCGCAAAAAGGCTACGGGCTTAATGCTCTTTCCCTTGCACGAACTGGCGGTCGACGCGCAGCACTTCCCCGATGACCAGCACCAAACCCGCCGAGAGAAAACTGATCAGCACCAATAGCTTGCTCTGGCCGGAACTGATCAGCCCCTCGACCAACGCCGGCGGAACCCTGTAACCGGCGTCGGCCATCTCGCGCAGGTACTCCTGTTCCGGGCTCGGTCCCATGCCAAGATGATAGTAGAGCACATAGACGACCCCGAAGACCATCGTGAAATAAAAACCGTAGAGCCACCAACGCGGCAGGCTATTGTCCAACTCTTGAATGCCGTCGTATTCATGCCCGGCGATTACTTCACCTTCGCCAGTTTCACTCATGACCGATCTCCTGCCCGCCCTGGTCCAACGGCAGATTCGCCAAGCGCCGCAATTTATCACCATCGGCGCTAAAAAACCACACGCTCAGCACCACGAAGAAGGAGAAGAATACCAGCAACGAAAAAATGGGATAGATCTCCACGCCGTCGATTGAACTCAACACTTCCTTATACATGACTGTTCTCCTTTACCACGTCTCGGTTTCGCAGGGACTTTCCCGCTGCAAATCCGGCTTCTTGGGATTGGCGGGATTGCTGCCCCGCATTGAGACGATATAGCTGGCGACCTGGTGCAATTGCACGTCGTCGAGCTTCTTACCGCTGCCGTAGGGCAACATGCCCTTAAGCTGGTTGCCGCGTTTGATACTGGTCATAATGTCACCGGTATTGCAGTCCTTGATCCACGCCCCGTCCGTCAGGTCGGGGCCAACCTGACCGCCCAGATCATGACGGTGACAGGTATAACACAGATTGCGCGGGCTCTCAAAGATGGCCTTGCCGGCGGCGAGGCCTGCCGCGTCGATCAGAGGATAGTAGGCGCTATAACCTCCGCCCGCCTCGACCCTCACCATCAACTTGTCGTGGCGACCCGTCAATGTCGCGTCCGCGCGGATATCCGTGCCCAGACGCTGCATATAGGCAATCAGCGCTATGATCTCGCGATCGGGGGCTATTTCCATGCCGCTGTCGACGAGCCGGCCGGCCACCTTGCGCGACTGTTTTTCCAAATCGGCGGCGGCCTCTATGGCGAAGCCCTCCTCATACGGCACACCCAAGGTCCGCATCGCTTCGACCTTCTTGTCGATGAGCGAATAGTCGAGTGCGTCCGTCAGCAACCAGGGATAAGCCGGCATGATCGACCCCGGCGAGGTCGACTCCGGGTCCTTCATATGCAGCGCGTGCCACGAATCGGGGTATTTGCCGCCGATCCGGTGCAAATCCGGCCCGGTGCGCTTCGAGCCCCAAAGGAAGGGGTGGTCGTAGACGAATTCGCCCGCCTTCGAATAATCGCCGTAGCGCTCGACTTCCGAGCGGAAAGGCCGGATCATCTGCGAGTGGCAGTTATTGCACCCCTCGCGTATATAAAGGTCGCGCCCCTCCAGCTCCAAAGGCGTATAGGGCTTAACCGCAGCGATGGTCGGTATATTCGACTCCACCAGCGCCGTCGGCACGTATTCGACGACACCGCCGATGAAAATAGCGACGAAAGTTAACAGGGCGAACTGCGTCGGTCTGCCCTCCAACCAACGGTGAACACTCGAAGAGGCATGGCTTTGTGCTACCCGAGTATCGAGCGGCAGCGCCTGCTCCTCTTCCTCGGCGATCAGACTGCCCTGTCTGGCCGTCGCCCACAAGTTGAACACGGCGGCGACCGCGCCGGCAATATACAGCCCACCGCCCAACGCGCGCATCGCGAACATCGGCATAATCTGCGTCACCGTTTCGAGAAAATTCGGATAGCGAAGCACCCCCTCTTCATTGAACTCCTTCCACATCAACGCCTGCGTAATACCGCTGAAATACATCGCCAGCACGTAAAAGGCTATGCCCAACGTCGCCGCCCAAAAATGAAAATTGGCCAGCTTGACCGAATAGAGCCGGGTGCCGTAGATCCGCGGCACGATATAATAGAGCATCGCGAAGGCCAGACCGCCGTTCCAGGCCAGCGCGCCCATATGCACGTGGGCGATCACGTAATCGGTATAATGCGTCAGCGCGTTGACATTCTTCAGCGACATCATCGGACCTTCGAAAGTCGTCATCCCGTATGCGGTCACACCGACAACCAAAAACTTGAGCACAGGGTCCTCCCGCACCCGGTCCCAAGCTCCGCGCAAGGTCAGCAGCCCGTTGAGCATCCCGCCCCACGAAGGAGCGATCAGCATAATCGAAAAGGCCACGCCCAACGACTGCGCCCAATTCGGCAGGGCCGTATAGAGCAAGTGGTGTGGCCCCGCCCAGATATAGATGAACACCAGTGACCAGAAGTGCACGATCGAAAGCCGATACGAAAACACCGGCCGGTTGGCCACCTTGGGAATAAAGTAGTACATGATGCCCAGGAAGGGCGTGGTCAGGAAGAAGGCCACCGCGTTGTGGCCGTACCACCATTGCACCAGCGCGTCCTGGACCCCCGCGTAGAGCGAATAGCTCTTCATCGGGCTGACCGGCAATTCGAACGAGTTGACGATGTGCAGCACCGCGACGGTGATAAAGGTGGCCAGGTAAAACCATATGGCCACATACATGTGTTTGACCCGCCGCTTGTAGATCGTACCCAGCATATTAGCGCCGAAGACGACCCAGATTACCGCGATCAGAATATCAATGGGCCATTCCAGCTCGGCGTATTCCTTGCTGGTCGTATACCCCAGCGGCAGCGAGATCGCCGCCGCGACGATAATCAGTTGCCAACCCCAGAAATGGATCTTGCTCAGCGCCCGACTGAACATCGGCGCCTTACACAACCTGGGCAGCGAATAATAGACCCCCAAGAAAATCGCGTTGCCCCCGAAGGCGAAAACCACCGCATTGGTATGCAGCGGCCGCAGCCGGCCGTAGGACAATTCGGGTATGAACCCCAAAAAATTGGGGTAGACCAATTTGAGCGCGACAATCAATCCCACCAGAAAGCCGACGATACCCCAGATAATGGTCACCGCCGCAAAATTGCGCACCACCGCGTTATCGTAATAAAACGTCTCCAGAGGACCTCGGTCAGCCCGCTGCGGCGCCGACTGACTTGCCCCCTTCCTGTGTACCTCTGTCGTCACGGTACTATCTCCTTACTAGGTTTAGCACTTTTACGCCCGTCAAAGAGAACGCGCAGAGCCGGCGTATACGTATCTTCGTATTGCCCGTTGCGCATCGCCCAGAAAAACGCCGCCAAGAACACCAGGGCGATCAACAGACTGAAACCGACCAATAAATAGAGCGCACTCATCGCTCAACTCCCGTATAGCGGGCGGCCAATCGCGTGGCCCCCGTGGCGAAGGCCATGACGCTGATCGAGCTAAGCGGCATTAAAATCGCGCTTACAAGCGGCGACAACGCGCCCTGCACCGCGAAGCTCAGGCCTACTGCGTTATAGAGCAGCGACAGGACCATGCTGGCGACCACGATACGATTGGCGCCGGTCGCGAAACGCAGGAAGCGCGGCAGCCGTTGCAAATGCTCGGCCTGCAGAATGCCGTCGCAAGCCGGCGAAAAGACGCTGGTATTCTCGCTCACCGCTATGCCCACTGCGCTGGCCTGCAACGCCCCCGCGTCGTTGAGCCCGTCGCCCACCATCAGCGCGTTGTGCCCCGACGTCGGCAAAGTGCCTACGAATTCCAGCTTGTCGGTCGGAGACTGACCAAAGCGCATGTCGTCGACGGCGAAAAAAGCGCTTAGCTTTTCCCGCTCCCGATCGTTGTCGCCCGACAATAACAACAGCCGATACCGCTCGCCGAGCGCTTCAAGCACCGGGCCGATGCCCTGGCGGTACACATTGCCCAAACGGAAAAAACCCCTGTAATCCCCGTCTACCGCCACGTGCACCTGCGCACCGGGCAATCGCGGGTCGGCCCCTTGCCCGGCCTCGCCCACCCATTCGCGCGAGCCCGCCATCACCTCCGCCGCCCCGACCCTGGCGCGCAAACCCCGGCCTGGCACTTCCTCGAAATCCGACACCACGCCGTCGCCCACCGCCGCCAGCCCCTGCAAGAGGCTGCGACTCAATGGATGCGCCGAATTGCGCAGCACAGCGGCTAGGCCTTCCCGCTCCGACTCCGCCAGCGCCGTGCCCTCGTAGCCGATCTCGTTGTCCCGAGCGCGAGTCAGGGTACCGGTCTTGTCGAAGACAATCGTATCGATATGGGTGAGTTGCTCGATGATTTGCGCGTTTTTGAGGAAGAGTCCCGAGCGCGCCAGAATGCCCAGCGCCGTGCCCAGCGCAAAGGGCGTCGACAAAGCCAGCGCGCAGGGACAGGCGATGATCAGCACAGAAGTAAATACGTGTACTGCCATTCGCGCATCGGACCCGGCCCAATACAGCGCCGCCAGCGTCGCAATGGCCAGCACCGCCCCAGTGAAGTATTTGCTGAAGGCGTTGACCCGCTGTTCGAATTCGCTACCTCGCTTTTTACGGAAAGCCGGGTGGTCCCACAACCTCGCCAGTTGGCTCTGGGACACCTCTTTGCTGATTTCCATTTCCGCGGCGAGCCCGCAAACGCGTCCACCGGCGTGGAGCGTTTCGCCGCGCACAGCGGCCACGGGTTCGGCTTCGCCCGTCACGTAGCTGTAGTCAATCCGGACCCACGGCGACCGCAGGCGGCTATCCGCCGGAATCAGTTCGCCGTGCCGCACGAATATGCATTGCCCAGGCACTAGCTCGGCAACCGGCACGCTGCGTTCGGCGGCTCCTTCCCTGACTGTCGCGGCCAGCGGAAAATAAGAGCGATAGTCGCGGTCAAAAGACAGCGCGTCGAAGGTCCGCCGCTGAAAGACCTTGCCCAGGAGCAAAAAGAACAGCAGTCCGGTGAACGAATCCATATACCCGCTGCCGACGCCGGCGAAGATCTCATACGCGCTGCGGCCGAAGAGCGCCACGATGCCCAACGCTATCGGCACCTCGATCGATATGATCCACTTGCTCAACCCGCGCCAGCCCGCCGCCAGGTAATCGGCAGCGCTGTAAAAAAGCACCGGCAGGGCCAACAACAGATTCGCCCAACAAAAAAAACGCTTCCATTCGACCGCCACACCCTCTGGCCCGGCCAGGTATTCGGGCAAACTGAAAAGCATCGCGTTGCCGAAACAGAAACCCGCCACCCCGACCTTGCGCACCAACGCGTCGCCGCCTAGCCTCTTCTTATTCGTCGCCGCCCCGCCCAACGTGATCTCCGGTTCATAACCCAAGGAGGCCAGTAGCTCGACCAATCTCCGCAGCGAAGTCCGCTCTGCCGCAAAGCCCACTGCAAGCTCGCGGCGCATAAAATCGACTTCCGCCCGCACCACGCCCGCATCCAAGCGATCCAGGCTCTCTAACAGCCAGACACAGGAAGCGCAATGAATCTGCGGCAACCGCAACCTCACCTGCTGCACGGCCCCCTGCACATCCCCGTCGAGCAACATCCGCTCGACCTGCGCGTCATCGAGATAGGCAAACTCCCCCTTTCGCCCAGCCCGCTCTTTCGGCGATGTGCCAGGCCGGTCTTCTAACGCGTAATAATCTTCGAGGTCGTTCGCACGGAGAATGTCGTAGACGGTCTGGCAGCCATTGCAGCAAAAACATTTGTCGTCAGACGCGAGAACTCGATCTAAACAATCCACGCCGCAATGAAAACAAGACTTAGCCTGTGCAGGTAGAACCTTTATGTTCATGGCTCATCACAAGGCAAATTCCATACCACAAAGCATTGCAACGAGGATTCTACTAATGCGGGCGTAGATGGGCGATTTTTCCTCGGGAAAAGACCAAGACATGAGACATAGATATCTCACAATTTCACTTGCCGAGACTTTCCCGTCACACTCACTTCATACAAATAGAGCAATCTTGGCGGCGCGCCCTTCAACCGGTCTTGGTATGGGCTTTGCTCCCTTATAAGTAGAGATCCCAGCCATCGTTATTCTTGTGGAGGCCACCATGACTACTACATCCCGACAAGACCTCATACCCCTTATCGCCCAACATCCTTTTTCTGCAGATCTCGCCGCATCTCATCTAATACAATTGACCGAGGGAACTGCCCTCACGCAATTCGCCCTCGGCAAATATCTCGCGCACGAAGATGAGAGAGCCGAATTCTTCTGTCTGGTAGTTAAAGGAATAGTAGCCTTAGAAACGGGCCAGGCCGTCGACCATGCCATCGCCGTGCAATCGCTTGAGCCAGGCGAAGTGCTCGGCTGGTCCTGGTTCGTAGCACCACATCGCTGGGGTTTCGATGCGCGCGCCATTGAAGAAGTGCAGGTACTCGCCTTCAATGCCGAATATCTGCGTCGGCTCTGTGAAAACGACCACGAGTTGGGCTATCAGATGCTCAATCGCGTCGTGCAAGTCACCACAGCCCGCCTAATCGCCACCAGACGGCAATTGGTGGAAAACACGCGTGTGCTTTATAATGCCGACCACTTGGCAACAACATCAAACTTTGGCAAGCAGATAGTCCACTACATCAGCGGCCCCATAAGTATCCTTGTCTGCCTCTAGAAAACCCGCCACCTGCAATAGGTCATCGCCGGCGGTCAACAAAGGCTGTTCCAAGTAGCCGCTAGGGCGCCGCTGCGGCAGACCGACATTGGCCAATAGCGCATTACAAAGGCACTTGCGCCCCTCGGTCTCTGTGACATCTCCGCCTTTTTTCACATAACTGGCCACCGATTCGGCAGCACAGCGATAGTCCACACTGCCGTCGTCGCGCCGATAAATAGTGCGCAAATACCCCAGATTGCACGTGCGGGGCCGCACCGCGTACGCATCTGCCCCGGGTAACTTGCCCTCGAACTCAATTACTTTAAAGGGAAAACCGGTGGGAGAAGCTGCCGGATCAGTGAATATCTCAACCTCGCCGTCGCGCAATCCGCGCAAGACCTGCGATTTCAACTGCCCATCCACCCCCGACTCCTCACAAAAAGCAAAGGCCGTACCCACCTGTACCCCAACCGCCCCCGCCTCCTGCACCTCGCGCAAACGTCCGGGATTGCCGCAGGAACCGGCCATCCAGAAGGGTTTACCCAAGGCGGCGATCTTGGCCAAGTCCACTTCGTCGCGCGGTCCGTAGACCGGCTCGCCCCGGTCGTTCAACTGCAACTTGCCGCGCGGGGGCGCATTGTGCCCACCGGCCGTAGGCAATTCGACGACAAAGCCGTAAATTTCCCCCGTGGCCCGCTTCAACAACGCCTGCGCCAAGGTCGACGAGGAGACGATGGCCAGAAAGCGGGGCCGTTGCAACGCCCGCTTTTCACCGGCGAAAGCAACCGGGTCGAAGCGCATCTGCACCTCCTCGCCGCCGCCTTCCACATGTAACTTCAACTCCGCCGCCTCGCCCCGCGCAAGACGGTCGAGCGCACCGGGAATTTCGCGCGGTATGCCCGCTCCCACAATCACATAGTCAACTCCGGCCAACAACGCCCCGTAAAGCGAAGACAGGGTCGGCATCTGGATCTTTTCCAGATAGTTGATGCCCACCTTGCCCGTATGGCCTTCACGGGCCAAAAAGACTTCGACAAAATTAGCCACCACCGTCAGCTCGATCAGCGCCGGATCGGGATCTATGGTAAACATTGGTACGATCGCAAAGGGCGCATCCACCGCCTTGCCGCCTTCCAGGAAATAGCGGTCGATCACCCGCTCGGCCATAGGCGCCAAGGGAAACTGCGCCAAAGCGCGACGCATATGCCCATCCGGATCACCCGCTTGCAGACGCCGCGCCAGAACATTCTCCAACGCCGTACCGGAAACCACTCCAAGCTGCCCCAGCCTGGCAACCGAATTGGCCAAGCGCCAATTCGACACGGCGACCCCCATGCCCCCTTGGATAATCTCTAATTCTTTCATTGTGTTCCCTTTGTCAACGGTGACTTATCCCCGCTCCATGTGCGAATTTTCGCCGCGGTTTCCTCCGACCATCCAGCCATGACATCTTTGACCATGCCCTCTCGATCCACAAAAAAGGAGAGTGGAATAAAGACCTGATCGCCCGAAAAAATTTGCGAGAAAACGTGTTCCTCGGTAGTAAAGAGCGGATAGTTTACACCGAGCCTCCGAGCAAAACTCGGCACCTTGGCCTTTGCCGCGCCCATATCCAAACTGATGCCCACCACCTCGATTCCGTTCGCTGCCAGCGACGGCGCCAACGCCGCCAACTCAGGCATCTCCCGCAGGCAAGGGCCGCAATGCGTTGCCCACAGATTGATCAGATAACTGCGATCTGCCCGGCGAAACGCGGAAAAATTCGTCTGCTCGCCGTCTAACCCCTGCAACGCGATCGCCGGGAACTCGTCTCTAGGCTGCACCACAAGCGCCGCCAGCAGTTCTGCATCCTCTCCCGCCGGGTCCGGCAAGCTCGTCGCCGCCAATTCGACAGGCTGTAACGATTGCTCCCCTTCGACCACCCGCACCGTCGCGCCCGCCGCAACCGAGCCGAAGCGCTGCCGTTCACCCGACGGCCAACGCACTTCCAGCCACTCTACCGCCTCTTCCGAATCCAGACCGAAGAGCAGGCGCGGATCCCCCTGCGAGACAAAACCGCTGCCGCCGGTCTTTGCTTTAACGGCAATCCCCTGCGAGGTTTTTACCCTCACCTCGGCGCCCCACGCGTCGGGACCGCTCTCCCGTCCCTCCAGCAACACCCGCACCCAATGGCGTTGCTGGCCCACCTCATTGCGATACAGGTGGTGCACCTGTCCTTGCAACTCGGTCAACAATAGGTCGTAGTCTCCGTCATTGTCGAAATCAGCCCAGGCGGCACCGCGGCCGTCCCCCACCGAATCCAGCCCCGACAGACCGGAGATATCAACATACGCTCCGCCCTGGTTCAGGTAGAGCTTGTCGCGCTCAAAACCGCTGAAGGAAAAACCCTCGGCGAAGATCTTACCCATATGGCCGCGCTGATAATCCTGATTGCCCGCCGCTTCATCCCCTGTTGACGACGCCAGCACGTGGCGCCAGAACAGGCTTCAGGTGTCCTTTAGCGACTTGCCCGATATAAAACCGTTCGGCGCGTGCAGATCTTGCCAACCGTCGTTGTCAAAATCGACGAAGCCGCCACCGAAAGCCCAACCCGCCCCGAAGGGTCCGGCCGCCTGGCTCGCATCCTCGAAACTGCCGCTACCCAAGTTGCGGAAGAGCGTATTGCCCGCCGCCAGTTTATTGAGCACCCGCGTCTCGTCGAGTTGTTTTACCCCATCGGGAAATAATCGACTGAGTATCCGGTTGCCCGCCGTCGAGGACATATTACTGACGTGCAAATCCAGCCGGCCGTCGTTGTCGAAATCGCCGACGGAAACACCCATGCCATTACCCGGGTCGAGCAGCCCCACCTCTTCCGCCCGATCAGTAAAATAGCCTCCTTCGTTGCGATAGTATCCATTCTCGCCGAAATCATTGGCCACATACAAATCCTGGTCGCCGTCCTCGTCCAGATCGGCGAAAGAGGCCGCATAGGACCAGCGACCGTCGGCCACACCCCGGCTCTCGGCCTGCTCGGTAAAAGTTCCGTCGCCGCGATTGACGAAGAGCAGGTTTGGCGTGCCATTGGTAGCCCGTGACCACGAATTGGGCATGACCGTACCGTACTGGTTATAGGAAGTCACGTAGATATCGGACCAGCCGTCTTGGTCGACATCGGCGGCGACGGCGCTAAAACCCTGCGCCGGATAGGCCACGCCGGCCTCTTGCGATACATCGACGAGATTGGGCGCCCCCTCCTCCGTCGGGCGATTCTCAAAGAGCATCTGATAACCCGCCGCCGCCAGAAAGAGATCGACATCGCCGTCATTGTCACTGTCGAGGAAAAGTGGACCGGTAGCCGGTGGCGTAAACTGGACCCCGGCTGCGGATGCCCGCTCGGCAAAGGTACCGTCGCCCTGGTTCATATAGAGGAAGTTCCGTCCCACCCCCGTCGCCAGCGCATCGAGCCAGCCGTCCCGGTCAATGTCGGCAACGGCAACGCCGTGGGCGAGAAAGTCTTGGTTGCCCGGCGTACCGAAACGAGGAGCCGAGCGAAACATTCCGGCGGGCAGCGATACCTCGCTAAAAAGCTCGGTGAGTGCGACATGCGCGCCGTGTTTTTCGAGTTCGAACGCGTCGAGAAGCCAACGTCCCTCCGGCTGCAAGGTCGCCTCGATCCACGCTTCGGCCTCGGCCCACTGACGCATCCCCGATGCGTCGCGACCAACGATGGCAAAATAGATATGCGCATCGGCCTGCACCGCCTCACCTTCAATAAAGTGCGCCTGCTTAACCTTGAAACGCACGTCCTCGATCGCGGAAAAATAGCCCAGGTAACGGCGCCACTCCCCGACAAAAGCCTCCCGATCCAACCCGTCACTGGACCAATCCGCGTTCCAAGCGACAGTCCACTTGTTTGCCGGATGGGCGACATCGCCACGCACTGGCAATCCTCCGGCACTGAGCCCGGCCGCAAAATACGAAGCCAACTCGTCGATCTTTTTTTCGCGCACGGCCAGCGACAGCGCGTGCAATTGATTGGCCAACGACTCCGAATAATCCTCCGCGCGGTCGACAAAAGCCCCGTCGACGGACTCGCCGAGTAGTGGTCCCCTCATCACCAGCAACAAGACTAATAGCAACAAGCTCTTCATATTTCCCGCCCATCTCCCATATATGCTTCCGCCCAAATCCGCCTGGACAACAGCGATTTATTTACCGGCTAATGCCAGCTAGTGGTCCTTGCTCGGTTTCATATAGACCAAACCAAATAGCGCTACGAATAAACCACCCCACAACCCGGCACCCACGAGCAATTCGACGGTATAATAAATAGTGAAGGCGGTATCGGCATCCATCACATGTCTCTTTGTCTAGCGGGCCCTGGCTTGGGTCGCAATGCATTTTGTTTCCCATATAACGCAAACTCCGTACCCGACGACTTTACCGGGTCCCGGCCCTTTTTTAGAGAATTCAACCCACTTGCGGGCCGGGCGGGAGTGGCTCACGAGTCCCAGTCGAGCTTCATATGGGACGTGCTGATCTCACCTTGAGACGCGCACCGCACAATTGCAGGCAAATTAAAAACAAAAGGAGCCGGACGCTTTCGCGTCCGACTCCTTTCGATTCCGCTATCTTTTTGCAGTGCGATTTTTATTTGAGGCTATCTACACAGTTCTCAATTATCCGGTGCCCCAGCTTCGATCCATGTGAGCACGAACTCATATTCCGCACTGTCCACCGTAAATTGCGGACCGCCATCATAGGTCCAACCACCCGTACCCTAACTGGAATACCTAATTTAGTCCACTTAGGGTGAGACATTTCGGTTATTAATAAGGCCTTTCAGTATTGTAACGCAGTCTCCAATCCCTTGCGCCAATGCGCCGACCCTGGCCTCGGCGATGCACCCCTGCCGTCTACCAGAAACGAAAGCGGCATAGCGGACGCGGCATTAACCCTTCTCCAGCAATCGACGCACCTGCTCCAATAAGTCGGCCACGGCGAAGGGCTTTTGCAAAAAGGGTATACCCTGGCGTCGCAAGGACTCTAAATCCAGACGCTCGTCGGTATATCCAGTACTCAACAACACGGGCAGATCCGGGTTTTGCGACCGGAATTCACTCACCAACTCATTGCCCCGGCCATCGGGCAGCACCACATCGCTCAACACCAAGTCAAAATTGCCCCCGACATGGCGAAAGGCCTCCCTGGCCTCGTCCGCAGTGCTGTGGGCTTCGACCTGGTAGCCCTGCCGCACCAGTAATTTCTCCATGCGCTCCCGCAGCTCGTCCTCATCTTCCACCAGCAGGATCCGCTCCCGCTGCCCCTGGTCCTGGAGCACAAAATCGACCTCCTCGGGTGAACTACCGACCTCCTCCTGCGAAACGAGAGCGGGCAAAAAGATCTCGAACTCCGTGCCCTCGCCCACCTCGCTCTGTACCGCGATCCAACCCTCGTGGGCCTGGACGATGCCATAGACGACTGCCAACCCCAATCCCGTGCCCTTGCCCATTTCCTTGGTGGTAAAGAACGGTTCGAAAACCTGTTCGCGGACTTTTTCCTCCATCCCCGTGCCCGTGTCGGCGACCCGCAAGCACACAAAGGGGCCGGGCCGGGCGTCGGAGTGAGCTTTGCAGTATTCCTCGTCGACGACCACGTTGGCGGTATAGATGTTCAACTCCCCGCCGCCGGGCATCGCATCGCGCGCGTTGATCGCCAGATTAATGAGCACCTGGTCGATATTGCCGTGGTCGGCCCGGACCGGCGACAGGTTCGACGACAGGTCCATCAGCACTTCGACATCTTCGCCCAGGAGTCGCCCTAGCATCTTCTGCAATTCGGCAATCTGCCGGTTCAAATTGGTCGGCCGCATCTCCATCGGCTGGCGACGGCTGAAAAGCAGCAATTGCCGCGTCAGATTCGCCGAGCGCATCACCGCCTTTCGAATCTTCGCCAGATCCTCGCGCAGCGGATCCTCCTCGCTCATCGTCGCCAGAATCATATCGACATCGAAGAGGATGATGCCCAGTTGGTTGTTGAAGTCGTGGGCGATCCCGCCAGCTAGGCGCCCGACGCTCTCCATCTTCTGCGCCTGCACCAGTTGCGCCTCGAGCCGCTTGCGCTCGGTGATATCGCGGATGAGCCCGGTAAAGAGGCGGCGCTCGCCCAGCCGGAACTCGCCGACGGCCAAATCGATCGGGAAGAACTGTCCGTCCTTGCGCTGGCCGAGCACTTCGCGACCGATGCCAATGATCTTCTCCTCGCCGCTGCTGAGGTAGCTGGTCATATACGCGTCGTGCTGGCTTTTGTAGGGATCGGGCATGAGCAGGCACACGTTCTGGCCGATCACCTCTGCGGCCGAGTAGCCGAAGATTCCCTCCGCCATGCGGTTGAAGGATTGGATATGACCACGCTTGTCGATGGTGATGATGCCGTCGATAACGTTGTCGACCACCGCTTCTAGCTCGACGACGCGCTGCTCGAGCGCTGTAAGACGCTCTTCCGCCATCAGGTCGCGCGCTCCATCGACTCTCGCGTGCGGTGCTTAGCGTCGATCTCGTACTTGGCCAACAGCCGGTGTAGCGAACGCCGGTCGATGCCACTGTGGATCGCCGCACGCGAAATATTGCCGCCGCACTGTTCCAACACCTCGGCGATATAGTGGCGCTCGAACTCCTCGACGAGCCGGGCTTTGGCCTCTTTAAAGGGTAGATCCACGTAGACGGCTGGCACCGGAGCCACGCCTGTTACCCCCTGCTGCACATTCGGCGGCAGGTCCTCGGGCTGAATCACCCCCTCCGAACACAGAATCACCGCCCGCTCGACGGCGTGCTCCAACTCGCGCACATTGCCCTGCCACTCGTGTTGCAGCAAGAGCCGCATCGCCTCCGGCGCTACGCGCTCCACCGCCTGCTGCGCCCCGGCGCCGTAGCGCGTGACCGCGTGCTCAATCATTAGAGGGATATCGTCAGGCCGCTCCTTCAGGGGCGGAATATCGATGGCAAAAGTATTAATCCGATAGAACAGGTCCTCGCGGAAAGTACCCTCGGCCACCATCGCCTCCAGGTCTTGGTTGGTGGCGCAGATCAGGCGGATATCAACCTCGCGCTCCTCGGTGCTGCCCAGGCGCCGGAATTTGCCGTCCTGGAGCACGCGCAGGAACTTGACCTGCAGGGTCTGGGGCAATTCGCCGATCTCGTCGAGAAAGAAAGTACCCCCGTGCGCCGTCTCCAAAAGCCCTGTCTTGGCGCGGATCGCCCCGGTGAAGGCGCCCCTCTCGTGGCCGAAGATCTCGCTTTCTACCAGGTGCTCGGGTAGGGCACCGCAATTGATCGGCACGAAGACCCGCTCGGCGCGGGAGCTGTGAGCGTGGATACTGCGGGCGATCAGCTCCTTGCCCGTGCCGCTGGCCCCGCTGACCAGCACGTTGATATCGGTGGCGGCGATCTTCTCGATCACCGCGAAGATCCGCCTCATCGCCGGGCTCTTGCCGATGATATTGTCGAAGCTGTACCGCTCGCTGAACTGCTCCTTCAGGTAGCGGTTCTCCTCGCGCAAGACCTGTTGCGCCAGCGCTTTCTCGACCACCACCAACAGGTGGTCCGGCGTAAAAGGCTTGGGCACGAAATCCGCCGCCCCCAGTCGCATGGCCTCGACCGCATCCTCGATGGTGCTAAAGGCCGTCATCAGCAGCACCTGGATTTCGGGGAAGTCTTCCTTGATCGCCTCGAGCAGTTGCATCCCGCCCATGACCGGCATCTTGAAGTCGGTAATCACTAGATTCGGCTCGGTCTGGGCGATCTGTTCCAGCGCCTCGCGCCCATTCCCGGCGATGGCGGCTTGGTAGCCTTTGCACTGCAGCATGCGCTGGCAGCTGCTCGCTAAATCGCTCTCGTCGTCTACAATCAGAATCCGTTCACCACTCATATTCACCTCGCATGGGGCCGCCGTGCCGACCCCTTTTCGCTTGCCAAATCAGCGACTGGGAATCGCTCCCCGTCGACTTGATTTCGATATAGCCGAGCGCCTTAGAGAAGCTCTTATCTACAACCTGGGCCCCACTGATCCAACTCAGCAGCACACTCGCCATATAGGCCCATAAATTCATACAATCCATCCTTTCCCAATGCGACCGCAATTCTCGTGCCGCCACTGCACTGATCGATCTAACTATCTGTGAACCATTAACATGCATGATACAAGAATCTTTGAATTACTCCAAAAAATGAGGCGTACACGTCTCGTCCTAGCTTAAAATGAGACATGTGCGCCACACTAACAAGGACCAAATCGCTGCTTGGACGGCGCATGGCGCATCCTATTTCTATTCTATATTCGACCCGCAATTTACCATCCTGCTCCTCGGCCTGGGCAGCTTCACCTTCCGCTACGGCGAGGGCCTGTCCTATTTTAGCAAGAACCTCGCTGCCTGCATCAACTGCCATATCATGAAACCCCCATTCGACTCCTGGCAGAAGGCCAGCCACCACACCCTGGCCACCTGAGTCGACTGCCACCTGCCCCACGATTTCTTCGCCAAGTATATCGCCAAAGCCGAAAAGGGCTACAACCACTCCAGAGCCTTCACCCTGCAGGACTTCCACGAGCCGATCCTGATCAAAGAAAAAACAGCCGCATCCTGCAACAAAACGGCCTCGCATGCCACGGCGCCCTTGTGCACAATCTCATCGAGGGTGGCACCACCGACCCCGACCAGGTCCGCTGCGTCCACTACCACCGCAGCGTCGGGCACGGCGAGCCGGTGGGGTTGGGCGGCCCCTTATTTGGGTATGAGAAGGAGCGTGAAAAATGAGCAAAACGAATGAGAACAAACCCAGCAAAACGGCCTTCGTCGGCCTGCTCGTCGTCGTGGCCGTCATCAGCGCGTTGGTCACCGCGCTGGCTATGCCTTCTCCATCGACTACCGCGACCGCCGCGGCCACGCCTATATGCTCGCAGACCAGAGAGACCACCTTTGCCGATGGCAGCCCATTTTTTGACTATACCCACAAGGAGACCGGAGCCAAAATCCTCAAGGCCCAGCACCCCGAATTCGAGCTGTGGAGCCAGGGTATCTACGCCCGCCAGGGCCAGGTGGCGGCGATCGATTGGCGAAAAAACGGGGGGAAATAAGGTACGCGGGCATCTCCATATCCAGGAGTACCAGGTCGCCACCTCCGCAGAGACTGCTCAGTCCCGCTCGTCGAGCACGTCGCGCACCCAGGTGAAGGCCGCTACCGTGGCGGGCAGGCCCAGAGTGCCAGCAGCCAGAGAGACTATCTGCCCCAATTCCTCGGCGGATATATCCAGATCGAGGGCTTTGCGCACACTGGAATGCACAGCGCCCTCGCGCAGGGCGCCGATGGCAATACCCAGCTTGACCAGCCGGCAAGTGCGCTCATCCAGAGGTCCTTCTTTGCCGGACTCGCCGATCAGTTCCCAAGCTTGGCCCAGCTTGGGATAGCGACCGACGAACTGCTGGTACGTCTTGGGAGGCTTGGAAGCGGACATGTCTTGCATCCTTTCTTTGTTCGCGTCAGTGCAGCGTTATAATCCTCTTTATCCTACTTAATTTCGCGCCTCGAAACAATCGCCGCAAACGGCGTAATACTGATCGCCGTAGGCGTGGCCTCGCAGTGGTAGGCGCACAGACCGCAGCCGACGCAGGCATCCTCGTCTAGCCGGGGATAACGACCGACCATCTTCATTGCCCCAACCTCAGAGGGACACACCGTCACGCACTCGTCACAGAGGACCCCCTGGGCGTTGAGGCAAGCGTCATGGTCAAGGGTTGCCCTACCGATGGGGCGCGGTTGGCCGTTCGCACCCAGACTCAGGGCGCCCGACGGGCAGGCGCGCACACAATCCATCGATTCACACCAGCGACAGGGATTGCGCTCCGGATCGAGCACCGGCGTTTCCTCGGCGTCACCGGCACCAGGTCCCAGTATTTCTATAACCCCGAACGGGCACGCCTCCGCGCATTGGTGGCAGCGCTCACAGGTCTGGAGAAACTCTTCCTCATCCAGCGCGCCCGGCGGCCTGAAACGGGTTTGCCACTTTTCCTCCCGTCCCAGCAATGCCCCCCACTCGCCCAACCCCAGGCGGAAGAACTGCCTTCTACTCAGTTTCGCCGCCATCTCACATTCCCGAGCGCATCACCATGGGTTGGGCCACCAGCCAGATGCTGAAACCCGAAAAGAGCACCATGGTCGCGATGAAGGGCGCCAGACCGACGAGTACGCGGCCCGAGGCGGCGTAGAGCAAACGCCCCACCTTATCGGCGACCACCACCCCGTAGGCGTGGCCAACGACGATCAGCCCGATCTGTAGCCACCAGACACTCTCCAGCGAGAGCAGCGGTCCGTACGAATGTCCGGCCGTGCCAAAGAGATCCCAGCCCCAACCGAACGGATCGCTCAAGAGCGGGACGATGCTCTGTGCCTCCATGAAGAAGTGCATGCCGTTGTGCGCCAGGTGGTAAAACAGCGCCACCGGTATCAGCGGGTAAGCCAGGACCTTGGGCACGTCGCCCACTTTCACCTCGCCTCCGGCCAAGATGCGCGAAAGCGTCGCTCCCCACCAGAACAGGAGCAGGGGTAGAGCCACCATTACCGCCATCAGCGCCGTGAAAATCACCAGGCGGTCCTGCCCCATCACCGCCCTGAGCCAGTCGTTGAGACGCTCCCACTGCGGCGTCATGGTCACCCCGTGGAACAGGGTCAGGGCCAGGAGCACCATGGCCATCACCGCCTCGTCCCAGCGGAAACGCTTATCGCCGCTAAGCAAGTCTGCAGCGAAAGGCCGCAGGCGTATATCGATATTGTCGTGGGGGCAGGCCCGCACGCACTCAGTACAGAGCGTGCAATAGGTATTCTCGCGCAAATTACCCGGAGAGAGGAAGAGAGGACAACCGCCCTTGTCGCCGCTGCCGTGCAGACACGCCTTGCTGGCGCAACTGCGGCACACGTCCCGCGACTCGGGCCTCAGTTCCACCGGGCTGAAGAGCGCGTACAACCCGCTGACTCTACCCACCAGGCAGACATAGCGACAGAAGGCCCGCTTCTCGAAAAAGAGCGCCCCCAACACCGCCAGCGCCGCCATCCCCAAGCCCAGTACGGCCGTGAACGAGGGGGAGTAGGTCACCTCGTAGCCCAGTTCGAACCAGGTCAGGAGAACGAAGAGCCCCAACGCCGGGTACAGATTGCGGGCCCAGCGCGGCCACTTCCTCTCGAATCCGATCTTCTTGACCCGGGTTTTGAGCGAAAGCGAGGTCGAGAGACTGGCCAGACCTTCCCAGGGACAGACGGCGCAGAAGCCCTTGCCAAAGCCCGCGACCACGAAGATCAGCAACGCCCACCACCAGGTCCAGGTCAGTACGGTGGCGATATTGTAGCGCTGGTTGCCAAAGAGCCCGGCCGCCGCTACCAACAACAAGAGCGCGATGGAGAGCGACTGCGCGACGATCGGGAAGGAAGGCCACTGCACCAGGGCCTTGAACGGCGCCCAGCCCAAGAGTCCCCACCGCCAGTGCCCGCCCCCATCTGCGTTTTTCCTCCGCGCCAGCAGCACGTGCGAGAGCGCGATGACCAGCCCCAATCCCGCTATCGCCATCCACAACGGCACCCCCTGCATCTGGTGGGGCAGTACCCTGGACGCGGCTACCGGTGCGCGGCAGAACTCCTCGGCGACCCCGGGCAGAGTCTCCACCAGATTCGCCAACTGTGCTTGGGCGTCTTCCATCTAAATTCTCGCCTTCTTGCGGTCTTGCACGACGCGCGCCCGGCGGGCGCCCACCGCCGCCGCCACCACCAGCCCCACCAACCCCGCGGTGACCCACCGGCCCCAGCGCACTTTCTGCGATGAGAGTGCGAAGGGAATCAATGCCTGTACCTGCTCTCCCTCCAGCAGAGTAACTCTGAGCGCGTAACTCCCCTCCGGCAGCAGCGCGCCGTGCAGCGCGTAGATATTCTCCTCCTCAGCCCGCTCCTTTCTCGCCGTCAGGACAGGTTTGCCTCCGTCGAGGATTTCCAGTAGCGCCGCGCCGCTGTAGACGCGGTCCTGGCGCAGATCGTAGGCCACCAGGTAGAGCCGCGCGTCGTCGGGCATCTGCAAGTCCTCTTTCTTGAGCCCCTGGAAGTCGTAGAGCACCAGCGAAAACTCGTAGTCACCGGCCTGACCCAGAAACTCCTCCTGCGGGATCTGCGGGTAGTTTTCGAAGTAGTTGAAATGCGGTAGGCCCTTAAAGTGATGGGCATGGGCTGCGACGACGATCAGCAATAGCGCGCCGAGTGCTCTCATTTGCTTTTCCTCCCTATCGACAGGCACTGAGTCGGACAGGCTACCAGACACTCGCCGCAGAGCGAGCAGTCGCGGGTCTGGTCAAGCTTGGGGCTGACCGCCAGCGGGCAGATATCGGCGCAGGCCGTGCACTGTTGGACACAGCGCGTCGCTTCCCGGCGCACTACCACCCGCGCCCTATGTCCGACCCAGCCCAGCAGGCGCCCCGTCGGACAGACATAGCGACAGGTGAACTGCAGTCCCAGGCACAGATCCAATATCGTGAAGACTACCAGGCTGTAGACGGAGACCGAGAGAGCGCCCAGAGCGATGCTGTGAAAAATCGTCTGTCCCATCGCGAAGTAGGGCAAGATCAGCGTCCAGACTCCGTGCCCCCAATACAGGACCACCGCCAGGCTGCCGCACAGTACGCCCCAGGCCATACTCTGCCCGACCTTCAGATCGAAAAAATAGAAGAAGCTACCCAGCAGCCTACGCACCCGTGCGATGGCGAAGAAGAGTAGCGAAGCCGGACACACGTAGGCGCAGAAAACCCGGCCCAGAAACGCTGCAAGCAAGAGCGGCAACAGCACCCCCAGTGCAAAACCCAGTTCCGGCACTCGTCCTTGCAAAAGCACCGAGAGCAAAGCCACGGGATCGGTGAACGGCACTCCGCCCACCCGGATAGACCAGGTCATGCCCGCATTCTTCTGTGCCACGACCACCGCGTCGCCAAAAAAACTAAAAAACGCATCCGAAGCCTCGTAGAATAGGCGCATGCCCCACCCCGCACTCAACTCCACCAGCCGCGCGTTGCCGTAGCCGACCTTGAGATTGAGATACTCCGTCCACAGCGCGAGCAAACAGATCAGCACCAGCACCCCAAAGCGAGTGCCGATAGAGAGCACCATGAGCCCTCGGCCCATCGCCGCGTTAGAGAGCCGCATCACGTCCTCGCTTCCAATTCGGCGCGGGACATCACGCGGATGGCCTGCGGCATGTGGATACAGGCCTGCTCGCAAAGGCCGCAGCCCACGCAGTGGTCAGCGTCGATCGTCGGCCTTTCGAAGAGCCCCACTTTCAGCGCCTTGCCCGGCAGCGGACAGGCGTGATAACAAGCCCCGCAGGTGCGTCCCGCGTACGAGTAGCACAGATCCGTAATCACGAAGGCCACGCCCATATCCACCGCGGCCACGCCCTCCTCGGTCGGCGCCAGTTTCGCCAGCGCCCCCGTGGGGCAGACCTGGGTGCAGGCCATGCACAAAATACAAGCGCGGGCTCGGGCTACGATCTTCGGCGTCCCCAGATTCTCCAGCCCGTCCTCGAGCCCGGCCAGCGAGATGCACTTGTTGGGACAGACATTGGCACACTGGCCGCAGCGGATGCAGGCCGCGAGGAAGTCCTCCTCCTCCCGCGCCCCGGGCGGACGCAGATAGCGCCTGGACCTGAACCTCTGCGGCAGCCAGTCCACAAGCGGCAAGAGCGCCGCTACCAGTCCCCCGACGAGAAAAGACCGGATGAAGCCCCGCCGCTTCACCTGGACCCTACGAGAGCAGTTCGACGCGCGCGGCGCACTTCTTGAAGTCGACCTGTCCCGACACCGGGTCGAAGGCCCGGTGCGTAGTGCCATTGGCCAACCAGCGGTTTTTCTCCGGGTCGGCCGAGTCGGCCACCGACAGGTTCCACGGACTAAAGAGAAAGCCCTTCGGCACCGTGTTGCGTGCCGGCTTGACCACCGAGTCCAGACCGATCGACACCCGCGCCTCCAAAGACCCGCGCCGCGTCGTGATCTTGACCCATTGCCCATCTTTCACGCCCAACTCCCTGGCGTCGTCCGGGTGCATCTCCACATACATCTCGGGCACCAGCTTGCGGGTAGTCCCGGCCCGAATCGTCTTGGAGGTGTGAAAGTGCTCGTAGACCACACCCGTGGCCCACCAGAAGGGATACTTATCCTCGGGGCACGCGCCAATCTTCTGCCCCAGAAACTCCGCGTGCGGTAACTCGGGTGTCAGCCCCATATCCCGCGCCTTGACCAGCAGGTCGTAGTGGTCGATGATGTAGAAGTCGGGGTCGGTGCCGGCTTTGGCCAACTCGTCGGTCACTTCCCGGTACTGCGAGTAGTCCTGATGACACATATGGATATGCAGCTTGCCGTCGGGGGTGCGGAAGTCGCCGTAGGGTTTGCCCGGCCAGGGGCCTTCCTGGCGCATATAGCGCCGCTCGGTGCCGCCGTGTTTGGCGATCTCGGCGGTGGGTGCCGGCCACTGAATCCCGCGCAACTCCCTGATCTGCTCATAGGGCGACTTGCCCGTCTGCTCTTCCACTTGCAGTATGCCGGTCAGATCTGCGTCCGACCCCTCCGAGGCGCGGATAAACTCGCGGAAGACATCCTCCGGATCGTAGTAGCCATTGGCCTTGCGCTCATAGGGAAAGATCTTGTCCGCGTCTAGCCCTAACCGCTCGGCTATCATCTTGCCCTTGTCGATAACCATGTCCATATCGGGCCTAGTGCCCTTGATCGGATTGGCCGTGCCGTCGACCACGTAAATCCGCCGTTCGGATTGGATATAGGTGCCGCCGACCCACTCGCCCCAGGTCGCCGCCGGCAGGATCACGTCGGCATAGAGATTGTTCGGCGCCTGGGTGTAAATCTCCTGCACCACCGAGAAGGTCTTGGTCAGCGCCGGTCGCACCAGATTGTAGGAATCCGGCAAATCGATATGAGTGGCATAGATCAGGAACATCGCTTGCACTTCGCCCTTGAGCGCGCGCTCCATCATGCCCACCGCCATGCCGGTATTGGACATCTCGGCGACCTCATCCAATCGCGTCCGTGGGATGCCCCAGAAGTCGGCCATCTTGTGCCGATGCGCCACGTTTTCGATGCCCTCATTAAAGGGCAACCGCCCAGTCAGCCCCCCGGTCAGGCGCTCGCCCATGGCGTTGGGTTGCCCCGTCTGCGAGTGCGGTCCGCAACCCATCCGACCGATATTGCCCGTCAGCGCCATCAGATTGATCAAGCTGACCGTGTTGTTCTGCCCGTGCAGGTGCTGGTTGTAGCCGATGCCCCAGAAGGAGAGCACCCCACCCCTACCCCGCCGCCTGCCCTTGAGACTCGCCTCGGCCCACAACGCGGCCACCTTGTAGATCTCCGCGGCCGGAATCATCGTCCGGTCTTCGACCTGTTTTGGGTTGTAGCCCCGCTTCACCTCCTCGACGTATTTCTGCCAGCCCGTGCTATAGTCCCGCAAAAAATCCCAGTCCACCGCGTCCGGGTGTTTTTCCAAAATGGCATAGGCCAACGCGTTGTGAATCGAGATATCGCCATTGATCGTCGAGAAGTGATGGCTCTTGTCGGGGTTTATATCCTCGAGCCCCTGCACCGTACCGGTGCGGCGCGGGTCCACGACCAAGGTCGGGATATCATTCTTGGCCTTGTGGTCGGCCACCCGCCAAAATACGATCGGGTGCGAGCCCCGCGCGTTGTGGCCCCAGAAGTTGATCATATCGGCCATCTCGATATCGGCATAGGCGCTCGGCGGCGTATCCGACCCCAGGGTTTTGATATAGCCGGTGACCGCTGAAGTCATGCACATCCGCGCATTGGCCTCAATGGTGTTGGAGCCGATTACGCCCTTCATAAAGATGTTCTCCAGATACTGGCCTTCCAATGTCAACTGCCCCGAACCATACAGACCCACCGAGTTGCCGCCCGATGCTTTGACGATCTCGACGATGCGATCGGCAACCAGTTCCTCGGCCTCCTCCCAACTCGCTTCGCGAAAGAGATCGCGATCAAACGAGCCCTTGGTTTTGGATACTTTACCCCGCAACGGATCGCTCATATCCTTGCGGATCAGCGGCACGGTCAACCGATCGACGTAGATCGCCTCAGCCGAGGTCAGACCCTTGATGCACTGCAACCCCTTGTTGGTCGGATGGTCCTTGTCGGGCACAATATTGGTGATCCGCCCGTTACGGGTCTGGATGATCGTGCCGCAACCCACACCGCAATAGGGGCAAGCCGCGAGGATATTATTCGGCGCATCGCTTTTTTCCAGTTCGTACTGGCCGCCCTCCGGCACCGACCAACCCTCGCGCGTGGTGAGCCCACTCAAGGCCGCCGTAGCCGCCGCACCCTTTACAAAATCCCGTCGTTTCATGACTGCCTCCTGAATTATCGATTTCTGAGAAAAGAAATAACATCGCGTACATCGGCTTCGGCGAGATTGGCCAGACCGCGAGCGCCGATGAAGGATCGCATCGGCGTACCCGTGCGCCCGTATTTGACCGTCTTGAAGATGAAGTCGTCCGATACTACGTTGAGAAAACCCGGCATCCTGATAGCCGGCCCCGAGCCGCCCGCCGCATACCCTTCGCCGTTGACGCCGTGGCAGGGGGAGCAGTAGGTGGCGAACACCGCCCGCCCGTGGGCCCCGTCCCCGTCGTACTCGAGATCTTCATCGACATGGATGGCGGCCACCGCGTCTCCCGGCAGCGTGCGCAAATAGGTGATGATCTGCTCGAGTTGCCTGTCGGTCAGGTCGGGCCGCGGCGCCATCGCGGTACCGACCCGGCCCCGGCGCACCGTCCGTCTGATAAACTGGTCCGAAGCCAGGGCCAAAAAATCTCGGTTGCCAATACTGGGGGCCAGCCCCACCTTGCCCCGACCTTCCGACTGGTGACACATCGCGCAGTGGCGGTCGTAGAGCGCCAAACCCATATCCTCTTCGTAGTGCGCCCTCGTCGCCGGATTCCGCTGGCGCAGGAAGGCGATGATATCGTGCACATCCTCTTCCGCGAGGTTGGCCAGCCCCTGCGACCCGATAAAGGCGCGCATCGGCGTACCCACTCGACCATGCTTGACCGTCTGGAGGATATAATCGTCGGAAACCTGTTCGAGAAAACCCGGCAGACCGATACCCGGTCCCACGCCGCCGGCTGTGTAGCCCTCGCCATTGGGACCGTGGCACGAGGAGCAGTAGGCCGCGTATTTGGGGCCTCCTTGCTCCGCGACACCGTCGAAACTTAAAAGCGGATCGACCGCGATCGGCTTTATCTCTTTCGGGTGCAGCGAGCGCAGGTGGCCGATAATCTGATCCAGCTGGGCGTTGGTCAGGTCACGCCGGGGCACCATCGCCGTACCCACCCGCCCCTCGCGCACCGTCTGCTTGATAAACTCGTCCGAGCTCAAGGCCAGAAAGTCCCGATTGCCGATGCTGGGGGCGATGCCGATCTTGCCCGAACCATCCCAATTGTGACACATCGCACACTGGCGACCAAAGAGCATCAGCGCCTCGTACTGGTCATGGGTGGGATACTGCGCGGATTCGGGTTTTGCAACCGCGATCGGCTTGGTGATCGAATCGGTGTTCGGACGGAAAACGTGGGCTATGATCGTCGGGATACTCCAGAAAGTCATCAGGGCCAATAGCCCTATGCCGTACCAGATCTTCTGCACTATGAACATCCTCCTCAATGCGCCGCGACTACGCGACATATCACCGCGCGAATTTAGATGGGGTACAGCAAGTTCTATACCGCCCTGCAGATGGGGGTGTAACCATCTCCCTTTTAGGGGATGGTTACAGGGGTTTAGTCACGGAATTTTCATCGAGTTCTACCTGTCTATTCGGGAGATATATCACGCGCGACGGCCCCCGGATCGCGCGCGATTGCCGCAAAGATGCGACCAGGCTGTCGCATCTTATCCGACGAGACCCGGGGGCGGGAGGCGACAGCGATCATCCGCCTGCGCCCCCATTGAACCGAGACGGCACCGTCCCAATTGGGACATCCGCGCCACATATTACCGGCGTGTTAAAAGGGTTGCCCCCTTTAAAATGCTGACAAAATATCGGGCACGAAATTTGCCTCTCTTCTGGATGGGAACAAAACCTTTCACCAGGAGGTGCTATCATGACTGCCCACGTGCTGCACGACTTCATCAAGACGACCAAGCACACAAAAGCTATGACATCGTCACTCTACTGGGCATAAGCCTCTTCACCCTAGCCTGGGAATTCTTCTTCATCGGTATGGTAGCCACTCAATAACTGCACCGCTTTGTCCTCGCAACATCCCGGCCCTGCCCAGGGATGTTGGCCTTATCCGGCGGAGACCCGCCAAACCAAGAGCTATATCATGACTGCTGATTACGCCTTTACCTTGCTTTTCATCGCCGAGGCAATCATAGCCACCAGCCTGCTCTGCGGCCTGTTCGCCGCCTTGTTCTACGGGCTTAAATACATGAAGCCCAGCAAGGACCACTGATCTTGCCCGATCTCGCGCAATGGGGCAGCAACGGCCCGACCGGCGCCGCCCCCGCAATCGGCTATAGCAGATAATCTTCTACCGCAACTCCGACACCGACGATCCCCTATATCCAGTCTATTTCAGCCGGCAATGGCTGCACGACTACGACGATCCAGTCCTTCCCTTCCCCCTCATCATCGATATAGACCTCATTAACCACTGTAATCTCGACTGCATCTTCTGCCAGCGGCGGATGAGCACGGTGCCGCCCATCCGAGACGCCAGATGAGCCCCTACTCTACGTTCCCTCTCATCCCGCCCGCACCCTGGACCGCGACTTGGAAGCGGCAGGCATCCCCAAAGAAACAGCGGCGGGCAAGCTGGATTTTCACGCCTGCCGACTCGCCTACATTAATTTTGTGCTGGAGAGTGGGGTGAGTGT
>JABHFS010000168.1 GCA_018672475.1 Gemmatimonadota bacterium | reverse complement strand
GGCTGAGCAATTCGTTGTCGGCGACGGGTTTGGTGAGGAAGTCGTTGGCGCCGGCGTCGAAACCGCGGTCGATGTCGACGCCAGCGCCGCGGGCCGAGAGAATCAGGATCGGAATTCCGTGCGTCGATTCGGTTTCCTTGATCCGTTGGCACATCTCATAGCCGTTCATCACCGGCATGTCGATATCGCTAATAAGCAAATTGGCTACGTGCTCGACGGCTAGGCGGAACCCTTCCCCGCCGTCGTAGGCGCTGAGCAAATGGTAGGGGCTTTCGCGTCGGGCATTGCCGATGAAGGTATGGATGATCTTGCTGTCGTCAACGAGGAGGATAAGCGGTCTGTCGCCGTTTGTGGCGCCATCCGATTCGAGTAGGGGAGCTTGGGCTTATCCGTTATTCGGGCTACGGATCATTTGACACCAGTTTTCGACCAGGCCCAGGGCTTCCTGGGTTTGGCAAGGCATCTTGAGAAAGTCGGCCACTCCTTTGGCGAGTGCTTCCGGTTCCAATTCCGGTTGGCGCGAAAAAATGACGATGGGAATGTGTTCGGTCTCCGCAGCGTTCGTGTAGGTCTGACAGAATTCGAGCCCTGACTCATTAGGTAGCGTATCTTGCAAGAAGCACAAGTCGACGCTTTGCTTATCGAGATGGTCCATCGCCTCTGCGCCATTGCTCGCGTGGATGACCTGGTGGCCGCCCTGGCCGATCATCCGCTGCAAGGAGCGGAGGTGTAGGGGACTATGAGAGGCGATCAGGACTCGGAAATTCTTCACTGCGCATACTTTCTTAATTCGTAAGGAGTTCGGCGATTTTTTATAGATATATCGTTAGTTAACACCGATATCTACAGTAATAAATTTAGAATTTATTCTCTTTTTATTGCCAATAATCACGCAATTTGGCTAAAATGCTCAATATTGGGTTCGAAGATTGTAAGCTCGGTGTTGGCTGGGAGAAGGGGGACTAGTCTTCTGATGAGGTGATCTGCAGAAGATCGCTCTGGTTTTGGTCCGCAGTGGAATCGCGGTTGAAGAAAGGGCGGGTCCATCGCCAGAGGGCATAGGCTCCGGCGCACAGGGCGATGACAGCGGCGATGGGTGTTTGCCAATCCATCTAAAAGCCTAGCGCCGTGCCCAACTGATAGGTTATCAGCGCGCCGAAATAGGCGAGTATGGTCATATAGGTAAAGCTGAGCAGAGGCCAACCCCAAGAGCCGGTTTCTTTTTGCATGACGACGAGGGTCGATAGGCATTGTGCGCAAAGGGCAAAGAAGACCATAATCGAGAGCGCTACCGGTAGTGTGTAGATCGGCCGCCCATCGGGCCAGGTCGCGGCGGCCAGAGTGGTGCGCAGGCTGGTGGATTCCTCGTCTTCGCCGTCGCCGAGGCTGTAGATGGTTCCCAGGGCTGAAACAATGATCTCGCGGGCGGGAAAGGAGGCAATTACGGCCATGCCGATGCGCCAATCCCAGCCCAATGGTCGCACGATGGGTTCGATTATGCGACCTGTTTGGCCGAGATAACTGTGTGCGACCCATTCGGCCGCGTGTTGCTTCTGCAAGGCGTCGAGGGTCGAGGGGGCGGCAGCGTGGCGTTCGATCGCGTGGCGTTCGGCGACGTCGGCGTCGCGGGGGAAATAAGCTAGGGCCCACATGGCGATGGTCGTCGCGAGGATAATGCTACCGGCGCGTACCACGAAGGCGCGGCCGCTGTAGTAGACTCGCAGGAGCACGGTGCGCGGATCGGGGGTTTTATAAGAGGGCAATTCGAGTAGGAAGGGGGGCGGATCGCCTTTGAGCAAGGTCCGTTTGAGCAACCAGGCGACGGGGATGGCGATGAGTATGCCGAGTCCGTAGAAGGCGAGTAGGGCCAAAGCTTGCAGGCCAAGCAGGCCGCCGAGGAAGGTGTGATCGGGCACGAAGGCACCGATGAAGAGCACGTAAACCGGCAGACGCGCCGAGCAGCTCATAAGTGGCGCAACGAGAATCGTGGCGATGCGGTCGCGGCGATCTTCAATAGTGCGGGCGGCCATAATGCCGGGTACGGCGCAGGCGAAGCTGGAGAGCAAGGGGATAAATGAAGTGCCCGAGAGACCGATGCGGGTGAGCAGGCGATCCATTAAGAGTGCGGCCCGGGCCATATAGCCGCTGTCTTCCAAGAGGGCGATAAAAAAGAAAAGGATGGCAATCTGTGGTAGGAAGATAAGTACTCCGCCGACACCGGCGATTAGGCCGTCGACGATTAGGCTTTGCAGCGGCCCCGGGGGGATCTGGGCCGAAACGCTGCTGCCGACGGCGGCGAATAGCGCGTCGACACCATCCATCAAGGGGCCGGACCAGGCGTAGATGGCCTGGAAGACGAGGGCGTTAATCAGTAAGAAAGCCAGGGTGCCGAAAAAGCGGTGGGTGAGAATCTGATCGGCCCGGTCTGAGTGGTTGGGCTTGGATTGGGTGGGTTGGGACAGCGCGTCGGTGAGTAGGTGGTCGATCCAGGTGTAGCGCGCATTGCTCTCTAGTTCGGAGAGGGTGTATTCGGGATCGGCGGCGCGCAAGATAGCTAATTTGTCCGGGGCGTCTTTGGGTGCTTGCGCGAGGAAGCGGTTTTCCGCGTAGCTGTCTTCGTCTACGAGTGCGCGCAGGGCTTCGACCGCGGAAAGTGGACGGGTGGCCAGCGCCTGTAATTCGCCAATGCCTTGTAAGAGGGCATCGGGCAGTGTGACCCGGTGCTGATGCGCTACGGGTGCGTCCGATACGCCCGGGTCTTTGTTGCTGAGTACGGCCAATGCACGGCGCAATTCGTCGAGGTCTTCGCGTCGATGCGCACAAAGCGGCACGACGGGGGCACCGATCTTTTGTGATAGGGCCTCGGCATCGATGATGATTTCCCTCTTGAGTGCGATATCGGTCATATTGAGCACGATGACCATTGGCAAATCAGTTTCGGCGAGCTGGGAGACGAGATAGAGGTTGCGCCGTAGGTTGCTGGCGTCGACGATGGCGAGGATGCCGTCGATGGGCGGGGCATCTTGCTGTTGGCTCAAGAGCACGTCAACGGCGAGCATTTCGTCGGGCGAGTGCGCGGCGAGACTGTAGGTGCCGGGCAGGTCGACGAGTTCAATGGTAGTACCCGTGGCCAAGGTCAGGGTACCGACTTTGTGCTCGACGGTAACGCCTGGATAATTACCGGCCTGTTGGGAAAGCCCGGTCAGGGCGTTGAAGAGCGTCGTTTTGCCGGTATTAGGATTGCCGATGAGCGCCAGGGTTTGCACGCGAGACGGCGTTTGCACAACGGACCTGCTATTGGGAAAAGCGCTATGAGACGAGGCGAATGGAGGTGGCGTCGCGTCGTCTGATAGCCAGGCGGGTTTCGCCGATTTGCACGATGAGCGCCGAACCAGCGCGCAATACGCGCAGTGGCTGGCCGCGCAAAAAACCGAGCTCGCGCAGGCGCGAAGCCAAACGCGGTGCTGCTGCTATTGAGGCGATTACTGCTTCGCAATTCAAGGGAAGTTGCGATAAATCGAGACTGGGCGTTGCGGACTGCGGCGTTTTGCGAAGTTCCACGCTATTTATCCAGCTAATTAGGCGAAAAATAAGATTGGCAATGGAAATAGATGTTTAGGTTGCCAATAGATTGTTTGGCATGCCAAACACATTGTAAATATAATCAGTGCAAGTGCTAAGTCAATGTGTTTTTAGTATTAGCTGATAGAGCGAAAAAAGTTATAACAAAAATATCAAAAAATAGTTGACACATAGATATTGCGAATATATATTGCCAATCAATTGTTTGATATGTCAAACAATTGATTGGCTTAATGTCTTCTTGTTGTGCGCCGTTAACTCCAACCGGGAGTATGGGAAAGAATGAGCATTATTTTGCGCTGTGATCGTTTGCTCTGCAACACTTTGCAGGCCGTGTTCTTTAGTGGTTTACTGGCTCTGCCGTTGGCGGCAGAAGATCGGCGACCTGCGGTCGCCGATGGCCCCTCCGACAAACCACATGTGCGCACGGCAGGCCGCGGAACTTCTCTGGGCGGTTATATCGATCACGAATTATTTTGGAATAAGAAGAAGAAGACGTTTGACCAGCATCGTTTTATTCCTTTTATCCACGGTGAAGTTAGCGATCGCATCCACGTGATGGCCGAACTCGAATTTGAGCACGGCGGTTTGCTCAAGGGCTCGGGCGATAGCGACGGGGAAATCAAACTCGAATTCGCCACCCTCGATATCAGCTTTGCCGAGTCGTTCAGTTATCGCGGCGGCGTCATTCTTTCGCCCTTAGGCAAATTCAACCTCAACCACGACAGTCCACTCAATGATCTTAGCAATCGACCGTTGGTCGCACGCGAGATCGTGCCGACGACGCTAAGTGAGGCGGGCATGGGGTTTTTCGGTACGGTCTATCCCGGCGACGAGTCTGTGCTTGGTTACGAGTTATACCTGGTCAATGGTTTCAACGAAGCCGCCGGCGCACGGATCCGTTCGGGGCGGGGTAGCCATAAGGCCGACAATAACGAGGAAAAATCGCTGGTCGGTCGTTTGAATTACAGTCCTTTTTTAGGCTTGGACTTAGGTGGCTCGTTTCACCGGGGCGCCTATGACGACAAAGGGGAGCACAACTTGGCCATCTATGCCGCCGATATCAGTTATAACCGCGGCCCGTTCGATTTCAAAGGCGAGTTTGCCGGTGCTTCAATTGACGGGGCTGTTGAAGATGCTCGCTCTGGCTATTATGCCCAGACGGCTTATCACTTTTTGCCCGGGGTGTTGTCCCAATTTCCGAATTCGGTGTGTACGGCTTCGTTTCGCTATGACAGTATCGATTTGGGTTCAAGCGAGGAAACGCGCTTGACCTTCGGGTTGAATTTTCGCCCAGAAGAAGAGACCGTGATGAAGCTTGATTACGAGATCTACGATCGGGACGAGGACAGTAATGGCTTGATCTTTTCGGTGGCTTCCTATTTTTAAGCCGAGACCGAGTTGGGGCGCATGAAAAAAACCATCGGCTTGTTCGCGTATCGATCGGGGTGATGGGTGTTTATTGCGATAAACTCTACTGCAAAATAAGCGATAAGGTTATCTTTCTACGAGTTATCATGATTAGATATATTTCATTTATTGCGTTCGCGTTCCTAACGGGCGCCGCCGTTGCCGACGAGATCGGCTCCGTCCAGGTTTTCCTGACGCCGGATGAGGGACGAGATAAGCTCTTCCCCGATGCTGTGGAGTTTGTGCGCGAGGTGCAACACCTCGACGTCGTGGTCAAGCGACGACTGGCCGCCGACTTGGGACGCGCCTTCGCCGACGACAGCCTTGAAGTCTATCTGGCCTATGGCAAAGGGCATGCCTTCCAGGGCTATGCGATCGTCTCGGAGGAGATCGGCAAATTTCGCCCGATCACTTTTATGGTTGGCATCGATTCGCGTTTTACGGTATTGGGCGCGTCGGTGCTGGTGTATCGCGAAAGCCGCGGCGGACAAGTACGGCAACCGCGTTTTTTGCGCCAGTACCGTGGTAAAAGCCTCAAGGATCCCGTTCGTATCAATCGCGATATCGTCAATATTACCGGGGCGACGCTCTCCGTACGCTCGCTCAACTTCGGGGTGCGCAAACTATTGGCATTGACCGAACACTTCTACCAACCTCGACAGAGTGTCATGCAGTAATGAGGTATTTTAACGGTCGTTCGCAACTCGCGCGGATGGATTTCAATACTCGGCTGATCATGACCTATTTCCTGGTCTTTATGCTGGCGGCGGCGGGGCTATCCATCTACATGTCCTACCAAAAGACGCAACTCTCGGCCCGGGGTGCAGCGGAATATTATCGCGGCAGCGAGCAGGGGATGAGTTTCCCCAAGGAAGAAGCGGAACTGATCGAGACTTCCCATTTTCACTTGTTCATCATGCCCATGGTCTTTTTGACGACCGGGCATCTTTTTTTGCTCAGCGCCTGGAGCCGCCGCTGGAAGACCTTTGTCATTTCCTCGTGTTTCGTTTATATCGCGCTGGATGTGGCCAAGCCGTGGCTGGTGCGTTATGTCGGTGCAGGCTGGGGGGCGTTGGCACCGGTGAATTCGGCGCTATTGGGGCTGACGATGTTGCTGTGCATTCTGGTGCCGATCTATGAGATGTGGTTTTTGCAGGAAGAGCGGCGGGAAGTGCCGCCTATTTCTTGAGTAGAAGCCTAGCGGATCGATAATGTCACCGGTGCTCGCAAGCAATCCTCGACACTTTCCTACCAAGATTTCCCCTCCTAAGCGGACTTAGGGCAGAGGTAACGCGCGCAGGGAAAGTTACCCCCCGTTTAGGCCCCGCGCGATGTTTATGACTCCATACCCACCCGAGTAAGTCTGGGGTGAGGTCGTCTGCCCCCTGCAGACGGCGAGCGGACCGTGCTGTGATTTTCCGGAGGGCGCTACCCTGCCCGTCCTCTATCACTGTCTTAATGTCGAGACGCCGGATCGGTCTGATACGGAACCCGGGGCAGGTGTCTCGATGGCGAAGAGCATTGTGTCGGTGGAGGCGTTAATCGCCAGGCTCTGTTCTTGTTCGGTCAAAGCGAGATCACGACGGGACGCTATGACTATTCGGTGATGACTTCGGTTTTCAGCCAGGCGGAAGGTTTTGCATTGGCGGGATGGCGACGGGGCGCGTGGGGAGTTGATGCGGACTATTCGCGTGCCTTATAGGGAGTTACATGGCAACGGGGATGAGGGGTATCGACGCGAGTTGGGAATTCCCTAGGTGGTCGGGAGAGAAAAATCAGCAATCGGAGAATGGTGGTAATAGAAGGGATAAGGGCGTCTTAATACAAAACCCCCGCCAGTTTTTGAGTGCCCGGCGGGGGTTTTGTATTGGTGATTGATAATTGCGGAGCTTAGGCTTCGTATTCGGCCATCAGGCCGCGTAGATATTTTACGGCTTTGGGTACGGCGGTGGCTTCTTCTTCGACGTCTTGGCCTTCATAGACTATTGAGAGCCAGCCATTGTAGTTTACGCCTTTTAGGATTTCGAAGATACGCGGGTAGTTGAGCCATTCTTCGGTGCCGTTTTGGATGCGGTAGATCTTGCAGCGCACGTGTACGGCAAGGGGGGCGGTTTCTTCGATGCTGCCGTAGAAGTTGAGGGCGGGGTCTTCGTGGCCGCGTTGGCCTGAGGCGCCGGGCGAGCCGACGTATTGGCCGGTATCCAAGATATGCGAGAAGTAGGGGTTGCCGACTTCTTCGATGATGCGACGCACGTCTTTGCCGGTGCGGGTGACGCAGCCATGGTTGTGGTTGTGCAAGCCAACGACGACGCCTTTTTCTTCACCATAGGCGGCGACTTCTTTGAGGCAGGGCGTCATCCGCGCTAAGACATCTTCTTCGCTGTCGCCTTCGGGTATCCAGGCGGCGAAGACTCGCACGAGGGGGATGCCCATAAAGGCGGCGACATCAATCCACTCTTTGGCGGTGGAGACTTCGTTTTCGAGCTCTGCCAAGGGTTTGCCGAAGTTGGAGCTGACACCGATATAAGAAAGCGCGATGCCGCGTTTGAGGGCCTGCATACGGATTTGGCGTAGGTAATCTGGCTCTAAGGAAGCGAAGGCGCGGGTGTGCAGGTCGATGCCGTCTAAACGCAGCTGATAAGCGCGTTCTATAAATTGTTCTAAATCGAGTTTGCCGGCGCCGAATTCGTCCTTATAGCTTAGGGACATGCAGCCTAACTTGAGCATAGACAAGGCTCCTTTGCGGTCTTGCAGTGGGTTGGGTCTGAGGCTGTAAATTGGTGCGGGACAAGATAAGGAAATGAGCTGGAGAAGCCAAGGGGGCGTCTCGGGTGCTTCTAGGCGCCTCATATCCTCGCGATAGAACGATAAAAATAAAATTGACGGGATAGTACTTAATCCTGATCTGTCCGGAAATAATCCCGTAGTGTTTCGAAGACAATCCTATGACCAGATTCTTTCCAGTGGCCGTCGACTTCGTTAAAGAGCAAGATGTCTTCCTGGTTTTTCTTCGTGTCGAACGGAGCATGCAGGTCGATAAAAGGGATACTTTTTTCCGCGAGAAATTTTTGTATGTGGCGGTGCAAACCCTGCTGGCCAACTGAGAAATTGGCGGGCCAGCCGTAAAGGGGGTGTTGTTTTCCCAAGAGGATTTCGTCGGGCCAGGTGAAGCCCGAGGGGACGAGTGTGACGTGTAGGGCGATGTCCCTTTTGTCGAGGTGGGCGGCGATATCGAGTACGACTTGCAGGGTCGAATCGACATTGGCGCGCAGGTCGCTGGGCCAGTCGGTGTTGGGGTGCGATAGGTGGATTATTTCGTTGGGAATGGTGGCGCTTTGTCGGCTCGGTGGAGAGAATTGCAATTGCAGGGTGCGGTAGCCGCGGTATAGCAGTCGAGCTAGGGCGATGTTTTCTAACAAGACTTTCGACCGCGATTGTTGGGGCAGTTCGTAAGTTACAGGGATGCGGTCCTGATAGACGGCTTGCGCGCGGTAGACGGCGTCGGTTTGGTGGAATACTTGGCGGCGGTAGAAGTCGTTGAGGCACAGAAATAGTACGACAGCGTCGGGGGTGAGGGAGAGGCCTTTGTGGTGGAGCCAGGAGAATTCGGGGGTCGGCGACCAACTGACCATGCCGTGCGAGACGAAGTCCAGATGGTCGGTAAAGTGCAGGTTGAGCAGATGTGTGAAACTCTGTTGGTAGGCGACCTCATCGGCTTGCACGAAGGAGTCGCCCAGTAGCAAGATGCGCGGGTGGTCTTTGGGCTGTGGTTCGGGGCCGCGGATGCCGAAGGCGTTTATTTGGTTCTCCACCGGAGTGAAGGTGTCGCCGGGGAAGGGGCGGGTTGTAAAGCGGGCGCCGGGTCGGTAGTCGTGGTGGACTTGCGGGTTGGCTATTATGGCGGGTGCAGCGTCTGGGATGAGTTCGTCGCCCCAGCCGAGTCTGAGTACAAGCTCGACCAAGAGCAGGAAGACCAGATAAAGGCAGAGTAATACAAGGCGGGGATGGGTGCGTAAGAAGATGGGCATGGGATAAATAATAAGACCTTGGTGGCGCGGCCGATAGGTGGTGTCGCCAAGGTTTGCTCGAGGTGGTGATTTGTGCTATTTTTCCGCTATCTATAATAGCCTAAACCTAAAGTATAAGGTATGTTGCGAATGATTGAAGTAGGGGAGTACAAGGTCGCCGAACCAGACGAGATAGAAACGCCGGCCATGTTAATTTTTGCCGATCAGCTGGACAATAATATCCGGGTCGTAAGTGAGTTGGCCGGTGGCGGCGAGCATTTGATCGTGCACGTCAAGACGCACAAATCCGAAGCCGTCGCCCGCAAACAACTCGCATCGGGCGTCGCGGGCTTTAAATGCGCGACCCTGAAGGAAATCGAACTTGCGCTCGGCGCGGGGGCCAAGGAGGCGATCCTCGCCTATCCAATGGCGCAAAAGATCAAAGTGCAGCGCTTTGCCGAATTGGCACAGGGCGAGGCGGTGGTCAGCGCGATCGCGAGCGCCTCGCAGCATGTGCGGATTCTGGGGGAAGTGGCGAGCGAGCGGCAACAGACCTTACGGGTGATGATTGATGTCGACGCGGGCATGCACCGGACAGGCGTGTCCCTCGCCGACGCGCGGGGTCTCTATCGCCAAATCGCCGAGCATCCACATCTGGAACCGAGCGGCCTGCATATCTACGATGGACACGAACATCTCACCGACCTAGATGAACGCCAGGCGGCGGCACAGCGGCATATCGACGACGCCAATCAATTGAAGCAGGCGCTGGAGGCCGAAGGATTCGCCGTGCCGCGCATTGTCGGGGGCAGCACGTTTACTTTCGCTTATTATAGCCGGGCCGAAGGCATGCATGGTTCGCCCGGCACTTGCATCTATTGGGACACCGGTTATGGTGGTTTGTTGCCGGATATGCCTTTTAAGTGGGCTGCGCTGGTTTTGACGCAGGTGGTCGACCGGCACCATGGAGAGCAGACTATTACCACTGATTTGGGGCTCAAGGCGATCAGCGATGACGGCCCGCTGCCGCGCCGGGCTACATTGCTGCAAAACCCGCATGCCGAGTTTATCGGCCAAAACGAAGAACACGGCATTTTTCGCTGGCCCGACCCACAACCCGAGATCGGCAGTTATCTATTCGCGGTGCCTGGGCACGTATGTCCAACGACGATTCGCTATCCGGGCTCTTATGTGATCGACGCCGAGGGACAGATCGCCGACTACTACCCGCATACGGCGCGTGACCGGCACTAAACCTGAATGGGGCCCTTTGCTGCAAACTGGCTGGTAGAGCGGATCAACCGCGCTTATGTGCAGGAGGCCGCCGGTCGCTATGGTCGCGGTCGGGTGCTCGATGCGGGCTGCGGCCGTCGGCCCTATGCGGAGTTTTTCTCTGATTATACCGGGCTCGAATTCGATCGAGTGCGCTATGCCGATGCTCCGGCCGACGTATGGGGCAGCGGTATGGAGTTGCCCTTCCGCGATAAAGCTTTCGCCACAGTCTTCTCTTCACAGGTCCTCGAACATGTGCCCGAGCCTTGGCGGATGGTTGCGGAGATGGCGAGAGTTCTTGAACCCGGCGGCCACCTGATCCTAACCGCTCCCCATATCTGGGGTCTGCACGAAGCGCCACACGACTATTTTCGTTTTACTTGCTATGGTTTAGAACACCTAGCTCGTCGCGTAGGTTTACAGCCTGTTGAAGTGCGCCCGATGGCCGGTTACTGGGTGACGGCTGGAGTGCGATTCTGTTATTATCTGCGGCGTTTTGAGCGAGGACCGTTAAAACCCGTTGTTCGGGCGATGTTCGCGTTGATTCAGTTGTTGGCATGGGGTTTGGATCGGTTGCACCGAGTCGAAAGCGACGCCTGGAATTATCTGCTGGTCGCCAGGAGACCGGTCTGATGCAACTACACGAGCGCTTTGCCAGCCCCACGCCGGGGCTTATTGCCGGTGTCGTTGTGGTACAGATCCTCTGCATCGCAATCCCCAATCTGTGGTCGATGGCGCTGGCTCTGACGCTAAGCGGCGGTCTGTTGCTGGCAGGGTATACGTTTTTTTCGCCGCGGCGCACCTTGTTGGTTGCCCTTGTGCTCAATATCGTTTTGCCGGTCAAATTACTGTTCTCGCTCGCCTTGCCCGGCGGTTTGCGTTTGCAAGAGGGCATTTTGTTGGCCGCCTGTCTCTTCGCCTTGATCGACCTAGTGTATAAGCGGGGTTTGCGGCTGCGGGTGACCGCGATTGATTTGCCGGTGCTCTGCTTGCTGGCGGCGACCTTGCTGTCGGTGGCGGTCGGGGTCGCGCACGGCCATTCGGGTTCGCAGATTCTGCGCGATGTGCGCTATCCCTTTTATTATGCGGTTTTTTTCCTCGTCACCAACTTTGTCGATCGCCGAGCGGTACTCGAGCTTTTCGCGCCGGCCTTAGTGCTTTGCGGCGTGGTGGTCGGAGGCGAATATATCCTCGAATTTTTGGGGGCGATTGACTTGTCGGTGGGTACGCGCTTTGTGCGGGTCGTGCGTTTGCAGGGGATGGTGTTGCCGTTGGCAATTTTATTGGTGGCCAATCAGTTTATCCACAACCCCGGACGCTATGGCCGTCCTTTATTGGTGGTGGTGATGTTGCCTATTGGCCTTGCTTTTGTGCTGACGGTGGGTCGTGGGATGTGGGTGGCGGTCGGGGTGGGCATCTTGTGTTCGGCGCTGCTGCGCCATTTTAGCCTTCCGCGCGCCGAGCGCAGCGCCTGGAAACCGGCGTTGCTAGTGGTGGGATTACTGGTGGTGGTGGTGGGGGTGACGGCCTTGTTTCAGCGTTTTACCGGAGCGGCGATCGGAGCCCATGCCTTCCAGCGTTCGCTGACCTTTATCGACTACGAGCGCGACGCGCCGATCCTGGCGCGACTGCTCTCCTATGCGACGACGCTGGAGGCGATCGGTGCGCATCCGCTCTTGGGCCACGGCCAAGGGGCAATGCTCAATATTCTGAGCATCGATCCGGAGACCCTTGAGCCCGAGATGATCATGGCCGGGACGGTTGACAATTTGTACTTGGCACTGTGGTGGAAGATGGGGCTGGCCGGGCTATTGGCTTTCACCTGGTTCTATTGGCGGGTTTTTCAACGCGCCTGGCGGGCGTTCAAAAATACGCGGGATTCGCAGGTGCAGGTTTTTTCTGCGGGTGCGGTAGCGGTAATGTCGGGCATGGCCGTGCTGGGGCTGAGTGACGCGTCGATGGTTTCCGGCCGCTTCGCTCTGGTGTTCGCCGTTTTTTTCGCGATGGTAGTCGTCGCTACGGATGCGGATGATGCGCAGACTGATTGAACTGGCGGCGAAAAAACGGCGGCGTGTAGTTGGATTGATGTCGGGCACGTCGGTCGACGGCATTGACGCGGTAGTTGTGGAGTTGACCGGAAGCGGGGTCGATACGCGCCAAGAGATCCTGGCTTTTGATACGGTTGCATTGCCCGACGGATTGCGCCACGAGGTTTTTTCGCTTTTTGACGCAGGGGCTTCACTCGATGCGCTGTGTCGGGCTAATGTCGCGATGGGCGAAGCTTTTGCCGAGGCGGCGCTAGTGATAATAAAACAGGCGGGGCTGCAACCCGCCGAGATCGACCTGGTCGGGTCGCATGGGCAGACTGTGCGGCACTTGCCGGCCGACGGGGCGACGCTGCAAATCGGCGAACCGGCGATTATCGCCGCGCGAACCGGCGTGGTGACCGTCGCGGATTTTCGCCCGGCCGATATGGCGGTAGGTGGCCAAGGCGCGCCCTTGGTACCCCTGGTCGATGCTTGGCTCTTTACCCACCCGACAGAAGACCGACTCTTGCTTAATATCGGCGGAATCGCCAATGTCACGGTGTTGTCGGCTGGGCCTAGTGCGGGGTTGGCCTTTGATCTGGGGCCGGGCAATATGCTGGCCGATGCGGCCGTTGCGCATTTTAGCGGAGGGCGGGAGCGTTTTGACCGCGATGGGGAAAGGGCCGGACGGGGTTGGATCGACGAGGGCTTGCTCGCCGAATTGCTGCAACACGCGTTTCTGCATCGCGAACCACCCAAATCGACGGGGCGCGAGCAGTTCGGGGGGGAGATGCTCGCGGAAATCTTGGCGCGCGGGCAATGGGACGAGGACGATCTGGTCGCGACCTTGACGGCATTTACGGTGCGGTCCATCGCCGAGGGGGTTACGCGCTTTTGCCCGGCGGGTTGTGCTGGTTTATGGGTCGCCGGCGGAGGGGTGCACAATCCACGGATGATGGCGGGTTTGCAGCAAGCCCTGCCGGGTTTGGCGATCGCTTCGCTTGCTGAGTTGGGCGTGGATCCGGACGCGCGGGAGGCGTTGACCTTTGCAGTGCTGGCCAATGAGACCTTAATGGGGCAGCCCGGGAATGTGCCAGCCGCTACCGGGGCTAGGCGCCCGGCTGTTTTGGGCAAAATCGCCCTACCGTGACAACTTCAATAAGGAGGAATGCGCGCATGATTGTCGATACGCACGTGCACATCTGGGAAATTGATCCACCGCGTTATCCCGTTGGGCCGACGGCTCCCGGTTGGAAGAGTGAACCGGACGAACGGGCCACCGCCGACGAACTGATCGAAGATATGGATGCCAACGGGGTTGATCATTCGGTTATTGTGCAGACCAGTTGGTCGACTTGGGACAATGGCTATATGGCCGATTCGGTAGTGCGCTTCCCCGACCGTTTGATCGGCCATGGAATGATCGACCCGCAGGATCCGAACAATGCCGGCCTAGTGCGCTACTGGATGCAGAAGCGCGGGTTGGTGGGTTTCCGTTTTCATCCGATGTATTATCCGGAAGAACAGATCCTGCTGACCGAGCAGAATGGCCCGATGTGGGAAGAGTTGGCCGCGTTGGGCGCGGTGGTGCAGTTCCATATGAATTCGAATGATGCGGTGCAGGTGGCCGAGATCGCCCGGCGTTTCCCGCAGATGAAGTTGCTGATAGACCATATGGGCTATCCCGATCTGAAAGAGGGCGAGCAGGCCTTCGCGCCGATCGTCGAACTGGCGCGTTTTGAAAATATCCACGTGAAAATTTCGGATGTCAAAGGCCGGTCTGAACAGGATTTCCCCTTCGCCGATATCCATCCCTTTATTCGACAGCTAGTCGATGCCTTTGGTGCGGAGCGTTCGTTGTGGGGCACCGGTTATCCTGGGCACCACCGCACCAAGCACAATTGGCTGAGTTTGGCCGATGAACTACGGCTGGTCAGGGAGGGCTTTTCTTTCCTTAGCGCAGACCAGTGCGAATGGGTTCTCGGTGGCACGGCCGCCCGAGTCTGGGGGTTGGTTTGATGTGCGGATTTTTATTTTCCATTTAGATCTGAATTCCCGCAGTTTGCCGTGGCTGAATTTTAATCGGCTACCTCGTGGCTTGTTGCCGAGGTCGGGCAATTGTTAATTCATAGGCGTTATCCCCATACCTGAGAGCGGCGCTAGCGCCACTCTCAGGTATCTTACTCTTCAAGAGGACTTTATGCACGATTTCGAACTTCTGCGCGATGAAGAAATTTCCGAACTCAATATGCGTGGTTTGTTTTATCGCCACCGCACTGGTTGTGAAGTGGTTTCGCTGATCAATGAAGACGAGAACAAGGTCTTCGGGATCAACTTCCGCACGCCGCCCACCGACTCGACCGGCATCGCCCATATCCTTGAGCATTCGGTGCTGTGCGGTTCGCGCAAATACCCGGTCAAAGAACCGTTTATAGAATTGGTTAAAGGATCGCTCAACACCTTCCTCAACGCCTTTACCTACCCCGACAAGACCTGTTATCCCGTCGCCAGCACCAATCTGCAGGACTTCTATAATTTAGTCGACGTCTATCTCGATGCTGTGTTCTATCCGCGCATTACGCCCCAGGTCCTCGAACAGGAGGGTTGGCATTACGAACTGGAAAACGTCGATGACCCGCTCAGCTATAAGGGCGTGGTCTTCAATGAAATGAAAGGTGCGTATTCGGATCCGGAGCGGGTCCTGGCCGAGCACGCGCAGCATTCGATCTTTCCCGACAGCACCTACGGGGTCGATTCGGGTGGACACCCGCGCCATATCCCAGATCTGACCTTTGAGCAGTTCAAGCGCTTTCACGAAGATTTTTATCACCCGTCCAACGCCCGAGTGTTCTTCTACGGCGACGATGACCCGGAGCGCCGGCTCGTGCTATTAGATGAATATTTGGCGGACTACGAGCCGCATGTCATTGACTCCACGGTCAAGCCGCAACCGCGTTTTACTGAGCCGCAGAAGCTGAGTTTCCCCTACGCTGTTGACGAGGGCGGGGATGAAGGCGCGGAGAGCAAATGTTTTGTCACGGTCAACTGGCTGTTGACCGATGACATCGACGCCGATGAGCGTCGAGCCTTGCAGATTCTCGACCACGCGCTGATCGGCACGCCGGGTTCGCCCTTGCGCAAGGCGTTGATCGATTCGGGGTTGGGCGAGGACTTGACCGGCAGCGGGATAGAGACCGATCTGGCGCAATACGTGTATGGCGCGGGGTTGAAGGGGGTCAAAGCCGAGGATGTTGATGCGGTCGAGACGCTGATATTACAACTCTTGGCGGATTTGGCGCGCGATGGCATTGACCGCGGTATGGTCGAGGCCTCGCTGCACACTGCCGAGTTCCGGTTGCGGGAAAACAATACGGGCGGTTATCCGCGCGGCTTGGTGATGATGCTCAAGATGTTGACGGATTGGTTATACGACCGCGATCCCTTCGTGCCGTTGCGCTTCGAGGATTCGTTCGTCGCACTAAGGGCGAAGCTGGCGGCGGATGATCGCTACCTGGAAAACTTGATCCAGCGCCACTTGATCGACAATACCCACCGCACGACCGTAGTGCTCGCGCCGGATGCCGGGTTGGCGGCTGAGCAGGAGCAAGAAGAAGAACGGCGTCTGGCCGAAGCACGCGCGCAGATGAGCCGCGAGGATCTGGAAGGCTTAGTGCGGGCGACGGCCGAGTTGAAACGCGCTCAGGAAGAACCTGATGCGCCCGAGGATCTGGCCAAGTTGCCGCGGTTGCAGTTGAGCGACCTGGAACGCGAAGTCAAGGTCTTGCCGATTGAGGAGACGAAGGTCGCCGACGTGCCGGTGCTGCACCACGATCTATTTACTAATGGCATCGTCTATCTCGACGTCGGCTTTGACCTGCGGGTCTTGCCGCAGGAATTGTTGCCCTATATTTCGCTTTTTGGACGGGCGTTATTGGAGATGGGGACTCAGCGCGAGAACTTTGTCGAGTTGCAGCAGCGGATCGGCGCAGAAACCGGCGGAGTTTGGGCGCAATCGCTAGTGGGCAGCAGGCTCGGCGGTGGGCCGGCGGCGACCTGGCTCTTTTTGCGCGGTAAGTCGATGGTCGGTCGGGCCGATAACTTGATGGCGATTATGCGGGATGTATTGCTCGAAGGGCGTTTTGACGATAAGCAGCGCTTGTTGCAGATGGCCTTGGAGGAGCGGGCCGGTGAGGAGTCGTCAATGGTGCCCGGCGGTCACCGGGTGGTGTCGATGCGACTCAGGGCGCAATTCGACGAAACGGGGTGGATCTCCGAGCAGATGCGCGGTTTGAGCTATTTGTTCTTTTTGCGCGAGTTGGTCGAAGAGATCGAAAGTGATTGGCCGGCGGTGCAGGCGCGCTTAGAGCGAATCCGCACGCTTTTGCTCAACCGACAGGGCATGTTGTGCAATGCGACGTTGTCCGGGGCCGATCGGGCGGGTTTCGAAGATCGGCTGGCCTCGTTTTTACAGGAGCTGCCGGTTGCTGAGCGTGCACTTGAGACCTGGTCGCCGAATCTGATCGCGGTCGATGAGGGTTTGACGGCTCCGGCGCAGGTCAACTATGTGGGCAAGGCGGCCAATCTTTTTGAATTGGGTTATGAGCTCGACGGGTCGTCGTCGGTGATTACCCGCTATTTGGCTACGACTTGGCTCTGGGACCGGGTGCGGGTCCAGGGCGGGGCTTATGGGGCTTTCTGCTCTTTCGATCCGTTTTCCGGGGTGCTATCCTATGTTTCCTACCGCGACCCCAATGTGCGGGAGACGCTGGCAGTTTACGACCAGAGCGGCACTTTTTTGCGCGAGCATCCGATCAGCGAGGACGAGCTGACGAAGGCGATTATCGGTACGATCGGCGATTTCGATTCCTATCAGTTGCCCGACGCAAAGGGCTATACCTCGATGGTTCGTCACTTGACCGGGATCGACGACAGTTATCGCCAAAAAATGCGCGACGAGGTGCTGGCGACCGATGCCGAGGGCTTTGCGAACTTTGCGCGAGTATTGGATGAGGTTGCCAAGGCCGGGCGGGTCGCGGTATTTGGGTCGACGGAGGCGGTTGCGTCGGTTGAGGGGTTGACGCTGATCAAAGTGTTATAGATCTCGTTGCATTTGTATATAGCCCGCCGGAAGTTATTCTGGCGGGCTATTTGCGTACTGGCCACGAGGCGTGCGAAAATAGATATGAAAACAAAGCACACCGAGTAAGGTTATCAGTGTCGAACCTCCAAATAGCGCCGGATAGCCCGATGTTTCGATCAGCCAGCCGCCGCCCAGCGAGATTCCGGCAATACTGATGCCATAGGCCATCGTCAGCGCCGAACTCATGGTTACCCGCCAGCGTTCGGCGACCATTTCCTGCTGGAAGACGATATAGACCGAACGGCGGATGGAACTGAGCGCGATCAGCGCCATACTTGTCGCGCCGGCCATCGCCCAATGGCCAACCATCGCCAATGGTATAAGGCACAGCGCCATCGCCGCCGCGCCAAAGGTGATGACCGGGACCCGGCCGAAGCGTTGGCTAAGCGCCGGTCCGGCTAATGCGGTGAAGGCGGCTAGTAGTTGGCCTGCGGCTGTCAGGCCCCCGATCATCGTGGTCGAAGCGCCGAGACCGTCGTCCATATAGACATTGAAAAATATGCGGATGCTGTTCTCGGCGGCCATTTGCAAGAGCGTAGTGATGCCCAATACTAGGATGACGGCGAAGGGAAAAGGCGATTGCTGGCGGTGTGTGCGCTGCGCCTTTTTTACTTTCTGCGGACGGGTCGCCGCGATGGCAGCAGCGCTGACTAACAATACGGCGGCTGACAAAAGCAGCGGGTAGCGGTAGGGGGCCGGATGGCTGTCGGGCAAATCGAGCAGCGAGGAGAAGAGGCGGGGCAACAGGCCGCCACAGAGACTGCCGGCAAAACCGGCCAATGGCCATAGGGCGACTTGCGTTGAGAACACGTGGTTGCGCAGTTGCGGTGGGCTGATCAAGGTTAGAAAGGGGATGGCGTTACAGAGGAAGAGGGTATTGCCGAGCACGCCGAGCGCATAGGTGCTCATAATATAAGTCGTTTGCGAGGCGGGCGGCACGAACTCACCCAGCGGCAATAAGCCAAAACCTAGCGCTGAAAGTAGCATGCCGACGATCATGGTGAGGCGCGAGCCCCAGCGATCGCCCAAGAGCCCGGCGGGTATGCTAAATAGCGCGAAAGACAGCGCGCCGACGGCGTTGATCTGTCCGATCAATAGCGGGTTGTAGTCCAGTCGTAGTAAATAGAGGTTGAGCAGGACCGTATACACTCCGCCAAAGATCGTAAAGCCGATCAGGGCCTGACTAAGGAGGACCAGCCGCACGTCGCGGTTGAACAGCGATAGCGCCTCGCGGTGGGTTGATAGCAAGGTATATTTCTTTGACGGATCGTGACTAGTTGATTATGTATAGGAAGGTAAATTAACGGCTCGCGATACAAAAAGGCAACGCGGTAGAGGCGAAGGGAAGGTCTCGATGAACCAACAGCAACATCGCTTGATGCAGGTATTACAGAAGATCTCGGTATTCAAAGGTTTAGAGTTAGAGCATATCCAGCGCTTGTTGCGAGTGGGGACCTCGCAGACGTACGGGATTGGCGAGCAAGTCTATAGCATCGGCGAGCCCAGCGATGAGATGCTGGTGCTTTTGCAGGGTAAGATGGTAGTCACCAGCGCTGGGGGCGAAGAGTTGGGGGATCTCGGGCCGGGTATGCTTACGGGGGAAATGGGTGTTTTTACCAACCAGCCGCGTTCGGCGAATATATCGTCCGTCGATCGTTCGGTCGCGGTAGTTATCGCGCGAAATGCATTATTGTCCGTTTTGGCCTCAAACCAAATCATTCATGTTCGCATTTTAGACAATATCGTCGAGATTATGAGCGAGCGTCTCTCGGCGACTAATTTGCAAAACGACAAGCTGCGAAAACAGATTATGCAATTGGAGCAGGAGGATGAAGACGATTACGAACAAACGGGTGGTGTTGGCGGCGACATGGCGAGTGAATTTGACGAATATTCGGGGGATGAAGACGAGTAAAAAATAACTCGTGCTGTATAGAGGATATTATTTGTAACAGGGGACGATCGGGGTTCCAGCGATTGAGGGGCCTTTTTTTAGACAGTGATGTCTATATGCCCGTCGCCGACGATGCGAGGACGCGGGGTTTCTTTTGCTTCAACTGGGTCGGGTTGTTGGCGTTTTTTTTGTTGTTGCTGTCCGGGTGGGCGATCGTGGTCGTCGACTCGATTTTGCGCCTCGTCGGCCCCGGCGGACTCGCGGACGCGGCTGTGGTCGTGGATATGCTCCTGGTCGGCTTGCTGGGCGAGGTTGTGCTGAGTGATGGTGGGGCGGAGCTGTTGTATGTTCTGCTCGCGGGCCACTAACGGGGCCTTGGAGAAGTTGTCCTGGAGGTCCATCGGGCGTAACATGGGGTAGGACTCCGGCTAATGTGGCTATAAGGTCTTGTTATTATATAGCTTTAAAATTGACCGAAAGTCAAGTTAACTTTTATGTGGCCTATAAATACAAAACAGCCCCCCAGCTTGCAGAAGCTGGAGGGCTGTTTATAATAATGGTGGCTCCTCCCAGAATCGAACTGGGGACACAGGGATTTTCAGTCCCCTGCTCTACCTACTGAGCTAAAGAGCCAGCCAATAACAGGTGTAAAAATAAGCTCCCTTCATTAATCTTGTCAAGGATATCTCATGCCCGTATCGATCATACCGTTTAATATGCCCGACCCTGCTGAAATTCCGCCCCATATTATCGAGTCGCTCCAGAGCATGCCGCCGGATGAGGCGGTGGCCAAGGGAATGGAGTTGCTGCTGCAGATTGAAGCGGCGGACACCATTGTCTATGAGCGTATCGGCGCAGGAGGTGCGCCTGAATTGGGCCATGTCGCCGGAGCGGGAGCCGATATTTTGCGTGGTGCGCTAAAGCAGGATGACGAGCGCTCTTTTGCCGGACAGGAGGGCGCCGGGGCTTCGGCGCTGCTGATTATGGGACAGGCCAGCGCCGATGAAGAAAGTTCGCTGCCCCAAGGGGCGGTACCCTTTATGTTGGAAGGGGCGGCGAGCGGGATGCTCGGTTTTAATTATGTATTGCCGCTCAAACAGGACGAGGGACGGCTATTGGGTGCGTTGACCCTGATTCGCCGGGCGGCGAGCGGACCGCTCAATCACGAACAGCCGAATATTTGCGAGGCGTTGCGTCGCGAGTTGAGCCAGATCGTGGCGGGATAAAAAAAGCGCTGCCGCTCAAAGGGGAGCGGCAGCGCTAAATATATTTGTGGGCCGGTGCGGTTATTAGGCGGTAGCGGCTTCAACTACCCCGTTTTCGACCAGCCAAGTCTCGACCTCGTTGCCGTCGACGTCGGCCAGCATCTGACCGTTGATCTCGACGCAGGGCGAGAGGGGTTGACCGCTTTTCTGCACCATTTCGGCGTAAATTTCTGGATTGTTAATGATGTCCTTGTCCTCGTACTGGAGATCGTACTTGGAGAAGGTCTCACGCACGCTATTGCTCCAGCCGCAGACGGGTTTCAAATAGGCGACAATATTGGGGGTTTCAGCCATGATGGGGTTTCCTTTCTGGCGTGATGGACGTCGAATTCACTCTGGGTGAAATCGCTGGTTGTAATATGGTCGAATATAGGAAGGCGGGTCTATCTGTCAAGCCGACAAGCGTTTATGTGCAATGCTGATTGACGAGAATTGCGCCTGCCTCTATATTGGCAACAAATTCCCACCCGTTTTACTCTCAGTCATAAAATCAGGATAGACAATGGCTTCTGCAGAAGTCCTATTTGTGCAAGGCGGCCGCAAGCTCGAGGGCGAGGCCGTGGTGCAAGGTTCTAAGAACGCGGCATTGCCGATGTTGGCGGCTTCTCTATTGGCGACCGAGGGAAAGACCGTTCTACACAGGGTGCCTCCGGTCAAAGACGTATTGGTGGCCATGGAGGTCTTGCGCCGGTTGGGCGCGAAGATCGACTACGATTTGAGCGAAGAAATCGCGGTCATCGATACGCGGGATGTGACCGAGACGCGGCTGCCCGAGGAATTGACCAGCCGTTTTCGTGCCTCGTTACTTTTTCTCGGGCCTTTATTGGCCCGTTTTCGTCGCGCTTGGATCAGCGAGGTGGGGGGCTGTACGATTGGTTCGCGGCCTACTGATTATCACTATCGCGGCTTTGCCCGACTCGGCGCGAAGGTCGAAGGCGTGGCCGGCGGTGGTATTGACGTGGTGGCCGAAGAGTTGGCCGGTTCCTTTATGTATTGCGATTTGCCCAGTCATACGGGTGTGGAAAACTTGGTTATGGCCTCGTGCCTGGCCCGTGGCGAATCGATCATCGAAAATGCGGCTTCCGATCCGGAAATTGTCGATTTTGTGGCGCTATTGCAAAAAATGGGTGCTAAGATCGAGGGGGCCGGGACGCGGAAGGTGTGCATCACGGGCGTTGAAGGGCTTGTTGGCGCCGAGCATACGGTGATGCACGATCGTTTGGACGCCGGGTTGTTGATGATGGCCGGCGCGATTACCGGCGGTGATATAATCCTCAAAGGTGTAGTGCGTGAGCATCTGTATGTCTTTGAAGCCAAGTTGCAGCAGATGGGGGTCGAAACGATCGAAGAAGGCGAGTGGCTGCGGGTGCGCGGACCGACCGAGCTTTCGCCGATCAATGTGGTCACGACCTTTTATCCCGGGTTTCCGACCGATCTGCAGCCCGGGATGATGGCCTTGGCCTGCGCGGCGAAGGGCGATAGCTATATTCGCGAGACGGTATTCGAGGATCGCTTGGGCCATGTCAAGAATCTACGCGCCTTTGGCGCCCATATTCTGCCGGAGAAGGATCGCTTGGTGTTGGTGCGCGGTCCGGCTCAACTCAAGGGGGCCAAGGTCAAAGCGATGGATATTCGCGCTGGTGCGGCCTGTGTATTGGCCGGCTTGGCCGCTGAAGGGCGGACCGGGGTCCACAATCTCTATCAACTCGACAGGGGCCATGCCCATATCGAGCGTCGTTTACGGGGCTTGGGAGCGGATCTCGAAAGACTTTAAAAGTGGGTAGGTTATAGTGAATAAGGCGGTCGAGGGTTTCTAGCATCCTTGACCGCTTTTTGTTTGCTGGCGATTATTTCGGTAATAAAAATGAAATGGAGATCCCGATGCAAATAGATCCCGATAAAGTCTATCTGGCCCGCACTCCGATAGATCGCGCCGAAGCGCCCTTTGAGACCTATCGCGAGTTGGCGTATCGCACGCTTGCTGCGCTGGAGGTGGAATTGCCCGCTGAAGGTACCGTACTGGTGAAACCGAATGCCACGGTGCTCTATCCGCCCGAAAAACGCGTGATCACCCATCCTGGTTTTGTCGGCGGCTTGCTCGACGCATTGATCGAGCACGGCGTCGATGCGTCGAGCCTGGTGGTCGCCGATGGGCAGTCCGGTGAAAACGAGGAAGCGGGGCACTCCTGGGAAAAATGCGGTTATCGCGCGATGGTTGACGAGCGGGGCGTCCGGCTCGAGGAGCTTAATACCGACGAGGATTCCCGCATCGTCGAAGTTGCGGATGGACAAGTCTTTGAGCGTTATCCGATTTACCGCGAGGTAACCGATTGCGCTTTCTTTTTAAACGCTCCGCTGGCCAAATGCCACAACCTGGGTTGCACGACCTTGTCGATCAAGAATCTGATGGGCATTATCGCCAAGCCGGAGAGGCATTTGTGCGCGGTGCAGGAGGTGGACAAAGGCTTTAGCGAAGAAGAGCTCTATCGGGTCACCGAGACCGGCTACAGTCTCTTCGAGGATCGTTTCTACCACAAGCTCTGCGATCTGCTGGTGGCGCTGCGCGGTCTGCAGATCCCGCGGATCAGCGTTGTCGACGGGCTGATTGGCCGCGATGGCACTGCCTTTAACGAGGGGGACAATTATCCGCTCGGCTGGTCCGTCGCCGGGGTCAACGAAGTGCATGTAGATGCGGTGGCCACCTATCTGATGGGACTCGACCCGCTGGAGACGCCCTATCTGCAATTTGCCCGCGATCGCGGATTGGGCACCATTGATATCCATGAGATCGAGGTCGTCGATTTGGCCAATAGCGCGACATTGGCCGCAGACGCATTGGCGCAACTGCGGCCGGCCGAGGTGTTGATGCCTGTCGCCCGACTCAGGCAGAAAGACGGGCAGGCCGGCTATTACAAGCGCTTCCGCGCGGACGGTTCGGCAGTGCCCTGGCAACTCGACAAGGTCAACGATCAACGCCGGGCCGACGGGCTGGAACCGATTTCCTACGAGTTGGTCGATGCCTGATCAGACGCTGCGCGGCTGTCAGCGAGAGGTCGACGAGTGGATCAAGACCATCGGGGTGCGCTACTTCTCCGAGCTGACCAATACCGCGGTGCTGATGGAAGAAGTCGGCGAGTTGGCGCGCTTGATGGCGCGGACTTACGGCGAACAGAGTTTTAAGGACGGGGAGGAGAATGATCTCGGGATGGAAATGGCGGACGTGCTCTTCGTGCTCGTTTGCCTCGCCAACCAGACCGGGGTCGATTTGCAGGAATCCTTCGAGCGGGCGATGGACAAGAAGACCAAGCGCGATCGCCTTCGCCACGTGGAAAACCCGAAGCTAAAATCGTGAAATCGTATGGTCCCTGGTTGCTGGTGTTGTTGGTCGGGTTGGGATGTGGGCCGGGCGCAGAGACGGACGGGGGACAGACTGCATCCGGTAGCGCAGTTGATCCGCAACCTGCGCGTCACGGGCGGGTGCCGGTCGGCGAGTTGGTTCTTGGCACGTGGTTGCCGGCGGGGCTAGACCGCTATCGTTTTAGCGCGCAAGACCAGGTGCTCTTAGCCGGGTTAGGGCTCAATCAGATCGAGTGGTTGCAGCGCGGCGAATTCGATGGGGAAACGGCCGAGGCGCGGGCGATGGACTTTTGTCGTGCGCACGGCCTGCAAATGCCCGTCTTTTACGAGCCACCTGGCTTTACTCCCCACGACAAATTGCAAAACTGGGCGACGCGTTCTTTTTTGGGCGCGGGATTCGCCGATTCGGTGGGCTTGAGGGTGCAGGCGCTCAAGACGCGGTGGGCGGGCGCCGAGGGATTTCAGGGTTATCTCGTTGGGCACGAGGATTATGCTGCTGAATATTACGAGGCCTTGGCGGGGGTGGTCGATGCGATCGGGCGAGTCGATTCGCTGCGGCCGGTGTTAACGGTCGGGCGCATTGACCACTATGTAGATGGCGAGGCCTTCGCCGCCGCCTTCTTCCGTGAGGGCGGTCAGCCGAATATCTTCCAGCACGAGCACTATGTCTTTCGCGGCAATGTGCCGACCGAGGGCAGTGGCTTGCAGAGCAAGCTGAGTTTCTTGCTTGCCGGTTATGGTCAAGTCGCTGAATATCTGCAAGGTCGGTGGGGCCGCTGGCACGCTGTCGTGCAAGTGCAGAGCGAGAAGCGGGTAGATAAGGTTTATTATCGCAAGCCTTCGGCCGCGGAAATTTCAGTGCAGGCCGGATTGGCGCTGTCGCGGGGGGCGTCGGGTATAATTTACTTTTTGTATAGTTCGGGGGTGGAAGAGTTTCGCAATGCTAAGGGCGAGTGGGTGCAGACCCGTTATTACGAAGGCTTGGTGGGGCGAGACGGGATGCCGACTAAGAGCTATGGGGCGGTGCAGGCGCTCAATCGGCAATTGCAGGCTCTGAGTCCAGTGCTTGCCCAATTGTATTTCTATGGAGCGGGTGCTCTAGAAAACGAGTTGCTGTTCGGGACGGATGAAGATCTAGCATTCGGGCTCTTCGGCAATCGCGAAAGGCAGACCCATGTATTGGTGGTTAATCGGCGGACCTGGCAAAAGCGCACGGTGGCCTTCGCGGTGAAGGGGCAAGCCGTTGTCGATGTGGCGACAGGAGAGATTTTGCCGATGGTGAATGACCAGGTGCAGGTTGCATTGGCTGCCGGTGGTTTTCGTCTATTGGCCGTTGCGCGGGATAATTGACGATGGGGCTGAGCCGTCGATGGTGGGCGATCGAGGGGCGCTTGCTCATCCTACTTTTCGTCTATTGGCCGTTGAGTTGTAGCGAGCGCGTTGTCGGTCCAGCAGCGCACCAGCTCAGCGGGGTCACCGTCGGGCCGTTGACGATCGGCGCTTGGTTGCCCTTCGGGGTCGGGCGCAGCGATTTAGCACTGATGACCACCGATCTCGAAAGCGACCTCGGGCTCAATCAGATCGAATTTTTCCCACGGGAGTCGATCGATCCCGGTGCGGTCGATTGGCTCGCCGATTCGAATCGCGATGAATTTTCTATTGAGGAGTTGGCGGCCGCTTTTATCCAACGCAATGGGCTGGCGTTGCAACTACCGCTTTTTTATGAACCCCAGGGTTTTAGTGACCACGACAAGCTGTCGAATTGGGCCACTTGTAATTTCCCCGATGCCTTTGTGCGCGCTTGCGAACAGGATTCGGCATTCGTCGATACGGTGCAAGGCATCGTCCGGGCGTTGCGGGCGCAATATGAAGCATTAAATGGTGATCTGGCAGCGGTCCAGGGCTACTTGCTATTAAATGAGATCGACAACCCAGATTATACTCCGGATTTCTATCCGGCAATGGCTGCAGCGATTCGCGCAATTCGGGCGGAAGATCCTTTGCGTCCGGCGCTGGCCGTTGCTGCGGTGGATGACTTTAGACGCAAGGGTGGTTCGGCCGAAGGTTTTATGGATGCTTTTTTTCAAGGATACGATCCGCCGAATATTTTCCAACACGAGCACTATGTGTTTCGCAGCGATGTCGCGGTGGAAGGGTCTGAGGGGCAAGGGGGGCGTCGAAAGGTCGCGCGGCAATTAGATCTTTTGCTGGCGGGCTATGATCGGGTATGCCGGTTGGTCCTGTCGCGTGCTGGCCGTTGGCACGCGATCGTTCAGGTGCACGGTGAAGTCCGCGACGGTCGCGTTCATTATCGCGAACCCAAGCCAGCTGAAATTCGCGTTCAGGTCGGCCTGGCGTTGTCGCGTGGGGCTTCGGGCATCGTGTATTTCGTCTACGGATCGGGCGACGAGGTTTTCGGCGATGGAACGATCTGGAGTTATAGCGGGCTAGTCGATCGGCAAGGGGTAAGGGGCCAGCGCTACCAGGCGGTAAAGGCGATTAATCAATATTTGCACGACATCGTCGAGGAATTGGCGGATTTGCATTTTCACAGGGCGATGAGTTGGCCGGCGAGCATGCCCGAGAATGGACTGTTGCGCGGCGTTGGTGGCAGCGAGTTGGAATTCGGTTTTTTTGGCGATGGCATACGCGAAACGCATTTATTGGTGGTCAATCGGCGGACCGAGAGGGCGCAGGTTGTTGAACTATCCATAACACAGGAACGGGTGGTCGATGTGTCGACGGGTGAGCAATTGCTCGTTGTGGATGTCTCTGAACGCAAATCTCGAGTGGAGCGAAAGCTGGAGATAGAATTGCAGCCGGGCGATTTTCGCCTATTGCGTTTTGAGTAAACTGGCACGGCATCTGGTGCATTTTATTGCCAGTCCTGTCGGATAAATTTTTGGCGAAATATTTTTGTTTTTTATCGCGTCTAAATACTTGAGCGTATGAGCGCAGATGTTGATCCGGAGGCGCCGCGAGCCGATGATGAGCGGCCTAATAGCGGCTTGCGTGAGGGAGTTATTACCCACGCGGACGTCAATGTCGCGCTGCGTGGCCACCACAAGACGGTGATCTTCGGGCAGCAGACCAGACTCAGGGCGGGAGTGCTGCTCGACGACGAGAAGCTCGAACGTTTTCACGCCGGCCACGATCTGGTCAAATTCTTCTATGGCGGTGTGCGGCAACTGCCCGAATACCTGCTCGACGCGTTATTGGATTGGGGTATCAACGTGACCCTGGTCAAAAGCGACGATCTACTGGTCTTTCGCCATGTGCGCGAGCACCAGTCCTTCCACACTGGCCGTACCCGCAAGACCATCTATATGCCTGAAAAGGCCATCGAAGCAGCCGCTGAAAAGGGCTACGATTACTGGGCTATCAGCGAGGTGATGATCCAGGAGTCGTGGCCGCTATTGGATTATCATCTGCTGATCGAATTGATGCGGCGGGCGCAGCAGCATTTTCAGCAGCACTATACGCTCGGTCGCGCCTTCGTACGCGACCAGCTGATGGCGCTGAACAAACACCGCAAATTCTCTGACGTCGAACCAGACAACGAGTTCAACACATTTTTTGCCCATTATGCCGAGCGATTTTACGAACTAGACCGCGATGCGGCGATCGAGGCCGATCCCTTTGTTCTCGTCGACGGTTTTTTCGATGAGGCGTTGGAACGGAAGTGGGCCAGCAACAAGCGCTTCGAAATCAGCATTGATCTGCAGTATCCCACCTACTACAATATCGACCGCGATATCGTGCATCCGACGGCCTTTGGCATCGCCGAGAAACGCGGAATTTCGATCGAGCCGGAGACGGTCGACGAGATCCTGCACGATATGGAGGATGCGGTGCGTTTTAAGGTGAGCGTGCAGAGCAAGACCGATAAGCTATTGGATCTGCTGGTCGAACTCGGCGAGCCGGGGATACGCGGTTTTTTGAGCCTTGGTTGGAACGAAGGAGAGTATTTCGGCACAGGTTATTATCCGGCGGTGGCGTTGAAGAAGAAACTACAGGATTTTTCGACCTCGCCGCCGGGGGGGCAGACGGGTAGCATCAGCCAGGATTTCACCCGGTTGTTGGCCAAACACGAAGGGGAGCAACTGCACGGTTGGTATCTCGATTTTGCGCGGATTCCCTTTCGCCAGAAGCGCTTTCTGGTTTTGAAGCTGGCAGATTTGGCGGGGACTTCCGATATCCATCAGTTTAGCTTCGAGATCGGCAACGCGACGCTCTACACCAACGAAGATGAGGCCTTGCTGAAGGGCTTAGCCGATGTCATTTACGACCACTATTTGCAGATCGATCGGGACCAGGCGGATATTGAGAGCTATCTGATGGGGCAGCTCCTTAAGAAATTGGACCGCCATCCGCGCTACCGCGAAGTCTACGTGCTGCAATACGAGCAATTGACCGGCGGCGAGCAATTGGTGTTGGGAGAGGATATTCGCCCGCAGATAGAGGCCTTGGCGAAGCTGATTCCGGACAAGCCGCTCAGACTGTCTTTTGACCCGCAGCGGCTCAGGGCACGGCTGCACCGCTTTGAGCAACTGTGCGAGGAAAATCCCAATAGCACGGAGTTGTTGGGGTTGTTGGCGGGGATTTTTTTGCGCTTGGATCGCAGCGACAACTACGATCAGTTGGTGGGCAAGGTGAAGGGGCTTGCAGAGTACGCCTGGCCGGTGTGCGCCGAGATCGTCAAGCAGGTCGGGGAGAAGGATAGGGCGCGGGGCGATATTTTGCGCGCAGCGCGTGGGCTGCTACAGGATCGCGAACGGTCGGGGGCGCGCGACGCGAGCGAGAAGGAATGGCAATGGCCGTCGCTGGTGCAGAGTCTGTATACTGTGCTGGGCGTCGAGTTTATGGGACACCGAGATCAGGCCTTGTATTGGTATGTACGGCAGGAGGGCAAGAATAAGGGTGATGTGCTGCGGGGGATCAAGGCGCGAGGTGGTGAGGTGCCTGAAGCTCATCGGGCGATTTTTGCATTATTGTTCTTGGGTCAAGCCGAGACACCCTCTTGAGAATTTTGTTGGTTAATGGCAGTACTAAAGTAGGAGAATGGCCGATTTGGTTGAGCAGGTCGGTTTGCAGGATTAGGACGGCGCGGGTTTTGCACCGGCTCGGTGCCCAGTGTCAATATCTCGTCGGCATTGCAGCGGTGATCGCCAATCCTTAAATTTAGCTTGTTATTTCTCCCCTTTTTTAAGACTTCCCAGATATTTTAGTTAGACCTTTTACAAGGGGCATTCTGCATCAATTTGGCAAGGATTATACATGGCTAAGCAAAAAATAGCCGATCAGATCGATCTGCTTTCGGCACCGGCGAATGCGAAGGCGAAACCTGCGCACAATGGCAAGGCCACGGCGCAGTCGATGGCCACCCGGCAGCGCGAGATTTCGGTCTCCGAGTTTTTTAGCCGCAACCGCCATCTGCTCGGTTTCGACAATCCGCGCCGGGCGCTTTTGACCGGGGTCAAAGAGGCTGTCGACAATAGTCTCGACGCCTGCGAAGAAGCGGGTATTCTGCCCGAGATCGAGGTGGCCCTGGAGCAACTCGCCGACGATCGCTATCTGATGCGGGTCGTCGACAACGGGCCGGGCATCGTCAAGGGCCAGATTCCTAATATTTTCGGCAAGCTACTCTATGGATCGAAGTTCCACCGTTTGCGCATGTCGCGCGGGCAGCAGGGTATCGGTATTTCGGCGGCGAGCATGTACGGACAATTGACGACGGGCAAGGCCCCGCGGATTATTTCGCGCACCGGGCCGAAACGGCCAGCGCACTATTACGAAATCCAAATCGACACCGCCCACAACAAACCACAGGTCATCCGCGAAGAGCAGATCGAGTGGGACCACGGCAAGGGCACCCAGGTCGAGATCGAGATGGAGGCGCGTTACCAACGCGGCAAACAGTCGGTCGATGAATACGTGCGGCAGACGGCAGTCGCTAACCCACACCTGACCTTGCACTATACGCCGCCCGATGGCAAGTCCGTCGTCTACGAACGCAGCACCAAAGAGCTGCCGCCCGAGGCGCAGGAGATCAAGCCGCATCCCTACGGGGTCGAACTGGGCATGTTGATGAAGATGCTGCAGGCTACTCCGCACCGCACCTTGCAGGGTTTTATGACGACGGAGTTTTCGCGCGTATCGGTGCGGGTGGCGAAGGAGATCTGCGAGAAGGCCGACCTCAAACCCAACGGCCGGCCCAAGAGCATCGCCCGCGAGGAGAGCGACCGGCTCTTCAAGGCGATCAATGCCACCAAGTTGATGCGGCCGCCGACCGATTGCATCGTGCCGATTGGCGAAGAGTTGCTGCTGCAGAGTCTACAGCAGAGTGTCACCGCGGAGTTTTACACCTCGACGACGAGGCCGCCGGCGGTCTATCGCGGCAATCCCTTCCAGATCGAAGTGGCGATCGCCTACGGCGGCGATATTGATCCGAACGGGTCGATTGGGCTGATGCGATTCGCCAATCGGGTGCCGCTGCTCTATCAGCCCTCGGCCTGCGCGATCACCAGGAGCGTGATCGACACCGACTGGCGCAACTACAAGATGAGCCAAAGCTCAAACTCGCTGCCTTCAGGACCTTTGATCGCGATGGTGCACATGGCTTCGGTCTGGGTGCCGTTTACCTCTGAGAGCAAGGACGCGGTGGCCAATTACGACGAGATCACCAAGGAGATCCGCCTGGCGTTGCAGGAGTGCGGTCGCCGGGTTGGCGAACATGTCGGGCGGGTTAAGCGCGAGGCTGAGGCGGCACGCAAGAAGGATTATATTGGCCAGTATATCGGCCATATTGCCGAGGCGTTGCAAGAGATCTTGAGCGACAGCGACAAGAAGACCAAGGACGTACAGTCCAATCTCAAAGGCATGTTGGAGAGGAGTCGGTCATGAACCAGGCGCTGCTCAAACAGATCGCCAAGGAGGCCAAGGGGATTCGCGACAAGATTTTGAAGAAACAGAAGCCGTCGATGAAGTTTCCGCTGCGCAATCTGAGCAATGTTAAGTTCGATCCGAAGGCCGGTTATTTTCAGATCGGGAGCAAGACCAAGGAGCGGACTTTGGCGGTGTCGACGGTAAAGACCTTCGCCCAGTCGTTGAAGATGATCGCGCTATCGAAAAAACTAATCGAAACCGACGATATAGCGACGAAGCGCGAGGCCTACTATGTGGCCAAGGGGTGGGCGGAGGAGGTGCGTTTCGCCGAGCAAACAGAGTCGGATGCGGTGCTCGACGATGTCGAGGCGTTCTTCTCGGTAAATCGCGAACAATTGGGTTTTGTGCCGGAGGAAAAGGGCGGTGAAGTGGCGGGCAATTTAGTGGTCTTTGACGAGGACCGCGACAGCGGCGAGGAGTTGGCCATCGATTGCACCAAGTTCGGCTCGGGGGCCTATTCGATTCCGATCTCTGTCGAGCATCTACGTTTTGAGTCGGACGCCAAATTCGTGTTGGCGATCGAGACGGCGGGTATGTTCCAGCGGCTGGTCAAGCACAATTACTGGCGGCGGTCCGATTGTATTTTAGTGTCGATGGGGGGCGTGCCGACGAGGGCGACCCGGCGTTTTATCCGCCGGATGTCGGAGGATCTGGATATCCCAGTGTATGCCTTTGTCGACTGCGATCCATACGGAATTTGCAATATTTATCGGACATTAAAGGTCGGCTCGGGCAATGCCGCGCATATCAACGAGGCTTTCTGCGTGCCGAAGGCGCATTTTCTCGGCGTGACACCAGACGATATCGCCGACTATGATTTGCCCACGCACAAGATGACCGATATCGATATTAAGCGCATCGACGACGCGCTGAAAAACGACCCGTTCGTGCAGCACTTCAAGAAGTGGCAGGACGCGTTATTGCAGTTGAAGAAGGCGGGGGTCAGGGCAGAACAGCAGGCCTTTGCGGTGCATGACCTGAATCATGTGATGGATACGTATTTGCCAGAGAAGTTGGCGCGGGCGCAGGAATTTTTGCCGTAGGCTTAGAGTGGTGCGGCGGGCCGCTTTTGGATATTTCCTTATTCCCAATCGGTTCTCTGCTGCGCTTGCGTTATTGGGGAATCCGCGGCCGGGCGGTATCAATTCCGTCGCGCCGATCATCATCAGGGTCTGGGTGCCGTTGCCGCCGGGGCGCAAGAGGCGGCCAAAGCGCCACGTTTACACGTTGTAGTCGAGGAGCCGATTGAGGTGTCGTCGAGTATGGACGACGCGTTAGTTGATGAATTACAGCGGATGGGCCACCGGGTCGAGCGCAATGCGCGCATCGGCGGCGGCCCATATCCCCGAATATTCACACGAGCAGAAGCAGGTGCGGGCCGGCGGCGGGGGCGGGTCGTCCGGGCTATAAATTATGAATGCAGAACATCATACAGTTATAATTGTTGGCGGCGGCCCGGCGGGTTTGCCTTTGGCCGTGGTTTTGGGGGGATGGCACCCCTTTTATCGCGACAGTCGGATTTTCGAATCGCGTTATGCGCCCATAGCCGGGTATTTGCAGCAATTCGATGATAACTTGCTCGGCTTAGATATGCAGGCCTTGGTGCGGAGCGGGCTCAAGCCGGTGGATTTGTTTCGCTCGCTGCACCATCCGCGCCAACTCTTTGAGGGCTTGGACCAGGTTGCGATGGAGTTTAGGCGCGCCGCGCCGCTCGATACCTTGCTTATTAGTCGCGAGCCGGTCGGTGGTTTGTGGAATAACGCGCCGAAAAATTTGCTGACCTTGTCGCCGGGCCAGTGGATGGAATTTGCCTTTCACCCACTGGCGCAGTACGCGGATGAAATCGGGCTTGATCTCGATGTCAACGAGTTGATCGTCAAAACCGACCTGATCGATTATTACCATAGCATTCCCGAGCGTTTTGAGGTCGCAAAAAATATCCGTAACAGCGAGGACGTGCTGCGGATCGAACCGCATGAACAGGGGTTCCAGCTTAGCAGTCGGGATGTGGTTTCGGGAGAAGAACGGCTTTATACCTGTAAGTATCTGGTATTGGCCACCGGCCAGCGCGGGCAGCTGCGGGATTTGCAGGTGTCGGGCGAGGATTTGCCCTTTGTCACCGGGCGTTACGATAAACCCGAGGATTTTCCCGGTGAGCGGGTCGTTGTCGTCGGGGGCGGGCGTTCGGGCGATTGGGCGGCGGTCGAGTTGCACGATGCGGGCAAACAGGTCTACTATGCGATGCGCCAGGATCCAGCCGTGCACTGGCAATTGATCAACGACAGCCGACAAGGCTTACCCTATTACAAACGCATCGCTGAGATCTTGGAGAGTCGTTCGCCCCGACTGGATTCGATGTATCATACGCAGGTTACTAAGATCGGCGAGGGAGGGCAGGTTGAGTTAGAGACGCCGGATGGGGCGCGGATAATCGAGGTCGACCACGTGATCAAGGAGATCGGCGGAGTAGCCGATTATTCTATTTTGCAGGGATTCGATGCTTTGCAACTGACGCCGATGCGCGATAATTATCGTTTCCAGGTGAATCAGGTAAGGACGCATGCGCACAATTACGAGTCACTCGATATCGACAATTTATATATTGGCGGCTATCTGGCAGCGGGCATAGGACTTGTTGTGATTTCAATGCATGGAACGACTTATGCTATTTCTGGCGATATTCTACAGAAGGAAGGTTTATTATAGGCTTTAGATAAATTTCATCTCACGTGACCGAAATTACTTGAATTTCACGTAAAGCGGAGTTCGTGACATGCCGGATGGTCAGTGGCCGGCATTCGGGTGATGTGGTTGAGCGAGCCTTGCTGAAAATGGACGCCGAGATCGAGAAGAGCCGTAGGGTCTTCTAAGAAAATGATATAGAGTCTATGTTGGCCGGTGTCCTGTATGTTGGCCGGTTTTTTTGTGCCTGATTTTGCCTCTATTTAAGTAGCTAAACGATTAAGGCATTATATGACGCCCATCTATATTCCCTTTTTGTCTACAGCACAAGTTTATCACGACTTCGGCTGCAAATTGAGCAATACCAACAGCCAGGTGCGGCTCCAATAGGCGCTGTTGATATAGGGATTATCCTCCGAGGGCCAGTTGGTCCAATAGGTCTCGTTGTGCGGGATGCGGTGTGGCCACTGCACGATGGGGATTGAGGGCAACTCTGCAAGCCAGATGTCCATTGCCTGGCGATAGAGCGTCTCCATCGCCGGATCGTCGGTCGGGGTCTGGCCCATCTGATCGATCAACTCGTCGTAGGCCGCATTTTTCCAGCGCCAGGGCATATCGGCCGCCTGGCCGGTGGGTTGTACGAAGCGGCTCTGGTATTGGCGCAGCACGAAATAGGGATCCTTCATCGAGCTGAAGTTGCCGATCATATAGGCGCGGGCGGTGCCTTGGCGCAGGCGGCTGTTGAAATCGGAGGTCATGCGGAAGGTGGCGTCGATGCCGGCCTTTTTGAGCTGGGCGATAAGCACCGGCGTCAGGTCCTGGAAGTGGGAGAAGATATCGATGACCATGCTCAGCGTCTGGCCATCCTTTTCCCAGAACTCTCCCGTGCGCGAGTAGCCCTTGCTGCTCAATATCGCGGCGCTCTTCTCCAAGTCAAAGACGCCGACCTGGTGTTTGGCGACCAAGTCTTCGGCCCAGGTGAAATATTTGCGCATCTGCGGTAGATCGGGCAGGGGTAGATGGGTCCAGTCGCCGGAGTTTTGCCAACCGATTTCGACCAACTGTTCGCGATTGATTGCGTAGTTTACCGCGCGGCGCATCTCGGAGTCGGACCACGGTGCTTCGAGGCCGTTGAAGCCTAACGAGATCGGCCACCAAGTGATATAGCTATAGGGCGGTTCGCGGCCGGTCCAGGTGGTGATATTGGGATTGGCGTCCAATAGCGAGACGATATTGGCGGGGCGTAGTTCGAGGCAGGTATCGATATTGTTGGCGATCAAATTCTGTACGCGCTTGTTTTCTTCCATATAGGTCAGGTAGATCAGCCGCTCGACTTTGGGCAATTCCTGGAAACCGAGTTTCTTCGCCCACCAATTTGGACGCAAATCCCAGATCCGTTGGGCTGGCTCGGAGGCTGCGATCTCATAGGGGCCGGTCAAGACGGGCCAGCCTTTTTGCAGATCGTAGTTGGAGAATTCCATCGGGTTCTGCCCTTCCCAGATGTGCTTGGGCACGATGGGCACGCCTTGGTCGCCGCTGTGTACGAAATAGCTGAAGAGAAAGCGCGGGTTGGGGGTCTTAAGGGTGATCTTCGCGGTCAGGCTGTCGAGGGCGACGGCTTCTTTGACCCAGGCTTCCATATCCGTCGAGTGCATCAATTGCGGGGCGTTGTCCTTGAGCATATTGACGGTGAAGGCGAAGTCGTGCGCTGACCAGGGATGGCCGTCGCTCCACTCGACGCCGGGGCGTATTTTAATGATGATTTCGGTATTGTCGTCGTTGAAGGTGTGGCTTTCCGCGATCCAGGGGATCAGTTCGGAGTCTTCTTTATACGCATTGAAAAAGTAGAGAGGCTCGTAGAGAAAGTTATAACCGATACGCGAAATGCCACCCGGGATAAAGGGATTGAAGGTGTTGTAGTCCTGAATCTGGCCGGCGCAGGTATTGCCCTCGGCGCAGTCCATGATCAAGGTGCGGTTGCGCGGGATATTTTTTAGGGTGCGCCCCGGGCCGCCTTCGCCGCTACCACAGGCGATAAGAGGCAGGCAGGCTAGGATCAGGGTATAGGCGATGCGCATCAGATTCCTTTCTACAGGTATTTCAGGGTAATATCGCGGCTCTCGGCCAACGCGGCTGTCGGGTCGGGTAGGTTGGGGTTGAGCTCAAGGCTGGCCGGGCCGCTATAGGGGCTTGGGCCGAGGGCGGAGAAAATCGCGCTGAGCGCTGCTTCCGTGAGCACGCCATCGAGCAAGGACCAATGCAAATCGCCATCGCCGTCGTTGTCGTCTAGGTGCACGTAGGTGAGGCGGTCGCCGGCCGCGGCGATGATCGCGGCGGGGTCTTCTTTTGACATCTGCAGGTGTCCAGTGTCGAGCAGCAGGTAGAGATTGTCGTGGCCGAGATCCGCCAGGTATTCGAGCGTGCCAGCGGCGGTTGGCAAGGCTTTGCCGGGGAAGTGTTCGATGCCGACACGGATGCCTCGTTCGGCGGCGTAGTCGGCGACTTGCAGCATCGTTTCGCTAAAATGCGGCAACCCCGCGGGGTCCTCGCCGGGGACGACATAGGTGGTCTTGATGTTCAGGCCGGCCGCTTGGTCTAGCGCCGCCCGGCAGTGGTCGAGGGCGGTTTGGCGACCGGTGGGGCTTGTGCTGTCGAGGGCGGCTCCGTCATCCATGTTGAAGGACATCGCGAGGCAGGAGAGCGCCAGGCCGAGATCCTTGATCTGTGATTGCGCATCGGGGTTTTGGAAGGTCTTGGCCTGTATGTCGATCGAGTTGAACCCGATATCGGCCAAGGTGTTGAGGGTGTCTTTTTCGCGGCCTGTAAGGGCCCAAGCGCAGCAGGATAATTCCACGGGGCGAGTCCTTTCTAAAGGGCGTCGATGGTGCCGTAGCAGATGCGCCGGCTCTTTTTTATAGTAGTGAAGCCAAGTCGCGCGAGGTTTTGGCCGGGCTGGCGGTCTTTCATGGCCACCCGGTGTCGGGCGACGCGTCTTGCCTCTTGTACGTCGTGCAGAGAAGGGCCGTCCGGATAGGCCAGGCGGCGAACAATATCGAGGCCTTGGGATATGTCGATAGTCTCGGAGAACATCGGGTCGAAGTAGACGATATCCCAGGCATTATCGCTTTCTCGGCGTAGGTAATCGGTGAAATCCGTGTGGTGCACTTCGACGCGGCGCATCGCCGGAATCAGTTCCGGCGGAGAGACGAGGCTATAGCGGGCCATGCCGCGGATGACGAGTAAAGCCAATAGCGTCGAGGATTCGAGGGCGCGGACCCGGCCGGTGGGGCCAACGGCGTGGGCGGCGACGATGGCGTCGGCTCCGAGCCCGCAGGTGCAGTCCAGCAGGCTTGCCCCCGTCTTCAGTTGCAACGCATCGACTAGACCATCGTTTTTCTTTTGGCTGAGGGCGCGCACTCGCATTGTGGCCATATTGGGGTGGTAGCGAAAGGTTTGGCCGGCGACCCAGAGGGCGAGCTCTTCGCGCTCGACAATGAGCAGGCCTTCGCGATCGCTATGCTCGGCAGTTTTGCCGGGTCGGCCATTGATACGGGGAATAAAGGGGGCGTTGAGTTCGGCCGCGATGGCGTGCGCGGTCTCGCATTCCTGGGCACGGGGGTGCGCGATAGTGGTTATGGCTAGATTGAGATCTGGTTGTACTTTTGTCGGTGGTGTAGGCTGCACAGCGCCTTTGTCACCGGGCGTTGCCGGGAGCCGTCTGTTGGCTTCTGTGCGCCGAGTGTCTGTTTCGGTTTTTGTCATAGGGGATGTGTTATTTTAAGGCGGATCAAAAGAAGATTAAGATACCAAAGTAAGATAAGAGGGGCGATGGAGGCAATGGTGCGGGAAAGCTTGTGCGGTATACTATGGATGTGCAATGGTCTTTTGTTGTTCGACAAAGTTTGCTGAAAGGTTCTATGAACAAGTACATATGGGGAATGGTATGGATTTTTGCCGCCTGTCGGGGCGAGGTGGATCCGCCCGTCGTAGTGGATATCGAACAGGTGGATCCCTCGGGGCAGGAACTGGTCTTCTGGTACCAGCACACGCTTAAACGCGAAGACCGGCTCAATGATTTATTGGCTGAGTTCAATGCGGGCAATGTATATGGGATTTCCGTGCGGGGAGAATACGCCGGCGGTTACAAAGACATTTTCAACAAGATGGTCGTGGGGATTCAGGGGGGGATATTGCCGGCACTGGTGGTCGCCTATAACAATCAGGCCAACGCTTATTTCGCCAATGAGGGCGCGGTGGATTTGGCGCCCTATATGTCCTCGGTTCGGTGGGGGCTAACGGCAGAGGCGCTGCAGGATTATTATAGCGATTTTTTGGCGCAGGATCGTTTTGACGGAGTGCAGATCGCCCTGCCGCCGAATCGCTCGTTGGAGTTGCTTTATTACAATGCCGATTGGTTGCGCGAATTGGGCCATCACCAACCACCGGAGGATTGGGCGACTTTTGTCGCGTTGTGCCGTCGGGCCAAAGTCGTCCCTTTTAGCAAAAATGGGAGTGGCCGCAGCTTGGGGTGGGTGTTGCCCGCGGATGCCAGCCGTCTGGCGTCGATGGTCTTCGGGTTGGGCGGGGACTTTATGGACGAACAGCAGCGGGCATACACGCTGGACTCGCCCGAGGTGCGCGAGGCGCTCTTGATGTTGCGGGAATTGGTCGTCGATGGGGCGTTGGAGCTGGCGTTTGAGAGCGATGAGGGTTTGCGCGATTTTCTCACCGGAGAAGTGTTGTTTTTTCTCGGGTCTTCCACGGGTATCCCGCATGTCGAGAGCGCGGTGGCGGCAGGACTTGGTTTCAACTGGCAGGTGGCGCCTTTGCCGCACTCCACGCCCGAGCCGGTGCTCAATGTTTACGGCGCCAGCGTCGCGGTGTGTCGCACGACACCGGCCAAGCAGCTGGCCGCCTGGCTCTTCCTCAAGTGGTTTACCGAGCCGGAGCAGCAGGCGCGGTGGGTGGAGGCCAGCGGGTATTTTCCGGCACGCAAGGGGGCGGCGGAGCATTTGCAAGCGTATTTTGCCGAACATCCGCGTTATGAGCGGGCCTTTGCTTGGCTTGATGCCGGCCGCGGTGAACCGGGGGTGCGCGGCTATACGCGGGTGCGGCGGCTGATTGCCGAGGCGATGACGGCGGTTCTCGAGGGGGAGGATATGGATGCGGCGCTGGCGGATTTGCAGCAAAAGGCGGATGCGACGTTGACGGAGTAGATGGGTGGACGGGCGGTGATGGTGTGATGAGCCGCATATAACAGAAACGCCGCCGGCCTCGTTGTGGGGGCGGCGGCGTTTTCTATTGCGCTGGAAGGATCGGCGGAGGAAGTCAGCGCAGGGTGTTCATTCGGCGTTGGGCCATCCGTAGCCGCCCGTTATTGCGATTACTTTTTTCGCGTTGGGCACGGTCAAGTTCAACGTTTGTGTGGATTTGAAGAGCTGTCTGTCGGGTGCGATGCTTAGGGCGAGGAATTCGAATTGGCCCTGTTGGTTGGCGGTAAAGGTGTGGTTGGCTTGCCAGATCCCAGCGCTGTGCTCGGAGAGTAAGAGATCGGACCATAGGCCGTCCGAGATGCGCAGCATCGGCGTTTCGCTCGCTCCGAGTTGACTGATCACGTAGAGATCGAGATAGGCGGGATGCAGGGGGTTGGGCAGCAGCACGAGTTGGAAATCTTCGCTTTCGAGACCGAGGCTACCGTCGGTGGGCAAGACTTGCGCCAGCACTAATCCTGAATATTCGTTGCCTTGCGGGTCAACGGCGATAAGTTCGATGATCTCGCTGGTTTGCCAGGGCGTATTGGGGGTCAGAACCAGGCTGTGGTCCGCCGGGTCATAGTTTACCGCGACTGGTTGTAGGCCTTTGGCGACCCACAGCAATAGGGCCGGGTCGACTTCGCCTTCAATAAGTTCGTCAAATGGTAAACGCAGGGCCGTGGCTCCGGCGAAGAGCGGCACCTCCGTGCGCGGGTTGAGCGCAAAGACCAAGGCGTTGGTGGAATGGACTTCTACATGCAGGGCGGTTTCGAGGCGGGTGCCATCGCTCAAGATACCAACTATCGTCAGCATTTCCTCGCCGTTGAAACCCTCGTCGGTGAAAATCAGCAGGCGGTGGGTCTCCGCGTCGACTAATGCGCGGACGTGCTCGCCGCTACTTAGCTCCCAGGTGAAATCAGCCGCGTCGGCGCCGGTGATAAAGGCGTCGAGATCGAGGCTTTGGTCAAAGGCGCCGGCTTCGAGTCGTAGGGCCGGTAAGGCGCTTAACGCGGGCAGGTCGACCGTCGGTATGGCATCCGGAGCGGTAATGATGGTAATGCGCACAGTCCGTATTTGCGCCGGCAATTCGGGGACTTCGGCGATAAAGGTAATTTCTTCGCTGCCGGTCCAGCCTCCGGTTGCGCGCACGCTGGCCTGGCGGGTCGTCGGATCGACGATGACCATCAAGTTTTGTTGGCCGCTGACCTGCCAGACGACGGTCTCCGGAGCATAGTCGCCGGCGACGAAGTCGTCGAGGCCGAAAGAGTGAATCTGACCGTTGATGAGGGTGAAGTTGGGGATGGGGTTGAAGGTAAAAGACAGCCCTGTGTCGGTCTTTTCGCCGAGCAGTTCGAGTCGTAAGAGTGCGACGGCCTCGTGGCCGTCGGGGTCGACGACGCGCACTTCGAGTTCGAGTTGTCCGGGTTGCGCGGTGGGGCCGGTTTCGATGATCAGCACGTGAGTCAATGGGTCGACGCGCAGTGCGACATCGTCGCGTTCGGGTAAGAAGAAAACTAAGTCGTCGTTGTTGTGATCGAGGTCGAAGACATAGTCGTCGAGATCGATCGAAGTATCGACGCCGGCTAGCGGTAGGCTGATATCGGGCAGTGCCGCGAGCAGGGGACCGCCGTCGGGCGAGGCGGCGAATACGGTTAGATCGAAAGAACTATTGCCGCCCGAAGGGTCGGTGACCGTCAAGGTCAGGGTTTCGATGCCGACAAAATCGGCCGGGGCTTCTATGCGGACCAGGCGTCCGCCGCTGAGTTGAATGTTCAGTCGGTTCTGGCCTTGTACGGTCCAGAGTAAGCTCTCGCCCGGGTCATCTGGATCGACGGCAACATCGTCGAGTGCCAATAAGTGATGATCGCCGGCGGTCAGGCCTAAGCGCTGCGGCGGGTTGACCACATTCGGTGGCAGGGAAGGTGCGATCGTCACGGTCAGCGGGCCGATCGCGGTCAGCCCGCCCGAATCCTCGAAGATCAGGGTGATCTCCTCGGTGCCCTCCCAATCGGCGGGGCCGTCGAGTATAAGACGGCCCTCGCTAAGCTCGAGTCCGACGTGCTCGTTGCCGCTCCAAGAAAACCCCAAGTCTTCGGTCGCGTCTTCGATATCGGCGATTAGATTTGCCAAGACCAGGCTGCTGTCTTGTTTGCCCATGGTCAGCCGCACGTTTGGCGAGGAGAGCAGGCGCGGGGCGTCGTTGACCGGATTGACTTCAACGGTGATCTGCAAGGTGTCGGCAAAGGCGTGGTTGTCCTCAACGACGAGCGCGATCTGTCCCTGGCCGTGCCACTCGGGCAGGGCGGAGAGATGGGCGATATAGGGTGGGCCGGCGATCTCCACTTGAATTTCCCGGCTGCTCAAAACGCTCCAGATGAGTAAATCGGCTTGCGTATCGGGGTCATCAACCAGTGCATCGAGGGGAATATCGTAGGATTCGTCCTCGGCGAAGACCAACGTCGAGAGTGAGTTGAGGACCGGTGGCGCATTGACAAAAACATCGACCGTATCGGATGCGGTCTGACCGTCCGGGTTGGTGACGGTGACGATTAGGCGCTCCCAGGGCGAAGCGTCGGCTGGCGCTTGCAGAATCAGGTCGTTGCCGTTGCGGTCCGGAGTTAATGACGGAGTTGCCGAGACCGTCCAGGTCAATTCGTCCGGCCCGTAAAGGGGGTCAAAGACCATGTCGTCCAAATGCAATGCTTGCGAACTGCCGCGGGGCAATATCAATTGCTCGGGCAAGCCGTTGATCGAGATGCCCTGTACTGTGAGCTTGAGCGGGGTGATAAAGCGGAAGGAGCGCTGGCGGCCGTCGGGCAAAAAGAAACGCGTTTCGCGCACTCCGCTCTCGTCGATGAGGATGGTCCCTTCCCTGATCGGTGCTAAAGTGCGCAGGCGGAACGAGGCGACCGGACCTTCTCCTTGGTCCTCGGCGCGGACGATGCTATAGTCGAGTTGCGTGCCGGGGGCGTCGGCGGCCGGGTCGTCTTCGGTGAGCATATAATTTCGGTAGATCTCGCCATTGCCGAGAAATACGCCGGGCGCGAAGGGCTGGTAGCCCGTCTCTTCGGCCCGGTCGTTTTCGACTAGGGCAAAGCGCGTCTCGTCGAAACTGAGAAAGATGGCCGCCCCAGAAATCGCTTCGTTCTCCGAGTCGATCCAGACCTCGATTTCGATTTCTTGGCCGACGAGGATGGAGGCTTCCGTGGCCCCGGTATCGGCATGGCGCAGTTCCAGCCGAGCGGCAAGCAAATTCGCCGGTAGGCTAAAAACTACAAGAATAAGGCTAAATAGATTCTGTTTGTGCAAAACACTTCCTCCCTGAGTGGGACCTGCACCAGGAAGGGGGCAAATCCCATGCCAGGGTGGAATCGGGCTAAATGAGGGGGGTAGTCGAGGAAAAAAGGGAATTGCAAGGGAAGTTGGTTCCCAATAAGGAGGAATAAATTTCCCAAGGTAGGGGGGTAATATGCTCTCCATGGGGGTATGGACTGGAAATCTACTCTATACATAGTATGGCATTGTTCTTGCTGAGATATAGGCAATTGAAGGGATTCGTTCGCTCCGAATGGGTGGAGCGATAATTCTAAGGAATGGAATTGTGAGACCCTCAGCTCAGAGCAATACATATTTGATCTTCGGCCGTCGGCCGGGCCAGACGGGGCGATTCTCAGTCCCCTGGATCGCGATCGGGTTGCTGCTGTTGTTATGGCTAGCACCCGAGATCTACGGCGCGGCACCGACCTTTGAGAATCGCACCCCGGTGGGTTTCTCAAGCCAGGACAGCACGACCCAGCAGAACTTTGTTTTGGGTCGCCAAGTCACTGTGCGCGCCGACCTCAGCCAAGCCGCTACCCCAACACATCCGGTCTACGGCCACTTCCATAATATAGAACAGAGTAAGCAGGTCGAGAGCACGGACGTCGACGGCTTACAGACCGATCTAGTCGTCGACGCCGATGGGGTGATCCATATGGCCTGGATCTCCCAGGAAACGACTAGTCCGGTGACGACGCCGATCTACCATGTTCGCTACGCGCGCAGCGAGGACAAGGGCAAGACCTTTTCTTCGCCAGCCAGCGTTTCGGGTGCGCTGCGCTACGATCTGATCACTATAAACGTGGCGGGCAGCACTAGCGGTTTTTCGACATTGGACATCGAAGTGGACAGTCGCGGTAACCCGCGGGTGGTCTATGCGATGAACCACTCGGCGGATGGCCATACGGACAATTTTAGCCTTACCAGCGGCGACTCAGACAATATCTATTTCAATTATTCGGAAAACGGCGGCGCTTCGTGGCTGCCGGGCGACAATTCGATCGTTATCAACGATACGTTGACCGTAGGCAGTCGTTCAACGGCTTTCCCACGCATGGCGATCGACCAACGCGACAATATTTACATTAGCTATGTACGCGGCTCTACCCAAGGTACTGGTGCCGACGACATCATGTTGGCGAAGGTCGACCGCGAAACCACACCTTTCACTATGGTGGGGATTGGTTCGACGGCCAATACCGGCAGCGGTGGTGGGGTGCGGATCTCGCCTGACGCCGGGCGCCATACTGGTCCGGATATCGACATGGGCACCGGTGATGTGCTGCATATTGCCTATTTCAATGACACGGGGAACTCTGTCGAGCATAAGACACTGTTGGCTGATGCGTGGAAGACGGTTGGCGGCACGGGCTGGAACCAGGACGCCGACGGGGCCGGTATCGACGACTTTACCGACGAAGCCGGGGCGGCGGCGATTGAGGAAGATGCACATTTCTTCTTCCCGACCGTGGTGGTCGACAAACAAAGTTCACCCGACAAGATCTACGCGGTCTACAAGTTTGGCGACGCCAACTTTGAGACCGTCTTTTTTAATAAATACACCTACGACAACGCGATCGGCGCGAGCGCGGGCTGGAACAAGGCTTCGGCCGCCGCGGTGTGGAGCACGGCGACTTCGCCGGTCTACGAAGATGCGACGAATTACAATATAGATCTGGACTGGACGGTGACCGGCCGCGTGGCGGCGGTCGTCGATGAACGCCTGCCAGACAAGGGCGAATTGCATATCGCCTTTAGCGCCGGCTTTTCGTATGTCGGCGGCAATGCCACTACGGGGGCGGGTGAGCACGATATCTATTATGGTTTTTACAATGGCACGAGTTGGACTTTGCCCGAAAAGGTGGCCGATGACGATTCGGACTTGGCGACGGAGGACGGTATTGCCACGACCGACATTTTCCTCGGGTCTCCGGTGCTGGCCAAGGCCGCGAGCGATGCCAGTGTCTATCTGGTCTTTTCCGGTGGCACCGGCGAGGGGCTTGGTGTACACGGGATCAGCGACGTAAACCACCACGCTTATTTTAAGGTATTGGGCCGGGCCGTCACCTCCGAGGACCAGTCGGTACCGGTGGGAGCTTTCCAGTATGACCTGAGTTATACGCCCATCAACCCGCAGAATCTCTCCACCACTATTGCTAATAATGCGATCTACGTGCATGTGGCCGACAACGCGGACGGTAGCGGCTTAGGAGCGACGGGTAAGTCCAGCGACGGTTTTCTTGCCGGTGACTGGGAGAGCGTCGGTACGAGCCTGCGCGATTCGGACAAATTCTTCGAAGGCAAATTCAACGAGGATACCGCTACCACCAACGAATGGGGTGATGACGACGACAAGAAGGGCCTATTAGTCAAACTCAATGTCTTGGGCAGCGATTCGTCGACGAATCTCCAGGCGGTGAAGACGAGTTCGGCTACGAATACGGTGGCCAGTCCCGCGGTGGGTGGTACGGTGACACCGGTAGCTGACCCGACAGGCGCTGCCTTCGTAGTTGCCGGAGACTTCTTTATGCTCGGTGCCGACATTGATATCGTTACCTCCAACACTTCGCCATCGGTCTCGATCTCTCAGCCCGACGGCATCGGCGACGAAGCCAGCACCTCGTATTCGATCGTTTATAGCCTTAGCGACGTTGATGACTATATGTCGAGGGGGGACCTGTTGGCTTCGCTTTATTTTTCGCCCGACAGCTCGCTCGCCTCGGTGCAGGATGTTCGCATTTTTAGCACACTGATCGCCGACGAGAACGACATTTCGTCGGTCTTTGCCAGTGGCACCGATGACTTTATTGAGGGCCAGAACGGATCCTACACCTGGGATGAGCCGTCGGCTGCGTTAAAGGCCAAACTCTTCGCCGCGATCACCCAGGTCATTAGTGGGCAGTACTATATCTATTTGGTTGCCGACGACCAGAAGAACCCGCCGACTTTCGCCCGCAGTCCGGGCGCGTTGACCATCAAGCACAAGCCGATTATCCTGCATGTCGACCCGGCTGGGTCCGATACCGTCGACACCGGCGTGCGCAGTGGCGAGAATGCAAATCCCTACGATTTGGATTTCACGGTGCGGGACTTCGATCTACAGGGTACGGCCGAGATCCAACTATTCTACTCGTCGGTGAGCGGGCTTAGCTCGGTGTCTACCATCGGCACTTTTCCTAGCCAACAATTCACCTTGGGCAAGAGCGTGTCCGGGGTCCGGGCGATTCCGATTACCGGCACCGACACCTTGACCAGCATCGCGACCGATTTTTCCTGGGATATCACCGATTCGGTGGCCGTCCGCGTCGGGGCGCTCGTCGATTCGCAGACGGTGGTCGAGAATGCGTATTTCATCTATTTGGTGGCCAGCGATTCACTGAATATCGCGGTCGGTCAGTCCGATGCGGCGCTGACGGTCAAGCATTCACCCTCGTTCACCTTCTACGAACCGCCGAAGGACACGCACCGCAAGATCAATACCGGCTCGCAGCCGATCTATTCGATCCAATGGCAGAAAGGCCGTGGCGACCAGGATTTCGACAACAACGCGACGATTGATTTCTACTTTACCACGGACAACCCAGCGGCGATCAACTACGAGAATTTCCCCGATTCGTTGCTCAAGGATTCGGATACCCAGATTGTAGTCAAGGGACTAACCGAGGACGCCGAAGGCAAGTCCGACATGTTCGTCTGGGATCTGAGGAATCCGCCCAATGACGTACCGCGCATCAAGCGCAAGGTCTGGCTCTACGCCGTGATTCGCGATGCGAACGGCAATAGTAATGTGGCACTAGGCGGGGCGCTGACGATGGATCACGATCCGCACATCACACTGCTCAGTTCCAAGCTCGACGACTACGGCAGCTTCCAGAAGAACGATGTGTTGCGCGTAGCCTGGGATGATTATTTGGTCGACGACGGTTCGGGTACCGACGACGCCTATATCAGGCTGTATGCCTCGACGACCTCGAATTTTACCACCAACCAGCAGCTTGAGAACGATATCGGCGCGACCGGTTTTCTGCTCAATAGTTCGAATGGCTTATTGACGGGTACGATTACCTCGATTCGCGAGGACAGTCTCGATTTCTTCGATTGGAACACCAAACTTTTCGGTGCTGCCGGCAGTAGCTATTTTGTCTACGCGGCGATCAATGCGGACCCGACTTTCTCCGATGGCACCAATACCGTGCCCCGCTCAGCAGCCGCACTTGCCCTTTCGGGTACCGGCTCATTGCCGAATATCAGCCTCAGCCCGACCGACCAGGTCGTCGCAGTGGGCGATACGATAACGATGGACGTGATGGTGCAGCACTCCAGCCCGATCAATCTAGTGCAGATCGTGCTCAATCTCAGCAGCAGCACTAGTTTTTCGATTGTTGACCAGAGCACGGCAACGGGACCGCAGCCCTTCGTTGACCTCAACGAGATCTTTTCCGGTACGACGCCGATCGAGAACAGCTTTGACCCGGGTACCAACAAATTAAAATTTACCAAGTCGAGCTTTCTCGGGCAGGTCGTTGGTAGCACGACCCAACCGGCGCGGTTGGCCCGGTTCCAATTGGTGCCCACCGGCAACTTGGTGGCGGCGCCGTCCATGACTTTCGCGACCGGCGAGGCCGGCACCGTACTCGGTGTCGAAGGCAAGCTCGATCCCTTCGATAGCAGCGAGGGGCTGACTCTAGTAGATCCGTCATTCGCTCGCGTAGCCCGCGGGACGGTTACCGCGACGATTGAACTTGAAGGCCGTACCCTGGGCGACAGTAATTTTCAGACTTTTCTCGACGTGCACTTGCGTCAGCCGGGCAGCACCATAGATATCAGTGACGCGATCTACAAGAGCGCCAACGACGAGGTCACCGCGACCAGCGACACCATCGAGGTCCAGTCTGCTCTGACGACCGGGGCGTTGAGTTTGAGTAGCGTGCCGCCGGGGCGTTATATCTTGACAGTGAAGGACACCAGCCACGTCAGCGGGCGCACCGATACCTTTACAGTGACGAATGGACAGACGGTGGCGGTGACCCTATTGGGTTCCGATTTGCGCGGTGATCCGACCTCGGCCCTGGCCAACTCGGGTAGGCGCCTGATCGCCGGCGACACCAGCGAAGACAATGAGATTAACGAGGACGATGTCAATATTATCATTGCCGCTTGGGGTACTACGACGACTGTGCCGAGCTTTCACCAGGCTGATCTCAATAACGACAACCAGGTCGGGGCTGCGGATCTGACCGCGACGACGTCGAATTTTGGCAATAGCAGGGGGTTCGGCGCGCCGCCGGTCTACAAACGGGCGGTGGTCGACGCCAATGAGGGCGCCGCGGTTGAGATCTTGCCGCTCTTTGACGTGCGCCAGCCTTTATGGGTAGGGCGGGAGATTGAACTCGCCGTGCAGGTGCGCGACCTCGATGATTTGGCCGGTTATGAATTCGACTTGCATTTCGACCCGCAGGCGATGCGCCTGGTTGCCGATGGCAGCAAAGAAGGCGATGTTTTCGCCGCCAATCCGTTGGGTGCGGTCTTTGAGACCCGGACCGACGCTGACGGCAAGATCGAGGTGATCGGCTCGCGTTATGGCAAGCAGTGGTCGGCGGCGGGCAGTGGGGCACTGGCGAGGTTGCGTTTCGAGATTCTGCGCGAGGACGCGTTGCAGTCGGTGCGGACGGGTCAGGGTGTGTTATTGAGTTCGACCTATGAGCGCGAGGATCTGCGCTGGCAGGGTAGTTTGGCGCAGGCGCTATTGCCGCTCAGGCCCGATCTGGAACAGAACTTCCCCAACCCCTTTAACCCCAGTACCAGTATCCCCTTCGCGCTGCCGAGCAGGGCCCAGGTGCGGCTCTCGGTCTTCAATGTTCTCGGCCAGCGGGTGCGCACTCTGCTGAACAGTCAGATTGAAGCCGGGTATCACCGCTTGGCGTGGGATGGCCGCAACGACGAGGGTTATCAGGCCGGAGCTGGGGTGTATTTCTACCTGCTCGAAAGTGGTCAGTTTCGCCAGACCCGGAAAATGACGCTGGTCAAGTGATGCGCCGCGGGTTATTACATCTCCTATTGGCGCTAGTGGCGGTCGGCGCGGTGCAAGCGGCCAAACCGGTCTTCGAGAATAAGACTCCGGTGGGTTTCTCGCCCCATGACAGCACGACTAAGGCCGACTTTGTTGTCGGCAGCCAGGTTAGCTTGCGCGTCGATTTAGACCAGGCGGCGACGTATGAGTATCCGGTCGTTGGCCACTTCCACGGCGTCGAAAAGAGCGACCAGGTCGGTTCGACCGACACCGACGGCATGCAAGTGGATATCGCGATGGTTGATGTGGTGCCCTTCGGCGTTAACGACAACACTCCGGCGCCGGGTTTCACCAGTTCCGCCACGCATCCGGCTATTCATATGGCCTGGATTGAGCAGACCACGACGGCGACGGGCTCGTCAGTGCCCTATACGGGCGGTGCTACGCCTCTTTATCGGGTGATGTATGCGCGCAGCTTCGACGGCGGCGGTACTTTCGATACTGCGGTGGCTGTTACCGGCAATATTACCTACCACCTGCTTTCGACCAATGTCGCCGGCACCGGCACCTCCTTCTCGACGCTCGATCTCGAGGTCGACAGTGGCGGTCAGCCACGCATTGTCTACAGTTTTGTCTCGACCGCTGACCACGAGCGCCAGAAAAATATCTACTTGGCCTATTCGACCGACGGCGGTGGCACTTGGGAGACGCCGATCCAGGTCAACGACACCAAAGTGACCGGCGCGGTGGAAGGCCGCAATAGCGCTTTTCCGCGCATGGTCGTCGACGACCGCGACAATATGTTTATCAGCTATGTGCGCGGGTCAAGCGCGGGCACGGGCGGCGACGATATCATGCTGGCGAAGGTCAATTCCTTCACCTCGCCGTTCTCCGTCTTGCCGATCGGCGAGTCGGGCACCGCGGGCACTGGGGGCATTCGGTTAACGATCGATGCCGACCGGGCTACCGGGCAAGAGTTGGCGGTGGGCGACGGCGACGCGTTGCACATGGTCTACTTCAACGATAACGACGATCGGATTGAGCACAAGCGCTTGGCCACCGATAATACTTGGTTGGACGTGAGTGCGGCGGGGTGGAGCCAGAATGCCGACGGATCGGCCATCGCTACCTTCGATGACGAGGTCAATAATGGCGTCGAGGAAGCAGCACATTTCTATTTTCCGGCGCTGGTCGTCGACCGCAAGCGCCTGCCGGACCAGGTCTATTCGGTGTTCAAGTTCGCCAACGGAACTCCGTTCGAAGGGGTTTGGTTCAACACCTACTCCGACTCCGGGGCGGTGGGTGTCAACGCGACTTGGGGCACGGCCGCGTCGATCTGGAAGACGGCTTCGCCGGCGCTTTTTGCCGACGGCACCGCCTATAACGCCGAGCTAGATTGGACGATAACCGAACGTGTCGCCGCGGTCGTTGATGATCGTCAGGATGACCGTGGTGATCTGCATATCGCCTTCAGCGCCGGTTTTTCGTTCGTTGGTGCGAACGCCACGGCATCGGCGGGTGAGCACGACATCTATTACGCGCGATATAACGGTACCAGCTGGACGTTGCCCGAGAAGGTTGCCGACGACGATTCGGACGGCACCGGCACCGAGGACGGTATTGCGACTACTGATATCCATCTGTTGAGCCCTGCGCTGGCGCAGCACCCGGACGAGAGTAATATCTACCTGGCCTTTGCCGGGGGCACCGGCGAGGGGTTCGGTATCAACGCGGTGTCCGATGTCAATCATCACTCCTACTTCAAAGTGCTGGGCCAGACTTCTACTTATGAGGATGACTCGATTCCGGTCGGGGCCTACCAGTACACGCTATCTTATACGCCGGTTAACGCCCAAAATATCTCCGCGCCGATGGCGGACAACCCGATCTACGTACATGTCGCCGACTCGCAAAATGGCACGGGGCTTGGCGCGCAGGCCAATCTTTCGGACGGCTTTCTGGCCGGGGATTGGGAGACCGTCGGCAGCAGCCTGGCCGACGACGACAAATTTTACGAGGGGCTGACCAACGAAGACACTTCTTCGCTGAACGAGTGGGGTGATGACGATGACAAGATCGGCCTGTTAGTCAAGCTCAATGTGCTCGGCAGCGATTCATCGACGAATCTCCAGGCCGTGACGAATTCGACCGCCAGCGCTGTGGGGACTGGGTTGGGCGCCCGCACCGTGACGGTGGGAACGGATCCGAGTGGATCGTTTGTCGCGGCCGGCAGCTACTTTTTGCTCGGTGCCGACATCAATATTGTCACTGCCAATTCCGCGCCGACGGTTTCGGTGGCTCAGCCCGACGGTGTCAGTGACTTGGCCAACACTTCTTTTTCTATTGAGTACAGCGCCGAGGACGGCGACGACAGTCTGGGCGGCAATCTCAAGCTGGCGCTCTATGCCTATCCGACCAATGGCCTGAAGACCGTACAGGATATCCGCATCTTCGGCACTTTGATCGTAGATGAAAATGATGTTAGTACGGTCAACTCGTCGGGGACCAATGATCTGACCGAGGGGGCCGGCCAGACCTATACCTGGGACGACCCGCCGACGGCGCTCAAAAGCTCACTCTTTGCTTCGATCCTGCGGGTGCCCAGTGGCAGCTATTATATATATGTCGTCGGTGACGACCAAAAAAATCCACCGGTTTTTGCCGTTAGCTCCGGTGTGCTGACTTTGCTCCACAGGCCAGTGATCCAACAGATCGATCCGATCGTCGCCGACACCGTCGACACTGGGGTGCGTACCGGGATCAAGGCCAGCCCTTACGACCTCGATTTTAGCGTCGTCGACTACGACAGCGAGGCGCGGGTGCAGTTGTTTTACGCCTCAGTTAGCGGCATTACCACGGTTTCGGCAACGGGCAATTATCCGCGGCAGGAATTCGTCCTAGGCAAAAGCCTGTCCGGGACCCGGGGCACGGCGATTACCGACGCGACGACGATGAGCACCCACGACAAGGAATTCTCCTGGGATGTCAGCTCGCCGCTGGTGGCCGAAGGCAACTACTACCTCTACGCGGTGGCCACCGATTCGATCAGCGTCAGCGTTGACAATAGCAGTATGGCGCTGGTGGTCAAGCACTCGCCGGCCTTCACCTTCTACGATCCGGCTAAGGATACCCAGCGCAGTATTGATTCCGGGTCGCAGCCGGTTTATACGATCCAGTGGCAAAAAGGGCCGGGCGACAAGGACCTGGACCATGACGCGAGCGTCGTGCTGTATTTTACCACTGACAATCCCTCGACGATTGACCATTCGACCGAGGCGGGGGCTTCCTCGACCTCGTTGACCGGTGACACCGATACTCAGTTGATCATCAGCGGCTTGACAGAAAATAGCGACGGCAAAGCCGATATGTATGTCTGGGACCTGCGCAACCCGCCCAACGCGGTGCCCAAAAGCGACCGCCAGGTCTGGCTCTACGCGGTGACGACCGATGGATCGGGCAATACCAATGTGGTGCGCGGTGGTTCGCTGACGATCACCCACAATCCTTTCATTCAGCTCAATACGCGATTGCCGGGTATCAGCCAGGGCGATATACTGCGCTTCGAGTGGGACGACTATATGGTCGACGATGCCTCGGGTACCGACGATGCATATGTCCGGATCTACGCGGCTGCCAATAGCAATTATACTACATTGCAGGGCCTAGAAGCCGATGTCGACAATGGCGGTGGCAACGCGTTTATTCTCAATAGCAGCGACGGCACGGCCTCGGGCACGATCAACGCGTTGCGCGAAAGCGGCGGTGACTCGCTGAATTGGGACACCAAGACCAGCACCTTCACGATGCCTATAGGGGTCTATACGGTATATGCCGGCATTAGCGCCGACGCGACGTTTTCGGATAATACGCTCGGGCGGGTGAGCAAGTCCTCCAATGAGCTGGTCGTTGGCACGGGAACCGGTTCGACGCCGCTCTTGTCGTTGAGCCCGAATAAATTATTAGCCTCATCAGGAGATACGTTGACTTTCGAAATTCTGGTGCAGTCGAATAACCAGTCGATCGAATCGATCAGCGCGATTATCGACCTAGGTTCGAGTAATTTTTCGGTGATCAATTCAGGCAGCCCTTTTACTGATTTTGGCGAGGTGTTCAGCGGCGGCGTCATTGTTGAGAATACCAGCTCGGGCACCAAGGTGCGTTTCACCAAAAATAAGACCGGCGGCGAGATCGTCGGCTCTGGTGGCGACCAGAAACGACTGGCTTCGTTCCAGGTCGCGGTGCAGAGCGGGTTCAGCGGCGTCCACAATATAGTTTTTGATGCATCGGAGGCGGCGTTGAGCATGACCGGTTCGTCGAACGGGCTAAAGCAGAGCACGGGACTCTCGGTGCAAAATGCTAAAGTACAATCGGTGGCCAGGGGACGACTTTTGGCTACCGTGCTTTTAGAAGGACGCACGCAGGGCAACGGCGACCACAGCACCTTGCTCGACGTTCATTTGCGGCTGCCGGGCAGTACCATCGATATCACGGACGCGACCTTTATCGGCGCGAACGACACGCAGGCCTCGACGACGGATACGGTTGAAGTTTTGACGACTAGCTCGGGGGGATTGATGTTGGGGTACATTCCGGCTGGCCGTTATGTGCTGACGGTCAAGGACTCCAGTCACCTGAGCGGGCGCACGGATACGCTGGCCATACGCAACGGCGAAACGATCACGCTGAGCGCCAGTAGCGGTTTTTTCTCCTCCGACATACGCGGTGACAAGTCTTTCCTGCTCGAACAGGGCGGCCGCCTACTCAAGGGCGGCGACGCGACCGGTGACAACGAGATAGACGAGGACGACGTCAATACCATTGACGCGGCCTGGGGCACCAATACGGCTTTGGCCAACTTCGCGCAGGCGGATGTGACCAACGACGGTCGCGTGGGGATCGAGGATTTGTCGATGGTGGCTTCGAATATCAGCAATAGCACCGGTTTCGGCGCACCGCCGGTCTACAAGCGGGCCGTGGCAACGTCGAACACCGGCTCGGCGCTGGAAGTGATTGCGCCGGATTTCGCGGGCGAGTGGCGCGCAGGCGAGGAGGTCGAGCTGGTCTTTATGGCGCGCGGCCTGGGTGATCTGGCCGGTTATGAGATGGAATTCAGCTATGATCCCTTTGATATGAGCGTAGTCGGCGAAGTAGAGCCAGGCGCGGTTTTCGCCGGCAACCCGCAGGGGGCGTTTCAGCGCTTGCAGGAAGACGAGGGCCGTATCAGGGTGGCCGGGGCGCGCTATGGCAAGGTTTGGTCGGCGGCGGGCGACGGTGAGCTGTTGCGGGTGAAGGTGCGTCTGCACCAGGACGGTTTCCCCGAGTCACTGAGCTTGCAAGATGGGCGATTGATTAGCTCGGCCTACGAGTCGGCGCCGTTGGAGTTTTTGCGCGACCCGAGCCTATTGGCGGTGCCGGACGATTTCGCACTATCGCAAAACTATCCCAACCCGTTCAACCCGTCGACGACGATCCCCTTTTCCGTGCCGGCCTTTGGCGCTGGCATGGTGCCGACCTCGGTAGAGATTTTTAACGCGATCGGGCAGCGGGTGAAAGTGCTGGTACAGGAATCGGTGCAGCCGGGTTATCACCGCGCGGTGTGGACTGGCGACGACGCAGCCGGCCGCCAGGTCGGTTCGGGCATCTACTTCTACCGGGTAAAGGTGGGTGAGTCGCTGCAGGTTCGGCGGATGACGTTGGTGAAGTAGAGGGGTAGCCGACGTATTTAGGATATTGTCAAAACCTGGAGTAGAGAGGGTCGTCTATAGACTTTCGCTCGGTCTTAACGCGTTCAAACCAAGTGTATAGATTGCGAAGCATCTTGTGGACACGGTCCGGATGCTGTCTTGCACAGATTGTTTTTTTCGCCCGGATCTGCAGAAAGATTATATAGCTCTGGCTTTTCTGGGGGGAAGTCTTTGAGCCGGGAAATGGGAAGAAGATCCACTACAGAAGAGGGGTTTTCTTTGTGTTTAATATCCGCTTCAATAAAAGCTGCCGCTCGCGCCGCGTTCTCTCTCTTGTGAAACATATAGATCTTCATTGGCATAAAAACGTGTGCCCAAAATCATCGGTCGCACGAGTTTTCAATCTTCTTTACGTACAGCCGCATTGGTTGCAATATCGGGATAGAAGAAATTCCATTGCCAGAAGCGGCGAGGTATTTCACGTGGGCTTTCATCTCTCAGCTAGGCCGAAAGGTCATGCCCATCCCAATGGTACGTCGCCTAACCAAACGATATGAGACGAATGCCTGAAGTGCGTTAGGTATTTACCCGTAGCAGAATATAAAGAGACTTCTCTACGGATCTGTAGCTTGAATTACACCCGGAATCTCCATCCGTTGCCGCTGAACCTCATAGAGACACACTGTCGCGGCGCTGGCCATATTCAGCGAGGGAATCTGCCCCGACATCGGGATCGACCCGACCCAGTCGCAGAGTTCGCGTATACGGCGACTCAGGCCGACGACCTCGTTGCCGATGACCAGCAGGGTCGGTGCGGTGAAGGGGCAGTGGGCGAGCCTGGTTTCGCCGTGCGCGCTGGTGCCGATCATTTGCAGGCCCGGGGCCTGTTGGCGGAGTTGTTCTAACCACGTATTGAGGTCATCCTGAGAAAAGATATGTGTCGTGGCTAGTCCGAAAAGTGCGCCGGTTGCAGCGCGCAGAGTGGGCGGGTCGTAGAGATCGCAGGCGTGGCCGGTGACGATGAGACCGTGTGCACCGAAGGCCTCACAGGAGCGGATCAGGGTGCCGAGGTTGCCGGGGTTTTGCGGGCGGTCGGCGAGCACGATAAAGGCGTCGCGCTTAATGGGGATGCGAGCGGGATCGTCGGTGGGCATATCGACGATGGCGATAAGCTCTGACGGCTCGTCTTTATCGCTGAGTTTGTCCATGAGTTGGGCACTTAGCTCTAAGTGATGGCGAGCGGGTGCGGTCTCGAGGATTGCGCTCGCCCAATCGGAGAGCCGCCGGTCGGGGGTGTAGAGCAGGGCTTCGATGGCCCAGGCGTTGTTGGCGACGAGGGCGTTGAGCGAATGCACGCCTTCGACAAGGAATTGCCGGTGCTGGTTGCGCTTCTTGCGGTTGCGTTGCAACACCTCGGCGCGTTGGAACCACTGGTTTTCGGATTGGACTTTGAGCGGTTTTGGTCTCATTTTCATCTTTCAGGTTTCTTTTAATACTAAGCAAAAAATCTGCAGGAGCGATAGATGGAAGTTGATCGCCTCGAAACACAGTTGGCTTTTATTCTTGAAACTGAGAAACTTAAGCAGGTTTTTCGCCAGACCTTACTGCTCGGCGACCGGCGCCCTGAAAACGACGCCGAGCATTCGTGGCATTTGAGCCTGATGGCCGTTTTGCTCGTCGAGCACGCCAGTGCTAAGGTCGATTTGCTCAAGGTGCTCAAGATGTTGTTGATCCACGACGTGGTAGAGATCGACGCGGGCGACACCTTCGCCTACGACGAGGTGGCGAACCTGGATAAGGAAGAACGCGAACAAAAGGCGGCCGACCGGCTTTTTGGGCTCTTGCCGACGGACCAGGCCGGCGCTATGCGCGCATTGTGGGATGAGTTCGAGTTGCGGCAGAGCCCCGAGGCTCGTTATGCCGCTGCGCTCGACCGACTACAGCCGCTATTACTCAATTTTCATGGCGAGGGGGCCGCGTGGCGGCGGCACGGGGTTAAAAAGGCCCAAGTGATCGCGCGCAACGAACATATCGGCGAAGGCGCGCCGGCGTTGTGGGCCTATGCGCGCCGGATGATTGATGAGGCGGTCGAGTTGGGTTATTTGGCAGCTTAGGCGTTGGTCTGTAAGAAACGTTGCAGCTGCCAGCGATTGGCCCAGGATTTTTCGAGGCGTATGCGCAGGCAGACGTCGTTGTCGACATAACTTTCTTCGATCACCTGGCCCTGTTGGTGCAAGTTGGCCAATAGCCGGCCTTCGGCTTGCGGGACTTGCAGCTCAAGAGTGATGTCGTCGTTGTCGCTATAGGACATGATCTTTTCGCGCAGCGCGTCGAGCCCGATATTTTCAAAGGCCGACACGGCGATGGCGTCTTCGTGCTCGGCGTAGGCTTGTATGGTGCGCGCCTCTTCGCCGGGGGCGACCTGGTCTATTTTGTTGTAGACGGTCAATGTTGGCCGGTCTTCGAGACCGAGGTCGAGCAGGACGTTTTCGACGGTGTAGATCTGGGATTGGTAGTTGGGGAAGCTCAGGTCGACGACGTGCAACAGCAGATCGGCCTCGATGGTCTCTTCGAGGGTGGCGCGGAAGGAGGCGAAGAGGTGGTGTGGCAGGCGCTTGATAAAACCGACGGTGTCGGTGAGCAGGATTTTATGGCGGTGGTCGAGGTCGACGGCGCGGGTGGTCGAGTCGAGGGTGGCGAAAAGTTGGTCCTCGACCAGCACGTCGGAGCCGGAAAGCGCGCGCATCAGGGTGGATTTGCCGGCGTTGGTATAGCCCACCAGGGCAACCTTGAAGACGTCGGCGCGATTTTTGCGGTTGGTCGCCATCTGCTTGCCGATTTTTTTGAGCTTGGCACTGAGGATATTGACCTGGCGGCGGATCAGGCGGCGATCGATTTCGAGCTGGGTCTCGCCCGGGCCGCGCACGCCGGCCGCCCCCATGCCGCTGATCGAGCCGCCGCCGGCCTGGCGCGAGAGATGGTTCCAGTAGCGGGTCAGGCGCGGCAGCAGGTAATTGAGCTGGGCCAACTCGACCTGGATCATCGCGGTGTGGCTACGGGCGTGGCGCGAAAAAATATCGAGGATCACCGCGCTGCGGTCGAGGATCCGGCATTTGATCGTATTTTCGAGGTTGCGCATCTGTGCGGGGGAAAGGTCGTTGTCGAAGACGATCATATCGGCCTGGTGTTCCTCGGCCAGCTCTTTTATCTCCTCGGCCTTGCCCTTGCCGATATATTGCGCCGAGTCGATGCGGACGCGTGCTTGTTGTACGCGCTCGACCTCTTTGAGACCAGCGGTGTCGATCAGGCGGCCGAGTTCGTCGAGCGAATCCTCGGCTTCCCAGTCGGACATGCCGGGGAGCGTGACGCCGACTAAGATGGCGCGCTCTTTGCGGGGGGTGAGGTCTTCTCCCATTTAGGTCCTTTGCGGCAATATGGTTCGTCAATGCTTAGATTATAGCTAACAAAACACAAAGCGAATCACCTTGTCAATTAATATGGAGGAGCCCATGCGATTTGCGGTCGGTTGTCGGTTGCGCTATCAAGTCAAAGCGCCCATTGCATTTGTTTTTAACGTTGCCGTCGCTGACAGTGCCTGTCAAGAGATAACCGAAGAACAACTGCAAACCAATCCTGCCTTGGCGGTTGAGGAGGTAAAACTCGTCGCAGGAAGCCGGCATATGCGTTTACACGCGCCGGCTAGTGAATTCACACTGGATTATAGGGCCAGCGGAACACGGGCGCCGGTGCGGGTGCCGACAGCGGGCCTTGCAGAGGTGTCTCCTGCCGAATTACCGCTGGATATCGTACATTATGTTTACCCCAGTCGTTATTGCCCCTCGGATCAATTATTGAATTTCGCCGCACGTGAATTTGCCGCTGTCGAACCAGGATATGTCCGGGTAGAGGCGATTTGCGACTGGATTTACGCCAATGTCGAATATGCCTTCGGAGCGAGCGATACGCATACCACGGCCAATGATACATTGCTCAGTCGGCGGGGTGTCTGCCGGGATTTTGCCCATTTGGGTATCGCGTTGTGCCGTGCGCTAAATATTCCCGCGCGTTTTGTTACCGGATACGTCCAGGGTTTGCAGCCGCCAGATTTTCACGCCTGCTTCGAAGCTTATTTGGGCCAGCGCTGGTTTCTCTTCGACCCGACGAAGTTGACCCCGCTGGACTCGCTCACAAGGATCGGTACCGGTCGGGACGCGGCCGACGCGTCTTTTGCGACGATATTCGGTTCCGCGCAGATGATGGAGATGAGCGTATTTTATCACGAGGAAGTGCAAGAGACCGAATCCGACGGACATACTGCCTTGTCGACCTGTTGAGGAACTATGAATCTAGCCAATTACGATACTGAGGGATTTTACGACGAGTTGTTCGGCGCGGAAGGGCAGCCCAGAGTCGAAGCGGCGCTGTTGATCGAAAGGCTCGGCCAATTTTCGGGCGGTGAACTGCAACGCCACCAGCAGGCTGCTGAGTTGGCCCTGCTCAATATGGGCATCACCTTCAATGTCTATCACGACGATGCCGGTTCCGAAAAGATCATGCCTTTCGATATTGTGCCAAGGATCGTCGCCGGCGGCGATTGGGCGCTATTGGAGCGCGGGCTCAAACAGCGCATCGAGGCGCTCAATTTATTTCTCGATGATATCTATCACGAGCAAAAAATAGTCAAGGATGGGGTCATACCCCAATTCGTAATTGAGTCGTCAAAGGGGTATATGCCCACTTGCCGCGGCTTTGACCCGCCCAAGGGCATCTGGTGCCATATCACCGGCACGGATATGATCCGCGGCGGCGACGGACAGTTTTATGTGCTCGAAGACAATTTGCGTTGTCCGTCCGGTGTCTCGTATATGCTCGAGAATCGGCAGGTTCTCAAGCGGACCTTGCCGCAGATTTTCAGCGCGATGCCGGTGCGCCCCGTCGACGACTATCCCGATCGCCTACTGGCCGCATTGAGTTATCTGGCCCCCGGGCATATCGATAGCCCGACGGTGGTGGTGCTGACGCCGGGCGTCTATAATTCAGCCTATTTCGAGCACGCCTTCCTCGCGCAACAGATGGGCGTCGAATTGGTTGAAGGCCGCGATCTGATGATCTCTGACGGCTTTGTGATGATGCGCACGACCAGAGGTTTGCAGCGCGTCGACGTGATCTACCGCCGCATCGACGACGACTTTCTTGACCCACAGGTCTTTCGCCCCGACTCGACCTTGGGCGTGCCGGGGCTGATGGAGGTCTATAAGGCGGGTCGCGTCGCCATCGGCAACGCCCCCGGCACGGGGATCGCTGACGACAAGGTGGTCTACGGTTATGTGCCGCAGATGGTCAAATATTATCTGGATCAGGATATTATCATTCCCAATGTGGAGACCTTTCTCTGCTGGGACGAGAAACAGCGATCGCACGTGTTGGCCAACCTGGACAAGTTAGTCGTCAAGGCCGCCGGCGAATCGGGTGGGTACGGGATGCTGATTGGGCCGCATTCTACCGCCGAGCAGCGCGAAGATTTTACTCGGCGGATCGAGGCCGAACCGCGTAATTATATCGCGCAACCGACCATCGCGCTGTCGAGGGTGCCGACCATTGTCGACGATCATCTCGAAGGGCGGCACGTCGACCTGCGCCCCTATGCGCTCTACGGCGCGGATATACACATCGTGCCGGGGGGGCTGACGCGGGTGGCATTTAAGAAGGATTCGCTGGTGGTTAATTCTTCGCAGGGCGGCGGCTCTAAGGACACCTGGGTGTTGGCCGCCGAGGGGGAGGAGGTTGTGCAAGATGCTTAGCCGGGCCGCCGAAGCTGTCTATTGGATGAACCGCTATGTGGAACGGGTAGAGAATATCGCCCGTTTTATCCAGGTGAATATGCATCTCAACCTGGACCTGGCGATGCAGATGGACCAGCAGTGGGCGCCATTGGTCCAGGTGACGGGTGACTACGGGCTTTTTCGCGAGCGCTACGGCGAGCCAAGCCAGGAGAATGTCATCGAGTTTTTGGCCTTTGACCGCGACTATCCGCATTCGATCGTCTCCTGTTTATCTCGGGCCCGCGAAAATGCGCGTTCGGTGCGCCAGATCATCTCCTCGGAAATGTGGGAGCAGATCAACACCTTTTACCTAATGATGACGGGGGTGCATAAGGGACTGGCGCTGCAGGTGCCGGATGATTTTTTCAAGCGCATCGCCCAGGCCAGTCACACCTTCACCGGCATTATGTCGGCGACGATGTCGCATGGCGAGGCTTGGCATTTCGCGCGCATGGGTACGCTATTGGAGCGCGCCGACAAGACCTCGCGCGTGCTTGACGTCAAATACTTCATTTTGTTGCCGACGGTGCAGGATGTCGGCACGCCGTACGACAATTTGCAGTGGGGTGCGCTATTGCGTTCGGCCAGCGCTTTTGAGATGTACCGCAAGCGCTTCGGCGTTATCAGCCCGTCGCATGTAGCGGAATTTCTAATCCTCGACCCGGAGTTTCCGCGCTCGATCCACTACTGTCTGATTGAGACCGAACGCTCGTTGCACCGGATCACGGGTTCGGCTGACAATGCTTTCGCTAACCCGGCCGAACGCGGCTTGGGCCGTCTGCGCGCGGAACTGATCTATAGCGATATCGGCGAGATTATCGAGCGGGGCTTACACGAATTTCTCGACCGTTTTCAGCTCGAACTCAACCAGGTCAATAACTCGATTAACAGCACGTTTTTCCAACTCGCGCCTACGGAAGGCCAAGAATGACGTTTTGTTTGGGCATGAAGGTCGAAGAGGGCCTAGTCGGTATCGCCGATACCCGCATCACTACCGGCACCCAGCGCATTACTGCGCGCAAGGTGTCGATCCACGAATACGGCGAGCACCCAATTTTTGTGATGACCTCCGGACTGCGCTCGGTGCGCGACAAGGCCCTGACTTATTTCGAGGAGGTGATGGAAGAGAACGAAGAGCCTTTCGACAAACTCTACAAGGCGGTTAATTCGATCGCCCGACAGATTCGCCGCGTCGCCAAGGAAGATAAAAAAGCATTGGCTGAAGCGGGGCTGCGCTTCAACTTGCACGCGTTGGTAGGGGGGCAGTTGGCCCGCGACGAGGAGCACAAGCTCTATATGCTCTATCCGCAGGGCAATTGGGTCGAAGTCAGTCAGGGCAGCCCCTATTATATCATCGGCGAATCGGGTTATGGCAAATCGCTATTGGATCGGGTGCTGCGCTATGATTCGCCGCTTGACCTGGCCCTCAAGGGAGGGTGTTTGGCGTTCGAGGCAACGCGCAATAGCGCGATAGACGTCTCTTACCCCTTGGACGTGGTGCTCTATCGCCGAGATTCGCACGAGATCGTCGAGCACCGCTACGAGCAGAGCGAAACGGCGGAGATGGCCGAGTGGTGGCAACGCAACATGGAGGAGTCGCTGATCAGGGCCCCGGCCGATTGGATGGGCGACGTATTGAATAAGTTTAGCGAAAAAAATATCGTGTTCAAAACATCCCAGCCCTAAGGCACCATGCTTTTTCAGATCGTTCATCGAACGCGTTATCGATACAATCGTCCCGTGCATCTCGACCCCCACGAGATCCGTCTGCGCCCTCGTTGCGATGGGAGCCAGCGGCTAGTCGATTTTCACCTTGACATAAGCCCCGAACCGGTTGGTGTGGCGCACAATCTTGACGCGGAGGGCAATGCGATGGCCCGCACCTGGTTCGCCGGTGTCCATAGCGAGTTTTGCGTCGTAACGCGCGCCACGGTCGAGACCTTGCGTGCCAATCCATTCGAATTCCTACTGAAGTCGGATTTCTCTTCCTTGCCGGCAACATACGCGGAGTCGGAAGCCGCGGTGTTGGCGTCCTATAGGCAGGTCGGTGATCCGCAGCATTCGGTGACTGCACTGGGGCAGGAATTGTCGCGGCAGGCTGGAGGAGAGGTCTTGCCGTTTTTACGCGTTTTAAACGGATATATATATCAATCGCTCAAGGCCGAAGTGCGCTTAGAGGGGCGGCCTATGGCGGCGGCAGAGACGCTTGCGCGCGGTTGTGGGGCTTGCCGTGATCTGGCGGTGCTTTTTATCGCGATCTGTCGCACCTTGGGGTTGGCGGCGCGCTTTGTCAGCGGTTATCAAGCCGGCGCGCAAAATCAGCAAGAGCGCTATATGCACGCCTGGGCGGAGGTGTATTTGCCCGGGGCGGGTTGGCGGGGTTGGGACCCGAGCCTTGGGCTGGCTGTGGCCGATGCGCATGTTGCGGTGGCGGTGGGGGGTGAGGCGGGTGCCGCTCAACCGTTGACGGGCTATTTTCGCGGTGAAGATATAGAAGCCGAGCTGGAGGCCTCTATTCAACTGGAAACGGATTCGGCCTCGTTATAAGCTGATAAACGCCTGGCGTTCATCGCGAACGGGCGGATGTTTGCGATCGTCACGAGTAAGCCGGATGCATTAACTATCGACCCTTTGCACTCTTGACACTTTCCGTGTCAACTTCTAATCTTAATCACACTATATAATTAGGTATAGAAGGCCGTCGTAGGCGAAGATGCGGCGGTCTATCGCAAGGCCGAGGCATGGGAGAGCGAGATTTGAGCGAAAGCCCAGAACAGCATCAGGATATACCCGCCCAGTTGGGTGTTTTTCCGTTGCGCAATAGCGTCGTTTATCCCTTTATGCCGCAGCAGTTGACTGCATCGAGGCCGCAATCGATCGCGGTGATCGAGGCCGCCGAGGCGGATGATAACCTGGTCGGAATTTTCGCGCAGAAGAACCCAGAAGACGAGGAGCCGGGGCCTGAGGCAATGTACGGCGTTGGGGCGATCGCCAAGATCCACAAAGTGTGGCGCTTACCCGATGGGTCGGTGCGGCTGATCGTCCAGGGGGTGAGGCGGGCGACGATGGGCAAAATCGTGCAGGCCAAACCCCATCTGAGGGCGGTACTCGAACCGCTCGAAGACCATGGCGAGGCCGATGCGATGGCGGTACAGGCGATGTGCCGCTCGGTGCACCAGCAGTTTCAGTCGATGGTCAAGATATTACCGCATCTGCCTGACGAGTTACAGATCATGGTCGTCAATATCGACCACCCCGGCCGTCTTGCGGATTTTATCGCTTCGAATCTCGACTTACAGATCGAAGAGCACCAGCGTTTGTTGGAAGCGCTTGAAATTGAAGAGCGGCTCGAATACCTGACCGAGCTATTGGCGCGCGAGCTGGAAATCCTCGAACTGGGCAATCGCATCCAGACCCAGGTACAGGAGAAGTTGGGTAAGTCGCAACGCGAATATTTCCTGCGCGAGCAACTGCGGCAGATCAAGAAGGAGTTGAGCGGTTCGGATCCGATGTTGGCCGAGGTAGACGAGCTGCGCGGTAAGATCGAGGCGGTGGACATGACAAAAGAGGCGTCAGAGGCCGTTCTGCGCGAGTTGGACCGGATGGAGAAGATGCAGCAGAGCTCGCCCGAGTATTCGGTCATTCGGACCTATCTCGATTGGATGATCGAATTGCCTTGGAGCGCTGCAGCGTCGGACGATCTCGATATCGCGGATGCGTCGAGGATCCTCGACGAAGACCACTACGGTCTCGACAAGATCAAGGAACGGGTACTCGAATACCTGGCTGTGCGCACGCTGCGCCAGGAGATGAAGGGGCCGATCCTCTGTTTCGTCGGGCCGCCCGGGGTGGGCAAAACCTCATTGGGCCAGTCGATTGCCCGCGCCCTGGGCCGTAAGTTCGTGCGCATCTCGTTGGGCGGTGTGCACGACGAGTCCGAGATCCGCGGTCATCGCCGCACCTATGTCGGGGCGCTGCCTGGGCGGATTATCCAGGGCTTGCGCAAGGCGGGCACCTCTAACCCCGTTTTTATGCTCGATGAGATCGACAAACTCGGCACGGATTTTCGTGGAGATCCAGCTGCGGCGCTATTGGAAGTGTTGGACCCCGAGCAGAACAACACCTTCGCTGATCATTATCTCGACGTGTCCTTCGACCTGTCGAAGGTCATGTTTATCGCCACCGCCAATTTGCTCGGTCCGATACCTGGTCCACTCAGGGATCGCATGGAGGAAATTCCGCTGTCGGGGTATACGCCGGAGGAGAAGGCGCTGATCGCCCGTCGTCATCTGCTGCCGCGGCAACTCGCCGAGCACGGGATTGACGAGAGCCATTTACAGATTGACGACGGAGCGCTCGGCCGCATGATTGAAGACTATACGCGGGAGGCGGGTCTGCGTAACCTGGAGCGCACGCTGGGAACGATTAGCCGCAAGGTGGCGCGCAAGTTCGTCGAGGGCCGCAAGCGCCGGATCAACGTGGACGAGAAGGGCCTCGAGACCTTTTTGGGCACGGCGCCCTTTTTCCATGAGTCGGTCGAAAAAGACGCCGAGGTGGGGGTGGTCACCGGCTTGGCCGCGACGGCAGCCGGTGGCGAGATTCTCTTTATTGAAGCGACTAGGATGCCGGGTCGCAAAAATTTGATCCTCACCGGGCAATTGGGCGATGTGATGCAAGAGTCAGCGCGCGCGGCGTTGAGCTGGTTGCGGTCCGAGGCCGAGAGGTTAAAGATCAAACTGCAGGTCTTTGATGAGTCCGACATCCATTTGCATGTGCCGGCGGGCGCGACCCCGAAGGAAGGGCCTTCAGCCGGTATTGGTCTGGCGACGGCACTGGTCTCGCTCTTTACGGGGCGGCCGGTCAAAGCCGGTGTCGCGATGACCGGGGAAATTACACTGCGCGGCAGGGTGCTGCCGGTCGGTGGTATACGCGACAAAGTGTTGGCGGCGCAGCGGGCAGGGATCCGCATCGTGGTATTGCCGAAGCGCAATGCCGCGGACCTCGACGACGTGCCCGCGCCGATTCGTCGTCGTCTGCGCTTTGTACTGGTCGACCATATCGACGAGGTATTGCAGGCGGTACTGGAGAAGAAAATACCGCGCAAAAAGGAGGCGGGGCGCACGGCGAAGAAGGCGATGAAGAAAGCGGCGAAGAAGGTTGCAGTAAAGAAGCCGTCGGCGAAGAAAGTTGCCGTAAAGAAGATCGCGAAGAAGAAGCCGGCGGCGAGGAAGGTCGCTGTAAAGAAGGTGGCAAAGCAGCGGGCCGCAGGGATAAAGCCCGTGGCGAAAAAGAAAAAACCAACGGTAAAAAAACTTGCCCGCCGCAGTAGCCGGAGTGCGAGCTGAGTTGTGGGTTTATCGGAAGATTTCGCCGCGAAGTTAGCGGCTGCCCCGGCTAGACCGCTCGGCGAAACACTGCGGCCGCTATGGCAGGAGGCCCTCGCGCGGGTCGAGGCCGAGCACCGCGTGGGTCGGGGCGGTGCCGATGTGGCCCGGGATATTGCGGTGGCGATGGATGCGGTGGTGCTGGCGATCTATCAGCGCGCCGTAGGTCAAGCTCAAGGGGCTCATGCGCTGGTGGCGTTGGGCGGTTATGGCCGTAGCGAGATGGCGCCCTACTCGGATGTCGATTTACTCTTTCTCTTTAAGAAGGACCAGGACAAAGTTCCTGAGTTCGTCTCCGGGGTATTAAACCCGCTTTGGGATATGGGCTTCGAGGTTGGGCACAGCAGTCGCACTTTGGCCGAAGTCGCCAAATTCGCGCGCGAAGACTTGGAATCGTGTACAGCGATGATGGACGGTCGCCTGCTTGCCGGCGATGAGGCGCTTTTCGCGGAATTTCAGCAGCGACTCTACAAAAAGGTGCCCAAGCGGACCATAGGCCAACTCGACGCATGGCGCAGGCAGCGGATCGAGGCGCGGCAGTCGGTTCAGCTATTGGATCCAAATGTCAAGGAAAGCCCCGGGGGCCTGCGCGAAATGCAGATTTTTGAGTGGGCGCTCAAGGCCAAGGCCAAATCGTCGGAGATCGACGAACTCTGGGGCGAGTATCTCTCTCCGGCGGATATCGAGAGCCTGGTGCGCAGTCGCGCCTTTCTCTGGCGGATCCGGCACGCGCTGCACTTTGCTGTCGGTCGCAAACGCGATGTTCTGGACCACGATATCAAACCGCAGATTGCTACGGATTTGGGATACGAGGGCGCGGGGGCGGAGCTTGCAGCTGAACGTTTTATGCGCGATTACTACCTGCATGCAAGCACCGTCTACCACTTAGTCGAACTGGCCTTCAAGCGGCTGACACGCAAACCCCGCAATAGCAGCCGCAGCATGTATATCGAACGCGGTGTAGCATCCGTCGACGGGGAGATCCTGCTCGCCGACGGCGAAGAGTATTTCGCGGAGACCCCCGTGCGCCTATTGGGGATTTTTCTCACCGCCCAGATGAAAAACCTGGAGCTGAGCGAGGAGGTGCAACGCACGGTGCGCGCCTGTTTGCACTTGGTCGATGATCGCTTC
>JABHFS010000167.1 GCA_018672475.1 Gemmatimonadota bacterium | reverse complement strand
TAACAGGAATACTGTGAGAATCGTCCAGCCCAGACCTTCCGCCCGATCCACCGATGCATCACCTTGCTCGATTTGGCCAATAAATCCTGGGATCGGTTTTTCGGATTATCCGCCAACCGGCAATTTTTCCCGCCATGCCCGAGCAATATACTCTGCCGAACGCGCCACCCGTGCCACCCGCACACCCCAAACATCCCCAGCAAAATGCCCCTGCCCCTTATGAATATGCCCGACGGCGATCGGCTCGTCATTAGCGACAAGCCCACCTGACCCCTCCCGAATAGCCCTTAACTCTCCGTCGATATACAGCGCCAACCTCTGCCCGTCATAGACCCCCGCCAAATGATGCCGCCCCACACTCAGTGCGCCGTGCAGCGCCACACTCAATGGCCCGCGTTCCGTATTGACCACAAAACTCGGGCCGGGCACCGCCGCATTCAACCCACCATTGTGCCCATAGTCGCAATAGCGCAAACTGAACGAGCCACTCGTCCCCAACGTGTCGCAGCGAAGAACGATCCCGTGCGTCACAAACTCGCCTGGTCGATCCGGCTTCGGCCCCTGTTGCCAGGGCGCCGCATAAAAATAGCGCCCGTCGAACGCGCCGGCATTATAACCTACGCTGTGCAAACCATCGGTGCGCGAAGCGTCATAGGCCTGCCAGCTAGCCGGATCGGCAAAGGGCTTATTGGGATCGTAGCGCAGATAGTGGCTGTGAAAGAGATTGTCGCGCTCGCCCGGGCCCATATGCAAAAAGAAAGGTTGGAAATAAACGAAGCGCCCGTCGAAAAAACCACCGTCGAAACCCGTGGTCCGCAATCCGTCCGTATGATCGGCGTCCCAGCGCTGCCAAGCGTTCGCATCGGTGAATTCGCCCTGCGTATCGTAGCGCACGATCGTCGCGTGGCCATAGGCACAGTAATAGAGATAACGACCGTCGAATACCGCCCCCACCGCCAACTGAAACCCGAGCGGTTTAGCGTCAAAACGCTGCCAGGCGTTGGCATCAGCGAAGTCCGCTTGGGTATCATATCTCACGGCAACTCCGGTATAGAGCGGTACTAGATAGATATAACGCCCGTCAAAGGCCGCACCATCGAAACAGGCGCATTGCGGCCCTAAAAACTCGCTTATATCAACACTGGTACTACTCTGCGGATCCTTAAATTCGGCCTGTGTGTCCAAGCGGATCACCCGCCCACAATACTCGTCCTCCAACGTTGGATCACCGCTAAAGCCCGGCGCAAAATAGAGATAACGGCCGTCAAAGGCTGCGCCCTGCTGCGAATGCGCCTCCCCCATGTCGCGCGCTGCCCAACTTTTGGGATCGTCGAAATCACTGTGTGTATCATAGCGCAGGATACGACTGTGATATTCCACCATATCGATCTGGCGCGGGACAAAATACACATAGCGGCCGTCAAAAATAGCGCCGTAGAACCCTCGTGTCTGCAGACCATCGGTTTGTCCTGCATCGTAGGCGGAATAACTCGAACGATCCGCAAACTCGCCGTGCGTATCGTAGCGCAACACGACACCGTGCGTCGGCATGCCTTCTTCGCCGTGTTGCTCGGGCACGAAATACACATAGCGGCCGTCAAATACCGCACCAAAATACCCACGCGTCGGCAAGCCGCCGATAGCCGCGGCATCAAAGGCACTAAAACCAACATAAGCGTCTGGCGGGGTCCACTGGGAAACAAGCGCCTGCAGCCCTTCCTGCCGCGCGTCGCGCGCGTCGACCCAAGCTTCCACCGTCAGAGCGTCGGTTAGATTAAGCCCTGGGGGATGCGGCACACTCGACACCATACTCTGTCGGTCGAGCGAGACCACTACTGCGGGATCATCTTTATCGGATACCATCACCTTGCTCCCTGGCATTGCTCTAGTCAACCTACGACCTCACACTCAACCGTGAAGGGCGTCGACAACAACATCGCCCATATCCATATTTTACAACAGCGATAGAAACTCTACGCCAAAAATTTAGTTTGGGCTCTGCAGCGCCATTATCAGGCTTAAACGAGCCCAACCCCTATGCTCGCACGCGTTTTCGTATGAGCGTAAAAAAAACATCGGTCGAACATTAGTAAACGAGGAATACAGCTAGTTTGGCACATCTGCAACAAGACGGCAGCAAGTCCAACACTTGTTAAAGTTTATTCACTAAGAAGCTATTGTAAAAACGCTTCCTACCACACCGTATCACAGATACTGCAAGCGCTCAATCAACGCTCGCAACACCAAAAAGGCCGACTCCGCGCAATCAATCGGCACATTGGCCGCTTTATCGGCAGGCGTATGGTTGGCGGCGAGCGTCTCATACCCTCGGCTATTGAAATTAATCCCGCGGATATGGCCATTAATATCCTTGAAACAAACCGCGTCGTTCATCCAACACTCGGCCGCGCTGTAGATCGGCTCGGTCCCCAACGCCAAATCTTCATGTACCGCCTTAACCAGATCCATCAACTCCCGATCAGCCGTCGTCGCCCACAAATTCGGTCCGTAGGTCAGCGAATCCGAGTTAATGACGAATTTGAGCCGCCCCGCCGTGCCTTCGACCTGACGCCGCCGCGCATAGTGCTTAGCACCCATCAAGCCGTATTCTTCACTGCCGGTAATCGCAAAAGTCAGCGTACAACGCGGCCGAGTTTCCGCAAACGCCTGCGCCAACATCAGCGTGACAATCGCCGTCGCCATATTGTCGTTCGCCCCTTCGGTCATAATAATCGAATCGGCATGCGCCATCACCAGGATCTCGTCTGGGAGTTCACCCGGAATCGTGCCGATAATATTATAGGTGGGCACCTCTGGCGCATAAACCACCCTGAGCCGCACCTGTACCTGGGCGCGCTCAGCAACCAGCAAGTCGACAAAGGGCACTTCGCCGATCCCGATTACAAAGCGCGACAGCGACAATACTTCGTCGCCAACGAGATAACCGCGTTGTGCATGCACATCCTTGCCCACGGCGATATAAGCCGCCATCTCACCGCTATTTATATCGACAATGCCATAGGGCACCGGCCCGTCGATCCGCTCGATCACACCGGTAAAACCCGCAGGGCAAGTCCCCGCGCAATTTTCCGCGACCTCGACGGCGATCTGCTTGCCCTTATAAATAATCTCAGGGCGCGGCAACGCCTGCCAGAAATCCAGATAGCGGTCGAGAAAAACGGTCGGCAACGCAGCATCGAGTTCCGCATGGATGCGCCGGGCGACTTGCTCATAAGCTTCAGTGCCCGACGGATGCGGCCCCAGTTCGCTGCACAAGGCCTGCAATATCCGCTCGACATACGCTGCCCGCTGCTCAGGGGTATCCAGTATCGTTGCACTCATTTATGCGGCTCCACTAGTGTCTGTATCAAAACGCGGGTGCCTCAACGGGCCCCTTTGGCTTTACAGCAGACGACCTCTAAAGTATCTCCAGATAATCCCGGTCGGGCAGTTGCGCAAAGGGCTTGCTCGGCAAGCTCTGATACCAATAGGCCACCGACGCGATATCGTCCTGTAAAGGCAAATAGCGCCCGCCGCTGCGCCACCCCAGCGCCTGGATCGTAACCCGTAGATCCTCCTGGAAGCGCACCGGATCGGTGATATGCCAACGATACAAACCAAAGCGCGTCTGCGAGCGGTAAACCCCATCGGGCCGGATCACCTGTGGCAACCCGGCATACGGCGTGTTGTATTCCTGATATTGGCCCGTTGCTTTATTCTCGAAATTATACGAACCGCAGAAATAATCCTCCGTGCCCGTGCCGCAAATCGTCGGAAACTCCTCATCGCCATCCATAAAAAATTTGATCTCGCCCTCTCCCCACCAACCCGAATTATTGACGCCCCAAGCCATATAAGTACCCGCATAATGCCCATGGCCTTCGACTCCATCGAGAATCGTATAGACCTCTTTGTAAGGCAGGGGATTTGTGCGGCGAAACTGCGCGTGAAAATACGCCGCCGACTCATCAACCGGCGCCAACGAATAATTGATCTGGTAGTATAATCTCATATCCTCGTCGGCGAGATTCTCCAGCGTCATCCGGCAGCGTTTGCGGAAGGGCATATTCCAATAGCAGTTGAAGGCGCTGCCCGGATTGACGCAGACTGCCAGTGACGTAACCTGGGCGAACTGGCCCCAACCGCTGGCAAAAAAATCACCTACAGGGCACTCGACCGCCGGATGCTCTTGATCGTCCCAGTAGATGCGCAAAATGCTGAATCGCCAATTGCCCGTCGGTGTCAACCATATCTGCTCGATATTTCCAGGCCCCGCAATATCCGCTATCTCAAAGGTCGTGCCGGCCTCGACGACGACCGAGGGCGAGACTTTCCAACCCTGGCCCAGGTCGCGGGCGCAGGATGCACCGGTACCGGACTCCGCCATACCGCCCTTGCCCTTTGCGCCAGTAAAATTCTCCGGGCTAATCGAGCGCGACTGCGCGTTGGAGAGAGTCGAGAGTTGCTGCATCATGATTAGCCGACCTTTCGTCTGTCGCCTCAGCTGAGGCGATCGGTTATCCTGCTCATAATTCTCACCCATAATCTGCCGCGCCGCACAGACCGACGCAACCGCGAACAGACCGGGATTGATCGCACCCCCCACGATGCTGTATTATATAGCCATTACCCTGTCCGGAGGATACGTCCCGTGCACATCCTGCTCACCATACTCGGCTATGGCACCGCCATCTTCAGTGCCTGTTTTATCCTCGTCTTTACCTCTATCCTCTTTGACGAGGACGAAGAGGATACCAGTGGCACCATAGCGACCATCGCCATCCTCACCGGCACCTTGGCCGTTGGAGCCTACATGGTCCGCGTCAGCCAGCGCCAGCGCGACGAAAAACACGAGAAACAAATCCTGCAGCTGGCCGCCGAAGAAATCGCAATGCTCAGCAACCTCAATGTCGAAGCATCCCGCAAGATACTCGATGACCTCTGCCTACAGGGAACGGCGCAATTGCAAGTCACCGCCGAGGGCGTTATGGAATACGTCTTCTCCGGCCTGACCGCCCCTGAGTCTTTGAGCAAACCCGATACGCCCTAACGCCATTTACACGGAGCAAAAGATGCAAGATTATTCGCATATACAGAAACCGGATCTCGGCTACCGCTACGAATTCTCCACCGACGAACTCGAGCGGATGGACGAATGCCTGGAGGGCCACGGATTCGCGATCATCAAAGACGCGTTGCCCGAAGAAATCGTCGAACGACTCAAACAGGCGGTCTACGACGGTACCGACCCCGAAGGCACGCTCGCAGAAGGCCAGAGCCGCACCCGCCATGCCTGGGTCGAATCGGGGGCCGGTGCCTGGAGCCTGATGGACTACGAACCCTTCATGGACTTGCACCGCCACCTGATCGGCAGCGACGAACTGACCGTGCATCGCTCGGCGGCAATCATCCGCAAACCCGGATCACAACCTGTCGGCTGGCATACCGACTGGAGCGGCTTTCACACCGGCGCGCCCAAAAACTCAGGCCACGTGCTCAACAGCGGCCTTTGGCCCTCTGGCAAATGGTTCTACCTCACCGGCTCCCGCCCCACTCACGGCGGCCTCTGCGTTATCGAGGATTCCCATCTGGAAGACTGGCAAGGACCCGAGGGTTTCAATCTGACCGCTGACCGCGGCTCCTTTTACCCGGAAGGCGAAGAGGAATCCCGCTACGCCGGCTTCGACATCCCCGGCCTGGTCCCACTCTTCACTGACGGTGGCGATATGATCGTCTTCGCCCATCGCACCTACCACGGCGCCTTTCCCAATCGCACCGACGAGACCCGGCTTTCCTGCGCGATAGGTTTCCGGGACAAAAATCACAAGATCGATGTTCCTTGGGAAATGCCCGAAGAGGGACAGTGGTTTCTGGAAAATCTACCGGAGCATTTGCGGCGTTATACTGACGGGTATACGAGTATTAATTTGCAGTGGAAGGGGTAGGTTTTGAGTGGGGTGTGGGCGATCGGGTTTCGGAAACTTTATGATTGAGGCTATGGACCATATCACACATTTTCTGTCACACACTGTTTAAGCATTTTATCTTCAACACAGAAAAAGTGGTTTACTATTAAATCACATGAGGGCTTTTGAGGGATATACTCATAGCGGATTGTATGCGCGATTTTGCAGGACAGCAAAATCGTGTATATCCCCTCGGAGCCCGACAGGAGTTGGGCGAGAATGAGCGAGAATGTATCTCCTAAAATCCCGTACCTCCCAAGAGGCCCTATGACCGCCACCAAAGACCACACCACAGCTCCCATCCCCATGACCGACGAACAAAAATTCTTCTTCGACCTACATGGTTGGATCATGCTGCCCTCCGTACTCAGCGCGGACGAAATCGAAGGCTTGAAAAAGGAAGTCTACGACGGCGCCAAACAAGCCTACCAAGGCGAACTGCAAACACTGCTCGACCACCCTGCCATCAACGGCATTCTCAATGAAATTCTCTCCGAAGACCCCTATCCCGGCGAGGATTACTACAACTATCGCTGCGAAAATTCATTTATCACCGTACGAGAGCCCGGCTGGAAAAAACCAGGCACCAGCACACCGCATGTCGTGCGCCCACCGCAACAAGCCAACGCCATGCGCTACCAAGTCGCGGGCAATAATATTTTTTCGGGTCTGACCCGAGTCGTATGGGAATTAGAAGACGTAAAAGCCGGCTTAGGCGGCACCACCTTTTTAAGCGGTTCGCATAAAGCCCATTTCAACTACGGCGGCCCGGACCCCTATCGCCCCAATATCAGCGAATCGGCCTGGGAAGAAAGTTTGCACCAGGCGATGGCCGAATACGACTGCCCGGCAGGGTCGGTGATCATCTTTACCGAAAGCCTGCTGCACGCGGCCAACGACTGGACCAACCCCGACAACTCACGCTGCGCTGTTTTCAACTGCTACAACTCGCTATGGGCACAATGGCACAAAGTCAGCTTGTCGCACGAGAGCATTGAGGCCATGCCGCCGAGAAGGCGCACACTCTTTCGCGGGGTCTGGGGGGGAGGTAATAAGGAGTATTCGCAGGACAATAGGGCGTTATAGCAGGAAAGAATTGGGGTTAATTACAGAGCAAGAAGCAAAAAAGGCTAATTCACCATTAAACCTATCTTCATCAATTTATAAAGGTTATTAAGCGATCGACCTACATCAATTCTAAAATAGATTTATACTTAACCACCGCTAGCTACCGCAGGGCATGCCCCCAAAATGACCATCCACATCCAGCATAAACACCCGGAGACCAAAATGACCGCCACCAAAGACCACACCACAGCCCCCATCCCCATGACCGACGAACAAAAATTCTTCTTCGACCTGCACGGCTGGATCATGCTGCCCTCCGTACTCAGCGCAGACGAAATCGAACCCTTGAAAAAGGAAGTATACGACGGCGCCAAACAAGCCTACCAGAGCGAGTTACAAACCCTGCTCGATCACCCCGCCGTCAGCGGCATTCTCAGCGAAATCCTTGCCGAAGAGCCCTACCTCGGCGAGGATTACTACAGCTACCGCTGCGAAGGCTCGTTTATCACTGTACGCCCGCCTGGCTGGGAAAAACCTCAAGGTACCAGCACGCCTCATGTCGTGCGCCCACCGCAACAAGCCAACGCCATGCGCTACCAAGTCGCGGGCAACAAGATCTTTTCGGGCCTAACCCGAGTGGTCTGGGAATTGGAAGAGGTAAAAGCCGGCTTAGGCGGCACCACCTTTTTAAGCGGTTCGCACAAAGCCCATTTCAACTACGGCGGGCCAGATCCCTATCGCCCTAATATCAGCGAATCAGCTTGGGAAGATAGCTTACACAAGGCAATGGCCGAATACAGTTGCCCGGCCGGGTCGGTGATCATCTTCACCGAAAGCCTACTGCACGCCGCTAACGACTGGACCAACCCCGACAATGCGCGCTGTGCCGTGTTCAACTGCTACAATTCGCTGTGGGCGCAATGGCACCGGGTCAACCTCTCGCACGAGGCCATCGAGGCCATGCCGCCGAAGCGGCGCACGCTCTTTCGCGGGGTCTGGGAATTGGGCGGCAATAAAGAATATTCGGAGGACAACAGGGCGCTATAGTATGCCCCGCCAGATAATGGTCCTGGATGAAATTTTCACGCCGCCCGACTCGCTGCCCCACCTCTGTGAGCATGCACATACCTTCTTCGCGGTAGCAGTAGTTCGTGGTTGGCCAAAATCTACCGCGCAAAGAATAGTCGGCCAGGCCTCGGCAAAATAGTGCCGCAAGGACGGCAACCTGCTCCCCCCAGTCCTCCGTATGCCGCCAGTGCCCACGCCGGATGCTAGCCGCAAAGAGCTGTACGTTTTCACAGCAGGAGTTTAGCACAGCCTGGACGATTATTTAATAAGGGTGAGTCGTCGAGTTTCGCGTTGCGAGCCCGCTGTTAGACGATACATATAAACTCCACTTGCGGCTTCGAGCCCCATGTCGGTGCGTCCGTCCCACTGCAGGCGATAAAGTCCAGGCGCTTGTTCGGCGGCTATCAGTGTGCGCACCTTCTGGCCAAGGGCATCGAAGATGGCTACCTCAACCGCTACAAAGGCGTTGACCCGGTATTCGATCGTAGTATTGGGGTTAAAGGGGTTGGGATAATTTTGCATTAGCACTGCATCGGTCGGCAGCACTGCTACGGCTTCTTCCTCTACCGCTGTCGCGATATTTTTTGGCAAGGTGATTTCCCATAATCCGCGGGTGTCGCCCCATTCGACGACGAAAATGCGATTGTCGATTATTTCAGCGTCAATTGGGCTGTCGAAACCAGCGACTAGCCGCCTGACTCGCGCCTGGTAATTTTCGCCGTCTGGCGTTTTCTCCAATTCTAGCTGGAGTAGGTCCTGATCGGGGTCGGCGAAGGGATTAATCAGGCTGGCGATACTGCCGCCGATGCGCAACACAAAACCCGATCCCTTGAAAGGCGGAGCCATTGCCATATCGGAGTCGAAGACCAGGCCCAGTGGAGAGCTGTGGGCGGTGAGCGTGAATGTGGCTTGGCCGTTGTCGCTGCCGTCGATGATTTGGCCATCCAACGTGCGATAGGAGTTGGCGTCGGGACCGAGGTTGAGGATCGGTTCGGCAAAACGCTCGACGGGTGGTGGTGGAAAAGTCGGATCGTTGTAGAAGAGGTTGCTTTGCTTAGCCCATGAATTATTCTGCAGCAGCGGGTCTTGCGACGGATCGTAGTCGGGAAAGCGTTGTGGATTGTCGTATTCGCCCATGCGCCAGGGAAAGCCATAGTGATGCCCTTCGCGGACCCAGTTTATTTCGTCGGACATGTCCCAATCAGGGCCATTTTCAGTGGCGAATAGCTCGCCCTCAGGACCAATCGTCAGGTCAAAAGCATTGCGGTGACCGTCAGAAAAATAAAAGCCCGAGGCCGCCAGGGCTTCAGCTTCGGCTGGTATAAGCAGTTCCTCGCCATCGGTAGGAACTCGCAAAATCGCCGATGATAATGGTGCCTCGCGCAAATCGGGAAACTGACCGTTCATCTCGGCGAGTTCGCCGTGCTCTGTGCGAGAGCCGCTGTTGACATATACGAAACGCCCTTCGCGGTCGACAGCGACGGCGGGATGGAAGTGGTTGAAGGCGCCTACGTCGCCGCGAGGTATTGGCTCGGTGCGGGCGAGAGTCGACCAGTTCCGTTGACCAGTAGCCGGATCGAGGACACCCTTGACAATGGTGATGATATTGGTGTCGCCTTGGCGTCGATTTCCGCCCACGTACATTGTGCCGTCGGGGCCAATTGCCAAGCCCTGAGTATCGTTCAGGCCGTGGTCAGCACTTGAATACAACCTCTTTGAGAAGGGGGCTCTGGCGCGTTCGACATCGCGGATGACATAGAAGACGCCGGTGTCGTCGATGTAGAGCGCGCGCAAGAACGCAAAGCCAATTTCGCGCGCGCTGGCGACTACAGTGCGCGGTAAAACCATGATGGTATTATCATCCGCATTGAGCAAATACAATTTGCTGTTCACCGGATTGGTGTCGCTGAGAGAGCCGGCCTTGGCGACGTCGCGAATGGCCTCAATGGGCACGCCGACAGGAATGTCGCCCTCTAAATTGAACTGTGTCCAGCTAAAATCACCGCTATCGGAGTCTAGTGCGCCGCGGGCCACCAACGGAGCGATATCGGTGTCGGTCGGTGGCATATGAATGTTGAAAATGTCACCGCTCGCCGTCTGTAGGTATAGGGTCTGGTCCCTTGGATCCTTAGCGATCCGCATAGTGCGTTCGGGGACTTGCATCAGCTGGCGTATCTGGATGTCGTCAATTAGTGCTCTGGGAGCGGCAATGGATTGCCGTGGCAGAGCAAATATGCTCAACGCCATTATGAAGACCCAGTGTTTGCAATTCATTTGAATTCTCCGTAGGGATAGGTGTTTATCTGAGTAGGAGCATGCGTCGCGTAATCCCACCGCCCGATGAGCGGAGTCGGTAGAAATACACCCCGCTGGCAACAGACATTCCATTGTCACCGCGCCCATCCCAAATGACTTGATGAGATCCGGCAGTATGATCGCCCGAGATCAACTGGCGCACTCGTTGTCCCATCAAGTCGAATATGGTTAATTCGACGGGACCCTCCTCGGCCAGACGATATTGTATCGCAGTCGTGGGATTAAACGGATTGGGATAGTTCTGGGCTAGGTCGAACTCCTCGGGTATAGATGATTCGCTTGCTACTGAGGTGGACGTGGACATCCCGTCAATCCATTTGCGCAGTAGGCTGGTGCCGTCCTCATCGAGGACACTAGAAGCCAATGGCGGCATGCGGAATGAGCTAAAATTGAGTGTCCGTAACAGTAGCGTAGACTGGTCAGCCTTGCCCGGGTTAATTATACGCACATTTTCTAGCTCGGTGTCTAAGCGACCAAGGGACGGCGAGATGCCGACAGTACGCATTTGGTCGAGCGGGGTCTCATAGCGCGCATCGAAGTCACCACGCTCGACGCCGCCGGGGCGGTGGCAATGCGAGCAGTTGGCGGCTAGATAGGCCCGAGCGCGGTTGGCAATCGGCGCAGATTCGTCGCGGGGATTGGCCCAGCGCGGGAATTGGCTGTAGTCTTCGCCGATATCTTCCGTAAAAAAGCCGATGTGGTTGAGAGTGCGCAACTGATTATCGCTAATGGCACCATAGTTGTATTCGCCGTTTAACTGGTGTGTTCGCCCGCCGAGTACGCGACCGGAAGCTTCGCGATGGCAGAGCGAACAATCCTCGGGACCGGGAAAGAAATAGCGTTGTTGCGCGATGCCGTCAGGGGCATCCGTATCGACGATGAAAAAGGTGCGGCGGTCGCTTTCGCGCAAGAGGTGGGCGTCGGTGGCGTCGTCGTTCCATTGGTAACTAAAACCTTTCCAGGTATCAGTTGCACCCATCTTGACCAGCAAGCGAGTTTCGACGATTTGGCGACTGGCAGGATCACCTTTAACAAAATCAAAATAGAAGTTCTTGACCAACACTGAATTGGGTGGAAAGTGCCAATTGCCGTCGCGCGAAAAACCGACCTGAGCATTCCCAGGTAGAGCGAAGAAGCGCGTTTTTTCAGCGCCGTCAGACCAGAGTTCGGAGTTTACCGCATAGGGGATAATTCCCGGTGCCACGATTTGTTTGGCCGTATCGCGAAAGAGCCCAGTAGCGGAAATCGTAGCTGCAGGCGCATTTTGGGCAAGGTTGATAAGTAGCGAGGTATTGGGGACGCGCGCTTCAAGTCCGTAGGGACGACTTTGAGCCATCGCCTCTGTTAGTAGCACAGGCATGACGCTCAGTATAATCGCTAATTTTATATGGCCTGGAGATAGCATTCTACTCAAGAAAGATTGATATCTCATAGCGCTATGAGATATCCCTATGGTTTAAAGCTAAAACAGGACCAATCTCAAAGACGCTTAAAAGGCTAGGAGCGTGGTAGTGTATACTAAGGATTTAGTTAAATCAGGGTGTGCGACCTTGCCGAATAGCGTTTGCGAGGTCGTGTCTACCATTTCGACGCGGATGACCTCATTAGCCGAGATTGCTTCGGTAAAAATGGCTGCCTTGCCCTATACGGGACTAGCCGTCGGCTAGGACTTCTACTGTCTGTGCAACCGACTTCTGTTTAGCTCCCGCGAAATACCCCCTGCAGCTTGATGATCTGCTGCAGACGTTCGCCTTTAACTCCCTCGGGTACGTCGTCGAGCGCTTTCTTCAGAGCATGGGGGCCTTCGCGTTCGGAATATTTAAACATAAAGGCCGAGTCGTAGCCGATTTCTTGTATGAGTTGTACGTAATAAATCAACCATTTAGGGTTGCATATTGATACGCTGGCAGAATCATCTTACACCTAAAGTAACCGCTCTCCATCAACCCACGCAATACCGGTAATAAACCGCCAGAAATCATCATGCCAAAATGCTAATAAAATAAACGTAGTTACTTTTCTCCGGAAAACTTGATGAATATTTTAGAAAATAGTATCTTGGGCGGCACTACTTAGTAACAATATTTATAAGCTTGAGCCAATAATACATGCCGAAGAATATACCGACTATCTGCCACGCGACCGCACCGACCAGTCATCCGGCCCAGCTTAGCAAAAATCCCGCCAATGCCATATTTTCGGGTAGCGGGACAGGCCTGGGACCACGGGTTTTTGCGATCAACGGGGTCTACTGCATGATCTATGCTGGCCTCAAAGGCTCGGGGTGGAATCGAGTTTTGGCGGTGCAGACAGGTCTGGCGGTGGCTAAACTGACTTGAAGTATTAAAAAAAGAGCATAGGACATGTCCCATATCGAAATACTCGACAGCGGTTATGTCGACCGCGAAGACTCGGCCTTCGCCACGATCGTACGTCTCGACGACGGCGACTTAGTCTGCGGTTTCAGCCGCGGTGGGGGTCACTACGCGCGCGGCGATACCCATTGCGCCCGGTCTGCCGACAATGGCCAGACCTGGACCTATCAGGGCGTCGTTCTCGCACGCGAGACGAATCCGCCCAAGACCAATCACCTGCGATTGAGCCGCACCCGCGAGGGGGTGATTCTAGCCTACGGCCAGCGGGATATTAGACAGTATACGCAGGACGCGCTGATCACGACTTATAGCGAGCCGGTGCTGTGCCGCTCGACGGATCACGGCCGAACTTGGTTGGAACCCGAGATAATCCCGTTTCAGATCGAGGGCCCGTACGAAATATCCAACCCGATTGTCGTTGCGAATGATGGACGTTGGCTGGCACCGACGGCGACGCTACACGACGGTCGCTACGGCGAGATCGTCGTTGTCCATGAGTCATGCGATGAGGGCGCGACCTGGCCTGAGATGTATACTGTATTCCAGGATCCTGGCACCGGGGTTGGTTATCTGGAGCAGAAGCTAGTCGAGTGCGGGTCTGGGCACTTGCTCGCCTGCGCTTGGGTGCAAGATTTCGCCAACGATACCGACCTGAAAAATGCCTATAGTTTCTCAATAGACGGCGGTCGTAATTGGAACGGACCCCACCCCACTAACATCCAGGGCCAGACGATGACGCCCATTTGGCTGGGAGACGATCGCTTTATGGTACTCTACAATAAGCGCTTTGGGGATCAGAGCATACAGATGTGTTTGGTCCGCGCTGCAGAAAACCGTTGGGCGTTAACTTTTGAAGACATGTTATACGATAGCCGAGCCAAACTCGAACTGACCGACGAGATCAGCAGCCAAGAGCAGATTCGCCTGATTGAGTTTGGCTATCCGATGGGGGTGCGGATGGACGACAATACCGTGTTGACGGTACACTGGTGTGTCGAAGAGGGCGTGAGTTGTATTCGCTGGACGCGGTTGAAGATCGTCTGGTAAACCAGCGTTGGTCGATCGCGGGAACGGGTTGGAGTGCGCATAGTCAAAGAGCACATCGACGCGGAGGCGACCTGCTCTACCGGCTGTTCATACCCCCCGCATAAAAACCGCTATAAAAACCGCTGATTCTATAACTTGTGGTGGCTTTGTTGCATGAATCGTTTGCGCCGGATCTGGTGATGGGTGTATCGACCTGGCCAAGTAGTCCCTTAAGCTGCCGGGCATCATCCGCATAAGCCGGTGTCAATTGATCGGCGACGATTTCTTGAGTATCCGCATCTGTTATCTATTCGCTCCGAAAAGCCATTACAATGGCTTCCGATGATCTCTATCTAACCGATATTATCGTAGAATTAATGCATTTTATACGTTTTATAAAAAATATATAAATAATTATTTTATAAAAGCTTACATCGCTATAGATAGTAGGCTATATCCTTATTTTCGATTATATTTATTTCATGCAACATATCCACTTGTCGTTTCAAGTCTACTGAGTATAATCCCTTATAAACTTCCTCTTCGTGGGGCAGATGGATTGAAAAACATACCGGTTGACCCTTGTTTGTTCCCCACCGCGAAAAGTGCACTTGGTAGTTGGATTCACCACGTGCTGGTCGTGCCCAATTATTCGATCTTGTCGCGCCGTCAAGAAAGTTTGGCCGTAGCGGTGCCGGTCCAATCGACTAAAGAGCCGATGCATTTAGTGGTCGATTCGACGGGGCTGAAAGTCTATGGCGAAGGCGGGTGGAAGGTACGTAAACGCGGCTGGATGACTCGACGGATCTGGCGTGAATTGCACCTGGGCGTCCATGCGGATACCCAAGAAATCGTCGCCGATCAATTGACACCGGCGTATCTGAATGATGCCCACCAACTCAATGAAGAAAATCGGGCGAAAAAAGTTAGGATAAACATTTTTAAGCTATGCAAATAGAGAAAATAGGCAATTCTAAGTGACCGACCCGACTAGCGCGATTCAAAATATCCGTAGCGATATGGCTGACAAAGCACTCGTTTTTTCTAGTATAACGGTTTTGCCGGCTCTAGCCCTGAGTCTAAATAGAATCTCAGACGGCGGCTGGGTACCCGTTATGGCTCTTCACATCCTTGTAGCACTAATTATAATTGGAAGCGCTATATTTAGAGGAAAAATAAGTTTGACTACTCGTGGGGTTATACTCATTGGGGTATTCCTATTGGTCAGTGCGGGTGGGTATCTAAACTATGGCCTCATGGGGGCCGGGCGCACATTTTCCTTCTTCGGTGTGATCATTGCGCTATCATTATTCGGTCTCCGCGCTAGCCTCATCACACTGGCCCTATCTTTACTCATATTACTGGTCAGCTCATTCAACTTTCTAAGTGGAAATATCATACTCCGTGAGTCACTTTCTTCATATCACTCCTATCAATCTACATGGACCTTAGCCGTAGTAACAATGGTATTTGTATCCGGCACCTCGATTGCCTTAGTAAGTGGTCTGCTACAAGGTCTAACCAATGTATTGAAGGAACTAGAGCTGAGTAATAATGAGTTGGAAATTGCCTACTCTGGTGAAAGTAAAAAAAATGAAGAAAAAACGAATTTTCTTTCCATAATGAGTCACGAAATAAGAACTCCGTTAAATGGAATCTTAGGAATAGCCAGATTATTGCAAGACACAAGATTAGATGAGGAACAGAAGCCAAGAGTCGATACGATTATTAGTTCAGGAAAAGATCTTTTAGGCATTCTGAATAATGTTCTTGATGTGAATAAAATAGAATCTGGTGTAGTCAAGCTAGAATGTGTGCCAACTAATCTGTCAAAGTTAGTCTATCAAACAATAAACAATTTTGAATACCCAGTACGCGATAAAGGCTTGGATCTCATATCAAATATTGAAATTGATCCAGAGCTCACGGTTCTGGCGGACCCGACTCGAATTCAGCAGATCATAGCTAACCTTATCAGTAATTCAATTAAATTCACAGAACAAGGTCATATTAAGGTTATTTGTTCGCAAATTTATCATGCTGAAGATAAGGTTATCGAAGAAAAAGATACTGTGATATGTTTATCTGTACGCGATACAGGAAAAGGTATAAAGTCGACTAATATAGGCTCTATTTTTGATCTCTTTGAGCAGGAAGATAATACGATCACTCGACAATACGGCGGTACTGGTTTAGGCCTTACTATAACCAAACAATTTGCTGAATTAATGGGAGGATCTATTGAGGTTCTTAGTGAGATCAACAAGGGTACGACATTTAACGTCTATATCCCTTTCAACAGAGCAACAGAGACTTTACCTGATTTAGCCCATACAGATGCAAATAGAGAGAAATTTCAACTTAAACTGAGCATTCTTTTAGTTGAAGATACTAGGTTGAATGCATATATCGCAAAAGCTTTTTTGGAAAAGATGGGGCATACCGTTGAACTAGCTGAAAATGGTAAAATAGCTGTGGATTTTGTCATGGAAAAAACATTTGACTTGATCTTCATGGATATTCATATGCCTGTAATGGATGGGGTTGAGGCGACCACGATAATACGCGAAAAATACAGCAGTGAGACCCTGCCAATTATTGGCCTTACAGCCGACGCATTTTCTGATAATCACATTAAATTTAAAAATGTGGGTATGAACGAGATTCTTACTAAACCATTTGATAAAGATGATTTAGAAAATGTTTTGATGAACCTCTTCTCCCATTAACCGAACGGTTGGTAATAAACGGTTCGTCGAGTCATTTTATTCATATCACTCTAAATTTTGCACTCATATCTTAGGGAAACGATTGTGTTACGTATTCTTATATACCCTGTTTTTTGCCTTGTCTTTTTCCCCCTTAATATTTGGGCAAATGTCAATCAAGTCAGCGGTAGCGTCGTCGATGTAGATGGGAATTATTTACCAGGAGTTAATGTTGTTATCAAAAGCTCAGACGCTATAGTTACTGGGGGTTTTACGGATGAGAATGGGTTTTACTCTATTGCGAATGTCTCCACAGGCACCTATACAATACAACTATCTCATATTGGATATAGAACACTGAATGAACAGATACATGTGACAAAAAAAGTGGTCCTAATGCAGGATTTCATGTTGCGTCCTACTGTTTTTATGTTAACACAAAACGTAGTATCGGCTTCGAAACGTCCAGAAAAAATACTCTATACACCCGCATCCATTTTTTTACTTGTCACTGATGAGGTGAAGAAAAAAGCCGTATTGAATTTAACAGACCATGTACAAGATATTCCAGGAGTAGATTTCGCCCAAACAGGTCTGGTCCAGAGCAGTGTGGTAACACGAGGGTTTAATAATACCTTTCCTTCGGCTCTGCTTACTCTGACCGATAATCGCATCGCCAGCCTGCCCTCTTTGCGGGTCAATTGGGGCAGTTTTATTCCCATTACAAACGAAGATGTTGAACGGATCGAAGTGGTCTTAGGCCCTGGGTCTGCACTGTATGGACCGAATAGTGCCAACGGAGTCATACATATCATTACTAAATCGCCCTTCGAGTCAGCAGGTACTAACGTTAAAATTGGTATCGGAGAACGGTCTTTGCGTAGGGCTGGTCTGCGCCATGCCGGCGTATTCAACGAGCGGTTGGGATACAAGATATCTACTCAGTATTACACCGCAACAGACTGGAAATATCAAGATCCTCAAGAACCGAATAAAAGGAATTATGATATTGAAAAGCAAAGTCTTGAGCTACGCCTTGATTATCGTCCCACCACAGATATTCAAGCAATCCTTTCTGTTGGCCATAGTCAGTCAGACCAAATTCAAATGTCGGGCCTAGGAGCTATTCAACTGGAAAACTGGAAGTACAATTTTATCCAAGGGCGTTTCATATACCATGACTGGTTCGCTCAGTTATATCAGAATCGCACGCACTCGGGAGACTCCTGGCTTTTACGAAGCGGTAATCCCACCATTGACAAATCTAGTCAAACGGTTTTCCAACTTCAGCATTCTTCAAATTGGAGAGAAAAGCAGGAATTTGTATACGGACTCGATTTGTTATTTACGCGACCTGAGACAGAAGGTACCATTAATGGCGCCAACGAGACATACGACGGGGTCGATGAATTTGGTTTGTATCTTCAGACAGAGCGCCAGGTAACCCGTTTTATCAATTTGGTAGGCGCGTTGCGCCTTGACACCCATAGTGGGTTAAACAAACCCGTTACATCATTGCGCAGCGCAGCGGTCTTGAAACCGAATCCGACCAACACCATTCGTCTGACCTATAATAACGCTTTCAGAACACCAACTACAAACAACTTGTATCTCGACCTTGTTGCAAGCCCTGATCCTTTTAGGGTGGGGGCCAATTTTGCTCCGGCGCTAGGCTATTCTCCTGCCATTCCTCTACGCGCTCAAGGAACGTATATTCCAAATGCAGAACAAGGTTTTACTTTTCGAAGAGGTGAAGATGGTAGACCTTTGTTTCGTTCGCCCTTTGCTCGATTGGCCAATTTTGAAAACGACCCCTATTTAGCATTAGACGACCATGCCTTTAATAATGAGATGTGGGGACTCGTTCGTGGCTCTGTGTTGGCCAATTTCATACCTCAGGCAGAGGCTCTCTTTGCCAAAGAGCTTGTTGAGTCCGGGCACTCAGATGAAACAGCTCAAGAACAAGCAAAAATATTAGCAGAATCACTTCGTGCAATTATACCGACTGAATTAACAGGCTTGACCAACGCTCTGAAGAAATTTGATCCACAGACTGGCCGTTTTAAATCGTTTAGTGATGTCCGTGATATTCCTCGAACTAAATCAACCCTAACTCGAACCCTTGAGCTTGGTTATAAGGGAGTAGTCGGAAATAAATTCGTATTGACCGCCGATTTGTATCGAACGCAAACGAAGAATTTTGTCGGCCCCTTGGTTATTGAAACTCCAAATGTATTTCTTGACAAAAATTCTTTAGAGAATGTTTTGGCGCAGGGTATTGAACAAGCATCAAACAGTATAGACCCAACGATAGCAGCGAGTCTGCTGACACTTGATCAAGCGCAAGCACCTGACTTTATTGAAGGAAATGGCGACGGTAGTATTGCCGATGAGTTGGCCGCACTTTTTTCATCAACAGCGGCACAGATACCTTTTGGCACAGTTACTCCGGAGCAAGCATATGATCCCAATGCGGTTTTGCTTACTTTTCGAAATTTTGGCGATGTCACGCATAATGGCCTGGACTTCAGTCTAACCTACTATCCGACGGATCACTTGACTCTAAATGGCAACTACTCTTATGTCAGCAAAAATATCTATAAGAATGTTGAAAGTGTATCAGACATTGGGTTAAATGCGCCAAAAAATAAACTCAAACTTGCAATTAATCATCGCATACCAGATTGGGGCCTTGGACTCGGTTTTTCTATGCGGTACACCGATTCTTTTCCAATGGTTTCTGGGATCTACGTTGGCACAGTAGACTCCTACACAACGGTCAATACAAATCTAAGCTATGACCTACCGCTGAAATATGATGTGTCTTTGCGTATAAATGCTACAAATATACTGAACAGAAAATATCGATCTTTCGTGGGAGCTCCCCTCATTGGACGGATGGCCTTTGGTGAATTGGGGTTTGCTTTTTAATATTCTTGGCGTCTTGGGACACGACGTATCATCCGTGGTGATTCGTTGAGACGGCGATGGCGCGGTTTAAACGAATCACCGGTCCATAATTACAAGCGCGTGAATGGAATCGGCAGCAAGTCGAAGTCAACATCGGGTGTGCCCGACTCAATCGCTTGACGCACCTGAGCATGCCCCAATCCTATAAAATAGAACCTTGAAACCGAAGACCTGATATGCATCAGACGCTGCTTAAGCGATTCATGCATTCAAAGCCTGAGTGTGACCGGAGCGCCTGTTTTGGTCCATTTAGGTTGAGGCTTGGGGGTTGTTTATAAAGGCATCTGAACTTAAATAGCCCCGTCGGCTATGCGGCCTTTCTGTGTCGTAATACTGTCTTCAATCTTCAATAACCATTCTCGATTCACACATCCATCGCGAAAACGGCTATCGAAACGTTCGCTATAGCCATTTTGCCACGGACTGCCCGGATCGATATAGCGCATCTTAATCTGATTTCCTCGAAGCCAATGTAGCACCATTGTCGCTGCGGATGTGCCATATATAATGCAAATAGCAATTGTGCCGATGGGATATTATGAAGGGTACGATCGACCTTTGTCTAATCTGGGATATGTTTTAGTGAATGGGACTCGAGCACCCGTACGAGGTCGGGGCGGTATGAATATGTGAATGGTCGATGTACGTTATATTCCTTCAGCCCAAGCAGGCACCCTGGTAACATTACTGGGCAAGGATGGAGAAGATGAGGTCAGTGCCGATATCTGGGCTGCTTGGATCGGAGCTACCCATTATGAAGTCATCTTGGGTAGCCATCCAGACGTACCGCGAATTCCTATTGGGATCTAAGTTCGGGATGTTGCCAATAGCGCTAAACCCATATTAATATTTTTATAAAAGGAGCCGACATGACAGCACCATGGCGTGGTATCTGGCCTATTGTTATTACCCCTTTTAAAGCCGATGGAATGCTGGATGAAGATGGGCTGGCCCGAGTTGTACGGTTTTGTATAGACGCTGGTGCTCAGGGGTTGGTTGGACCGGCTAATGCAAGCGAATTTACGACGTTGTCAGATGATGAACGACGGCGTTGGTTAGAGGTCGTGGTTGAAACGGCGCAGGGGGAAGTACCGGTAATGGCTTCAATTACTTCGGGACATGAATTGCCGGCTGTAGCCCTCGGACGCTTTGCCCAAGGTTTGGGGGTTGAAGCGGTAATGTCCATGCCGCCGCATATTTTACACCCTGAGGCTAGCGGCTGTTACCGTTATTACGAAACATTATCTGGGGCACTCGACATATCTATTTGCATACAGAATTTCAATGGACCGATTGGCACCCCCATGAGTGCCGAGTTAATCAGTCGCATGTGTGAAGAATTGCCGCGCATTGATTATATAAAAGAAGAAACATCACCTGAACCGCAGCAGATCAGTGCTACTATTAAGGCGGCTGGACAGACTTGCAAAGGGGTTTGGGGAGGACAGGGGGCTATTTATATAATTGATGAATTTAGGCGGGGTGCCATTGGTAATATGCCTGGTTGCCATACTACCGATATTTTGGTAGCTCTGTGGGAACAACTGGAAGTAAAGGATTGGGATGGAGCGCGTCAGATCTTCAATCAATTGATGCCTTTGATGAACTACGAACGGCTTTATGGTGTTGCTATATATAAAGAAATTCTATACCGACGGGGTATTCTTTCCTCGTCAATGCAGCGAGCGCCTAGTAAAGGTCTGGATGAACTAACATTGGTAGAGTTGGAAGCCATTATGAAAACCGTAGAAGCTTTGTACCGAATATAAGCTAGTGAATATCCTCTGAAAAGTGGGCACTCCAAAGAGTCTATATATTTACTCAAGGAGGTGTATCCATGGCAGGGAAATAAATAAAAAGTAGCGAGCGAGCCGTATAGACGCGCCCCTAGCCCTTTGGCAATGTATAGGAATTATAAAGGGCCTTTTAGGGGCTTAGGTCAGGCCGTATGGGTGTCTTATCACCCTCTTTCCTGCGGGGGTGCCGGCCTTTAGGTAGCCGCTCTGTTAGGGTTGGCCGGCCCGATGGACGAACGGGCTCGTTTTAGACGCAAAGGGGCCGGGGGTAGGTGGGCTTTGAGGGGCAACGATCCGACTGAAAACCAATAAAGACATACCGGATGTTTCCAACCCGACCAAGTACCTGTACTGCGTCATGTGTGCTCTGGTATTTAAGTGAGTTCAAGCCGCAATGCCATGGATATTGCGGCCGCTGAGACCGCCGGAGACGACACCTGATCGCCGTACGGATCTACCCTGTCCACCCACGTAGATTAGGAGCATGATCGCTTGGTTCAGATGGAGATGAAGACATCGCGTGCTCTGTGGTTGGTAAATGGTCCGTTTGAATTCGCTTACTGTGCCGTAAATAGACAACGAGCGATGGGGATAGCGATATCGCGCAGCACATACAGATAGTATTGACTGCCCGACCGCAAGACCTCTGGAGTTCCCTGTGCTGGCGCGCGCTGAAGGGCGCCCTCGGGCAAGGTCCCGTAGGCAACGCCCGGTTCAAAGGCGGGCACATCAAAGAGAACATCGGCGCGCCAAAGCGTGCCATCCGGGAGATCCAGGTTCGGAGGCATTCCAGGATTCATTGCCCCGACCTCCAAGACATACAGATATCGTGCACTCCCCCCGTTCCAGATCAGGAGCCCGTTGGCGTCAATCCCTTCTCCGCCACCGCAAGCCTCGGGTTCGTAGGCCTGGTGGAGAAGTAGAGGGCCGCCAACATCCGGGAGCCCGGAAATGTAGGCGTCGGTGACCCCACGCCTGCCTAGCTCACCCTGGAAGAAGGCCCACATTCGATCCACATTGGTTGTAGGGAGGGCGCTATTCACGCGGTCGAAGCCATTGTTGTCTGCCGGGTCAAAGGCTCCGAGTACGCTGGAGTTTGTGTGGCCCGCGAATAAGACTAGCGCCTCATCGCTCATGGTATCTACCCAAAGCGGGCCGGCATCGACCGACCAGCGAGAGGGCCCGTTGGGGGTTGCGTCTTCGCTGTGGCAACACACACAGGCGCTGGAACGAACCTGAGATTGAACCCAATCTGATTCCGCCAACCACTCGGCGTCGTCCAGTCGGGCGTCGTCCGTTGGAGGGACCTGCCACGGATCGAGCGGATAATAGGGGCGGTTCGTGTGGACGATGCCGCAATCGCCATAATCGACATAATTGCGCCCCTCTTCCGTAGACGCTGAGATCAAATTCCACGTGCAGACCTGGCCGTCGGTTTGCCCTTCCGGCTCTCCGTCCAGCGCGGTCCGACAGGTTAAGGTGGGCCACTGGAACACCGTCTTCTCCGCCGCCTCACCCGACATGGGCGCTCTGTCATAACCTACGCAATTGGTGGAGGCCTCAAAGGTTCCCCCAGCGAACGCGGTACACGCCATCGCGCCTGCCGCGCATCCTCCAGGATCGTCTCCACCCACGACGAGCGTGTAATCCATCCCATCGTCTGGCGTCACGATACAAGAGCCGAGCGTTGGATCGACTTCACAGTCGGCGTCTTCCACCCACGTCCCGGGGGCCCCAAAAGGTCCATCTAGGCAGTCCGCAGACGCCGATTCAACGGTCCACGCTGTGCCCGAATACCATTTACACTCAGGAGTCGAGGAGAAGAGGTTCTCGTAGTTGCAAGAGCCGACGGCGGTGATGTCTTCGGAATCCGAGGTGTCGGGAGACACAGGATCTGTGCTACATGCGGTCAGCGCCAAAGCGGCACCAAGACAAATGAGTCTGGTTTTGAACATTACGTAGCTTCTCTCCTGTGTAATAACTGCCACATAGCAACTGAGTCGCATTTATATCGTGAAATAAAAATATAGGCAATTCAAAGCCTGTCCTCCAGGTTATTCTGGCGGTTAGGCATCGGCTGTAGAGCGCGTGCGGGTTGGGGTTTGGGCCTGGTGTGTCTGAAGGCCCGGATCTTGGACGGGTGAACGAGTTATGCCCTATGGGGAGCTATACGGTATAAATCTATAGGAATTACAAAGGGCCTTTTAGGGGCTTAGGTCAGGCCATATGGGCTTCTTATCGCCCTCTTTGCTGCGGGGGTGCTGGCCTTTAGATCGCCCTCTTTTAGGGCTGCTCACAATAGATGTTGATACTGATAACCGCGCTGCTGGTGAGCTGAATGATCTTTGCACCACTTAGCGGGTCGAACCGTCGATCACACGCCTCGGAAATCCAATGTCTGATGGCCTTCCTAACTCAGATCCGGCATATCGAGGATCGAATTCTCCGGTGGCTCATCGTACCAGACGGGATCAGGCTCCGCGGGGTTGTTACGTTTAACCCACTCGCCGATGAATCGCTGCTCCAGATGCCTTGTTCTGCAGGCTTGCAACATGCGGTCACGATCCCAGCCCTCGAGAAGGCGCGACGTCAGATCGTTGACTACGTCCGAGCAGGCTGGGTCATCCCAGCGGTCGTTATGTTCGAGCGGATCTTCTTCGATGTTGAAGAGTTGCACTCGCATCTGATCGTAATAGCACAGCTTCCAGGGGCCGCGCCGAATCATCCTCTGTAGGGCACCCGCTTCATCCTTCGCCCGACCTGTTCCCTCGGAGATGGTCTCGTCTGGCCAGTCACCTGAGTCGCCGTCAATGAGTGAACGAAAACTACGTCCATCGATATTCGGCAACTGCGCCACACCGGCGAAGTCCAACAGAGTCTGGCCGAGATCGAGCAGCCCCACGTTTTCGTTAACGATTCGGCCGCGACCCTCAATACCCGGACCAGCCATCAGCAGCGGAACACCGAGGGAGCCGTCGTAGAATGTGCTCTTCCACCAGAGACCATGCTCGCCGAGTTGTTCGCCGTGATCTGAGGTATAGACAACGATGGTGTTATCCGCGAGCCCGCTGTCCTCAAGCGCGGTGATGATTTGACCAAGTTGCCGATCGACAAAGGTGCAGAGGCCGTGGTACGCGACGGCGGTTCGGCGTTGCCATTCGACCGGGATCGGCTCCTCCAGCTTCCACTGAGCACGTATGGCTCGATGCACGTCATGAAGGCCATCGAGTTGCGGGTCCGGTAGATCGTCTACAGAGATTTTATCGTCGTAGAGAGCGTAGTCTTCGGGCGGCGCTACAAACGGACAATGAGGCGAGACGAACCCAACCGTCATCATGAAAGGGCTTTCACACTCGTCCTCTGCGATGCGGCGTCCTCGCTCGTGTAACCAATTGACGGTCGTTTCTGTGACGGCCCGGTCGTAGGCGTGATATCCGGTGTGGCCCGGTCCGCTCTTTCGCAACGGCGTTCGTCCCATTCCGGGCGTATCGATGAGTTGCCCCAAAACTTTCTCAAGTTTCCAGCCGGTGACCGGATTGATGTACGCCGTGCCGCCGCAATCCGCGATAATGCGCTGATCGAATCCATGTCGCTGATCGTGACCGACGAAGTGCATTCGCCCCGAAAGAATCGTTTCGTAACCACCGGAACCGAACCCATGCGCATAAGTCGGCACGTCGCTGTTCAAATGGCACTGATTGGTCAGGCACCCTGTCGTGCTGGGATAGCGTCCGGTCATAAAGGCCATTCGCGATGGACCGCAAAGCGGGAACGGGCAGTAGGTATTAGAGAAGCGGAGCCCGCGTTCGGCGAGGCCGTCCATCGTTGGCGTTTGGACATCATGTCCAGCGCAGCCCATGAATCGGTGATGGTGCTGGTCACTCATCACGATCAGCACGTTCGGTTTTTTTGTCGACATGAATCCTCTCGTCTGGTGATGACAAATGCGGTTACGGCAACGCGAAGGCGATGTAGGTATCGCTCTGTGGTCCGCCGGGTTTTCCTCCGCCAGTGGCGGGAATAACTCTGTATTGTTTGCCGCCGACTGTGTATGTAGCCGGCGGTGCGCAGCCTCCGAAAGGACGCTTGTATTTCCACAGCTTTGTTCCGTCGTCTTTGTCAAAGGCTCGAATCATGTTGTCCCGCGTGCCGCCCGCTGTAACAACCGCGCCGCCGAAATTCTCGGTCCCGGTAATCGGGATGCCTCTCTTCGTCAGCTCTGGGTATTCGCCGAGCGGGAGGGGGGACGCCGTCCGACGAGGCTTGAACAAAAGTGACTTTTCGAATCTACTTGTGCACAAGGATCCAAAGTTCCACCTCTTCTGAAGAACGCCAAGCCTGATCACGCTTAGTTTTACCGGAAGAAGCTTTCATCGGTTTTTTCAAATGTTTTTCTAATTGAAACCTTCCACCATCTTCCAACTCCCTTTCAATCGGATGGTCTTTGGTCACATTGGTAATTTGAGCCAAATTTGAGAATATGAGTAGCATCTTTCCTTCGGGCAAGAGTCTTTGTTTTGCGCCTGTAAAAAAATCAGAAAACAAGTTTTCATCATAATATATTGCCTCGTCAATCTTATCTAAGTCATGAGATTTAGGCAGCCAAGGAGGATTAAAGACAATTAATTCGGCAGGCTTGTCCCACTTGCCAAAAAGATTCCCAAAGTCTAATTCTATTTTGCGAGACAACTCTGTATCTCCCATGGATTCTGCCAACCCAACAATTGCATTAGGATTTATATCGGTTCCAAAAACCTTATGAAAACCATTTTGCACCATTTGCAAAGAAAGAACCCCACAGCCAATCCCAACCTCTATTGCTGATTTTCTCGGCCCCTCGTAACCTGTAAGCCAATCATCAAAAAGTTGCAAATGTTCGAAACGTGTTGGAAAATAAGTGCCGTAATAAGGGTGCACCTTATTACGCAACACTGGAATGGAAAGTCCATTCTGATACCACTGCCACGAACTATTTAGCCCTTGAACCTGAGGAAAAGACAATAGGAATTCATTGATTTCAGGATAGAACTTTTCCAGCCATCCGATTGAAGGAGCCTTCTTGACGGCCAATTTTTGATCAACAATTCTGATCAATATTAGATTTGACAGCTTATGATATTCTGACCGATACTCGCGTTGTTCCTGAAAAGACTTTTTGGGTAATTTTCTACTCAGATGACTATGTAACTCCCGAAGAAGCGACAATCCATTACTATAGAACTCTGTTACCAAAATCGGATTGCCCGCTTCTAATGCTTCAATCGTAAGTGAAACATCGGTCCCTCTTTTAAAAGTCTCTATTTTTTCCCCGGGAGCAACTGGTTCTGGCTTAGTTATCTCTATATCTGTAATCATCAATTTACTTTCGCACAGCGGTTCTTATCGATGGTGACAACATACCTTCTGCTCATCTAAAGGAGGTGATGGAGGAAACTGCGAAGTATGGAAATTCAACCATCAAAATAATTTATGGAGATTGGACCAAACCTCATTTGTCAAAATGAAAAACCTATTGCTGCAAAATGCAATCACGCCCATTCTGCAATACGCATACACAATTGGGGGAAATGCCACTGATTCAGCAATGATTATTGATGCGATGGAAATGTATACGAATTATAAAGGGGGTTTTAGGGAGATAGGTCAAGCCGTATGGGTGTCTTATTGCCCTCTTTCCTGCAGGGGTGCCGGCCTTTAGGTAGCCCTCTTTTAGGGTTGGCCGACCCCGATGGATGAACGGGCTCGTTTTAGATGCAAAGGGCCCGGGGGTAGGCGGACTTCGAGGGGGGGGGGACTGCCTGCGATGTAGCATCAAGTATGGAGTTATGCGGCGAAGTCCCACGCTGGCTAGGGTAGGGCTCTGCTTGCAAAAAAATGACAAGATAATGCGTATTTGAGTAATCGGTTGATGTGAGTGACGTATGATGAGGTTGCTGCCGAAAGATTGAGAGACGTACTTGAGATCATCCTTTTCTCAAGCGAAAAGAAAATGGTGGGCAGCGGAAGGCGTTGTCCTATTACCAAGGCGATGGGTCGTCGAGTGAACGTTTGCCTGGCTGGGGCGGTGCCGCCGTTTGGCAAAAAATTGGGCGAAAACAGTGGGAAGTTCAACTGCATGGGCAATGGTGGCGAGCATCCGGTTTCTGACCAGGAGAATCGCAAGACGTTGCGTTCAATCATAAACTTTTGAGTCAGGCTCTAAGGACGCTTTGGAAAACCTTTTCGGGCTTGTTGATATTTAAACCCTTGGCTTTAGCAACGTTGGTTAAAGCTTTTTCTGTTCCGGGACCATACAAGGCATCAATTGCGCTTTTGTAGTAATCCAACTTCGTGAGAGCATACTGTATCTGCTTACGCTTTAGAACACTTCTATTTTTAAATGCAGTTTTGATAATAACCATCTTTGCGCCTTATATCTATCCGGCAACACCCAGTGGATTTCAGCTGACTAGCGTTTGCTCAGACGAAGAGCGAGACCAATCGACACGCCAACGCCGATCGCCACTGAAAGGTCCACAAGTACGGTTAGGACGAGAGTAAGAAACAATAAACCTTTATCACTTACCCTAGCGCTAGCATATTCGCCCCACTTATGCGGTTCAGTCATATCCCAAGCAATGATGATGACAAGAGCCGCAAGAGCGGGCATGGCCAAATGACCTGCAAGCGGAGCAGTTACAAGCATCATCAACAATAAGACAACGGCGTGAACAATTCCTGCTACGGGTGTTTTCCCACCAGCCTTGATGTTTGTTGCGGTCCTCGCAATTGCACCGGTGGCTGGAAGACCCGTAAAAAGCGCCGAGGCAATATTGGCTGCACCTTGAGCCGTTAATTCAGCATTTGGTCGATGTTGCCCCTTAATCATTTTATCTGCAACCAATGCTGATAGAAGAGATTCAATACCTGCTAAAAGCGCGATTACAATGGCTGAAGGAAATAGTTCGACAAGGCGAGAGGCTGAGAAATCAGGTAGTTTTGGCCAAGGTAATTGTCTTGGAAGTTCTCCGAAACGAGAGCTGATGGTATCTACTGGTAAGGCCATCACAGCGACGAGAGCAGAACCGATACCGACAGCCATGATAAGACCGGGTAGTTTGGGTGCTATTCGGCGCATAAAGGTAATCAGCCCCATTGTTGTAAACGCTACAAAAATGCTTGGGAGACTGAATGTTTCGCGCGCCTCCCAAAGTATTGGGAGCTTATCGATGAAGTCGGCGGGCACCTGATCGATGGCAAGCCCCAGAAAATCCTTTAACTGGCTTGTAGCAATGATAACGCCAATGCCTATGGTGAAGCCGTTTACAACCGCCTCAGGCACATATGCGATCAGATTTCCCATTCGAAAATAACCCGCCATTAGCAGAATAAAGCCCGCCATGAAGGTAGCCAAAACGAGGCCATCATAACCGTGTTCGACAATCACACCGAAAACGACGACAATAAACGCCCCTGTCGGCCCCCCAATTTGAACGCGGCTTCCGCCCAGCAGTGAAATCATAAAACCCGCCACGATTGCTGTGACGAGACCTTTCTCAGGAGTAGCGCCCGAAGCGATGGCAATAGCGATACTCAACGGCAACGCGACCATGGCTACCGTCGCCCCCGCGATCAGATCGGCAGCAAATAGCTTCCAGCTATAGGTCCGAATAGTTGTGAGAAGTTTTGGTGTTCGCATGTTTACCTATAACGTGAGCCCGTGCTTAATTGTCACATACCGGACGGTAGTACGGCTGTTTCTTGAACAGCTCCCGGAACGGGCCACAATCTTGCGCTGCAACTGCAAAATCGGAAGGCCGAGGTTATGCGCTTTCTGACCGGCCCCAACGCTCCCTTCACCAATAATGAGGCCGAACGGGATCTGTGTATGGGCAAAGTGCGTCAGAAGGTTGGATGTATAGGAATTATAAAGGGGATTTTAGGGGGATAGGTCAAGCCGTATGGGTGCTTATCGCCCTCTTTCCTGCTGGGGGTGCGGCCTTTAAGTAGCCCTCTTTTAGAGTTGGCCGGCCCGATGGACGAACGGGCTCGTTTTAGATGCAAAGAGGCCGGGGGTAGGCGGACTTCAAGGCGGGGACTGCGGGCGATGTAGCATCAAGTATGGAGTTATGCGGCGAAGTCTCACGCAGGCTCGGGTGGGTAGTCTGGGTTGTATGGCCTTGAGTCTGACGAAGAGTTGGAGTACGG
>JABHFS010000166.1 GCA_018672475.1 Gemmatimonadota bacterium | reverse complement strand
CGTCTGCACCGCGGTGGTCAGCGTCGAAAAAACCGTCTCGCCCGGAAAAAAGTCCACCGTCGGATTAAAGGTCAGCGTGGTGCTGTTGTTGCCCGAGTAAGCGCCCGCCTGCTGGCCGCTCAGCGCGCTGTGCACGACAAAGGAGGCCGCAGTGCCCCCCGTTACGGCTTCGCTGAAGGTCGCCGTCACATTCGCCGTCGACGGCGCGCTGACAAAGGCGGCGGTTGGCGAGGTGCTGCTGATGGTGAGTGTCGCCGTCAGCCTGCGGACGCGTTCGTTAGTATAATCGGCAATGTAGATACTCCCGGACACGTCGACGAAGACATCTTCCGGGTTTGCCAACTGTCCCGACGTCGCCGCACCCCCATCCCCTGAAAACCCTCCCGTGCCGGTGCCCGCAATCGTCGTGATAATTCCCGACGTATTGATCTTGCGAACCACGCCGCTGCCGCTTTCGGCAAAATAGATATTGCCAGCCCCATCGACATCGACGCCATAGGGTTGGTTTACCGTCGCCGACGTCGCCAAGCCGCCATCGCCTGTAGACGACGCCGTGCCGGTGCCCGCGATGGTCGAAATGTTGCCGGTCCCCGCGTCGATCTTGCGAATACGGTAGCCGATTCGCTCTGAAACATAGATATTGCCGGACCCATCGACGGCAACGCCACTGGGGTAGTTTACCGTCGCCAACGTCGCGGCGCCGCCGTCGCCAGTAGACGACGCCGTGCCCGTACCGGCTATGGTCGTGATGGTGCTGCCCGACGTGTCGGTCTTGCGCACGCTGTGGCCGCTAGATTCGACTATGTAGAGGTCGGTTCCATCGACAAACACTCGTAGCGGGCTATTCAAAGTCGCAGACGTCGCCGGGGTAGCATTAGTGCTTCCCGGCGTGCCGGTGCCCGCAATCGTCGAAATATTGCTGGTCCCCGCGTCGATTTTGCGAATGCGATGGTTCGCAGAATCTGCGATGTAGACGTGGCCGGCCCCATCGACCGCGACGCCATATGGGGCATTGAGCGCCGCCGACGTCGCCGCACTCCCATCGCCAGAAAATCCTACCGTGCCCGTACCGGCAATCGTCGTGATATTGCCCGTGGTCGCATCGATCTTACGAATAGTGTTACCGGTGTACTCAGCTATGTAGACATTGCCGGCCCCATCGACCCAGACCCCTGTTGGGCCGTGCACCGACGCCGACGTCGCCGCACCCCCATCCCCAGACGTGGCTTCTGTACCCGTGCCCGCAATCGTTTCGATGAAATACGACTGAGCGAACGCCCCGTGCACGTGGATTAGCGCAACTAAGGCGCCGCACAGTGCGAACCGTGCGGCAGATCGACCCCGCAGATCGAATCGAATCATTACCGCCAGCACGGCATGCTCGATCGAACCCAGAATACGCTCGAGCAACGCGCGACTACCACAACAACCAAACGCAAGAAGCCGTTTTATTCATGTAGAATATGCGCGAATTTCGGATTTCGGATTTCGCATGCAAAGGCTGGTTTACAATATGCATCATCACTCTCGATTCGGAGCCGCTACACTCACTTGGAATAACTTCTCTTGGCTCCGGCTCGCCCTTACGAGCGAGCGACAGATCACAGAGCGCAGAGGCAGATCTACCGCACAAGTGCGACCAGCCGGAAAAGAGATCATCGCCACCAAGACTGCGTGCGCACAAAAGCGGCTATCCACTGATCACCTGCGAATACATTTTACACACACTATACATCTTCATGTATATCGACCTCATATATAATATTATTAACTCAAGCGCTTCTTCTTGGCAAAGTAAAAACCGATCGCAAACTGCTGCATACCGCGATGTTATAAGGAACCATAACCAGATGACTTATACAACCTGTTTATACAACTATTCATACGGATGCAGGCTTTGTCACCTATTTAGATAACTATATCCCATTAGGGATAAATACTCTCGACTGAAAACCATTGATCGGTGCTAAAAAGATCGCCGAACAGGCCAACTCACTAGCCCCGGCTGCAGCAACCAAATCTACAACCGCGACAAGATCTATTGGAGGTACACCATCGCGTTGGGCTTCTGCTATCCGCCAGATGATGTGGATATAGACGCGCCGCTTAATCAGCTAGTCGCTCGCCTAAGCAGTAGCATAGTCCATCTGGTGCCACGACGAAAAAGACCTTGAATCGGTGCTCTCTATGCGTGTCTACACGGTAGTTCGCTTCGATCGATAGCCCGTTGAATTTCAGTTCCTCAAAGGCTTTTTCTACGTCGTCGACTTGGAAAAAGCACCCCTCCTGAGTTGGGTCGCCGCCGTTTTCCGCAAGTCCGATTCGGATCTCGTCTCGAATCAAAGTGACTGAACTATCCGTTTTTTCGAAACGCTGAAAACCCATCGTATTCTCGTAAAAAGGAAGGGCCTCGTTGACGCTTTTAACGGGCAGATTCATTGCGTCCTTCAAGTAAGGAGCGGCATGCTGGTACACGGCTTTTCGCGTCATAGCTAAATCCCCTTTATCGAAAGTCAAGGTGTATTGGTATCTCCGATTCCTGCCCCGTGGTACGACTATGGTCTTGCAGATGGTCCACGTATTAGACCCCATTGGGGGCTCAGCCATAGTCCTGCCTCCGGACGCCGAACAATTCCAGCCGATCGTCAGAGCGCGGGGCGCAGCAGCTGCCGTTCCTCGTCGATGACGCCGCGCCACAACTCCTCCTCGCGGCGCAGTGGACCGCCATCCGTCGTGTCCGCTGCGAAGAAGCGCAACACGCGCCGGTCGCCGCGCGCCTCCGCCTCCGCCACCAATGCCCGGACAAGCGGTGCGGCCGTGAAGTCGTCGCGGTGGGGCAGGCCGGCGCGCACGACGAAGGAGGTGACCATGTAGCGCCAAACGTCGTCCGCGCGGTTGACCGAGCCGGAGTGCAGCATATCACAGTGGAAGAACACTACGTCGCCCGCTTTGGCGTCCACCGGCACCACCGCCTCTTCCCCAGCGCCGACCGGCTTTTCGCCGAACGCGGAGCGGTGCGAGCCTGGGACTGCGAGCAGCGGCCCCCCAGGGCCGTCCATGTCCTGCAGGTAGCAGAGCATGTGCGCTGCGAGTGGCGGCGTGAACGGCTGCCCCCCGTCCGCTAGGTCGTCGGCATAGCCGGGATTTTTTCGCCACATGTTGTGATGGGAGTACCCATCGCGGTGCCAGCCTGCGGCTTCGGCCAATAGCTCCTGCCGAGACGCGACCCCGGTCGCCCCGCCGGTCAGCTGAGCCGGTGGGGTGCCAACCACGTAGAAGCCATCGCCCTGGACGAAGGGCCCCATGACGCGCTCCGCCAGATCGAGTAGCCGCGGGCTGAGCAGGAAGGCCTTGATTAGCGGCTCAGCCACTTCCGGCGCCGCCGATAGCAACCCTGGGAAGCCGATGGAAGCCGAGTCGACCGGGCCACCGATGCTGATGGTGTGGCCCGCCGCGGCCAGCTCCTCGCCGGTCGCCGGCTTCCCCTCTAGCGCGCCGAGCTCAGCCGCCAGCTTCGCGGCCAGCCGCACGTCCAGCCGCTCCCGTACCACCGCCAGCTCGGCCGCGCTGAGCACCCCGCGCAGCACCGTGAAGCCGCGGCTCTGGAACTGCTCAAGCTGCTCTGCCAATAGGGTCTCCTCCGCCGCGCTCGGTACACTCCCGCTCCGCGCCGGCAGCAAACCGCCAACCGCCTCTTGTTGTATCTCAGCCATTATGAAGCCGTGGGGCGCATGGTTAGCTCGGATCTTCTGCAGCCGCAGAGCCCCTTGATAAGAGAGGTTTTGATGAGGTGTCGACAGGGCCATAGGCAGGTTCCGACGCCAATTGCCTGGACAACTCTTTGTGTGTTAGACCGCATAGAATGCATTATATATACTCCCATTTCATCCTGTATATCCCTCAAGAACACTGCGTGAGGGTAAAGAGTGACGCTTCTTATCGCAAAAGAATGCGCACCCAAAAATCGCTCGAGGCCCCCACTTTTTCAAAAACAGTAAAATTGACGAAGAAAAATAGAAGCGCTCGCATCTACTATTAACAAAGACCGACAACGAAGGCAATATGACGCGACTATTGGGGTGCTACGCGTGATGATCGTCGGTCGGCAATGGATTGGCTAAATGTCCGATCATCGCAGTCGACAGCATCGAGGGTTCTCTCATATTCAGTAGGCCACCCCCACCGGCACCATTTGTTTGAGCGCGGCGACCTCGCCCTCGATTTCCAGCCCCAGCAGATAGAGCCCGGGTGGCAACAGCCCACCGCTCTCGTCGCGGCCATCCCACTCGATGCGCTGCAGCCCCGACCGCTGCAAACCCACGGCCCGCGCCGCGACCTGACGGCCGTCGAGCGTGTAGACCTCGAACCGGGCAGCCACCGCGTCCGGCAGCCCGAACAGGGTGTATTCGATATCGAGAAGGTCGTTAATCCCATCGCCATTGGGCGTGACCACGCTGGTCGATAGCCGCAAGTCGCGGATCTTCTCGGCCCGGGCGGTCGCGGCCAGGACTCGCAGCGTGTTGGTGGCGATGCCCTCGCCCACGTCGGCGCCCTGCACCGGCTGCGGCAGGCTTTCGTCCCCACTGTCGAAGACCTCGCTGTCGAAGGTCCAGGCGAAGTCGTATACCTCCGCCGCGAAGACCACGCGGATCGGCTCGTTACTTGTGGCCGATATCCGCCGCGGCAGCCGCACTACCAACTCGCCCGCGCCCTCGACCACCTCGGCCGGCTCCACCGCCTGCAGCGGTTCGCCCATCTCCAGCCCCTTGAACATCGGCGTGCCGCCGGTGCGGATCCTGAATGCGTCGAAGCCGGCGCCTCCCGCTCCGAATTGCGCCGCGAAATCACAGACGAAGTCTGTCCTCTCGCCCATCTCGACCTCGGCGACGCCGCGCAGCGGAATGGGGTCGTCCAAGCGAGCAACCTCGCCGTTGACGCGGGTGGCCAATACCGGCGAGGTCTCGATCCACAGCGAGTCGAGCCGCATATAGGCGTCGAAATCCGTGCTGTGCAGCAGGATCTTCAACTGCAAAAACTGCCCGGACCTGAGCCCGGTGGACTGCCCCGACTCGAAGGCCGGTACCGACCAGAAGTTCCAGTTGTCCTGGTCGTACTCGATGCCCGCGCGCAGCCCGGGTTTGGGCCGCGAAGTCACCGTCACCGTCCCGCCTAGACCGTCGGCGTTGGTGATCGACCCACTCCGGTTCTTGAGCACCTCCTGATAGTGGACCTGGTCGACGACGACCCGGGTACCCATATCGGTAAATTCATAGTAGATATCGGGCCCAGCATCGCTACCGGCGCGCGCCTCGACCTGCACCGCAACCGAGGCCCCGGGCGCCGCTAGCGGTACGCCGTCCACCATCCTGAGCGGCGTCGCTGACCAGAACAGCCGCCCGAAATTAACCGGCTGCTCCAAGTCGAAGATCAGCGTCTTGTAGACCACCCGCTGCGGCACGCCCTCGCCGTAGAGCTCGAAATCGCCGATCGTACCCTTGTGCGCTTGGCCCTTGGCGAAGGTCTCCTGTGACGAAATGCTCAGCGCCGTGATCTGCGCAGCCTCGAGCTGGGACAGCCGGCGGATATAGCGGGCGTAGCGCACGTACTGGCGTGGGAAGAGGTGCCGCACGTCGGCGCGAAAATTCTCCCGCACATCGGCGATCTCCCGCCAGTCGATGACATTCTGCTCGGAGATAAACATCTCGTAGGCAGGCACCACGTCCTCGCGCAGAGCCTGGCCGTCCGAGCGGTAGCCCTGCGAAGGCGTGTAGAATCCGAATGAGAAAATCGGCACCGGCACCGCCAAGTCGAAGGTGAAGGTGCGGCCGTCGGGGCTGCCGCCCGAAGACGGCGCCAGATAGGAGGTGCTATCGCCGTCGATCAGCCGCGTGCCGCCGACGACCCGTGGCCTCTCGCCATCGACATAGCCCAGCTCGCGCGGGTTCCAGTCGCCCCAATTGCTGAGATAGGAAAACACCGGGCGGGTGGGCCGTATATAGACAGGCTGTATCGCCCCCGAGGCCTTATCGACGAGGATCGCAAGCGAGTCGCTCTCGGCCCAATCGAGGCCGCTGCCGCCGATCTTCCACGGGGTGATTTCCGCGTCGGCCGCGGTATAAAAAAATGCCACCAAACAGGCTAAAATACGCGATAGTACCATATATCATCTCCTATACCGGGACCATACGAAGTGCTATAATATAGGGAAATCGTCACCGGTAGACTCAACTTTCAAGTGCACGATTTATGCATCGAGGCCTTTGTCGTCAAACACCTGTTGAGGGGTTCGAAAGCCCAAGGCCTTTGTCGGTCGTTCATTGAGTCATTTTTTCACTTGGCGAATCTTGGCACCACTGAATAGTCCTATGTCCCACCTGCATTGGAGCAAATAAGGGAAGTCATGCCAGGCTAATAAATAGTATTGACCTCTATGGGGGAAATTAGGTAAGTCATGGCCGTTACATCAATCATACAGCCGAACAAATAACCAAAAAAATACACTTCGTCGAAAACCATAACTCGACGAAGTGTATTTTACATTAACCAAAGGCTTGCTTTAATGATTTGACACCTATGGAGCAATCTCCAGCGGCTCTTGTTCAAGAATGATATCGCTATCCACACCGCGAAACGACGGATTAGCTAAAGAAATTTCACAGGGCAAAGTTCCCACGATAGCTAACTTGATCGTGCCGAGGATACCATCACCTTCGGTCTTGGCAACCTTCATTCCCAGCACAGCACCTCCGACTTCGACGCCTTCTGCACTTTCCATAGATAGTGGTATGAAGGCGCCTTTAACAAATTTCGGAGTAAAGCCTTTAAACTGAAGAATGTCAGGGTCATAATTGACCAGCATGCTCCACCCGCTGATCGGTTCACTTTCAGCGACTTCGATATCGACCTCTACTATGCCGTCGGTAATCGACTTCAAAACAAGTCGCACCGAATTCGGTCCGCTGGACCATTCGTCCTCGTGGTCATCACCTTCCTCGCCGTGGTGATCGCCTTCGTCCTCGTGGTCATCGCCTTCCTCGCCGTGGTGATCGCCTTCGTCCTCGTGGTCATCACCTTCCTCGCCGTGGTGATCGCCTTCGTCCTCGTGGTCATCACCTTCCTCGCCGACTGAGTTTTGCTGCAATGCGGCTACAAAAAGATCGGCCACTGCAATAAATTCATCTATCTCTTCCTCATCCATCCGACGCATTTTAGCATATCGCCGGAATTTTTTGAGGCTTTTTTCGATACAGTCATCACATCCTTCTTCATACTCTTTGGCAACGGATTTTTCCAGCCCCTTAAACAAATCTCTAGAGCCCGCAAATTCATCCGACATCTTAGCTACATCTTTGCGAACTCCATCAAGATCTAAGTCTTCATCACCCTCTTTAATCGCGTGAAACTCTTCTTCTGGATCATCGGCCTCTATCACCCGATCATAATCCTCTTGGCTACCGCGCAGTTGAAACGCCCGGTCTGCCCATGCAATACGATCCCGTGCTTCCGCAACTTCGTCGTCATCGCGATCGCCTTCGCTTTTCTCAATACGAAACGCTACAACATCTTCATGACCATAATTGTCTCGCCATTCGGTGCATGTAGTCACATCGTCCGGGTCATTATTCTCCGTACAACCAACATTTCTTCCACTGCCCCGCTCGTCACGAATCCAAATGCCGTTTAGGTTCGGATCATCATGCACTTCACGCAAGTCAATGTCCGAACGCCACATGATTGAACCAGAACCGTCTTTATTGTACCATCCTGACCCATCAGCCACGTACTCCCCTTCCTCATCAGATCCCTCGTCTGAATTCACCCACACCGAAGTCGGAGCGACCTCTCGCCGATTTTCTTGCTTTTCTCGTGTTTCCCCATTCGATAAGGGCGCGGGTCTTCGTCCCTGAGCATCTGCATCCAGTGTACCAGGCAGATTCAACAGGACGCCAACTACGGCCAGAGACAGATAACGAACTATTCTGATCATTTTTCACCTCCTTAATGTCTACGTACTCGGCAATTGGAGCACGCGCTAATCGATTTTTGTCTTGTCTTATTTTCCGTATGATTCTTCTGTGTCGGGTAGCAAATACAACAAACCATCCCTACAATTTCGATAAAAATACATGGCATAAGAAAGCCGTATTACCGTGCTCCTCATCACATGCACAAGCTACCCCAATAAAGCGGGCTTCTCCCGTATAATTCACCAATAAGAGGTGCCATAATCAACTACATATAGGCCGCAGACCATAGCTCTCTCGGCTAGTTGCGCGACCGAGCCTGCAGTCGATCCAGCGCGCGTCGCAAACCACCTTCTCTCTCGCCCCTGCGAACTTCGGCCTTCGCTGCGCATCTATTTATTCATTGCCCCTAACAACGGCTGTCTACGCAGTCGATTTCGTGCTATCAATCACACGCACAAATTAACCTATGGCTACGTTCCTTACAAATCTGTGACCCCGATCACGTCGGCCAAAAAGAAGACCCCGTCATGTCCAAACGATTGGCGGCAGCAGCGCTACAACCGTATCGACGAGGCGTTTCAACAGCGTCGGATCGACCTCGCCGGCCATAAGTCCATGGCGATGACCAAACGCTACGACTATGCGAGAGAAGAGTGGCATGGTGAACCATTGAGGCGCTAAGATGAGCCGGGCAAGACGGGTAGTACTAAGGCGCTGGCGGCGGCCCGATGGAAGCAAACTTAGTTTCTGCAAATCGTCAGAGGATCGACCACCGTCGCCTCTGGCGGTATGCGGAGCCTTGGTGTCGCTGGCGGAGGACTGGGCTGACTCGACTGGTGGCGCTTAAAGGAGGACGGCGAAGGGTCGTAATACGACAATTGAGGATGCTCGGAAATCCTTTTGACCCCTAAATACCCTACTTAGCCTAGCGCAAGAAGAATATGTGCATTGCCGCTACGCGACTTACTCATACAATATAATCTACGGCTATGCCCCTTACAATTCTGTGACGGCAATCACATCGGCCAAAGTTAGCTGGAGGCCTCATTGCTTACGCCCGCAGGCAAACCGACTGGGCCACGCGCCGCATATGCCGCCTGACCGACCGCTACCCCCACCACCCGCTTGGATGCGACAGCGGATTTTTGTATACTGCCCGTCCCGAGGATAGAGGGTCAGGTCTATGTTCGAGGAGTCTAATTATTGTATCACAAAACCAGGTAAGGCAATATGAAACTACGGGACAAGGTTGCACTGATAACCGGCGGCACTGCCGGCATCGGCGAGGCCATAGCTATTAGATTCGCGTCCGAAGGAGCGAAGATCGCCGTGGTTGCGAGCACCGACATCGGCAAAGCCGAAAGGGTAGTACATAAAATTACGGAGGCTGGTGGCGTCGCCAGACCGTTCGTAGCGGACGTCTCAAAGGTTGCCGAGATCGGGTCCATGGTCGAGGCCGTCGTCGCTGCTTTCGGGGACGTGCATATCCTCGTCAACTCGGCCGGTATCGTCGGCGGCACACCAGCGGGCACTACAAGCGAAGCGGATTACGACCGGGTGATGGATACCAACCTCAAAGGCACGTTCTTCTGCGCCAACGCGGTAGTGCCGCTGATGAAGGCGAAAGGGTCCGGTCATATCGTGAATATCTCGGGGATCGGTGCTTTCAGGGGTTCGAGTGGTGGCGCGGCCTACTGCGCCTCGAAGGCGGGCGTACTATCCGTTACCGAGGCGCTGGCGAACGAATTAGCCCCGCACGGCATCCACGTAAACGCCATCGCTCCGGGGCCCACTGCCACCCCGGGAAACGAACACCTACGCCGTGGTCCCGGCGCTGAACTACGCCTGACGCAACTCGCCGATCGGACGCGGAGTGGACGGCCCTTCTCCGACGCCGACGATATGGCACGAGCCGCGCTGTTCCTAGTCTCGGAGGACAGTATCGCCATGCACGGCTCCGTGATGGTATTGGACGAGGGAGCGAGGTTGATCTAAGAGATCCTATACCGGTGATGTGTAAAGTGTGGCGGGCACCTGCGCCTTATCGCCGCGTCGATAAGGCGTCATCTACACGGCGTCGGCCTGCCCAGCGAGCCGCCGCCGCTTATCCCACCTAGAGCCCCGACCCCAGCAGGAAGGAGGGCGATAAGACACCAATCTAAATTGCACTGTCAAGTTGAAATCACCGGGTTATTGAACCTGCGCGAAGCGCCTGTCGGAATCGAGGATTGGCGGCAGCATTACAATCAGGAAGACTCCATAGCCGGCTGGGACACCTCCGTCCGGAAGGCTTTTTAGCGAACCAAAAAGTCTCACCCTAAGTGGGCCAAAACAAGTAAGCCTGCCTGGGCTGTGCTGATCTACCTTACGGGCTAATCTCAGCGCAATGGCCATCTTCACCACGCGTCAGGCAGCGTTTTGGTGCGCTCTCTGCGGCAGCATGGCAGGAGGGGCTTGCGGTGTGTGGTATATGCGGGTTCGCCAGCGTCAAAGGCCTTGTGTTGTCTTGACAATAATTCAGAACAATACCTCGAACATTACAACTTCGCGTTTGCACTCGCTCCACCTCCACCGGCGCTCAGCAACATCGCCTTGGTCTCGTCCGCCAGCCGGATATGCGGCGGCGACATGCCCGGCAGCAACACACTCGGGTCGCTCTCCACACACGCCAGCGGATGGAGCGTTGTCAGCGCCAGGTTCGCGGAGTAGTCTTTGTCCTCCCGGGGCTCGTTAAACCAGCACGGCGAGAACTCCAGGATGCGTTTCTGCCGCGCAGTGAGTTCGGGGTCGTTGGTGTCGTACGCGACGTCGCCGTGGTGCATGCCGAAAGGAACATACTTGTAGAAGAGCGTGCGGCGCTCGCCGCGCCCCGCCCACGGAATTGTACCATGTTTGAGCTTCTCACTGAACAAAATGCAGTCCCCCGCCTTGGCCTCGATGCGGTGCACCGGCACATCTTGATCCCAGTTCGGCAGCTTCGACGTCCACTCCGTGTCGCACCAGCTCCGCCGCCAGTCGCCGTCGATGTCCATCAGCTTCTGCTCATTGGCCTGCTTGTGTGTGCCAACAACACACCCGAAGCCCCCGTCATTTGGTCCGACGGTCTTGAGTTCATACACACACGTGATATGAAAGCTGCTCGGGCCGCCGTGGAGCCCCCCGCCCTTGTCCGCGCCGTCTGTCGGGTTCCGGCCGGGCTTGTAGTGCACATTGTCATGATCTAGCCGGAACAAGGGGCGAAGCTCTGCCGGCATGTGTGCTGGGGCATGGCCCCACGACGGGTCGCCGAGAATCTCTTCCATGATGGGCAGCATGGTCTCGTTGTCGATCAGGTCCATGTAGGCCTTGCTCCAGAACCTTCTCCCCATGTAGGTGTTGCCGTGCCGGTCCGTTGTCACGCTCTTGTCGCGCCCGCCGATGTAGAAGCGGTTCTGTTTGTCGGTGCTGGCCGTGGACAGCGTCTCCTCCCGCTCAAGGACGTGCTGGTCGTAGACTTGATTGAGCTCGTCCAGCTCTTGTTGATTGAGCACGTCGGGCACGACGATGTAGCCTTGTCGTGCGAACGCGGTGCGCATCGCGTCGTCCATCTTCATATTTCACCTTTGCGACCTTTAGACTTCAATGAAAAAAATATAAATTTGTACCTATAAGCCGTATCTATAGTAGGTTTTTTTAGCCTCTAAGGAGGCGGGGGTCGACGGACTGCGAGGCGTATTCCGTCGGACCTGAGGGAGGGGATCGTGAGTGATATAGCGGCGAGTCTATTGGATTAAGCGGCGAAGTCCCACGCTTGCTGGGGGGCTCTGCTGCTGCCGTCGTCTGCTGCAGCCAAACAAAGATGCTCGATATAACCGCCCATGTACCACATGCGAAACTTCATCCGCTGCGGGTCGTACCAGATGCCGCCGCGCTACGAATCGACCTCTTCCTGTTTGTCTCCAGCCACTTAGACACCGGATCTCGGGGCACAAAGTCCATCTTGTCGAAGCTAACGCTTGTTAACAGGCGTAAACTATTAAATATTGGCGAATCGGTATATCAACTTGCTCGCTTCTTTGACCGTGCCCTTGTAAGGTAACCTATGGCTACGCGCCTTACAACGCCGTGACGCACATCACGTCGAACAAAGAAACCCGCGGCGAACCATGGGGTTAACCGCGGGCCACCTGTAGCCGAGATGGTCGTTAGGGCGCTGCGTCTGCCGGATGGTTAATCGGTCGCCTCATATCAGCCGAAGAAATGAAAATCGTTAGCTAATACCAGGCTTCCACGGCCACCTCCCCTGACACCCCGTGCCTCAGAAAAATAACCTCACTCCAATTCTGCTCTTATCTGTTCGAATACATCTAAGTACGCTGTAAGAGGACCCCGGAAACTGGATCACTTTGGCTGTGAGGTTGGCCGTGTATTGGCAGGTTGAGTGATTATTTTTTGCGCAAATTTAGTGTATTTCTACTCCATCAGCACACGAAACTACTTCAAGATTACTTTTTTGCTGCAGGGTTATTTTTCCAAGGATTTAGAGATTTCTTGGCCTTTTCTTCCTTCTCTTTCTTTGGGGCGACTGCAGCACTTCGACTAAAAGTCTTCCTTACAAAATTGCCTATATTTTTTGGTTTCACTGCCGGCATCTTGAGCAGTTTGGCTAGCGTGGTCTGCTTGGGTATTTTTCCTGATTTTTTCGCCTCTGCAATCAAGACATCAATATCTTTTCTAACTGAAGAAAGTCCTTCGTAAAACTTGATATGCTCTTTGTCTGCTACCAGCATAGCAGCTGCTTTTTCTTCTTTGATGATGGCTTTTACTTTTTTCTTTTGAGCAGCGGATAAACCCGCTAGTGGGTCTGGCATAACTTTTCCTCTCGTCTAAAAAAGTGAACAGGTTTGAGCGGCCATATTTCTGGCCTGTAGTTCATACGCAACAGGTGAAAGATAGCCCAATGTAGAAGAATGCCAACTGTGACAATCTATCCAAATCCCCATTGCGATAACACCGCCTGCAAGTAATACACCGGCTCGAACTCCAACTCTTCAAAGACCGACAACGATCTTGCACAGTGACCGCCAGATTCACAGTGAACGAGATACGATTTAATACGGTCTGATCTCTATAAAACCTGCTTAAAGGCCGTACTCCGCTGATCAATGTCGCACTTTGCAACAAACTATTGCAACACAATGTTGCACGCAACATGCAACCGTCGTACTAAAATTCCGTTTCTCCCGCCAATAGTATAGAGAATCTCGCAATTGACTATACAAAATAACCTGGCACGCAACTTGCGATGACAACATATGAATTGGGACCTCAACCGAATGTGAGCTATGAACGAAATAACCGACAATACCTACAAAGACGAACTCGCCGTTATCCAACCCGTTATTTTGGATTTTTGGGCGCCGTGGTGCCAGCCGTGTCACGCGATAGCCCCTGTAGTTGAAGCCATCGCCGCGAAATATCAAGACCGGATCAAGATCTGCAAAGTCAACGCCGATGACAATCCACTATTGACCGTTAAATACGATGTCCGTGGTTTGCCGACACTGATTTTGATAAAAAACAGTCGCGCTATTGACCGACGTGTAGGCTTGGTGTCCCAAACCCACATTGAATCGATGATCGATCACCACTCACCCACTGCTGCCCTGGACGAGGTTACTCATGCTATTTGAACGTTTTGAAGACAAAGGCTTAGCCCAGTATTCCTATGCTGTAGGATGTCCTGGTGGAGGCAAGATCGCCATCGTAGATCCAAGACGCGACATCGATATTTACCTGAAATTTGCAGAAGCTCACAATGTCGAAATTGCCTATGTATTAGAAACTCATATTCACGCCGATTACGCCTCTGGTGCCAAAGAATTAGCGCAGCAAACAAACGCTGAGTTGTGGGTTTCTGGCTACGACAAGGGTGAAATATTCGAGGTTACTTTTCCGCACCATGACCTGCTTGAAGGAGATTCTATCCAGATAGGTATGGTTAGGATCGAAGCGCTGCACACCCCCGGTCATACTCCGGAGCATCTCTCGTTTCTCATTTACGATGAAGCCCGTTCAAAGGCAGTGCCGATGCTGATGCTCAGTGGCGATTTCCTGTTCGTGGGCTCGCTCGGACGGCCAGACTTATTGGGAGAGGATGCTAAGCTGGCGTTAGCCAAAAAACTCTTTCATAGCGCGAGTGAGAAAATAAAAGATCTGCCGGATGGCCTGGAAATCCACCCTGGGCATGGTGCCGGTTCAATGTGTGGTTCGGGGATGAGTGGTCGTCCTGTTTCAACCCTGGGCTTTGAACGGATCGCTAACCCCTACCTATACGACAAATTCACCGAGGACGAATTTGTTAAGAAGATTATATCGACCGCGCCTCCCTTTCCCGAATACTACAAGCGAATGAAGAAAGTGAACTCCGCAGGTCTTCCCAAATTAAATGGTTTGCCCGGGCGAAAGGCAATTGAGCTAAGCGTTTTCCAAGGGTTAGCTGAAGCAGATCATGTGGTCATTGATTTGCGTGATCAGCTAAGTTTTGGCACAGGTCATATTCCCGGTTCGTTCGGTATTTGTGCGGGGCAAATGCTTTCTACCTGGGCTTCATGGGTAGTGCCCTATGACACTCCCATTTTACTAATCGCACCTGATGAGTCTGCGGTCGTTGAGTCTGCGGTACGCTCGTTAGTGCGGGTGGGGCTGGATCAGGTTCAAGGGTATTTAAAATCGGGTATCGGAGCCTGGGAACAAGCGGGTAATCTTTTAAAAGAGACCCCACAGATTACGCCAGCGCATTTATACGAGACGCTCCAGACCGACTCCAAGTTCCATGTGCTCGATGTGCGCAACGACACCGAATGGGCTGAGGGGCATATCGCAGGGGCCGTGCATATCATGGGTGGAGAGCTTGAGCATAAGTTGCAGATGGTGCCCAATGGCGATACTCCCCTGGCAGTGGTCTGTGGCAGTGGGTATCGCTCGACGGTAGCCATCAGTCTATTGGAACGAGCCGGCTTTGAGAATTTAATCAATTTAACAGGCGGCATTGGAGCTTGGACAGCAGCAGCATTGCCTTTAAAATAAAACTAAGATTATACAGAGGTATCGACATGACGATTCAAGCGATGGACGGGCATATAATATTAGAGCGCCTAAAATTACAAAGCGGCCGTAGCCGTTGAGGTTTTAGTGGCTTGATTAATCATTTCTTCCTCGTCTTCCCTTCCCGCAACGCCTTCAATCCATTAACGCACGACCGAGCCCACCAACGAGAGACGGGAACCAAGCACGGGTGTTTTCGGTTATAGTGATTAGGGAATCCCAAGCAGTGCTAGGGGCTGGACTATAAATCGGCGAGTATGAGACCAAATGATCTCATCTCTAGCCTCTGCGATCGAAGACGTTTTTTCGGCACTACAGTCTGGCGTAAGTCATTTCCAAACAAGGAGAAACGAATATGGGTGACACGGGAAAAAAAGACAAAGACAAAAAGCAGCAGCAGCAGAAGGACCGGCTTAGCACAAAGGAAAAACGAAAATTGAAAAACGAGAAGAAAGATAAGGGGGGCTACGTGAATTAGTGAGGCCGGTTGAATCTTATTTTTTGGCCCAATGAACGTCAGGAGGCGATGCAGTAGGTGATTCGGTCTTCGGGGAGAAAAGAGTGTGGCAGACATTGGCCGAAACCTATTACTCGATCTGCTTTCCGGCTTCCGCTCCCACTACGGTCTACCTCAGGCAGGTAAGCGGTGTGGGGAGTTCAGGATTCTACGGCCAATACCATTATGGCTTGGTCATCCCATCCAGAACGATATCAATGATGAATAGCCTGCTCATGGGTTAATTCTGACGAGTATAAAGACTGGCCGCCATGAACGCTGCTTCTTGATATTTGTTCAAGTCCTGCGGAATGTCGAATGGTTCGCGTTTGTTCGCGGCAGCAATTCCTTGGCCAGAAACAAACTTGACGCCAACGGCTCCATTTAACTGAATGAGCGCTTCTAGCTTGAAAGAAACAGCACCACCAGCCATTTTTCCTTTCTTCGCCCGCTTTTTGACAACTACGACATCTATGTGATGGGTACGAAGAAAATTTACAAAAGAGTCGTAGAAAGATTGAACATCCGCACACGACTCGTCATTTTCGATGTTGATCTTTCGAGGCTCAACATTGATGAATTCAACATCACCGTCTGATTCTTCAATGACCGCCAAGATGGCGTCAGATGATTTCAGTTCGATTCCGCATATCTTTGCCATTTCTACCGATCCTTTTGGGGGCCAAACTATTTATTGAGCGACCAAGCGGTTGTGTAGCCTGGTATCAATCTACTACGGCCTGGTCAGGTGGAATTTCTCACGACGCTCGCATCTACTTCCCCATACAGGATAATGGGTTCATTTATGAGATCGGCCGTAAGCCCATACCAGCGAAGAATAAGAACCGTCCCGTTGGCAACGATCACCCCCCGTAGCCGACTCCTCCTGTCTGCCGATTATAGAGTAACCGTACGGCAGGTTGTCGAGGTTTTGTTGCATGAATTGGTCTTAGGGCGTTGAAACGAGAAAGGCTTTCCAGTTAGATTGGTTCGTGGTTTCCTGTAAGAAATACGTTCCTCTCTTCCCGCAAAGCCTGTGATGAGCAAAGTATCGCGTGGTCCTAAATCGGTCAAGCCGAACGCTATTTACCGTGTTAATAATTGGTCGTCGTATAATCGTGCGCTGATCGCCCGGGGCAGCCTGACGCTGTCGCTGAGTGCTTCGGTCTTGTCGAGTTGGTATTACGCAGGTCCGCCCCAGCGGCACGAAGGAGAAGTCTCCGACCTTGCTGGGTATCGGGGGTTGCCAATGCCGAGATACGATGCTCAGACCGGCACCTGGCAACCGCATACCCCCGGCGGCGACCACTCCCCCGCCGGTGTCTCAGCAATGCGCAATCACGTCTCCAACCGATACAATTTGAGAATCGCCACTACCTCCGCATGCCCCTCCTGCTCCGCACAGTAGAGCGGCTGCGCCCAACGAGAATCCACGGGTACCGTCGGATCGGCACCCGTGTCCAACAAGAAACGCACCATCTCCACTTGCCCTTTGCGTGCGGCAGCCGCTAGCGGCGTGCCCCCTTCGGCCAATTCGATCGCGTCAATATCCGCCCCCAGTTCCAAAAAGGTGCGCGCCGCCTCGACATCGCCCTTTTCGGCGCAACCGTGCAAGAAAGTGCGGCCGATCCAATTGGCGCGGTGCAGATCGAGACCATGCTCCACCAGCGTACGAATGATATCGGGATTCGAAGGATAATTCCCGCCCCAGATATCGGTCAGCCGCAAACGATCGCCCAGATCGGCTACAATCTCCAACAGCACGCGATACAGCTTAGGACTGTCCCGCCCCATGACCTCGTGCAGGAATTCCTCGTGCTCAACGACGGCCGCCCCTTCCCGCATAGCATTTTCCAGTGCCTCGTCATCCATCGCAAAGGCCGGCATCAGCGCCCCGTACTCGCGCAACAATTCCTGCATCGGCCCGGCTTGATCGCCGTGGCGGGCTTCAACAATGGTCAGGCATGTGCCCGAAGAATCGACCCCGGCATTCGCATCGGCGCCCCATTCGAGCAACATGTTGGCCGCCTCCAGGTGATTGCCCGCACAGGATTCAAAAAGCGCCCTGCCGCGCGGCGCATTGTCCTCCGGCCGATTCGGATCCGCACCTAAATTCAATAATTTATCGACGATCTTCGCATGACCATTGCCGGCGGCATAACTAAGCGAGCTGCGCGCCCCGGCGTCTAGTTTGCGCGCTTGCGTAGGATCGGCCGCCAATATCTCGTCGACGCGGTCCTTATCCCCACCGGCGCACGCAATACTCAGCACGTAGTCCGCACCGCGATCCAATAGATGACGCACAACGATCCACGGGTCCTGCAGCGCGTCGGCCGGCAGTTCGCGCGACCGATACCAATAGTCGCCATTGAGTGCGACCAACAACGGTGTCTGACCATCGGCCCGTCGCGCTTCTATATCGGCACCCTGTTCGATGAAATAGTCCAACAAATCGAGCTGTCGCGTTAGGGCCGCCCAGTGCAATGGCCCATTACCCAACGCGTCGGCCGCGCGGATAAACTCGGGATGCACGCCCAGCACCGCCTCGACCAGCGCCCGGTCGCGGCCCTTGATCGCCTCGGCCAATTCGACCAGACCCGAATCGTAGCCAAAGCGCTCGCGCATCGCCGCTTCCAACAGCGCCTGCACAACGGCAAAGCCGCGCGCTTCAGCCAAGGCCAATAGCTTGTCCCACGAATTATAGGTATAGCGCGACTGCCCCGGATCCGCCCCTGCTTTGAGCAACAACTGCACCACCTCTGCATGCCCCTCACGCACCGCCATATGAATGGGAAACTGATACCAGTGCTGCGCATTGACCAGCTTCGGATCGCGATCGAGCAAGGTGCCCACCCGCGCCATATCACCGGCCCCGCAGGCGCAAAAAAGCGCCCAAGCCTGGTGGCCGTCCACCGCCTCGACGCCGTACTGATACTGGTCGGTCTTCATTTCTTCGGGCTGCAGCAGACTGGCCACGCGTTGGGCAAAGCATTCATCACGCGAAGGGGCCTGTCCGGATAATTTATCCTTTGCCATTGCCACTCTCTCCTCTTGCCAATGTTTACGGGCCGAGCGCCGCCAATTGTTGACCGTCGCCACCGGCAAATCCAAAAATGCGGCGATTTCCTGGGTGCGAATAGGCCGAAATGTAGAACAGCGTCGTCGCCATCCGCTCCTCTTCGGACAATCGCCCGATCGCGCCCAAAACCCAAGCCTTCTCATCGCGCGAGGCCAATACCTCGCCGGGATCAACCGCCGCCAGCGGCAAAACCTCCTCGCCAGCGCGTTCGACAGCCCGGTGCCGCCGACGCTGCAATCGACTGCAGCGCATAAAGACCATCCGGCGAAACCAACCCGAAAATGCCGCCGGATCACGTTGTTTAGGCCACTCTATCCAGGCGCCAACAAAGGCCTCCTGCGCCCCGTCCTCAGCAAGGTGAAAATCGCCCAATAGTGAACGGGCATACCCCACCGCCATATCCTGAAAACGGTGCACGATACGATCGTAAGTCGCCCGATCGCCGGTCTGGGCGCGGACGACGAGAGATGAGATACTGGTACCGCTCATAAGGGTCCTCATACTACAAAGCACCACCCCAACATCAGGTCTGGTAAAATTCATTGGAGAAAACAGACAATCTGGAGAACCTAAAAAAAGCTCGACACGTTCGTTTAAAGAACGCGATGAGACTACCGCACCGTTTGACCCGATCCATTAAAAGAGCCTTTATAGGTCCTATACACACCGCACGGTCGAAATCCGGGTAGATTCCACGTATCTAATTGCACCGCCATTACCAGTAAAATACACTTCGTTAGTGCAGGTGAATATATTAGTATTGTCAGAAAAACACTGGAGGTAAACATGAAATTAAACACGTTAATTCTGGGCCGGTTGATGTGTGTCATCATTTTATTCGGAATCGAATTGGCCGGATGCAGTAGTGATGGTGGGAGTAAATCGATGAGTAGGTGCTAATCGGCAAGCAATGGTCACGGTTAATATGAAAGCGAATTTCTTGACTTCTTCGCTTGCAAAGCCGGCAAGACCGTTCGAGCTTAAAGAATTCGTAAAAATTGCGCCGTGTCCAGCACCACAGCCGGCATGGGATCAGCCAGGATACGAGGCAGGGTTGGATAAGAGCCTAAGGATGGCGGTTGGGGCGCGCTTTTCGGGCAGGACATCGACTACGGCGCCGGCGAATGAAAACGCGCGGTGGCTCTGGTCAGTGATCAGCCATTTTCTCATGAGTCGTGGACCGGCCAGAAGAATCTGAATTTCATCGCGTCTTTCTTTCCTAAATGGTCGCCAGCGCGTGCTACAGAATTGGCCACGCGCTTTCGCTGTCCACTCGGAAAAAAGGTTAAGACGCTGTCCAAGAGCTTCCATCTAGAGGAAACACGACTGACCCAACCCGACCGGTTGGTCTTGTTCATGGGCCTCGTGGCTTGGACGTTGCCGTGGTGCCTGCTCATCGGCTTACAAAAAACACATACGCGAAAAGCCATGCAAATAAAAAAACATGGCCGACGAGCCATCAGCTTATTTCGACTCGGCTTCGATCGGTTACAGCAGGTGATTTGTAATCCGAAAGATCAACACATACACGCCCGACAATATGCCCGGTGTTTACTGTCGTGAACATAGGTCACCTCCTGAGCTGAGGAGTAGCGATGTCCGAACTCCAATTCCTACTACACCCTGAGACCTGCTTTCCAGTAAGGGGCGAGTACTTCTGGACCCCAATTTCCAAACGCACGGTATGGGACGATGATTTCGTCCGGACCCAGGATAATCGATGAGCAACGCGTATCGCTGGAGTTGTGTGAACTCAGAGGTGGCGTGGTCGCCACGCGACGGGGCGCAGCTCGTTTCCTTCCAGGGCAAGCTCTTCCTGCTGGGTGGCTGGAACCAGTACGCGGGTGAGCGGACCGACCTCGCCGGCGCCGGCACCGGCTCGTTCGAGTCGGAGGTGTGCTCGGAGGTATGGTGCTCGGAGGATGGTGGCCGTTGGTACCTGGCGGCCACTGCGCCGTGGAGCGGCCGCCACATGCACGGGGCTGTCGTGCACGACGGCCACATCTGGGTCATCGGGGCAGAAAACGGAACGCCTGACGACGTGTGGAAGTCGAAGGACGGCGTCCATTGGCAACTGGTTGCGGCAACCGTACCCTGGCCAGAGCGCGGCAACCAGCTGGTCACGGTCTTCGACGGTTCGATCTGGGTCATGGGCGGTCAGACCGGCGCCGCCGGCCAGAGCAATTTCGTGGCGGACTTAAAGGCGGGCAAAGCCTTTCCGCCGGCGCCGCCACCGCTCTGCGATGTCTGGCGGACGAAGGACGGTCTGCGCTGGGAGCTGATGACCGATGACGCGCCGTGGGCACCCAGGGGCATGATCACCGGCGCGAATGGCGGCGTGCCCGTTCTCGACGGTCGAATGTGGATCCTGGGCGGCGGCTACGTCGGCACGGGTGGAACTACGCTGAGTACGCTGCGATACGACCTCGAGCAGCAGCCAAGATTGGAGACGCGCCTCTTCCACAACGATGTGTGGTCGTCGGCCGACGGTCGCGAATGGATCTGTCATCTAGCCGACGGAATGGCTCCCTGGCCTGCGCGCTCGTATCACGACACCGCGGCGTGGGATGGCAAGCTCTGGGTGTTGGGCGGACACCGGGGGGTGGCGGACCACGCCGCTGAGATCGGGACCGATGGCAATCGCAATGACGTGTGGTATTCTGCGGACGGCGAACATTGGCAGAAGCTGCCGCTGACTCCTTGGAGTTCGCGCCACGCATGCGCTATTCACGTGCACGATGACGCTCTATTCCTCGCAGCGGGCAATGCGGTAACGATCTCGGCCGAGCAGGTAGAGCTGGGCAAGCGCGACTTCACTCATCGCGTTGAGGCGGTGTGGCGTCCGGGAGACGTGTGGCGCTTGGATCGTGCCGCCGTCACTGGGCTGCTGTGATACCGAGATCGCACTATAGGTGACAACAGACTCATCGAATCGATCGATTTGCTCGATCTTTCGGGGGGCGATAACTGACATGGGGTGCAGTCACCGGGCACAGAGAACACGGAGGAAGAGTCAAAACAGAAGCAACAGAATGGATCGACTCGGATCCACTGTAGGTCACCATTGCAGACCGATCGACTGGGGTTCGCTCAATGTCCTCAGTAGCCCCTTTTGGGAGATTGACCTTGAGAATAACACCCGATGATTTACACCACTGGGCCACTCGAGTCCTTACGCATCTCAACGTACGCGATGAGGATGCCGCACTTATCGCGCGTTGCCTGGTCGATGTCGATCTGCGAGGAATCGTCAGCCACGGAACGCGTCAGCTCCGCCGATATGTAGCGGAATTTCGTGACGGTCAGATCAACACGCATCCGGACATCAAGATACTTCGCGCCACGGAAACCACGATTCGCTTGGACGGAGATGGCGGCGCGGGTTATCTGGCAGCCACTCGGGCAGTCGATGCAGCGTGCGACAAAGCGCTCGAGAATGGTCTCGCTATGGCAAGTACGTGCAACCACGGCCACGTCGGCAGCGAAGGCATTTATGCACGAAGAGCAGTTGAGCGAGGCCTGGTGTCGTGGTGTGTTGCAGGAGGAGCCGGATGGGAAAAACCAAAAGAAGAAGACGCGACGGTATGGGATGCGATGAGGGCGCCGCCGATGTGCTTCGGTATCCCGTCAGCTGAGGGTCCACCCCTCATCGCGGACATGAACGCGAGTTTTTTTAACGGCAGGGATCACGCGGAAGCCGCGATCCCCGAATTCCCCAAAGCCGTCTTCGCCAGCCTGGGCATGAAGTTCGTATCAACATTATTGGGCGGAATGCTCGCTGGCTCCGTCGCTCAAACCGAACAAAAATTCAAAGGCGCATCTCGAGGTTTCCTATTCGTGGCAATAGACCCTTCGGAAATCGGTGATGCGTCCGCCTTCAAAAGCGACGTCGCACGAATCATGCGCGCAACACTTGAATTGAATCCTATCTCCGGAACCGAATCAGCCGAACTCCCGGGGACACGCGAGTGGAAACGCGAGCAGGAGTGGGCGATCGACGGTATCCCCATACCGCAGGTCCACCAGGATTTACTAACTGATCTTGCCGACGATCTGGGCATTCCCCTACCAGAGGGCAACGAGTAATTTTCATCATTACCACTTTCACACACGTAGAATTGAAAGCCTAATCCCATAGACTCGACGCTATATCGCTCACGGTCCCCCCTACGTCCGACGGCCGCGAAGTCCATCTACCCCTGGCTCCGTAGAGGCGAAAACAAGCCCGTTCGTCCATCGGGCCGGTCAACCCCAAAAGAGCCGCCGCGTAAAGGCGCGCACGCAACAGCAAAGAGGGCGATAAGACCACCGCACCGCTTGACCCGATCCACTAAAAGAGCCTTTATAGATTCTACACCCACTAGGAGGTTGGTGCGCTGCTGTAGATCATCCGCGTCCCCAGACAGGATCTGATGACAGGCGCCGTCCACGTCCAGACATGAGATGTGGGTAAAGCCCTCGGGCGGACCGGCCGGCTCCTCGCTGCTGCTGTCGCAAGCCGACCATACTGCGGTGAAGGTTAGAATCGAGACGAGGGTCAGAGACTTCCGGATCATGACAAGAGCTCCTGAGGTTTCGGGACTCGCGAGAGGG
>JABHFS010000023.1 GCA_018672475.1 Gemmatimonadota bacterium | reverse complement strand
TAGTTGAGATAGTCGAGGATGGTTTCGGAGTCGCTATAGCCCTGCTCGGGCGAGGCGTCGCGGATCACGGCATATTCCAGTTTGGCTAAGGAGTAACTGCCCAAAAGGATAGCAGATGATATGGACGGTGGCAAGGTGCAGGCATTGGTAGATATCACGCATGTCGATGTGGAATACGTCGTTTTTGAGCACGGCGATGATTCTGTCGTTGCTCATTGCGTGCGGTCCTTGGGTTTGCGGCCGGTATAGGCGTTGTTAACATCATAACGGGTGGAGAGAATACGGCAAGGTCAGGAGGCATTTTATAGGGCGCGCAAAAGCTCGTCGGTTCGGGGCGAACCCGGTAATTAATGGAATGCGTAGAGCGTCAGCGCTACCAAGATCAGCATCAAATATAGAAGGATGAAAATAGATTTAGGTAGATTGATATGGCCTCCATTTGCCCTTTAGACGCGAATGGGCTCCCGGGCATGACGTTGGCCACCTTATGTGGTTGATCTGCATTGGGCAAAACAATAGTTTAGCCTTCAATCTGAAAGGACCTATATGAACGAAACTACCCACGGCGTCGACCGCAATCTGACCAACTATGCAGACGCCGGTTTTAGCCGCTATCTACGTCGCGCTTTTTTGGCTTCAGCTGGTTATGACGGGGGGGATCTAGAGCGGCCGGTCATCGGCGTGATAGATACCTCGTCCGATTACAATACCTGTCATCGGGATATGCCGCAGTTGGTAGAGTCGGTCAAGCGCGGGGTATTGGAAGCGGGTGGGTTGCCGATGGTTTTTCCGACTATTTCGCTCGGTGAGATTCTACTCTCGCCGACGGCGATGCTCTATCGCAACTTGATGGCGATGGAGACCGAGGAAATGATCCGCGCGCAGCCGATGGACGCAGTGGTGTTGTTGGGCGGGTGCGATAAGACGCTGCCAGCGCAATTGATGGCTTCGGCCTCGGTGGAGGTGCCGGCGATCCATTTGGTGGCCGGCTCGATGTTGACGGGGGACTGGCGCGGTGAGCGCTTGGGCGCTTGTACTGATTGTCGGCGCTATTGGGCGCAGCATCGGGCTGGTGATCTCGATGAGCAGGCCATCGTCGGGGTGCGGCAGAGCCTGTGCCCGACATCGGGCACCTGTATGGTAATGGGTACGGCCTCGACGATGGCCTGTTTAGCCGAGGTGTTGGGCATGATGTTGCCGGGTGCGGCCTCGCCGGCGGCGGTGACGGGCGCGCGTTTGAGGATGGGGGTGGCGACGGGGCGGCAGGCGGTGGCGCTCGCTGTGGAAGGGCGGACGGCGCGCGACATATTGACGCGGGCGGCGTTTGAAAACGCGTTGAAAGTATTGGCGGCGTTGAGCGGTTCGACCAACGCGGTGGTGCACTTATTGGCGATTGCCGGGCGTGCGGGGGTGGAGTTGTCGTTGGATGATTTTGATGCTTTTGCAAAGCAGGTGCCGCTATTGGTCGATTGTAAGCCGGCGGGCGTGGGGTATATGGAGGATTTCGATAAGGCCGGCGGGGTGCCGGTGTTGTTGAAGGCGTTGGAGGGCGTACTCGATCTCGATGTCGTGGGGGTCAATGGAAAAACGCTGGGGCAGCAATTGCAGACGGTGGAGCCGCCGGCGGATTGGCAGACGACGATTCGCACGCTCGACGCGCCGTTGGGGCCGGCTGCGTCGTTGGTGGTGCTGAAGGGTTCGTTGGCGCCGGACGGGGCGGTGCTGAAAAAGGCGTCCTCTTCACCTCATTTGCATAAACACCGTGGGCCGGCGGTGGTGTTTGACGGGCCGGACGACGCGGCGAGAGTCGACGACCCGGCCTTGGCTATTACACCCGAACACGTGCTGGTCATGCGCTATGCGGGGCCGGTGGCGATGGGCATGCCCGAGGCGGGGTCGATGCCCTTGCCGAAATATCTGGCGGAGCAGGGGGTCAAAGATATGGTGCGGATTTCCGATGGGCGGATGAGCGGAACGGCCTATGGTACGGTGGTTTTACATGTTGCGCCGGAGGCGGCGGTTGGTGGAGTATTGGCGTTGGTGCGCGATGGGGATATGATTGAATTGGATGTGGAGGCGGGGCGAGTGGATTTGTTGGTCGAGGAAGAGGAATTGGCGAGGCGGCGGGCGGAGTTGGTATTGCCGGTTTTGCCAAAGAGGGGGTGGCGCCGGTTGTATGGCGAGCGGGTGATGCAGGCGAATTATGGGGCGGATTTGGATTTTATGCGCGATGACGGTTAACAGACGGAGAGACTATGCTTAGTGCGTTGCTTACAGAACGAGAAAAAGACGGCAAACCGATTCGGGTTGGGATTATCGGTACGGGCAAATTCGGCGGGGGATTGGTGACGCAGATTTCGCGGATGAAGGGAATGGTGGTCTCGGCGATTGCCGATATAAAACCGGAGAATGCCGAATACGCTTATACTGCGGCCTATGGGGATGATGTGACGGTGTCGCGGGTGGATAGTGCGCAGGCCTTGGAGCAGGCGATACACGCGGGGCAGTTCGCGGTCGTCGAAGACGGTTTGCTGGTGGCACGGGCGGCGGGATTGGATGTGGTGGTAGAGGCGACGGGGCTTACCGAGGTCGGGGCGCAGATGGCTAGTGCGACCTTAGAGGCCGGCAATCACCTGGTGATGGTCAATGTCGAGACGGATGTGACGGTAGGGGCGATGTTGAGGCGGAAAGCCGATAGCGCTGGAGTGGTCTATTCGTTGGTCGACGGCGATCAGCCCGGGGTGACGATGAATATAGTCGAATGGGCGTGGTCATTGGGTTTCGAGATTGTGGCGGCGGGCCGGGGTACGGAGCTTTTTGCCAGCGATCCGGCCGGCACACCGGACAATGTGCCCGAGCGCTATGGTTTTGATCCGCAGACCTTAGAGCGTCGGAGGATCAATTTAAAGATGTACAATTCGTTTCGCGACGGGACCAAGGCGCAGGTCGAGGCGACGGCGATCGCCAATATGGTGGGGTTGGTGCCGGATATAAGAGGTATGCACGAGCCTTCTTGTAATCTGGCGGATATTCCGAAGCAGTGCAGTCTAGTTGCCGAAGGTGGGCTATTGAGTCGGCACGGAGTAATTGAGTTGGCTAATAGTGTAGCCGAAGACGGTGTGACGATGCTCGATAATCCGCTGCGAATGGGCGTTTTTGTGGTGATTCGCACGGAGCATCCCTTTATCATGGAAGATCTGACGAATTACCATTGTTATCCGGGGGGCGACGGGAAAAATTTCCTGCTCTACCGGCCCTATCATTTGGTGGCGGTCGAGGCACCTATTACCATTGCCCGGGCGGCGCTTTACGGTTTGCCGACCGGCGCGCCGAAGATTATACCATCGGCCGATGTGGTGACGGTGGCGAAACGAGGCCTCAAGGCGGGGGAAACGCTCGACGGCGGCGGCGGTTATACGGTGATCGGACAGAGTGAGAAGGCGACGGTGGCGCGGGATGAGCGCTTGTTGCCGCTGGGGCTGTCGGATGGTGCGGTGTTGAAACGAGACGTCGCGCCGGGGGAGGCGATTGGTTATGATGGAGTGGAGCTTGTGGAGGATTCGTTTGTGTTGCAGTTGCGGCGCGAGCAGGATGAGGTGGTGTGGTAACTAATATAAAAAAGGGAAGGGCGCTAGGCCCTTCCCTGATGTGGTTACGTAGTTGTAAGGTGCTTAATCTTTAACCCGCTTTTACCTCGACCTTGTGCACGACGCTTTGTGCCTCTTCGCTCTTGGGTAGGCCGACGGTGAGCACGCCGTTTTTAAAGTTGGCTTCGACTTTGTCCGCCTCTATCTCATCGGGCAGGCGGAAAGAGCGTTCGAAGCTTCCGTAAGCGCGCTCCTGGCGGTAGTAGTTTCCTTCGTTTACTTCCTGCTCAGAACTCTTCTCGCCTTTTAGCGTGAGCACGCCGTCGACGACGGTAATCTCGATATCCTTGTCTGCTAGTCCTGGAAGTTCAGCGGAGATCTCGTAGGCGGTCTCGCTCTCATTGACATCGACGCGCGGCGAGAAACTTGTGCCATTGCCATTGGCGGCAGGTAGACGTGAATCGTTGAAGAAAGCATCAAAGAGATTGAAGGGGCTGCGCGCGGGACGGGCATTGACGCGGGTGCTAGGAACTAAGGTAGTAAAAGCCATGGTAATTGCTCCTTGTAAGTAGTGGTGGTTGAAGTTTTTGCTTTCGTTGTTTCTTATCGCAAAGGCCGTGCCAATGTGGTTTATGTCGATCTATTCATTTGTTCTGTATTGACTTATGGTAGTATTGGCAAAGGCGGGAAATATGCACTGAACGAAAGCGAATACAAATTGTCACTACGATTTGCAATTATTGGCAGGGAACGTGTAAGATTGTCGGTAGCAAGTGACGTTATTGCAGATATCAAGGAGCGATTATGATCGATTGGGAAACTGTGCGCACGGAAGTCACCGGTTATTTGCAGGGATTGATTCGCATCGATACGAGCAACCCACCGGGCAATGAGACGCTGGCAGCGCGCTATATAGAAGAGATATTGCAAAAAGAAGGGTTGCAGCCGACGGTCGTAGAGTCCGAGCCGGGCCGCGGCAATGTGCTGGCGCGATTGGCGGGCGGTGGTGAAAAGACGCTGATGCTTTTGGGGCATACGGACGTGGTGGCTGTGGAGCCGGAGCATTGGACACACCCGCCTTTTTCCGGCGCGTTGATCGATGATTATGTATGGGGGCGCGGTGCGTTGGATATGAAGAATATGGTGGCAGCGAATTTGATGGTCTTTTTACTCTTAAAAAGAGAGGGGGTCTCGCTCGACCGAGATATTGTTTTTGCGGCTACGGCCGACGAGGAGGCGGGCAAGGGCAATCATGGGCCGGGGTGGATTTTAGACCATCGGCCGGAACTGTGGGACGCGCCACTGATTATCACCGAAGGTGGGGGTAGTGATTTCAGCGTCGGCGACCAGCGTTTTTACACTTGTCAGACGGGGCAAAAAGGCTTGTGCCGGTTGCGGGTGATCGCCAGGGGCACACCGGGGCATGGCTCGATGCCGCACGGCAATAACGCGATCCTTAAATTGTCTAAGGCGCTAGCGGGTCTGGAGGGCGCAGTTTTGCCGGCGCATATTTGCGGTAGCGTGCAGAAATTCGTCGAGGGCATTGCCGAACAGCGCCCGGAAGCGGAGGCTGCAACTTGGCGGCAGGTGCTCGACGAGGCGCATTGTGACGAAGCATTGGCTGCGTTGCCGATAGACGAAGAATGGCGGCGGGAGTTGGGCGCGGTGCTGCGCAATACGGCTTCGGTGACGATGCTGCAGTCGGGCTCGAAGATCAATGTGATTCCGGGCGAGGCTACCGCCTGGGTCGACGGGCGTTTGGCGCCGGGGCAGACCGAGGAGAGTTTTGTCGCGGAGTTGCGCGCATTTATCGGCGAGGAGGTCGAGATCGCAATAGATCAGTATACCCCGCCATTAGAAGCCGACGCAGATACGGAGCTTTTTCGCGTGATTCAAACGGTGATGGGCGAGCGCGAACCGGGTGTGCCGGTGTTGCCCTATTTGATGCCGGCTGGCACGGATGCCAAGCATATCATGCCGCGTAGGCCCGAGACGCAGATCTACGGTTTTATGCCCTATCGACAAAAGCCGGGCGAGGAGGAGATGAAACTGATCCACGGGCACGACGAGCGCACCGCAGTGGAGGAGTTGCTCTTTGCGACTAAGGTGCTCTACGAGGTAGTTTCTCGATTCGCGTCTGTGGATTGAGCCGTAGTTGCGCGTCTTTTTTTCTTTTTCGGTGGTCCGAAAAGCAAGTTGTCGACTAGTAGGCCGAGAGCAACTTTCGCGACGAACCAGGCAGCGATTTTGAAAATCCAGATAAAGACAAACATGGTGAACTCGAATCGTTGGAGTAGTGCTGTCGGGTATGGGCGGTTGCCGATCGGACTAATATTAATAGTATCGGCAATCGCTCACATATATTAAAGGTGCATATTGATACAGGGCAATAGTCGTGCCCATTGGCGATTGTAGCCCACCTAGTTGAGCAACCCGAATTGTCCGCCCTTATAAGTGGACTATGTCAATCAATTTTTGCCAGACGATGGATGTCGTTGGCGATGATATTTGTAGCGTGATTAACGCAAGCTGGATGCGATTTTCCCGCCGGTTATTTTTCAGTTAAGATATTGTTTATCATTGCTGAATAGCAGTTATTGCCCATTTTCAAAATAGTGAATAGAGCTTCTTCTAATGACGAAGCCTATCAAAGCCTATCATACAATCCATCGGGTTTGGCGAAGAGCTACTTGGTCGGCCCGCATATATTTTAGTTAGACCACTTTTCCGCAATTGGGTTGGTAAGGAGACAAAAAATAATGAGCGATTTTTGGATAAAAGACGGCGAGACGATGCTTTTCATCGGTGATAGTATTACTGATTGCGGGCGTCGCGGGGCGGAGGCGCCTTTGGGTAGTGGCTATGTGAGCTTGTTTAGTGAATTGGCGACGGCGCGTTATCCCGATCGGCAGATTCGATATATCAATAAGGGCATCGGCGGTAATAAGATCACTGATCTTAGTGAGCGCTGGCGCGACGACGTGCTTTTCCACAAGCCCGACCGATTGTCGATCAAAATTGGCATCAACGATTTGCACAGCCATCTGCGCGGTGCAGACGGTGGGGTGTCTCCGGAATTATTCGCCGAACGTTACGATGAGGTGTTGGCGTTGACGAAGCAGGAGTTAGGCTGTCCGTTAGTGTTGATTTCGCCCTTTTATATCTCACGGGATAATTCGCGGCAGACCTTGAGGAGTCAGGTGCTGGAATTGTTGCCGCGTTATATCGAGACGGTAGAAGCGTTGAGTGAGAAATACGGAGCGAGAATTGTTCGATTGCACGAGATATTTCAGCGGCATTTGCAATTCCGCGATGCGGAGGTTTTTTGTCCGGAACCGGTGCATCCGAATCGGGCGGGGCATTTGGTGATTGCTGAAGAAGTGATGCAGGTGATGGGCGGGTAGTAAAAAGGAGTGTCGGCGTATTTATTAGCGGTGACGATAAAATTAGGGTTTGGCGGGGTGCGAGTGGGCATGTCTCTGCGGATTGACATTACTTGGGGTATTTTCTCTCGGTGCGAGCGAAAATACCGGCCGCTTTAAAAGCACTACAGGTATATTTATTCGGCGAACGGCGCGAGCGGGTAGGGCATGGCCCGCAGGATAAATTACCCCGGTTTAGGCCCCGCTCGATGTGCATGCGACCCGCATTCAGCCCAGAGTACGCCGGGGTGAACAAGCCCGCCCATAGAGTGCCCGCATGAGGGTCTTACTGTGATTTATCCGGAAGGTGATACCCTACCCGCCTTCGACCGCATTACACCCCACCAATAAATAGGCCTAGTACGCGTCTTTGATTCGCCCGAACCACCCGTGTAACGGATCGTCCAACTCCTGCATATACCGATCCATACGGCTGATTAAATCCTGCCGTACCTTCTCATAGGCAGGATCGCCGTAGCGATTGTCGAGCTGGTAGGGGTCTTTTTGCAGATCGTAGAGCTCGCCCGGGTCACCGGAGTTGAAGGTAAACTGATGGTCGCGGGTGCGGACCATGCGCTGGTTGGCGACGGTGAAGTGGCGGTCGAAAACACAGTAGACTTCCTCGCGGCCGTTTTGGTAGGCCCGCCCCTCGATGGCGGGCAGGAAGGATTGCCCGTCGAGATGGGCCGGGACTTCGCGGCCGGCGGCGTCGAGGGCTGAGAGCATTACCTCCTGCAAGTAGACGAACTCGTCGCAGGCGGTGCCTGGCGCTTGGCAATCGGGGTGGGCGATGACGAGAGGGATACGGTAGATCTCATCATACATGAACTCGCCCTTTTCGATCAGCTTGTGCGCACCCATGCAGTCGCCGTGGTCGGCGGTGTAGACGATAATGGTATTGTCGAGCACGCCGAGTTTTTCCAGATGGGCGACGACGCGGCCGACCATATCGTCGAGTAGGGTGCAGTGGCCGAAGTAGCGCGCGCCGATCTCCTGGAAACCCTCCCAACCGTAGTCGCCCAACCCCCATAATTTTTCAATCAATTGTTGGCGATAGGGCTTGCCCTCAAAGGTCTCCTTGTAGCTGGGGTGTTCGCGGATGTCCTTGGGCTCGTACATAGAATAATACGGCTCGGGTACTAGCGAGGGGCTGTGCGGACCCCAGAAGTTGGCCCAGAGGAAGAACGGTTCGTCGTCGGTGGCGATTTCGTCGAGTACGCGATTGGCTTCTTCGGCGACAAAATATTCGATGCAGGATTCGACCGGCCCGTCGTGCAGCGCGAACATCTCCTGGGCCTGGTTGGAAGGATTGGTGCCGACATAGCGGTTGGTAACGTTGGGCGGCGGGTCGAAGCCACGCTCCTTGAGATAGTCGGCGTAGGGGTTGTGGCCGTGCGGTTTGGCGCCGAATTGCAGGCCGGGCAGGAGGCCGGAGCCGGGAAAGGCGTAGCCCATAAAATCTTGGCCGGTGAATCCGTAACCAGAGGGGCCGGTTTCTTCGTCGACGTGCCACTTACCGGCATAACCGCAGCGATAACCGACTTCATCGAGATAGTGGTTGACGCCTTGCACGTCTTCGTTGATGCACAGACCATTACCGGTGACGCCGTGTTTGTGCGGGTAGAGGCCAGTGTAGAAGGAAGCGCGCGCAGGCGAGCAGATAGCGGTGGGGGTGAACGCGGCATCGAAACGCACGCCGCGTTCGGCCAAGGCATCTATATTGGGCGTTTTGCAAATGTCGTTGAGGCCGTAGCAGCCGACGGTGTCGAGACGCTGTTGGTCGGACATCAGCACGACGATGTTTGGGCGCTTGCTCATTATTAGCGCTCCTCGCTGCGCAGATCGAGCCAGGCCATTTCGGCATCGCTTAGACGTGTGGCCAATGCCTGTTCATTAGAGGCGACCTCATCGGCGTTAGCGCTGCCGACGAGGGCGTGGATATTGAGCGGATAGCTGAGCACGTAGGCGAGGGCGATCTGCGGCACCGAAAGGTCTTTTTCTTCTGCTAAGGCCCAGGCGCGGTCGAGGCGTTTGAAGTTGTCCTCGTGATAATATGATTTGGGCATTGAGCCGTCGAATTGATCGCGCACTTCTTCGGCGTTGGCGCTGGTAATTTTGCCGGAGAAGAAACCGCGAGCGACGCTCGACCAGGTGAAGAGCGGCATGTCCATAGCGGCGTAGGCCTGGCGATCGCTGGCTTGCGAGGGACCGGAGATCGAAAGGCAATCGGTCCACGGTTCTTCGAATTGCTCGGCGAGGCTGAAGTTCGGGCTAGAAACGGCAAAGGGCACCAGATTGTGCTTGTGTGCGTATTCGTTGGCCTCGGCGATGCGCTCCGGGGTCCAGTTGGAGCCGCCGAAGGCGTGGATTCGGCCGGCGGCGTGGTGCTCGTTGAGTGTGTCGACTATAGGGCCGACCGGCACGGACGGGTCGTCGCGGTGCAGTAGATAGAGGTCGATATAATCGGAGCGCAGGCGCACTAAGCTGTCGGCCATATCAGAGGCGATATCGTAGGGGGTGACGCGGTTGCGGTCCTGGTTGAGGTGTGCGCCCTTGCCGATGATGACGGCTTCGTCTCGGTTGCCGCGCGCTTCCATCCATAGACCGAGCATGCGGTCGCAGTCACCGCCGCCGTAGATATGGCCGGTGTCGTAGGCGGTGATACCGGCGGCACGGGCCGCGTCCAAGAGGGCAAAACCTTCTTCTTGCTTCTGGCAGGTGAGCATGATGCAGCCCTGGACCAGCCGTGAGATCTTCTTTTCGATACCTGCAACGCTGCTGTATTCCATTTGTATCGCCTCTTATTCCATGGGGTATTTCAGGCCGATTTGCGTACGGGCCTCGTCGAGGATGCGCATCAGCGCGACGGTTTCGTCGAGCGGCATGACCGGGCTTTCAAGCTCGCCTGTGGCGAGGCAGCGGGCAACTTCCTGGGCCTCGTAGTTGTAGCCATTGCCGGCGAGCGGTAATTCGATGGCTTCCTCCCGGTCGCCGGCCTTGAGCGTGGCGGCTTCGCCTTTCCACCAGGAGGGAGCGACGCAGATGGTGCCTTCGCTGCCGACGATACGCGCCATATGCGGCGAGGAGGCGCGCACTGCGCACGAGAGCGTGGCGACCGCGCCGTTTTTGTAGCGCAGGAGGATGCCGGTGTTTTCGTCGACACCGGTTTCGCCGATATGTGCGGTGGCGGCGATCTGTTCGGGATCTGAGCCGAGTACCATCGCGGCGAAGGAGACGACGTAGATACCGACGTCGAGCAGTGCGCCGCCGGCCAACGCGGGGCTGAACAGGCGGCCTTCAGGGTTGACGCCGGCGCGGAAGCCGAAGTCGGCGTTGACTTGTAGTGGTTCTCCGATGGCGCCCTCATCGAGCCACTTGCGCACCTGCACGATGATCGGTAGGTAGCGGCTCCACATGGCCTCCATAAGGAAGACCTTTTTAGCGCGCGCGACGGCGACGATTTCAGCGGCTTCGGCGGCGTTGACGGTGAAGGGTTTCTCGCAAAGAACGGCCTTGCCGGCTTCGAGGCAGAGGATCGAGTTTTCTTTGTGGAAAGGGTGCGGTGTGGCGACGTAGATGGCGTCGACTTCGGGGTCGGCGACCAATTCTTCGTAGGAACCGTGGCGATTCGGGGCGTCGTATTGCTCGGCGAAGGCCTCGGCGCGTTGCAGGTCGCGCGAACCGACCGCGACCAATTGGCCGTCAGGGGCGGCCTGCAGGCCTTTGGCGAACTGGTTGGCGATGCTGCCCGGGCCGAGAATGCCCCAGCGGATGGGTGTAATCATGGATGCTCCTGGCGTAGTTAGATTTGCAGTGATTCGGGTGTATAGTTTGGTGTTAAGCCGGAATGGCGTCAAGAAAGGAAGTATCAAAAATGCTCGGATAGCTCTGCGGTGAGTATCACATCGAAGGTAAGGAGCGTTTGATAGTAGCGGCTCGCTTTGTCGGTCTGGCCCAAGATAAGATGGGATATGATCCGTCCGTAAAATGCTATTGCATGATGGGGGCGTAATGAAGGGCTTGTTGATCGGCCTCGATGGCGCTCTGGTGGTCGAGCATGCGTGCCCGCGCTAAACCAAGGTCCGAGGGTGTGCGTCCGCAGAGCGAGACCGGCTAGGTCACCGAATAGGAACCAGGAGAACGCGCAGCTTAGTCCGCCGTAGAGGATTGTAGCGCGGTTTGGATGAATGAGGCGCATGCCAGAGTTCAGCGGCTTCGGCGGGATCAATCCAAGCTTTCGACTTCGTTGCAATCATCGGCAAAGCGCGGGCTGGATTCGGTATATCGGCGGTCTCTCTTATGGTGTGGAGCTACAAAAAAAGGCCCGCTGGAGTGTTGTCCAGCGGGCGATGTTGATTGTGCTGATTGTGCGGTGGGCTAACCAGGGCGAATAGGCTCTGGTTAACCCATCCCGTTATTACCTGACTGCGCTAGTTGCCGTCCGCGAAAGCGCGTGCGTTCTGGAAAAGCTTGAGCCATGGGCCTTCCTCGCCGGCCCATGCCGTTGGCCGCCAGGAAAGCTGCACATTGCGGAAGACACGCTCCGGGTGCGGCATCATGATGGTGGCGCGGCCGTCGGCGCTGGAGAGTGCAGTGAGGCCCTCGGGGGAGCCATTGGGGTTTAATGGGTAGCGGTCGGCGGGTGCGCCGCTGTTGTCGACATAGCGCAGGCAGAGCTGGTTTTGCGCGCGAGCGGTGTGCAAGTCCTGGTCTTCGGTGAATTCGACGCGGCCTTCGCCGTGCGCGACGGCGATGGGTAGACGCGACCCGGCCATGCCTTTTAGGAACACCGAATTGCTCTCCAGGACCTCGACGGTAACCAGTCGCGCTTCGAATTGCTCGGAGCGGTTGCGCAGGAATTTTGGCCAGTTTTCTGCGCCGGGAATCAACTCTTTGAGGTGCGAGAGCATCTGGCAGCCATTGCAAACGCCCAAAGAAAAGGTCTCAGGGCGTTCGAAGAAGGCTGTAAACTGATCGCGTAATTTACCGTGGAAAAGCACCGAACGCGCCCAACCGGCGCCGGCGCCCAATACATCGCCATAGCTGAAGCCGCCGCAGGCGACTAGGCCGTGGAACTGACCGAGATCGGTGCGTTCTTCGATCAGGTCGGTCATCGTCACGTCGACGGACTCGAAACCGGCCGCGTCGAAGGCGGCGGCCATTTCTACCTGGCCGTTGACACCTTGCTCCCTTAGGGCGGCGATCCTTGGACGAGTCCGAGTAATCACCGAAGGAGCGGTTTCGTAGGTGCGATGGAAGTTTAGGCCGGGGTCTTGCTCGTCGGCGATGGCCTCGTATTCCTCGCGGGCGCAGTCGGGGTTGTCGCGATGGGCCTGCATGCGGTAGGTGAGTTCGGACCAGGTGGCGTGCAGATCGAGTATGGAAGCGGTGTAGAGCATCTCGCGATGACTAGTTATGCGCAATTGCAAATCGTTGCTCGGGGCGCCGATGATATGGGCGAGTTCGCCTATTTGCTGTTGCGCGAAGGCGGCGAGCACGGTCTCTTCGTCACCGGTGCGGTACTGGATCACGGCACCGATTTCTTCGGAAAAGAGCGCCGCGAGCGCATCGTCCCCGAGTCCATTGAGGTCGAGGTCAACGCCGGTGCGGCCGGCGAAGGCCATTTCGGCGACGGTGGTGAAGAGGCCGCCGTCGGAGCGGTCGTGATAGGCGAGGATAAGGCTCTGGCTGAGCAGGTCTTGTATGGCGTTGTAGAAATGGCGCAGGTCGCCGGGGGCGATATCCGGGATATGGTCGCCGAGTTGGTTGTGGGTTTGGGCGAGGCAGGATCCGCCGAGGCGGTTTTGTCCGCGGCCCAAGTCGACGAGCAATAGACGGGTGTCGGGTTCTTTTTTCAGGTCGGGGGTGACGGCGCGGCGGGTATCCTCGACCGGGGCGAAGGCCGAGACGACTAGACTGAGCGGCGCGACGATTTTGTGCGCGGTCCCTTGGGAATCTTCCCAGATGGCGCGCATCGACAATGAGTCCTTGCCCACCGGTATCGAGACACCCAATTCGGGGCAGAATTCCATACCCACGGTCTGTACGGTGTCGTAGAGGGCGGCATCCTCGCCCTCTTCGCCGCAGGCACACATCCAGTTGCCTGAAAGTTTGATATGGTGAATGGGGCCGATATGGGCGGCGGCGATATTGCTGATTGCTTCGGCGACGGCCATGCGACCGGAGGTTGGGGCGTCGACCAGGGCGAGCGGCGTTCGTTCGCCGATGGCCATCGCCGTGCCGGTGTGGCCTTGGAAAGAGTGGCAGGTCATACCATAATCGGAGACGGGGACCTGGTGGGGGCCGACCATCTGGTCGCGGGCGATCAGGCCGGTGACGGTGCGGTCGGTGATGGTGATCAGGAAGGTTTTGGCGGCCACGGCTGGGAAGCGCAAGACGCGCTCGACAGCGTCGGTGATGGAGATGGTCCGGAGGTCGAGCGGTGCGTGCGATTCGCTGAGGTGGGCGACATCGCGTAACATTTTCGGCGGTTTACCCAAAAGCACGGCCAGATCGAGGTCGTCGATGGGTTTGTCGTCGAGCAGCGGGTCGTCGAGGTTGAGCTTGCCGTCGCCCGTTACTTCGCCGATGACGGCGAAAAGGCAGCGTTCGCGCTCGGCTAATACGGTGAAGCGGTCTAGGTCGTCGCGGCCGATGACCAGCACGTAGCGCTCCTGCGCCTCGTTGCACCAGATCTGCATCGGGCTCATACCGGGGTCGTCGTTGAGAATCGCGCGCAGATCGAAACGCGCGCCGACGTCCTCGACTAACTCGGGGCAGCCATTGGACAGGCCGCCGGCGCCGATATCGTGGATGGTGACAATGGGATTTTCGTCACCGAGCGATATGCAGCGGCTGATTAGTTCTTGGCAGCGGCGTTCCATCTCGGGGTTATCGCGTTGGACCGAGGCGAAATCGAGGTCTTCGAGGTTGGAGCCGGTGTCCATGCTCGACGCGGCGCCGCCGCCCAGGCCTATAAGCATCGCCGGACCGCCGAGCTGGATGACATAGTCGCCCGGGCCGGGGGTCTGCTTTTCGACGTGCTGCTCGTCGATCAGGCCGACGCCGCCGGCGACCATGATCGGTTTGTGGTAGCCGCGGTAGCGGCCGG
>JABHFS010000165.1 GCA_018672475.1 Gemmatimonadota bacterium | reverse complement strand
GAGACTGCGGATGGATTCATGGGCTCATCGCGCCTTTGGGTTGTTTCGTGAATTTTGGACGCTGGTTCGTTTCGGGGAAAGTTTCAGGCGCAGTAAGATCTTCAGTTCGTGTGATGACGAGTGTCTGGCCTGGACGGATCTCATAGTTTAAAGAAGGCAGTTCTATCGATGAGAGCGCTGTTCGGCGGTTAGTCAGTGTAATGGTGCGACCGTTCAACGTGACGATCTTTGTTGTTCCGCCAGATAACCAGAATGTGCCAAAAATAGGCGCGCCGCCTTCGACATGTTCGACGGTAGTGGTGACGCCTTCGTCGGTTCTTCGATGTTCCAGAGCAATCTTGTGATCACCGACGTCGCAATCGACCAACTTAAACCAGTCCAGACCGCTGGGAAGTTGTGGGAACAGATCGATATGGTGCGGACCTGCTTGTGGGTGGATACCTGCGAGGCCCACAACAACATTTTCCAAGAACGGTCCGAATGACCAGAGCTGCATTAGATCTCCCCCTCCGGGTGTGGTCTCATCAAACGCGCCCAGCATTCGTTCCTCAAGTGGGGCCTTCGCTGATAGCTTCATTAACTTCCATCCCAGGTCTGGTTTTCCGTACGCGAACGCTGTCTGGGCCAATACATTATTGTGCACAATACCTACGCCGTCTCCAGTGACCTTTGATTTCCATTGCGCAACGAAACCCCACTCGTTGTTAACCCATTCGTTCTCAATTCGATCGAGTGCGACGAGTGCCTTGTCCCGGTCCGCAATCCCTACTTGCTGCGGCAAAACAACGGCCCAGAAATTATCCATCGTAAGCGAACCGTCCTCTCGCAGCGAGCACGCCCACATCTGTTCTTTGGAGTTCCACCAGTCTCGATTGAAACTCCGCTGTAGCTCGGTGGCCCGACGTCGGTTTTCTCCTGCACCGGTGTCATTCAGTGATTCGGCCATGTTCGCCAGGCTCTCGTAGGCGGCATAGAGGTAGCAGACAGAGGAGATTCGCTCGGGTCCCATGCCAGATTGCTCCATCAAGCCGGCTCCCTCGAGATACCCATCGTGATCTTTGTCTGCGTTCGCCAACGCGTGGGCAATGATCTCCCGACAGACCGGGTAGGCTTGCTCGAGAAAACTCCGATCGCCGGTCCACTGATAGTGATTCCAAATGGCGAGAACGAGCTGTGGCGTTTCTTGCACATGATCCCAACCCAAAAGTCTTCCATTGCTGGCCACCTCGTGTGCTCCAAACTTGTTCAAGCTGGCAAAGTGCAGCAGGCATTCCAGAGTGTGGCGAGACGCCGTTTTAAATCCACCAGCCGTAACGCCAGCGGTCGAGTAAAGACTGTCACAACCAAACAACCAGGTATAGATCGGGAAACCGGCAGCTAGGAACGGCGCAGGGTAACCAGGCCGGAGATCCATTACTGACATCATCACGTTGGCCTTGGCACTGTAGAAGGCATCGTTCATTGTTGAATCAGAGGAAGAGAATTTCACGCCTTCGAGGATTTGCTCGCGATAGAGATTCTCTTTGTCCGCCAGCAATTTAGGCACGTGCTCAATGATGGATTCAAATCGTGACCTGGCGCCATCGATACCGGTGAGATGTTCTCCCACGATCACAAAGCGCAGGGTAACGCTTCCGTTGACTGGAAGGTTCAACGGGTAAGTCAAAACCCCATCATTGTCTTCGACTCGATGGCTTGCTGGCGAGCGGTCGGCACCAAAGACCATTCCCCATTTTCCGGCCATCTCCGAATCGAGTGCAGTGATTAGACGGTCCCGGTATTCGATGATGTCCGGACCGTTGGGAAGCCGGGATTCGTAGCTGGGACGAATGTCCACGGATCCTCTAAAACGAACAGTTACTTTGCGTGGCTCGTTTGTCACATTGCGAAGAGTGAGCGAGGAGACCAGCGCCGCTTCTTTTTCCGGCACAAAGTCCTGCCGAATCGCCTCTAGACCGTTTTGATCGAAGTGGAATGTGGCGGTTGCGAACCCGTGTTCGAATTGCGATGGGTCAACCAATTTCCAGGAGGGTTGTCCGTCCTCCAAAACTTCGATCTCGAAAGCATCAAGCAGCTTAATGGGATGACACCAAACACCGCCCTGTTCCCCATTCTGCCTGCCCACTGGCGGGAAGGACCCGTCCATTGCTCCGTATTCATATAGCTTCGGCCCCGCAATGAGGAACGGGGTATCGTTCTTCAATGGTTTTGAGTGAAGGATGTTTCCAAACTTCAGCGTCTGAACTCCTGCACGTCGGTTCTTGACTACGATTTCTGCCAGGGCCCTACCTTGTCCAAAGATATCGATCTCCGAGATGAATCCGCTTCGATTCCAGTCGGGGCGATTTGCGGGAAACTCAAAGAGCAGGTAACGATACTGGCCGATGGCACCGTCGCCTGAATTGATGCTCGAACCGTGCTTGCCTCCATCGCCGAGGGAACGAGTGTCCACAATGGCAATCTCATTCCATGACCGGGAGAGATCGCTCGTCCCATTATCGGGGGTCGTCCCACTATTCGATCCCCACAGAGAATATCGTTGTGGGGAAAGCGCACCTGAATGCCACGAATAGACGTTGATGCGGGCGAGCGCAATGCTCCTTCCAAGATCCACCACGATGCGGGAATTTCCCTTGGTATCAAACCAGGTGTTGTTGGCTGGATCATCGCCGCTGGTGGGGAATCTTCCGTTGTTCAATCTCGGCAGCGTGTTTCCAGATGAACCCGCGTCGGTATGTGGCTTCCCGTAGCCAGATACAAAGCGGAACTCAGTGCGCGGGTTTTGGGCCCTGTCGGCGTCATCGCTCGCGGAAGGCGGACCCATTGCCAGATCTGACCAGTCTCGAGTGGTTCGGTCTACGCGCACAACGATGTGGTTGCCCGTTTCCCCCGTTGCTTCCATACCGAGGCACGCGAACGTGCTGTAAACCAGAATTGCTGTAATCGTGTTTTTGATAGTGGAATGTCCTGGTATCATAGCAATATCATCTCAGGGGTATTCAGTTGACGTCAGAGACTTGCTCACGATGTGTGAAAGAAGGAGTGGAGGCTACCGCCCATCAATTCGTGTAGAATGTTGTTAAACATAGTGTTTGTAGGGGCAGGCAGAAACCATGCAAGCCTGCAATGTTTGGTCACGAGAGGCGCGGTCGCCGCAAGTAGACTGCGGGGTGGAATAAGATTAGTCTTTGTTACCCACCCGCCTGATTTTGCACAAATGCTTTCTGGGAAAATGCAATGCATCCTCGGGGTGAAAAAATGAATATTCTCCGCCCACCAATATCCACCTTCGCCCTGCACATAGGCCAACGGGTCCGTAGAGGGGTTTACCGCTATGCTCTTTACCTGTCTGGTATCGGCAAGATTCGGAAGCAATTTCCAGAATGAATACCTCATCCTAAGCACAAACAATGCGCTAATTTTCCATATGGATACTCTCTTTTTGAGAGAGCCGGGTTTGGGTGAAATGGCGTTTTCTTCGCGGACTATCACAGGTATATTGTTTATTCTTAGAGGGTAATATATAAGATCGTAAAAGATTGCTTTCGCATTTTAATTATGTTGCAGGGCTACAATCTGCTACTTGCAGTTTAGTCTGCTTATAAACGATAAGGATAACGAGATGACAGAGGCGGAGGCGCTCTACGGCTGGGCGGAGATTGACCCGGAGGGATCGGTGGTTGCTGGCGAGACGGGCACTTGGCGGATAACCTATCACGCGGGGCGCTACGGTGTCGACGACGGCGGGGTGATCAAGATCGCCTGGCGCGATGTCAGCGACTGGCAGGCGCCGCAATTTAGCGATCCGCAGGCACCGGGGTATGCCACGGTTTCGACGACTGGGCCGGTTACGCTCCGACCGAAATTCGAGAAGCAGCGCTATGTGCGGCCCTGGCGGCTGTGCGTGACGATCGACGTGCTCGATGACTCGCTTGCCGCAGGGGATACCGTAACGTTGACGTTGGGTGATCGGTCGGGCGGCGGTCCGGGCATTCGTGCGCAGACCTTTTGCAAGGAAGCTTTTGAGTTTCGCGTGGCGGTCGATTGGTGTGGAACCTGGGTTTACCAGCGGGTGCCCTCGCCGAGCGTCGAGATTGTTAGTGGTCCGGCGCATACGCTAGTGGTTGTCGGGCCGTCGGAAACGGCCCCCGGGGAAGAGACCTGGGTTGGTGTTAAGGCCGAAGATGTGTGGGGGAATCCGAGCCGGGCCTATGGGGGCGAGGTGCATATTGACGGCGGCGGGCTGATCGGGTTGCCGGAGGTATTTCGTTTCACGGCCGAGCATCAGGGGGTGAAGCGCTTCGAGGGTGTCAAGGCGCCCGAGGTCGGCGTGTATCGGGCCTGCGTGGAGGATCGATCCGGGGATATGCGGGCGCAGGGCAATCCGCTAGTATGTGTGGTTGAGCACCAGGCGGTGCAACCCTTTTGGGGCGATTTGCACGGACAAAGCGAAGAGACGGTGGGGACCAATCCGGTCTCCTCGTATTTTCGCTTCGCGCGCGAGAGCGCGCTGGTCGATTTTGTCGGGCACCAGGGCAACGATTTCCAGATCACCCAAGAGGTTTGGCAAGAAATTCGTGGGCAGGCCAACGCGCAGAACGATCCGGGGCGTTTTGTCGCCTATGTCGGTTGGGAGTGGTCGGGCAATACGCCCTTGGGCGGCGACCACAATGTCTATTATCCCGGCGATGACGGGCCATTGCATCGTTCGAGCCATGTGTTGATTGAGGATAAGTCGGATGTAGACGGCGATTGCACGCACGTGACGGATTTGTACCGCGCTCTGCGCGATGTGGACGCGCTCTTGGTGCCGCATGTCGGCGGGCGCTACGCCAATTTGAATTGGCACGATCCGCGTTTGGAAGCGGTAGTCGAGGTGTATTCGGAGTGGGGGGAGTTCGAGTGGTTTTTGCGCGAAGCGCTAGAGAAGGGTTACCGCGTGGGTTTTACAGCCGGTAGCGACGACCACAAGGGGCGGCCTGGCGCGGCACATCCGGGCAGCGGGTCCTTTGGGGTCTATGGCGGCTTGACCTGTATCTGGGCGGAAGAATTGACGCGCGAGGGGTTGTGGAAGGCGTTGAAGGCACGGCGTTGTTATGGCACGACGGGACAGCGCATCCGCCTGGAAGTTACGGCAGACGGGCAGCCAATGGGGGCGGAGTTTATAGCGGATGGACCACCAAAAATTGCAGTCAAGGTATGGGGGACCGCGCCGATCGAGCGGGTCGATGTCTTTCGCGGGTTAGAGCAGGTGTATAGCTATCCGGAAGAGATCGCGCGGGCGGAGGATCGCGTGCGGGTGGCTTGGTCGGGGCAGCGAATTCGCGCGCGGAATCGCCTGGTGTGTTGGGATGGCGGATTAACGCTTGATCGTGGCCAGATTTTGGCAGTGGAAGGCTATGCCTTTGATTCGGCGTCGGAGGGGATTGCAGAAACAAGCGAACAGTCGGTGACCTGGCAGTCGGTGACGACGGGGGATGCCGATGGAGTGGTATTGGAATTGGATGCGCCGGACGACGCGCTACTGAGCTTTGACACGCCGGTGGTGCAACATACGGTTTCGCTGGGCGAGATCGCCGCGGGGCCGGTGGTAGTGGAGGCCGGTGGCATCGATATACAAGTAGTTTTCGAGCGTGAGCCTTTGGGGGTGGGGAGTGCGGTTGAGTTTTGTTTTCAGGAGGAGGAGCTACCGGCTGGATGCCACCCTTATTGGGTACGGGTGGTGCAGACCGATGGGGCCAAGGCGTGGGCGAGTCCGATTTATGTGACGGTATAGGTTTTGTGCAAGGAATAGACGTGATAATCTATGCGATCTGCAGCATGGCGGTTTTGCTCGGCATCGCATCTTGCGGCAGCCGTAAAGCAGCGAATTCAGGGGGCTGGGACGGGGAGCCTCGATGTTGTTCGATGCGTCAGTCGATTGGTCTGAATTATGGCAGGACCTGCCGGAAGATTTGCGAGAGACCGTATGGGCGCATTCTTCGACCGATGACCTTGCGATAAAGAAGAAGGTCGCACTGCATTTTTTGCGCCGAGGTTCACCACGTGTATCGCGATCTTTATACGGCTAGCGTCTCTACGACCACCTGGTCCGGATAACCGGGCCACAAGTGCAGTGTTTTTTCCATCGGCGAAAAAATCACCGCGAAATCTGTGTGCAGGTCGTCCTCGCCGCGCTGGCAGATGGGGCCGGTCGCTGCTCTATTGCAAAGAATCTGGTCGGGGCCTACATCGGCTGCGAGCAATGCGTGTGTGGTGGCAAGGCGGCGCTGGCCGTTGTTGTGGATTGATTGGTGCTGTGCGGGGTTTTGCTCGGCGAAATCGGGGTCGAGAATGTGGTTGGTGTGGGCTAATGGGATATTCTCAGGATCGAGCACGACCATGCCCGCGCTCGTTTTTTCTATCAGTGTCAAATGGCCCTGCGCATCGCCGAGCATCAGGCTGAAACCATAGGCGTTGAGCTGTAGCGCACGGATATGGACGATGGCTTCTTCAACGTTGGCGCAAGCGGGCAGTATCGTATGCAGTGCGGTGAGCGAGAACAGGCCTTTGTCGCGCAATGGGCCGGGAATGCCGGTCATGCCGATGCTCAGACCGCACTCGTTGATGCCGGCGATGGTCCAGAGGGTGCCGGCGAAATGGAAATGCCGGTGCGCGTAGCCGTGATCGGGCCGGGTTGTTTCGAGAATATTCATACCGAGGTCCTCGTGGCCGATGTCGTCGGTTTTGCCGATCAACGGTCGGCCTTGTGCATCGCGTGTGCCAACCACCGTACACTGGGGTAGGTGGCTGCCGAGCCGGTGGTAGAAGGTCAAGGCGGAGTAGGTTTCTTCGTCGAGCCCGAGACCGGCGGCCAAGCCCGTGCATTCTTCGACGCTTTGCGGGTAGAGTTTCTCTTCTTCTATACGCCAGATCCCCATTTGAGGTCGGATTTTTTCGAGCAATATACCGCGCGAGGTGGCCTGGTAGCGCTGTTGCAATTCATGCAAGCGCCGGTCGATCCAGGGTAAGGCGAGGTTGCGCACGGCTTCGCCTTGTTGTTGGCCGCGTTGGCGGGCAGGGCCGTGTGTTTCGATGCGCAGCATGCTTTAGCCCAATTGTGTTGCGCGACCGGAGGCGTCGCGGTAGCGGTCGAGTTGTTCTTCGTCGAGCTCGACACCAAGACCCGGCCCCTCGGGGACGCGGGCTGCGGTGGGCCCGAGGGGGAGCGGCTCGGTCAGCAGGTCGGCTTGGTGGTAGAGGGGCCCGAGGAAGTCGCCGGGATAGCGCTCGCTGTCGATCGCTGGTTCGGCGATACCGATATGCAGCATGGCGGCGGTGGCGATGCCCAATTCGAGGTTGGAGCCCATTGAACAGACGATGCCGGCGGCTTTGGCCAGGTGGGCGATTTCGCGGGTCGCGGCGATGCCGGCGTGTTTGCCGGGGTATACGCTGAGAATGTCGGCGGCGCCGATCATGGTCAGGTGGCGGGCGTCTTGCAGAGTGAAGACGCTTTCGTCGGCCATAATGGGCACATGGGTATCGGCGCGCAGGCGGACCAGGTCTTGCGGGTCGGTGACGGGTACCGGCTGTTCGGCGAAACACAGATTGCAATTTGAGAGATCGGCTAGGCAGCGACGGGCGGTGCTCAGGTCCCAGCCCTGGTTGGCGTCGATGCCGATGGCGATGTCCGGACCGGCGGCTTGTCGTACGGCTCGGACACGGGCGATGTCTTCTTCAGGGTTTAGGCCGACTTTGACTTTGAGGTTTTTTGCACCCCATTCGAGAAAGCGCTCGGCGAGGGCGACGGCTTGCGGCACGGGGAAGGCGCCGACGACCATTTTCATCGGCAGCTCTTCGCGGACCTTGCCGCCGAGCAACTGGTAGACGGGTTGCGCGGTGGCTTTGCCCGCCAGGTCCCATAGCGCCATTTCGATCGCGGCTTTGGCGAAGGGATTAAAGCGGATGGTGCCGTCGACTTTTTTGCGCAAGTGGGTGAGGGCGGTGGGGTCTTCGCCGATGAGCGCAGGGCCGATGAGCCCTTCAATGGCGGCGACGCAGCCGGGACTGGTTTCGCCGCTCCAGCGCGGTGAGAGGGTCGCTTCGCCGAGGCCGACAAGTTCGCTGTCGGTGTGGATGCGAATGATTACATAGGGCGAGACAACGTGCTCGCCGCCGGCGGTTTTAGTGGTCAGGCCCTCTTTGAGCGGGACCTCGACGGGGATCGTTTCGACGCGGGTTATTTTCATTATTAGTGGCGGCTGGCCGCGCTAGTTTCGGGACACCAGCGGGCGGTGAAGAGGTGGTCCATTAGCAGATCCTGGGCCTCAGGGGTTTTGATGCGTTTGAGCGTTTGCGCCGCTTTGCCGCTGACGTAGCGATTGTCGCTGTTGAGGGCCGTGACAAGATCGGTGGTGGCCAGGGCGGCCTGTGGTCCGAGACGCAAGAGGGCTAAGGCCGCATTGCGGCGGATCCATTCGTCGTCATCGGTGAGGCTCGGCGCTAGGGCGGTGGCCGTTTCGGGGGCGTTGGCGATCACGCCGAGCGCGTCGATGGCATTGCGGCGGACGGCATGCGAACAATCGGCGAGTAGGTTGATTAGAGTTGAGGAAGCTTCCGTGGCTTGACGCCCAAGATCTCCGAGGGCGTCGGCGGCCTGAGCGCGTAGGATTTCGCGTGTATCGCTGCAAGCCTCGATCAGGGCGGGCACGGCCGCTTTGCCGATGGCGTTGAGGGCGTAGCCGGCGTTCATGCGCACGGTGTCGGTCTCGTCGGCGAGCAGGTCGATCAGGGCGGGTATGGCGCGCTCGTCGAGGCGGTAGGTCGCTTGCAGTGCGGTGGCTTCGTGGGGGTCGAGCAAGGCTTTGATATCGCCGCCATTGGCCAATGGACTAGTGTTGCCCCGGTGCCAATCCCACATGCTTTGCCAGAGGGGCTGCCGCAAGTCATTCTCTTGCGGCCAAGCATCGCCCGCCGTATCCCAACTCGGTCCGTCGGGCTCTTCAAGGCGGGTAAAAAGAAACTTCACCATATAGCGGCGATCTTGACTCATATTGGGCATCGCGCGGTGCCAGAGGTCGTAATGGACTAGGACTACTGTGCCGGCCGCTCCGATGAGCGGGACCTCGCCGGGCAGATCATCGCTGGGTTTGCTATTGTGGTACTGGCTACCGGGTATAATGCCGGTCGGGCCTAGTTCGACCGGCGTGTCTTGTGGGTAGTAGAATGCCATGGCCCAGCGGACGCGGTGATGGCGTTTGGACCAGGAGTCTTTGTGCATGTTCTGGCCTTCGCTGCCGGCGGGATTGAAATGGCAGTGGCGGTGGGGGTGCAGATAGTAATTGTGGCCGAGGATACTCTGCAGGGCACCGTGGATTCTGGGTTCGTCTAATACTCGTTGGATCGCGGGGATGCGCGGCAGCACATTATTACCGGGATTACCTTCGGTTTCGAAGACGTCTTCGATGCGCTGATAGGTTTCGCGGTGGAACTCGTCCGGTAGGTCGGTTTGCAGGGTGATATAGCCGTTCTTGATAAACTCCTGCATCTGCGCGTCGTTGAGCAGATGTTTTTTTTTGTGCATGGTCAATCTCCGTTTCAATCGGCGCGGAAGACGCCTTCTTTTTTGGCGCGGTCATGGATTTTTGCGAATTCGCTTGAGCCGTCGTCCTCCCATATTTCGGAGCGGAAGCCGCGGTCGACACCTTCCTGGTGGCCGGTGATGCGGGTGGGGGAAATATAGGACGGACCGTAGTAGGTGTGGCCGCCGGGCATGTGCAGGATACCAACGTGCGGCGGTTTTTCGATGATGGTCTGCGCGGCTAGGCGGGCGAGCGCTTCTTCGTCGACCTCAAAGCCGAGGCCGGGGCCGTTGGGTACAGGTGAGGCGCCGTCTACTACGGGGATCGTCGCAGTGGTGTAGTCTTCGGCGTATTGGTCGTCGAGGTTGATCGAATGTGCGGTGTGCGTCGGCAGCACCGAGGCCATATGCATCGCCATCGCCTTGCCGAGCGTGCCGCCTTCGAATTGTAGCAGGACTTGGATATTGGCCTTGCCGCAAGCCCAGCCAGCGGCCATCGTGTCTTCGAGCGAGCCGCCGATCATATACATATCGGCGAGGCCGTAGATAATCTCCTGGATGCCGCCGAGTGGCGTGCCGTGCATGATCAGCGGCAGGTCGGTTTGTTGGCGCAATCGCTGCCAGCCGTCGATGTCTTTTTTGTCTAGGGGGTCTTCGATATAGCCGACGATCGGATGGTTTTTTTCCAGCTCTTTGATGATCGGTAAGGCCGAGCCGAGGCTGCGGTTGTGATTGAAGTCGTAGTGGATACGGAAGCTCTCCGGGGCGACTTCTGCGGCTAGCCGGGTCTGTTCGAAGACGTCGTGGTAGCTGCTGGTGTGGATTTTGAAGACACTATACCCTTCTTTGGCGGCGCGTTGTATCTCTGCGCGGAATATTTTTGGCGCGCAGGGCCGGGTCCAGGCGGCGACGGGGATGGCGTCGCGTTTTTTCTGGCCGAGTAGTTTGTGCACCGGCAGATCGAGGGCTTTACCCATCGCGTCGTAGAGCGCGCAGAGCAGGCCGGTGCCGCCGAGATTGCGGTTGTCGTTTATATAATCGAAGGGGCTTTTGCCGATGAGATGCGCGAGGTCGTCGCGCGAGGGGTTTGCCCACGGGCGCATGCGGACGTCGCCATAGCCGGTAACACCGGCGTCGGTATGAACCTTGTATACGACGCGGAAATCGATGCCGTAGAGGTCGACGCGGCGGGTCGCGTAGCGGGCGGCGAGCTTGGGAGCGATGGGGATGACTTCGATATCGGTGATTTTCACTTTGCGTCTCCTTATAATTCAAACGCCGGTATTTCGAGAAATTCACCGCCGCGTTTGGCCGACTCCTGGGCGATCAAACAAGCCTGGGCGGTGGCGAGCACATCGCGAGTGGGGATGAAGAGTTCTTCGCCGCGTTCGATGGCGTCGATCATGTCGGCGACGAAGGTTTTGCCGGTGCCGGCGGGCATTTCGGGTTGGTAAGCGCCGCGTTTATTCGAGACAATTAGCAGATCGTCCTGTGCGTAGGCGCGCAGATGCGCCGAGCCTTCGGTGCCCATGACGATAACGCGGGTATCGCCGAAGGAAGGCGATTCTTGCGGGGTGAGCCAGTCGGCGGTGAGGGTGGCCAGCGATTGGTCATTGAGCTGAAACGAAGCCTGTACGTGGTCATTGAGCTGGGGTTCGTCGGTGAAGCGCTTGCAGGTTTGCAAGGCGTGCACGCCGACACACTCGGCACCGGTGAGCCAACGGACTTGGTCAACGCCGTGGCAGGCCAAGTCGTGGAAAGGACCGGTATAGATGTTGGCGTCGAAATACCAGGGTGTGCCGGTCTCGCGGCGCATTTTGTGCGGGTGGGTGGAGATCAGGCTGGCGATCTCGCCGAGCTCGCCGTCGAGGATGGCACGGCGCAGGGCGATAAAGGGCGGGTGGCTGCGCGAGGTGAACCACATGGAGAGTTCGATTGAATGTGCAGAGACCGCCTGTTGGATACGTTCCCAGTCGTCAAGGGTGCGGCAGAGGGGTTTGTCGAGTAGTAGGTGTACGCCAGCTTTAGCGCAGGCCTCGACCAGGGCGACTTTTTTGTCGTGGACCAGGCCTTCCAACACGAGCTCGGGGCCGGCTTCGGCGAGCATTTCTTCGAGGCTATTGAAGCGGGGTATGTTGGCTTGCGCGGCGTAGCGTTCGTAGAGAGCGTCGTCTGCTTCGACTAGACCGACGATTTCACCGTTTGCTGCAGCCTGGGCGGATTGGAACATGCCGCCGATGTGGCCGTAATGCACGCCCATAATGCCGATGCGCATGGAGGTCTCCTTTAACTGATGAGATGTTCGTATACGGAAGTTAAATTAGCCAGTACTCAGCACTTCAATCTCTCGATAAAGATCCTCCGGCAATGGACCCTGCTCAGCGGCTTGCACACACTCTTCGATCTCCGCTGGGCTGGCTGCGCCGATAATGATGGTATCGGGTTCCGGTTGCGCGAGCATATAGCGCACGCCGATCGCGGCGAGAGAGAGTCCGCTTTCTTTTTGCAAGGCGTAGACGCGGCGATAGCCTTCGACTAGGTCCGCCGTCATCCAGTTGGGCGGGTCGTCGAGTAATTCGGGTTGCGGGCGGGAGAGCCCGCGCTGGAAGATGGCGCCGATCAGTTTGGTGATACCGCGCTCGCCAGCGATGGGCAATACCTGCCGCGCGCCGCGGCGCAAAAGATCATAGTTAAAGGCTAAAAGAAAAGTGTCGACGGTGGTGTTTTGCAGCACGCGGGACATATCGTCGGCGGAGTTGCCGCTGATACCAATGAAGCGGCAGCGGCCGGATGCTTTGAGCTCACGCAGGGCGGCCAGCGCCGGGGCGTCGTCGAAGGAATAGTCATGCTCGGGCAAGATACGGTCCGATGAAGCTGCGTCGTCGGACCACCAGTGGTGCATGTCGGCTTCGTGCAACTGCAGGGTGTCGACTTGGTCGCGGCGCAAAAGGCGCAGGTTTTCTTCAAACTGAGTGATCAGGGCCTCGCGCGAATGGAAGCGGGAAGGTTCGGTGAAATAGCCAAGTTTTGTCGCGAGCAGGAAGTCTCCGTCGATGCCATCGAGAGCTTCGCCGAGCACGGCCTGTGAGGCGCCGCTGCAATACATGGGAGAGGTGTCGAAGTAGGTAATGCCTAAGTCCAACGCCTTGCGCACGGTGGCTACACCATCGGCGAAGGAGCGATGGGTGAGAAAGGCACCGCCTAGTCCGAGGGCGGTGGTCTTGGCGCCTGTAGTGCCGTAATCTCGTATTTCCATTATCGCATTCCGGGGTTATTTATTTGCTGAGTCTTTGATGCGGTCTATCGGTATAACGGCGACCGCTTCGATTTCGATCAGCCAGTCGGGGTCGATCAATTGCGCCACCTGAACTAGGGTGCTGGCCGGATAGGGCTTTGAGAAAAACTCGGAGCGCACGGTGTGGATCTCGGCGATTTCAGCTACATCGGTAACGAAGACGGTGACTTTGGTGATATCGGCCATGTTGCCGCCGACAGAGGTTAACACATCGCGGATATTTTCCAGGACCTGTCGGGTCTGTGCGGCCATATCGCCTTTGCCGACTGTGCGGCCTGCGGCATCCTGCGAAACGTGGCCGGATATATGCAAAACGCGCCCCTCGGGCTGCCAGGCGGCGCTGGAGAAGATACCGAAGGGCTCGACGACGCCTGGTACATTAAATCCTTGTGCCATATTTGACTCCCCTTTTACCGATGGAGTATGAAGTTCAGCGGTAGGCATGTCAAGCAGTGCATTGCCAGCGTATCACACCCGTGGCATATTGTGGGCTGAACCCTGTCGATGGAGGTGGCATATGACAACTGAATCACAGCAAGCGGCACCGGCGTTTGGATCACCCAAACTGCGGATCCCCGACGAGTTGAGGGGGCCGCTTAAGGCGCATATCGAAGAATTGCGGCAGCGCTATCTGGATATGGGGTGGGGAGGGCGCGGTGGTTTTGGGCAGAAGCCGGCATTGGTGGTGATCGACCTAGCGCTATGGTGGACCAAACCGGATAAGCCGCCGATGGGTAGCCACGTAGACCCGATTGTCGAGGCGACCTGCGTATTGCTCAAGGCCGCGCGGGCGGCTGGAATCCCGATAATTTTTACGACATACGACTACGATCCGGCCGATCCTTTAACGCCGCACGAACGCAAATGCACACCGACTATTACGCCAAAAGACGCGGGACTGATGGACTTGGATCCTCGTTTAGAACGCCGCGACGACGAGCGGATCATCCGCAAGAAATACGCCTCGGCCTTCAAAAATACAAATTTGCACGAGAATTTGACTACGCTCGGTGTTGATACGCTGATCGTCACCGGGGTGAGTACCAGTCATTGTATATACGCGACCGCCCGCGACGCGGCACATACCTTTCGCGTGGTGGTGCCAAAACAGGCGGTCGGTGAGCGCTGCGAGCTATTGCACGAGGTCAATATGCTCGATATCGACATCGATCTCGGGGATGTGATGGAGCTCGACGAAGTGGTCGGCCATATTGCGGCGCATGGCGCGCAAAAGAAAGACTGATGGCGATGCTCAAGGGGCGCGTTGCACTGGTGACGGGGGGGGCGTCGGGTATGGGCCGGGCGATGGCGTTGGCGCTGGCCGAAGCTGGGGCGGATATCGCGTTGGGCTCGTTATTGCATGGCGGGGCCAAGACTGAGGGAGAAATTTCGAATTTGCCGGTCCGCGATGAACTCGATAAAGCGCAGGCGGAAGTCGAAGCCTTGGGCGCGCGGTGCTTGGCGGCGGAATTGGATGTCAGCTCGGATGATTCGTGCGACGCTTTTTGCCAACAGGTGACAGCGCACTACGGGCAGGTGGATATTCTCGCGCACGCCGCGGGCATAACGGCCGAGGAGAAAATGGCAGGGCACTCGGACCCGGCTTGGCACCGGGTGATCGATGTCAACCTCAACGGAACGTACCGCATGGTGCGGCGGATCTTGCCGGGCATGCTCGAACGCGGCTGGGGGCGGATCGTGTTGATCGCCTCGACGGCGGCTTCGGTCGGCGCACCGACCTCGGGGGCGTATTGCGCGTCGAAGGCCGGGGTCGTCGGCCTGATGCGCTGTGTGGCGTTGGAGGGCGCGCCGCACGGGGTGACCTGCAACAGTATTAGTCCGACCTGGGTTAATACGAAATTCGGCCGCGAGTGGATGGGCGATATCGCGCAAAACCAGGAAGGGCGCGAAGGTGAGCAGTATATCGCCGACGCCGTGGCGGCCAATCCGCAGGGTCGGTTGATTGAACCGAGCGAGATTGGCGGCTTGGCCCGGTATTTGTGCTCGGACGACGCGGCGGGCATGACGATGCAGGATCTAACCGTTTCGGCCGGTTCCTTGTGGTAGCCTAAGAAAGGTGCAGATGACGAGCATTCCGATTACGATGTGCCACGGGATTAATCCCGATGGCGAATACCCGCTGACGATGGAACATCTCAATCAGTTAGTGCACATCGCGCACGAGTTGGGTTTTAATTCAATTGATTACAATCAGCTCGATGATTGGCGGCAGGGTGGGAATTTGCCGGAGCGGCCGATTATGTTTGATTTTGACCATCCGGCCAAGTCGATGCGCTATGAAGTCTGCGAGATACTCGCGCGCTATGGCTATAGCGGCAACCTCTTCGTCAATACGGGTTGGATGGATCCGGACGCGGAGGGGTATGGTGAGACAACCGCGACCTGGCAGGAGTTGCGCGAGTTATTGGACTTAGGCTGGCATATCGGCGCGCATACCGTGACGCATCCAAACCTTTCGGCGCTGGTCGCGGAGGATCCGGGGGGCGAGAAATTGCAGTGGGAGCTGGAGACTTGTGATGCGACGATAAAGCAGCATCTCGGTGTGCAGCCGCGCGACTTCGCCTTTACCGGCACGAGTTGGAGCAGTGTCGCCGAAGAGAAGGTGATGGCGCGTTATCGCTTCGGGCGGCTGTGGATTGTCGGCGCGCACTACCAGGCCGATGGCGAGCAGGTTCGCTATGCCGATTTGGTCGGGGTTACAGCAGGGGATGAGGCGGATGGAGGGCCACCGCAGGCGGCGCGCTATATAACTAGAGATTCGAATCCGCACCGATTACCCTCGATGGAAATTCAATGCCGGTTGATCCACGATCCGCAGGCATTTCGCGCCTATCTCATGGGGGCGTTGGGGGGGGATGGCTGAGGTCGACGGAGAGGACGACGTCTCTTTAGAGCGGGTGCCGCTGAGGCGATATGCCGAGCTTTTAGGGTACTATATGAAGCCGTACTGGCGGAGGGTGGCGTTATTGGCGCTGTGCATCTTCGCCAGTATCGGAATGAACCTGCTCATGCCGCAGATTATCCGTTATTTCATCGACGCGGCTGGCTCCGGTCGGGCGATTGAAAGCATGCTGAAGGCGGCCGGACTCTATTTGGCCATCGGCTTCGGGCGGCAATTCGTCTTTCTGGCGAGCAGCTATCTTGGGCAGGACATCGGCTGGCGGGTGACCAACCGTATGCGCGGCGACCTGGCCGAGCATTGTTTGCGCCTCGACATGAATTTTCATCACAAGCGCACACCGGGCGAAATGGTCGAGCGGGTCGACGGGGATACGACCGCCTTGGCCAACTTCTTCTCAGACTTCGTCGTCTACGTACTCGGCAGTATGTTATTTCTGCTCGGGGTGCTCGTCTTGTTGTTTCGCGAAGACTGGCGTATCGGCCTGGCGATGAGCGTCTTCACGTTGGTGGCCTTTTTCGTCTACAATCTCACCCGCAGCATGGCGGTGCCGCACTATACCGCTGAGCGCGAAGGTTATTCGCGGCTCTACGGTTTTTTGGAAGAACGGCTTACCGGCATTGAGGATATCCGCACCAACGGGGCCAGTGGTTATATCCTCGGGCGCTTCTTTGACGTTAACCGCGACACCTACGGACGCGTGTTGCGCTCGGAGAAGATGGGCGCGATGTTGCGTTCGGTGACCACCGTGCTTTTTACTGTAGGCCACGCGTTGGCGATGGGCATGGGAATATGGCTCTACGAGCCGAACACGTTCACCATCGGCGCGGTTTATCTGGTATTGCACTACACCTCTATGTTGCGCATGCCGTTATTTATGATCAGTCGCCAGATTAATGAGTTGCAAAAGGCGACGGCGGGGCTCAAGCGCATTGAAGCCTTGCAGCGGACCGAGAGTCAGATCGTCGATGGGGACGGGGATTTGTCGGCGAGCGGTGCACTGGCGGTGGATTTCTCGGGTGTTTCTTTTTCCTACTTTAAGGGCGAGCCGGTTTTGCAGGGTATTGACCTGCGCTTGGAACCGGGGCGGGTGTTGGGTTTGCTCGGGCGGACCGGTAGCGGCAAGACCACGTTGACGCGGCTGCTGTTCCGCTTTTACGATGTCGACGAAGGGCTGATCCTGGTCGGGGGGCAACCCGTGCGCGAGGTGCGCACCGACCAGTTGCGCCAGCGGGTGGGTATGGTGACCCAGGATGTGCAGATTTTCAACGCCACGGTGCGCGAGAATCTTACGCTTTTCGATCCGGAAATCGCCGATGAACAGATTCTGATGGCAATCGAAGAATTGGGGCTTATGCCCTGGTACCGTACGCTCGAAGATGGGTTTGATACGGTCATCTCGACCGGCAGTCTGTCGGCGGGCGAGTCGCAGTTATTGGCTTTTTCGCGCGTGTTCCTCAAGGATCCGGGCATCGTGATTCTCGACGAACCTTCTTCTCGCTTAGACCCGGCGACCGAGGCCCAGATTGACCAGGCCGTGCGGCAATTGTTGGTGGGGCGCACGGCGATTATTATCGCGCATCATTTGGGCACGGTGGATCGGGTGGACGATATCGCGATTTTGGCAGATGGGAAGATCGAGGAATACGGTGCGCGGGAAGCGTTGGTAGCGGATCCCGAATCGCGTTTTTCGCGGCTATTGGCGGCGGGCTTGGAAGGGCATATCACATGACGACGGGACAGACCGCGCTCAAGTTATTGCGTTATCGTCCCGGTCTCTTTTTAGCCACGATATTTTTTCGCGGCCTCGACGATATCACGCCCTTTTTTACCGGGCTGATTATGAAGGCCTTTTTCGACGCGCTAACGGGCCATGCCGACGCCGGATTTACCGCGTGGACGCTGGTGGCGCTCTTTGTTGTTTTGGAGGGTGTCGACCGGGTGGTACTTTTTGCCGCGGCGCTGGTGGGGGCGCGCTGGTATTTCGCGGTGCAGTCGCTTTTGCGCAAGAATATGCTGGAAGCCGTGCTGCAGGTGCGCCATCCGCGGGCGGTGTCCGGCTCCTCGGGCGAGGTGACCAACCGCTTTCGCGACGACGTGCAGGCGGTGACGTCCTATCTCGAACAGTATATCCACCTGTGGGGCAATATGATTTTCGCCGGGCTGGCCGTCAGTTATATGGCCAAGATCGATGTGGCGGTCACCGCCGTGACGGTGATGCCCTGCGTGCTGATTATAACGGTGGTCAATGTGGCCAGGCGGCATATCCGCCGCTTCCGCACCGCGCAACGGGTAGCTACCGAAAGGGCGACGAATTTCGCCAACGAGATGTTCCAATCGGTATTGGCGGTACAGGTGGCCACCACCGAAGGCCATACCGTCTCTCATTTTCGTGACCTCAACGAAGCCCGCCGCAAGTCGACACTGGTCGACAATCTCTTCAACCAGCTATTGATGTCGATCAACTTCAATATCAGCCATATTTCGACCGGGGTGATTTTGTTGCTGGTGGCCGATCAAATGCAGGCCGGGACCTTCTCGGTCGGTGATTTTGCGCTCTTTACGACCTATGTCAGCGAAGTGGCGCGCAGTGGCGCGTTGGTCGGCTCGGTAATGGCACAGCACAAACGCGCGGAAGTTTCGCTCGGGCGGATGGCTTCGACAATAGAAGAAGAAAGCCCGGCGGCCTTGGTCGCATACGGCCCAATTTACCTCAAGGAAAGCCCGCCGCCGATGGGCGTTGTGCAGCGGAGTGAAGCCGATATCTTGCACGAGTTAGAAATCACCGGTTTGACTCATGTCTTCGCCGGTTCGGAAAACGGAGTGCGCGGGATCGATCTGCGGATCCAGCCGGGGACCTTCAATGTGGTAACGGGCCGGATTGGCGCGGGCAAGACCACTTTTTTGCGCACCGTGCTCGGGGTATTACCGTTGCAGAGTGGGGAGATCCGTTGGAATGGGGAGTCGGTTGCCGATCCCAAGACCTTTTTCGCGCCGCCGCGTTGCGCCTATACGCCACAGGTGCCCAGGCTCTTCAGTGAAACGCTGGCCGACAATATCCTGATGGGACTACCCGGCGGCGAAGAGGTGTTGCAACGTGCGGTGCGGTTGGGGGTGATGGAGGAGGATCTACCGACCTTGGAGTTGGGGCTGGAAACGATGGTCGGGCCGAGAGGCGTCAAGCTTTCGGGCGGGCAAGTCCAGCGCACGGCGGCGGCGCGAATGTTTGTGCGCGAGGCCGAGCTCTATGTCTTCGACGATCTGTCTTCGGCGCTCGATGTCGAGACCGAGAATTTGTTGTGGGATCGGGTCTTTGCTGCCCGGCAAGGGGCTTGCCTGGTCGTATCGCATCGGCGTCCGGCATTGCAGAGGGCGGATCAGATCGTCGTGCTCAAAGAGGGGCGGGTCGAGGCGGTTGGCACGTTGCAGGAACTTTTGACCTCGTGCGAAGAGATGCAGCGGTTGTGGCGCGGGGACTTGGGCAGTGACGGCTAAATCCGCTGCGGTCGCCGAGTATATAGAGTCTTTTTTTCGACTGAGTCGGGATGTGCGGCTTTTTCTCGTTTCGGTAATGGCCTCCGGCGTCTGTTATATGGGCCTCTACTTTCTGCTGATCAACCTGTATCTGCTGCGGTTGGGATACGGGTTGGAGTTTATCGGGGTCTTCGTTTCGACGGGGGCCTTTTCCTTTGCAATCTCGAGTCTACCGGCGGGCATAGTAGGGCGGCGTTTTGGCAGCCGTCGGCCGATGATTTTTGGCATGGCAGTGTTGACGATTGGGCTGGGTATGTTGGCACTTACGGCGTGGGTGCCGGCCGCTTGGCGTACGGCTTGGTTGATATTCTTTTGTGGCCTGCGCGAGTTCGGCAATGCTTTTTACCTGGTCAATTCCACCCCGTATCTGATGAGTGCGACCACAGTCGAAGAACGCAACTTCGCTTTTTCGGTGCGCGGTACATTGACCCCGGTTGCGGGTTTTTTGGGCACCTTGATCGGCGGGTTCTTGCCGCGATTGAGCGAAGCGTATATAGGTTGGTCGGCGGATGATCCGCTCAATTACATGGTGCCGCTGTTACTTTCTTCGCTATTGTTGCTGCCGGGGATTGTCGCGCTGTGCGCGACGCGGGAGGTGGAAGCCGGCGAACGCGCGCGGGAGGTGGAGGAGCGCGGGGCGATGCCATTGGGACTATTGCTGCCGATTGCGGCGGTTAGCGGGCTTTTTGTCGTCGCGGCATCGGCAGGACAGTCTTTTTATAGTGTATATATGGACACGGTGTTACAAGCACCGACTGAATTGATTGGCGTAGTCGCCTCCAGCGGGCAGTTGATGACGGCGGCATTGATGCTATTGGCTCCGGCGTTAATGGCGCGTTGGGGGCACGCAGGCACGTTTGTGCGGGGTGGGCTCTGCATGGGTTTGAGTTTGTTGCCGATGGCACTGATCTCGCATTGGTTGGCGGCTGGAGTTAGCACGGTGGGGGTGGTGGTGATGATGACTTTTTCTTCGACGGCATTGATGGTGTTTCATCAGGGGTTGGTGCCGGTGGGTTGGCGGCCAGCGATGTCGGGGGTTTCGCTGATGGCGATGGGTGTGGGGTGGGGGATTGTTTCTTCTGGGGGTGGATATTTTATTGCGGCTTTTGGCTGGGCGTTGTTTTTTTTGTTGGCGGGTGGGGGGACGTTGTTGGGAGTGG
>JABHFS010000164.1 GCA_018672475.1 Gemmatimonadota bacterium | reverse complement strand
TAATCGGAGATGTCGGTCATCTGGAAGAGCGCCGTCAGCTCGCTGAAGTCGTCGTTGGCGCGCGGCGGTGTCGGGTCCTGTAGTTGGATAAAGCGGTGGTATTCGACGCCGGTTTCTATGAAGGTCGAAAACATCACCGGTTTGCGAACGATCAGCATTGCGATCTGGCTCAACTCGCGCCGGGCGGCTTCGCCGGCGGTGAAGGAGTTGAAACGCAGAAATTCGCTCTTCCAGCCCGGGATCAGCGTCAGTGAAGCAATCTCGATACGGTATTCGGCCTTGTTGATTAGACCGAAGAAGGTGGTGAGGTCACGGGTCGAGCGCAGGGCTAACGCCTTGTCGGAATCGAGCTGGTGATAGAGTTGCCAGCGCAGGGTGTTTTTTATTTTCAGCTTCGACCGCGCGTAATCCAACCCCAACCAGGTGGTGTTGACGACGGTATTTTGCGCCGGCAGCACGTCGTGCACGGGGCGCAGTTCACCGCGCGAGTTGGGCGGCTGCACCCACTGCAAGAGGTCGTTGCGGATCGTGTCTTTTACTTTGCGGATATCCTGGAAGAGCCGTAGGCGAAAACGCGAGAAGACGTGGTCGCCGCTGAGTAATAGATAACTGGCGAGGTTGCGGCGGTCGTCGGAGATCTGGCGGGCGCGCTGCTGGCCGGCGGTGATTTTTAGGTGCGGGTGCAGGAAGCGGCCCATATAGAGGTTGTAGCCCTGGCGGTCGCGCTTGTAGGGCAGATCGGCCTCTTCGTCGTTTTCGAAGCGGTCGATGGTGCCGTTGTGGTTCATGTCGATGCCGTAGAGGAATTCCGGTCGGTCGGTGTGGAAGCGCAGGAAGGGCTCTTCGTAATCGGGAAAGCGGTTCGGGCTGTCGGCGTTGTCGTTCTGGTTGTAGTCGGAGATGAAGTCGTTGTTCTCGTCCCAACCAGGAAATACCACCGCGTCGCCGGGCAGGAATCCGTTGCGGCGCCAGTCGGGGAAGCGGTCTTGGTCGTCGTTGTCATCGACGAATTCGTAGAGCTTTAGGCGGGAGGCATAATCGACGATGCCGCTTTCCTGCACGGTGCGGAAGGAGGTCTGGTAGTCCGGGGCGACATAGAAGGCCTCGCCGAAACCGAAATAAGGGTGCGAGACCTTCGAGAGATTGCCCATCCAGGCGATCGCTCCTTCGCTGCTGACGCGGTGTTTTTCTAGGTTGGGGTTGGGGAACTTGCGCCAGCGGTTGTTGACATTGAGTTCGAAGTTGCCATTAAAACCTTCGAGGTCGGTCAGTTCAAAGGTGAAACCGACGATCTGGTTGGCGGTGGGCAGGCCGTAGTCGAAGGCCAGCACCCGTTGGTTTGACGAATCCTTGACATTGCCGTCGGCGCGGAAAACCGGGATGAAGACTTGGCGCAGGAAAAGATCGGACTGCAGGTCGGAACTGACTTCGATCAGGTAGTCGTTGGCGACGACCAATTCTAGGCCGATACGGCTTATCGTGGTTGGTGCTGGTCCCGAGTAGGTCGGGTCGAGCAGGTCGAAGCGCAACTTGATTTCTTCGCTGCCGTCGGCGGCGAGAAAACCCCGGCGCTGGAAACCACCCTCAATTAGGGGCCGGAAGCCAATCTCCGAACCGCGTGTCTCATTGCCTTCTAGGTCGTAGATGAGGATATCGGCGTCGAAGAGTGCACCGCCCGCTTCGCCGTCTTCGGGGCTGTCGTCCTTGATCCGGATTTCTATAAAACTGAGGTTTTCCAAATTCTGCGAGCCAGTGAGACCACCTTTGAAGAAGTTGCCGCCGAGGGCCTCGTTCTGGGTCTGCGCGTGATGCGCGTTTACGAGGGTGCCGCCAATGCGCACGAAGTCGCCGATCTGAGCCTCGATACGGCCGCCGAACAGATTGGTATTGTCGCTGCGGGCGGAGGCGCTGTTACTGCCCACGTCTTCAAAAGGGTCGGGTGCGCTGATGCGCGACATCAGCAGGGTCGCTTGATAGTTATCCGAAGCCATGTCGATCTGCACGCCGTTGAAACGTGGTTTGGAGAAGGTCATTGGCGTCAGGGTGGTGCGGATCTCGTTGCCGACGGTGATGGCGTAGTGGTATTGGCCTTTGCGGTCGGAGGCAACGACGATCTCGTTGAACCACTGGCCGAAGCGGCTGTCCTTGAATAGGCTGGAGCCGAAGGGCTGGGGGTTTTGCTGGCGCCAGTCGAAGATCAGCCAACCGCGGTTGAAGTAGTTGCCGAACACGTCGTAGAGGTAGCTGCCCTCGATCGAGGTATTGACGTAGCGCTGGTAGTTGTCGCGCGCGTAGTTGGAGTACTGCGAGTGCTTCCACTGATACTCCGTATAGAGCTCCTGCGGCACGTACCACTTGCGCACGGTCGGGTCGAGCGCGTCAAAGAGCACGCCGGGACCGGTCGGTTCGAACGAGACTCGGCCGCCACGCTTGACCGTGCCGAGGCGCGAACCGGAACCTTGTGCATAAGCCGTGTTGGCTTGGTCTAATGCTAATAAGGTTAGCAGGGATAGTATTAGAAATGTGGATAGCTGGCGTCTCATTTAGTAGGCCACCGCTATCGTCCCGCTGTGCACCTCGTTAAACGCATCCGCCTTTACGCGCAATACCCATACATAGGTCCCCGGCAATAGCATGCCGCCATCGGCCAACTTCCCGTCCCAGGTTTCGGTCACCGGCCCGATTCCGCGTTCTGCTGTAAAGATGGTGTGCAGTCTGCGCCCCGCCAGGTCATAGATCTCGAAGTGGACCGGCGCGTCGCGGGTCAGTTGCAGGATATTGAAGAAGACCTCGAACTGGTCGTTGACGCCGTCGCCGTTGGGCGTAAAAACGCGCGATTTGATCGCGATCTCGCCGACCAATTTGCCGATCTGCGGCTTGGGGATCGATACGGCCAGGCCCGAGAGCTCATCGACATCGCCGGGGCCGAAGTCGATGGCGTGGCCAGCGACCAGCGCCTGTGGCACCGAGGGCGCGCGGGTGTCGTAGGCGCGCCCCGAAAAGGTGGTGCCGAAGCGGAAGATCGGCAGGTCGAAGGTAAGCTCGAGCAGCGCGTCGTTTTCCGTTATGCGCGGGAAACGGATGGCGAAGGCGTCTTCGCGGATAAACTCGACATCGAAACTGGTCTCGACGCCGTTGAGTTTTATTTCCCGTATATCGGTAATCCCGACATTGGTGTCGACTTCGAGGCGATCAAAACCGCGGATATCGCTTTCTTCGTCGCGCCGCAGTCGCACTGCGTAACGGAAGGTGGCCGACTCTTCCGCGCTGGCCAAGCGCGGAAAGACTTCGGCCACCAGCTCGTCGGCGATTGGCGGGGTGATGTAGTCGAATTCGAGGCGGTCGAGCTCGCGGGTCTGGAACAGGCCGCCGGAAAAATCAATTTGAAACTGCACATAGCGCCGGGGGGAGGGCGCGGTGATCAGTTGGCCGTTGGCGATCGGGAAATACGGGCTCCAGTTGTCGACATCGGTGGCGAAGGGCGCGCGGTCGACGCGTCCTAAACGGAAATATTCGACGGGTGAGACTTCTTCGACGCTGCGCGGGCCGAAACCGGCGTTGGGCAGCAAGCGGCGATAGAGCAATGGTGTATCGTCGCGGCCGGTGCGGATCCGCACATCGAGTTCGGAGAATTCGACGTCTTCGATAGAGTTTTCGACCCAGCGGATGGGGCCGATGGTGGCGCGTTCACCCAGGTCGATCAGGTCCGTCAGATATTGGCCGCTCTGCAGGAAGCCAGTGCCGTAGACCTCGATCTCGTCTATTTCGAAGGGCACGTTGACCAGCGATTTGAGCATCAGGGTGCGCACATACTGTGGCGGCACCGCTATGTCGACGATCGGATCCTCGTTCTCGGTGTTGCGTTCGATGAGGATATCGGGCGAGGCCAGGCTGAGTCTGGCGGGATTGATCCACAGTTCGTAACCGCGCATAAAGTCGGCGTGGAAGGGCGTGGCGGCATTCGGGGTGACGGTATTGCGCGGGTAAAAGCGCACCCTTTGCACGCCGACCGCTACAAAGAAATCAAGCACTACGCGGATGCCGCGCGCGTTGACTTCGGGTTCGAAGGCGGTGGGTTTGCGGATAAAGGCTATTGAGGGGCTGCCGTTGACGGTGCCTTTGAGCTGCTCCTCGAAACCGCGGCCGACGTCGGGCGAGGTGATGCGGCCATTGCCTTCGAGCACTCGCCCGGCGATATTGGCCTCGCCGTCGAAGAACAGCGGGCTGATCCAGCCCGGCCGGCGGGAGAAATCGATGGCGTTGTTCGGCGTATTGGTGGTATCTAGGCTGCCGCCGGTGGAAACGATCTTGGGGGCAACGCCAAAACCGCCGCTCTGCCAGGTCGTCGAGCCATCGCCGAGCACGAAGGTACGCACCGGTTGCGCATGGGCGAGAGCGCATAGCGCCAAGAGGGCGATCAGGTTTTTCATTCGCCCAACCCCGCGTTGATCGTCAAGAAAAAGAGGCTGGAGCTTTCGCTTTCGCTCTCGGCGAAATTGCGTCTGGCCATCTGCAGCCCCAGGCGGGTGACCAGTTCGTAGCCCTGGTAGGCGACGCGGTTGGTTAGTTGCATCAGCAAGGTCCAGCTGGTGAAATCCTCTTCGAGGTCTTCGCGCCGCCCGTCGAGCATCCAGAAATACGAACGCTCAAGGCCCAGTTGCAGTTGGCTATCGAAAAGCTGGCGGCCGAAACGCGGAAAATAGCTGACGCCGGAGGTTTCGGCGAAGAGCGGCTGCGTCCACAATAAAAAGAGGGTCTCTTCGATACTTTCGGCCTCAGGCTGGCGGGTCGAGAAGGGGCGGTCGCGCCGGTATTCGCTCTTCCAGCGCGGTTCGAGCACCGCCAGACCGACGGGTAGGCTCCACTCGGCCTTGTTGATGGCCCCCAAGAAACCGCTGATGTCTCGACCGTCGAAACCGATCACGTCGGTGGTCGTCTCGCGCTGCTCTATGCGGTCCCACTTGAAGCGGTGGAAAGTGCGCACCTGCGGTCCTAAACGCAGGTCCCAATCGGCATAGAGGGTGCTCTTCCAGGTGTTCTTGAAGGCGAGCGGGTCACGGACCTCGCGCATGCGGTCGGGCGAACCGATGGGCTGAAACCACAACCAGAGGTCGTCGGATATATCGTCCTCGACGAGGGCGCCGTGCGCGAAAAAGCGGAAAGCGCTGCCGCCGGGAAACAGGTGGCGCAAGGTCAGCATTCCATAGTGCGAACGCGTATGGCCATCGCCTGAGATCAACTGCATCTGTTGGCGGCCCGCGGTCAGTTTGATCGCAGGGCCAGCATTGGCGCTTAGGTGTGTGTTATAACCCTGGTGGTCGCCCTTATAAGGATAGTCGGCGAGCCGGTCGTTTTCGAAACGGTCGATGGTGCCGTTGTAGTTCATATCGAGGCCGAAGAGAAACTGTGGTCGGTCGGCGCGGTAGCGCAGGAAGGCCTCTTCGTAGTCGGGGAAGTTATTGCGGTTCTGGTTGAAGTCGTTGACGAAGTCGCCGTTCTCGTCGTAGCCGGGCCAGGCCTGGTCGTTCCACAGGCGGCGTTGCACGATATTGCCGCCGCGGATCTCGAGGTCGGGCCGCTGCCATTCGGGCGTAGCGTTGTAATCGTCGTCGTCGTCGACGAACTCGTAGAGCTGCGGCACGGGGTCCTTATAGCGAATCCGGCCTTCTTTGTCGACCAGCCAGTAGTTGGTGGTGTATTCGTCGGCGATCGAAAAACCCTCGGCATACAGCGCGAAGGGTTGCAGGTCCCAGGCGGCCTGCGCATAGGCCGCGGTGGCATCTATGCTGTGTTCGAAGTGGCTTTTTTCGAGCAGGTTGGGATATTGGAAGAAGCGGCGGTTGAAGACCAGTTCGCCATTTGCTGAGAGCCCGTGCCAGTCGGTCATGTGCAGGTCGGTGCCAATCAATTCGTTGGCGGTGGGCAGCCCGTAGTCGACGCGGATAAAGCCGGTGTTACTATTGTCCTGCACATTACCCCCGGCCCGACGCACCGGCAGGAAGATGATCTCGGGGCTGAAGCGCTCGCCGTCTGTTTGCAGGTTGGAGGCGACTTCGACGCGGTAGTCGTTGGCCACGGACAGTTCAAAGGTCGCGCGGGTGATCTCGGCGCTGGTGGTCGTGCGCGGGATGCCTACGTCGTCGAGGTCCTCGAACTGGAAGCGCCTGAGGTCGTATTCGAGCAGGATATCGTCGTTGCCGCTGGCGACAAAACGGCCGCCGTCGCTGCCGCCGCCGGTAATTTTGGGCAGCAGGCCGACTTCTTTGCCGCGCAGTTCGCGGCCCTCCCGGTCGCGCAGTACGATATCGAAATCGGCGAGGATGGCCGGGGCCTCGCCCTTGCCTGGCGAGTCGTCGCGTAGCCGCACCCAGAGTTTTTCAAGGGCGCGGTTCTGCTGGGTGGAAAGCGTGCCGCGCAGGGGGTTGCCCTGGTTGAACTCGCGCTCGGTCTGCACGTTGTGCGCGTTGATATAGGTCAGGCCTAGGGTGGTGCGGGTGCCCAAGCTGAACTCGGCGTGCCCGCCGAACAGATGCGTGACGTCGGTGCGGTCCTCGCCCTGGGGCGCGGAGGGGCGCGAGGCGACCAGTGTGGCGAGCATACGGTCGGTACCGTGGTCGAGGCGCACGCCGTTGAAACGCGGTTTGTAGAACGTTAGCGGGGTGAAGAAGGTGTAGATCTCGTCGCCGACCATCAGGCGGTAGTTGCCGCCTTCGCGGCGGTCGCCGGCGATGACCAGACGGTCAAACCAACTCCTGTAGGTGCTGCCCTTGTCAATGCGGCTACCGCGCGGCAGCGGCTGTTCCTGGTCCCAGTTGTAGACCCGCCAGCCGCGGCCCAAATAGGAACCGAAGGTGTCGTAGAAATCGCTGCCTTCCAACAGGTGGTTGACATAACGACTGTAGGGTTCCGCCGCGTAGTTGGTCTGGCTGGCGTACCAGGGTTTCATATAGGTCTCGGGCAGATGGCGTTGCCCGTACCAGTGGTGGACCGCCGGCGAGAGGTAGTCGATCTCGAAGCCGTTGCCGTAGGGATTGATCGTCGCCAGACCCCAGTGACGCCCGTCGCGCGTGGAGGTTTGCGCCGAGGCGAGCAGTGGCATAAGCCAGAGCAGAAGAAAGAATAGACGCAGCATCAGTAGACCAAGTGGACCAGACGCGAAACGGCGGTGCCGGGCGCGTCGCTGTCGGTGGAAAAGTGCACGCGGACGAGGTAGATGCCCGGGGGCAGGGCCTGGCCCTGGTCGTCGCGGCCGTCCCAGGAGAATTCGTGTTCGCCACTGGGGAAGGAGCGCTGCACTGAGAGGTTGCGTACCCTGTGGCCAGAAAGGTCGAGCACTTCTATATCGAGGGTCTTGGGTCGTTCGAGGTGAAAAATGTCGACGAAGATTTTCGTCTGGTCGTTGACGCCGTCGCCATTGGGGGTGAAGACCGAAGGGGTGAGTTCGACATTCTCGAGCAGGTTCGTGTCCTTTAGCTGCGAGACGACGACCAGCGATTGCGTGGCGACTGCGTTGGAGGCGTTGCCCGAGATAGTTTCTTGCGAGAGCCCGGGTTGCAGGCTGCTTTCGAGACGGGCCTTAAACTGTGTGCTCTGCAGAAAGACCTTGGTGCGGAAGCGAAAGGCGTAGATCTGGTTGCCGCCGGTGATGGCTTGGGGGAAGTCGAGAACGACTTCGCCTTCTTCGCCGGCGCTGATTTGCAAATCGCCATTGCCAGGCCACAGTTGCTTGCCGCCACCGAGGGATATGGCCGCATCCTGGCCGACTTGCACCGAGAGCAGTTCGAGCGGGGCAGCCGAGGTCGAACGCAGGGCCACGCGATCGAAACCGGGGTTGCCGAGGCCAAAAACCGGTCGCATATAGAGCGTGAAATCATGGTCTTCGCCCGGCTCGACGCCGCCGATTGGCGAGATCTCGCCGAAGACGGTATCGACCAGGGGGGGCACGAAGTGCAGCTGTAGGCTGCGGATCCAAGGTCGTTGCAAAGGCTCGCGCGATAATAAGCGCACTTGGATTTTGGCTAGTTGGCGCGGGGCCGGTGAGCGGAAGGCGTCGCCGGAGGCGGTATAGATCGCACTCCAGTTGCTCCAGTCGGGGCCGGTAATTTCCTCCCATACCGGCGGTGGCCTCGGCGTCTGGTCGGTATCGGGCAGGCGTCGCCAGAGGTCCTCGGATATTTCGCGGCCGTTCATGGTAAAGTAATGCGGCAGCAGGGTCACTCGTTCGCCGGTGCGGGTGCGGATCTCGACGCGCGTATTGGGCGGGGCTTCGCCGTCCCAGGTCACGTGGGTGAAAAGCCGCGGTCGGCCCAATTCAATAAAGGGCGACTCCATGGTGATCTCGGAGACATAGCCCTCGCCATAGGCCTGGATCTCGCTGAGCTTGCCCTTTTCAAAGCGCGAGCCACTGAATTCGAGCTGGCGCACTTCGATATAGCGCACTTCCTGGCGCGGGAAGGTTTCTTCTACGTGCAGGAAGCGTTCGAGGTTGCGGCGTTCGTCGAAGTTGGTCCAGACAAAACTGCCGCTGGGGTCGACCGAGCCGTCGGAGATGCGGACCTGATAGGCAAAGGGCGGACTCGATGGGCTGAGCAGCTTGACGCGATCGATCCAGTATTTGGCGCCTAGGTCGATCTCAACCTGGTTCTCGTCCTGTACCGCATCGTAAAAGAGCATATTTTTGTTGGTGGAGAATAGCCCATCGGTGAAAGCGCGAAAGAGCAGGAAGTCGTATCGGCCCAGTTGCAGCGCTTCCCGTTCTTGTTCGGCTTGTGTGATGGCAACGATATTCTCGCCGATGGTAAATACCTCGACCTCGGCGAGGCGCGGTCTTTCCCGACGGTAGTAGCGCAGGGGGCCCTGTTCCTCGGCCGGTAAGTCGGCGTAGGTGGCTTCGCTAACGGCGATCTCGCGGCCTCGGGTCGTTTGCAGGAAGTAGTCTATCGCACCGCGGTCCGCGCCGCTGAGCAACTGGTATTCGTCAGCGCTGACTTCGGCTGCGCGTGGACCGTGTGTATCGAGCACGTCGATGCGCACCGCCTGCACGATAGCTCCTTCGATATTCTCATCGACTTTGCGCTGCGGTACCAGGTCAAAGCTGAATTCGCGTTGGCCGCTAAGATTGTCGATCAGGCCAATGCGGCTGAAGATCGCCTGGTTATTGCGGCCAAAGGCGGCTAGTCCGTCGGTGGTCAGCACCCGAAACTTGAGAAAGGGGTCGCCTTCGCTCTCTGCGGCGAAGCGCACGATAATGCGTTCGGCGATTAGCGTGCGGGCCAGGTCTATCTCTATCGTCCAGGAGTCCAAGTCGGTGTTGGGATCGGGTTCCCAATAGGTCCGATCGTCGCCGTCGATGACCAGTTCGGCGTCCTGGAAGTTCGTGGGGGTGGTGACGCGGGCGAGTATCGAATCGTTTTCGGCGTTGAAGACGGCGTTGATATGGCTGCGCAACAGTCGCGGCGTAACCGTCCCATCGGCTTCGATCAGCCGCGCGCCGGTGGGTGCGTCCCAACCCCGCCAGTGGTCGAAGGTTTCGACGAGGACGCGGTCGGAGAGCAACTCAAAACCGGAGAGGGTTTCCTCTTCTTCTTGCTGGGCGTATAACGGAGCCAGAAAAAGAAAGATAAATGTCGTCGTAAGTAATTGTTTCAAATCAACTTTTTATTTAGTTGAGACGCGAGTCAAACAAATAATGAAATAGATCTGGTAAATACAGGCAAGTGTTGTCTGACATATCATATAACGGCCTACGTCGGTTGAAGGGGTCGTCATATCCATTTATAATAAGGACAGCCAGGTGTCTTGCGCGTATTTCATGCTCGATTGACACCATCGTGGCTCGGCGGTATTTTCGGCGGATGGCAACCCATTACCAAGGCACTATAGCCGAAATTCGTGCACTCGACGCCTATATCAAGCTCGTACCTGCCAGCGAGTCAGTTGTCGGGCGTATTGGGCAAAACCTGCGTGCTGAGGACGAGCTGCCCCTTAGCCAGTTCGGGGTGCTCGAAGCGCTTTGGCATCTTGGGCCGTTGTGCCAGCGCGATCTCGGCCTCAAGATTCTCAAGAGCAGCGGCAATATGACGATGGTTGTCGATAATCTCGAAAAGAGGGCGTTGGTCGATCGGCGGAAAAATGCCGATGATCGTCGGGTGACCGAGGTTCATCTGACGGCCAAGGGCCCGGCGTTGATAGAAGATATCTTTCCGCGCCACGCCGGACAGATCACCGAAGAACTCGGTCGGCTGACCGCCGCTGAGCAAAAACAATTAGGTGCCTTGTGCCGCAAGTTGGGTTTGGCGGATTGAACAGCATATTGTTTAGGACTGTCATGATTTGTGCTTGCCAACTCGGTTTGGCCATTGGAATAAATAAATTTTTGCCGGAGCAACCTGTCTTTACTGGCGGGCTTTTTTTATGTCTATGATGGAAGAAAATAAAAACGAAATACCCGCCGCTTTTCGCGAACGCTTGCAGGCGCTATTGCCGTCAGATCTTTTTGCCGATTGTTGGCAGAGTTTTGCTGCCGTGCATCCGACGGCTTTTCGCGCCAATCGGCTCAAAGCAGATGGGCATGCATTGTGCGCGGAATTACTCGCCGAGGGTTTTTCACCGACGGCATTGCTTTGGAAAGCGGATGCCTTTACCGTGCCGGCCGAACAGCGCCGCGCGCTGACCGAGTGTGCGGCTTATGGTGAAGGTCGGCTCTATATTCAGAATTCCTCGAGTATGGTGCCGCCGTTGCTCGTCGACCCGCAACCGAATGAGTGGATCCTAGATCTGACCGCGGCGCCGGGTAGTAAGACCCTGCAATTAGCGGACATGATGGGCAATGAGGGACGGATATCAGCGGTGGAATCGGTGCGCGGACGTTTTTTTCGCCTGCGCGACAACCTGGCCAAACACGGGGCCGATAATGTGCAGACCTATCTTAAGGACGGGGCGAGGGTTTGGCGTCAGTGCCCCGAGCAGTTTGACCGGGTGCTATTGGACGCACCATGCTCGTCGGAGGGGCAGTTCCGCGCTGACGAGCCCAAGACCTGGGCGTATTGGAGCGAGAAGAAGATCACTGAAATGAACCGCAAGCAGCGCAAGCTCATCTTCTCGGCACTACAGTGTCTCAAACCGGGCGGGGTTTTGGTCTATTCAACCTGCACCTTTGCACCCGAGGAGAATGAGGCGATCATCGATCGAGCGCTGGGTCAGTTTCCCGGTGCGCTGGAAGTCGAGGCCATCGAATTGCCCTTTGAGCATGCGGAACCGGGGTTGAGCGAATGGAAGGGCAAGACCTTTGACGAACGGGTGCGGCGGGCGCGGCGGATCTTGCCATTAGACGGGATGGAGGGGTTTTTTGTTTGCCGCTTACGGAAGACGGGGAGCACCGCCTAGGTCGCGCTAGTTTCGCTGCGGCTTTACAGGACGCACATCGCCGAGCGCAATAACCTCCCTACCCTAATATTATTCGGCAGGCGCAACAAACAGTTTAATCGCCAAACCGGCCGCTGAGTCCTAAGCGCAGTGTGCGACCCGGGGCGGGTTCAAAGAAACGCCCGCCGAAGGCATTGGGGACGATTGAACCGCTATAATCGGCGGCGAAGAGGTTTTCGACTCCGAGAAAGACTTCGCTCCCGCGATGGTGCAAACCCAGACGCAGGTCGGTTCGCAGATAGGCGTCGTTTTCGAAAGCGGCGGCTGGAGTGTCGTTTTGCGGGGGCGGCCCGTTAAAATCATTGGCCCAATAGCGGCCGACTCGTTCCAACTCTAAATCGGCGAAGAAACCCCGTGGGCCCTGGTAGGCTAGGGCGGTGAAGAGCCGGTGGCGCGGCACGCCGGGGACTTCGTTGTCTGCTAATTGCAAACGTCCGTCGTTGGTCTCGACCTCGTAATCCTCGAAGACATAGTCGCCGAAAGTATAGGCGAGCGTTAACCGCAGGTCGGAGCGCAGGTCGGAGCGCAATGCGAGTTCGAGACCGCGGTTTCGCGTCTGACCGGCGTTGCGGAAGTAGATTTCTTCGCTGGCGGGGTCTTCGACTTGGAAGGGGATCAGTGCGTCGGTGACCTCTAGCTGGTAGAGGGCTAAGTCGACGTCGAGCCGCAGTTGCGGGATATGGCGGCGGAAACCGGTTTCGAAACTGAGGATCCGCTCGGGTTCGAGATCGGGGTTGAAACCGCCGGCGCCATTGGGGCGGTTGCCCAGCTCTGATGTGGTCGGCGTTTGGAAGGCCGTGGCGATATGGCCATAAATTCGGGCGAGTGGCGAGAGACGCCAAACCAGACCGATCATCGGGCTGAATTGGTCCATTTCGCGCGTGCCGGAGGCGCTTGCAGTGGCGGTAAAACGATCCTCGACCTCGAAGTGATAGCGGTCGTAGCGGCCGGCGAGGGTCAAGGCTATCGCCGGGCCGAGATCTTTTTCGAGCGAGAGAAAGGGACCGATGCTGCGAACTTTTTCCTGTTGGTCCACTTGGTTGGCGCCGTATTGCACCGCTGAGAAGACTTGCTCGTCGTTGACGGTGACACCGTCGGGCAAACCTTCGTTGGCGAATTCTCGGCGCCCGTCGTCCTGGAAGTCGAGATCGATGCCGGTGACGAGGCGGAGGTCGCGCCAGGCGAATTCATTTTCGCTGCGCAGGCCGAAGGCACGGCGGTCGAGCTCGATGATGCGGCCTGGAATGGGATTTTTCAGGGCGCGGTCGACGCCGTAGAATACAAGTGTCGATGTGCGGTCGGCGGCGGGTCGGTATTTGAGGCGCAGGCCGGCCTGTGATTGGCGGACTTTTTTCGAGGCGCCTTGCCCGACGATAAATCCGCGGGCGCTGTGCGGGCGCTGCTCGGCGGTGTCGTGGTCGAGCGAACTGGGGTTGAACAGATAGGGCGCGTCGTGCAGGTGGAGCAGTAAGCTGAGGTCGAGTTCGCGTGTGAGGGTGTGGCCGATGCGGGCGTTGAGGCCTCGGGCGCGGGCGTCTGCATGCTCGCGGTAGCCCTCGCTTTGCAAATCATAGAGGCTGGCGAAGTAATGGGTTTTGTCGGTTTGGCCAGAGAGTCGGGTCTGCAGTCGCAAGAGGCCGTAGCTGCCCCAAACGAGTCGGGGCTCGATACGCCAAGTACCCTCTGCTGGGGCTTGTGTGTGGGCCGAAAGCACGCCGCCGCCGGCGTTGCCGTAGAGAGCGGAGCTGGGGCCGCGCAGGATTTCGATGCGGCCGGTTGAACCGAGGTCGAGGTTATTGAGTTGACTCTGGCCGTCGGCCAAGGTCAGGGGGATGCCGTCGAGCAGTATTTTAATGCCGCGCACCCCGAAAGCGGCGCGGGCGCCCAAACCACGCAGGCTGAGTCGGTCGCCTTGGGAGAGGTTGTGGCGGTTGGAGACGAAGAGGCCGGGCACCGGCCGCAGCGACTCGTCGAGCGAGAGACCGGGGCGACCGCGGTGGGTATTTGTGATGACCGAAGTGGCTACTGGGAGGTCGTAATTAGAGCGTACAGCACGGGTGGCGGTGACTTCGGTGGCGGGCAGTTGGTAGCGCGTTGTATCGGGTGTGGCCGATGTTTTCGCTGCGGCGGTTGTGGCCAGTAGCAATAGCAGAAAAATAAGATAGCTCATGCGTCCAGTTCTGTTATCGCGTCGCGGTCGGCCGCGCTCCATTCCGCCCAGCGCCCTTCGTCCGGTTCCTGGAAGCCGCTATTGCCGCGGGCCTGCAGATGGTCGTCCTGGCCGAGCAGACGCAGGGCGCGGTGGTCGTTGCGCGAGCGGGCCCAGGCGATGAGCTGGCGGCAGTTGGGGCCGTCGAAGGTGTCGGTGCACTTGAGCCAGGAGATATTGTAGTAGACGCTGAAGAAGTAGCGTTTCTTGCCGGAGGTATTGGGCGTGCCCGAGTGCAGTAGGCCATTGTGCGTCAAGACCAGATCGCCGGCCTCCAGATAGAGCAGTTCCTCATCAGGGTGGGGTTCGCCGCGCTGTTTTTCGTCCATCGTGACCGGCGTGATATGCGAGCCGGTGATCACGCGTAACGGGCCGCTCTCGACGGTCAAATCCTGCAAATAGCAGATCGCGTTCATCGACAGCGGCCGGTCGTATTGGCCGCTGGGCATATGCGCCCAGCGGTCGCGGTGCCAGCCGCATTGTTGGGCGGTCGGGTCGTCTTTGGCCTTTGCAGGAAAGGCGGCCAGGGTGAGGTTGTCGAGCTGAATAAAAGGGCCAACGACCTGTTCGGCGAAATCGAGCACCTGCGGGTTGGCCACCGCCTGCCACATAAGATGTGGCGCGCGTTCGAGCATATTGCCGAACCAGAAGCTGGTTTTTTGCGCATAGGGACCAGTAGAGACACTTTCTAGGCGATCCTGTTCTCTGCACCATGCCTGCATCGTCGTTGCGTCGTAGGCACCTTTGAAAACAGTATAGCCGTCGCGGCGGTATTGGGCGAGTCGTTCGTTTGTCATTAGAGGAAGCGTTCCTTGGTTGGGTGGTGGCGCACGGTGCCACCGATGACCAGCGCGGCGCTAATAAGAATGAGGTTTTTGATGATATACTGGCCTTCGAGGCTTAGCGCGAAGGGGGAGTCGGTAAAGCAGATTTCGGGCAGCAGCACCAGGGGTAACGCGGTGCCGGGGAGTTGCAGAAAGAGCAGGGAAAGCGCTATGCGCAAGAGCGGGCGAAAGAGTAGGCCGACGCCGATGGCGACTTCCCACCAGCCGAGCATCGGCACGAATATCTCGGGCGGAAACCAGAACACGGTACGGCTGACTAGTTCCTGGACTGGGCTGAGACCGAAGGGTTTGAGGCCGCCGAACCAGATAAAGACGATACCCAGCGAGTAGCGCAGTAATAGATGTCCGTAGCGCTCCATCCAACCCGCGATACGGCGGTCCATCTCGTCGAGGAACATGTACATCAGTTTTAGCTTTCGGCGCGTTGGGCGCTGCCGTAGAGAAAGTAGTTGGCGGTACGCTCGATCGTCGGTTGCCAACCTAGCTCGGCCAATTGTGCTGATAGCGATTGGGGTTCGTGGTAGACCTTGACGATGCGGTAGGTACTGCCGTCGTTGAGTTTACGATCCTGGACGGTAGAGTCCTTGCCGAGCAGGGTGTGGTTGTGGGCCGTGGTGGTCGGCTCGTAGAGCGAGTCGACGAAGAAGACGCGACCGCCGGGTTTGAGACAATGGCGAACTAAGTCCCAGAAATCGGCGAAGCGCTCGGGCGGTACGTGCGAGAGCCAGAAGCTGAAGTAGACGACGTCATAAAGCTGGTCCGGCTGCCAGGCGAAGATATCGCTCTGTAGGTAGCGGACACACTCGTTGGCGACGCGCTCTTGGTTGATCACCAGCACTTCCGGGGCGGCGTCAACGGCGGTAAGGCTGGTCGCGTGTTGCACCAGGCGTTCGGTCCACAGGCCAGTGCCGCAGGCGAATTCGAGCACGTCGCCGGTGGGAGCGAAGACGTCGAGGGCGCGCACGACGTCGGTTACCTGGTCGAACCAGCGTTTGTTCAGTTCTTCGCCGTGGTCGAAACGGCCTTGGCGGTAGAACCACTCGTCGTATTCGCCGGCACGGGCGCGGTAGTAGTCGATTTGATCCTGGATTATGCCGGAGTTTTGCATAGTGCTTGTAAAGATCGGATGCGGGGTGAACGGACGCAAATTGGGGAGTAGACGGTCCGGAAAAGGATGCACCCTCGTTCATTCTCGCCCGCGATCCTTTGAGCGGACTACAATCCGCTCTCGGTGCATCCCTTTCCGGACTTCGGCAACTATGGTGTATTTTTCGCCGAAGGGTTTCTATAATAATGGTGTTAAGCGATAAGATAGTTGGGGGAAATGGCCTGTTTATTGGAGATCAGATAGTTCTATGAAAATTGGGATTGGATTGTTGATGGTGTTATGGGTTGGTTGTTTCGCTGGGCGGGATCGGGTGGGCAGCGACCGGGAGGCGTTGCGCAGTGAGGTGGAATTTATCGAGGTAGATGAAGGCTTGGAGAGTAGTGTGCAGATCGATAGTTTGATCTGGCAGCCCTTTTTGCCCTTGCCGGGGTCGGGGCTGGAAGGTTCGGGAGATTTTGATGGGGCGTATCAGGCGGTGTTTCGCAATGTGGGTACGCAGGAGGTTTGGGTGCGGTATGATTTGCGTTTTTTTGATCGCGAGGAATTTTTGCTCGACGCGTTTATTCCCTTTGGGCAACCGGTGGTGTTGGCTGCGGGTGAGGTGAAAAAAATCGAGGGAGAGTTTCGTGTGCGGTTGGGGGATCCGCGCGATATTGAGCTATTGTCGCTGATGCGGTTGGGGGCTAGGGTGCGGTGGCCAGATGTAGGTCTAATTTCTCCGATGCTCAAAAGGCAGTGGTATGCTAGCAGGTAATGTTGATTAGGGCTACTTTGCCGATCTAAGGACATGCGTGGTTCCTGTGAACTTGAGTGTGGTGGAGGCAATATAAAATGGGGAGGTGATTAGTAGTAATTTTGGGCAAGTTAGGTGTCGGCGGTCCGGATTAGGTTTGGTGTAGAACACTAAAGACCTGTTATGGGAGATAGTAATGGTAGAGCAGATTGGGGCAATGATTGAGGAAGGGCCGGAGGATTGGCAGATTGTGCAGCAGATGAATGGGGTGGGGAGGATGGAGTTGGGGGGGCGGTGGAAGTTTGATAGTGAGGGGAAAGTAGAGGTGCGGTTGGTTTGGGAGGATACGGGGGTGGCGGTAACAAGTGGATTGGATTGGCACGTTGCGAATACAAAAGATGACGGGACGTGGGGGGCGGTGTTGGAGAATATTCCGGCGGGCGGGTTGTATCGGCTGGAGACGCGGTTGCGGGTAGCGGAAATTCCGGCGGGGGAGTGGTCGCCGCGGGGGGATATGCGGCATTTTTTGGGGGTGGGGGACTTGTGGGTTATTGCGGGGCAAAGTAATTCAGCCGGTTATGGGCGCGGGCCGTATGAGGACCCGGCGGAGTTGGGCGTGCATCTGTTTCGCAATAGTGAGCGATGGGCGCTGGCGACGCATCCGATGAACGAGTCGACGGATACCCAACACGCGGTCAATCGCGAGGCGGCGAACCCGGGGCACTCGCCGTATTTACAGTTCGGGCGTTTGTTGAAACGGGACTTGGGTTATCCAGTGGGGTTGGTGCAGACTTCGTTGGGTGGGTCGCCGCTGAGAAGGTGGAATCCGGGAGAGCCGGAGGATTCGGATCTGTTTGAGAATATGGTGCGGTGTGTGGAAAAGGTTGGCGGCAAGGTGCGGGGGATACTGTGGTATCAAGGGGAGAGTGACGCGGGCACGGATGCGGATGCGACGAGTTATGCCGAGCGATTTGCGCAGGCGGTCGGCGCTTGGCGAGAGGCGTTGAAGGATACAAAACTGCCGGTGTTGACGGTGCAATTGAATCGGGTATTCCGACCAGAAGATGACGCGGAGGCCGATCGCTATTGGAGCCAGGTACGCGAAGCGCAGCGGCAAGTGCCCAAGCAGGTGCCTGTGGTAGCGGTGGTGCCGACCTTGGATTTGCCGCTGTCGGATCTGATCCACATTAGCCCGGCGGGCAATATGCTCTTGGGCGAGCGCTTGGCGCGGGCGGCGTTGGGCATGGTCTACGGGCGGGGCATCGCTTGGAAGGCGCCGGACTTAGTGGCGGTGCGGAGCAAGAATGGGCGCGTGGAGTTGGAATTTGTGAATGTCGAGAGCCGGATGGATTCGATCGATGTGCAGGCGAATGCTTTTCGCATTGAGGACGAAGGGGGGCAAGTGCCGGTGACGGAAGTGATTTACCCGCAGGATAATCGCGTCGAATTGGTTCTGGGGCGGGGGTTGCAAGGCAAAGCCACAGTGCACGGTGCTTATGGCATGGCGCCGGCGACGGCGCCGGCGGATATGGAGCGCTTTTTGCCGATGTTGGGTTTTGCGGGAGTAGATATCGCTTGCGATTGCTGAGTTTGCGAGACTAGAGTGGCTGTTTTGTACAAAAGCTCCCAAAGGCTATAATGCCTTCGGGAGCTTTTGTCTTATATCTGGGGGTGGGCCTGTTTATTGCATCGGCGAAAAGTCGACCGGCTGCATGTCTTTGGAGATGACCTCCTCGACGATTGGGCCGTTGGCTTCGGTGCGCTCGCGGGTCGCGAGCCATTCGGGGTCGGCGCGGAAGGCGTCCCAGGCTTTTGCCTGCGCTTCGGCGCTCTCGTAGCGCATCAGGTAAACCAAGGCGTAGTCTTCTTCCGGCTTAGTGATCGTCCAAAAACCGAGGCATTCCATATCGTATTTTTTGAACAGGCCCATCGTGACGTCGCGGAAGCGGGCGAGGATGTCGTCCATCCGGCCTTCGGGCACGAGGTAGGTGCGCATTTCATATTGCATGGTGTGGTTCCTTTGTCGGTGGTTGGTAGTGGATCAATTTTTTGCCTATCGGGTTTAGAACGGTTGCGGATAGGTCCGTTGCCAGCCCGGCTGACCGAACGCTTCGTCGCCCGATAGGTCGCGCGCGTAGACGAGTTGATCGTGGCGCGAGGCGAGCACCGAGCGCATGATCTCGCGCGTTAGCGCGCTGTCGAGGCGTTCGTAGATTGCGCGGTGGCTTTCATCGCGGATCAGGTTATTTATTTCTGTTGGATCTTCCTGCAAATCGAAAAGCATGTGCTCGTCGGTCGAGTATTTACAGAGTTTGTAACGGCCGTCGTAGGCCATCCATCCACCGGCCATCATACCGTATAGGTATTCGCGTGGCGCGCACTCTTTCAGGCCTAAGCTCGGTAAGGGCTGAAAGTCGACATAGTCGGGCGTCTCACAACCGGCGAACTGCATCATGCTCGGCGTGACGTCGGCCAAGGCAACGAGATCGCTGTTTTCGCGGCCGCCCGGCTGGCCGGGGACGCGGGCGATGAGCGGTACGTGGCAGGAGGCCTCGAAGAAGCTGCCCTTGCCGATGAGGTTGTGGTCTCCGAGGTAATCGCCGTGGTCGGAAGCGAAGAGGATGATGGTGTTGTCGAGCTGGCCGGTAGCGCGCAGGGCTTGCAATATTTCGCCGACCATGTGGTCGATTTGCGCGACCAGGCCGCAGTAATGGGCGCGAATTTTGGCCTTGTGTGCTTGAGTGAACTCGCTGTAGTCGACGCCGTTCCAAGGTAATTTGTTGCCATTGATATTGCCTTCGCGCATCTTGGGGTGCTCGCCCTCGACCTCCGGGATAGCTGGCGGCATGTCGGCGGGGTCATAGCGATCGGCGAATTCGGGCGAGGGGTCGTAGGGGCAGTGCGGGCCGGGGAAGCCGACCATCGCGGCAAAGGGCTGCTCGCGATCGTAGTCGCGGATAAAGCGGGTGGCTGCGTCGCCGACAAAATAATCCCAGGAGCAGTCGAAGGGGTGCTGGTGTACAAAGGCGCCGCGGTTTTCCAGGTAACCTTCGTGCTCGTTGCCGTGTAATTTACGCAGGCCCTTTTGTGCGAGAAAATCGGCGTAGTCGTCTTGGATATGCAGCCAGCGTTTGTCTTCGCAGATCACCCGCTCGTCATAGCCCATCATCGCGTCCCAGGGGTAGAAGTGCATCTTGCCGATGCCGGCGGTATGATAGCCGTTTTCGCCGAGCAATTCGGGCCAGGTGCGAATGCCGCAGGCGGCGTAGTCGGGGCGGATGAACTGGAAGTTGTTGAGCACCCCAGCCCTGATGCTATTGAGGCCGGTGAGGATATTGTGGCGGGCGGTGACGCAGACTGGTGAGGTCGAATAGGCGTTGCGATAGAGCGTGCCTTCGCCGGCGAGGCTGTCGATGTGGGGGGTGTTGATAAAGTCCGCGCCATAACACGAGAGAAAATCGGGGCGCAGTTGGTCGGGCATTAGGAAGAGGATATTGGGTTTGCTCATGGTGGCTTTCCGTTGGCATGCGATGGGAAAATTCGTTGCGGCGCATATACTCCGCAAGCGGCCTGGGAGATTAGTTTCGTTCAGCCAAAAGGGCTTTAATACCTGCCGTTATTATTTTAATGGCTTTTTCATTGTGCTGGTCGTAGGGCACGACAAGGTCGGCATATTGCCGGGTCGGTTCTGTGTGCTGCGGAAAATTGGGCGATACGTCCCGGCGGTACCAGGCGACAACCGTTTCCAAGTCGGTGCCGTTTTGAGTGTCCCGCAGCATGCGTCGCAGGACGCGCTCGTGTGTGTCTACGTCGAGATAGATCTTGAGGTCTAACAATGTGCGTAGGTCTTTGTTGCCGAAGATTAAATGTCCTTCGACAAGTACTATATCGGCCGGCTCGATATGCTGTGGCCCTTCGCCACGGCGTGCCGACGGTGTGCCGGCGACCGGCTCTTCTATGGCCTGGCGCGCGGAGAGGCGTTCCACCTGACCTATCAGCTCCGGCCAGCGCACCGCTCGCGGGTGATTCGTGGTGCGTGCGGCCTCGCGTTCGGCTGCGGGTAATTCTTCCCAGTCGCGGAAATAGCGGTCTTGGTTTAATACGACCGGTTGCTGCGGGGCGAGCGCCGCGACCAGCGCGGCGGCAAAAGTGGTCTTGCCCGCCGACGATCCGCCGGTGATACCGACGACTACGGGTTTTACTAGTGCTGTAGCTATAAGGTTAACTCCCTTCTTCTTTAATCCATTGCAAGCCGTTGCGGCGATTGACCTCGGTGGCGAAATCGCCTTCCTGGTGCCAGGCGTGCCCGAACGGGTGTTCGGGGTAGCGCCGTGATTTGGGTAGGCGCAGCACACCCGCGTCGCAGCGGACGCGCTCGCGCCGCTGCCCACAAATCATGATCCCGGTATCTTTCCAGACTCCGTCGGCCAGTTGGAATGCGTCGTCGGCCCGGTACTGGAAGACGATACCGCGCCGCGGAGCGCCGCTGGGGTTGGGCCCAGAGCTGTGCAGCGCCAGACAGTGATGGATGCTGATCCCGCCGGCCTTCGGCTTGACGGGTGCGACGCGGTCGGAGTGGTCTTCCCATATCTCGGTCTGGGTACAGCCGCCACTAAACAGGCCGTTTTCGCTTATGTGGTCAAGTAGGCCGAGTTTGTGCGAGCCACGTATCATATGCATACAGCCATTGTCTTCGGTGGCGTCGTCGAGCATTACCATCACCGCAACAAGGTCGGTATTGGTGTGTGGGAAATAGGCAAAATCCTGATGCCATCTGAAGCCGCCTTTTTCCCGCTGCACAGGTTGCGCTGCCAGTTTGGAGTGCTGCAGCTGGATATCGGGGCCGATCAAGGAGATCAGGCGCGAGACGATGCGCGGGTCCCGCGCCAGTTGCAGAAAGGCTTGGTGGCGCACGGTCAGCTCCAGCGAGTGAATAAGGCGCTCGGATTGCGCCCATTGTTGGTCTTCGGGCGCGCTACAGGCTTGGCGCAGGGTTTCGACTTCGTCCCCGGTGAATAGATCGTCGACGACGATAAAACTGTCTTCTGCGAAGCGGGCCAGTTCGTTTTTGCTCAATCCCGCATGCATTGCGTTTTCTGCCATAGTTGCTTGCCTGAAATAGTAAAGTCCAGCGCGTACCGAATTGTGGATAACGGAGAGAAAGTTACGGGTTGGGTGTTGGTGACTTTCCAGCGGATGTGGAGAGTAAGAAAGTGCAATTGCGGCGGCGTGTAAATCCCCCGCTATATCTTGAAGTGTTCGACCGCCTGCTGCATCTGCCCGGAGAGGGCGTCGAGTTCCTGCGAGGCCTGCTGCACGGAGGTGGCCAATTCGGAGATATGGTCGGAGACGCCGGCGAAGTCGCCCATCGCGCGGGTGGTCTCTTCGCCGCTGCCGGCGATATTGCTCAAGCTTTCGGATATGTTGAGTTGGGTCGCGTTTTGCTCCTCGACGGCGGTGGCGATGGTCGCGGTGAGTTGGTCGATGCGCTGGACGATCGTCGAGAGCTTGTGTATCGCGTCGGTCGATTCGCCGCTACTGTGTTGGATGCCGCCGATCAGATGGGAAATATCATCGGCCGATTGCGTGGTCTTATTGGCCAATTCTTTGACCTCGGCGGCGACGACGGCGAAGCGGCGGCCAGCCTCGCCCGAACGGGAGGCTTCGATCGAGGCGTTGAGGGCCAATAGATTGATCTGTTTGGCGATACCAGTGATCAGGTCGACGATTTTGCCGATCTCGCGGGAGCGGTTTGCCAGCGTGCCCATGACGACGTCGGTGTTCTGGGCGATCTGCATGGCTTCCGTGGCGATATCGGCGACCTGGCGGGTGTTGGTAGTGATCTCACCTATCGTAATGGCCGACTCGTTCATTGCGGCGGCGACGGCGGCGACATGGCGGTTGACCTGTTGCGTGTTGTTCGAGATGCCGTGGCTCTGCTTGGAGGCTTGTTGCGCGTCACCGGCCATCTGCAGGCTCATCTGTTTCAGGGATTCCGAGGCTTTTTCCAGGTGCAGCGACCCTTCGGTGACTTGGCCGATGATCTGGCGCAGGAAGGCCATCTGTTGAAAGGCGTTGCCGAGCACGTCGCGCTCGGAACGGGGTTGCACTTCTTGGCGCAGATCGCCACCGGCGATGGCGGTGGCGGTGGCGGCCATCGTTTGTAGATAATCCGTCATCTGGTGGAAGGCGTTGCCCAACACGTCGTGTTGCGATTTTGGGGCGAACTCGCGGTCGAGTTCGCCAGCGGAAATTTGCGTCGCGTCGGCGGCCATCTGATGCAGGTAGGCGACCATATTCCTGAAGGCGGTGTTCAGCGAGCCGATCTCGTCGTGCGAGCGTATCTCGGCCAATTGCACTTCGATATTGCCATTGGCGATCTGGGCGGCAGCACGCACATTGGCCGCCAGGGGATCCGAGATATTGCGTTTGACCAGGATGAGCAGAATGATAATTTCGACGGCGATCAGAGCGAATAGACCGATGCCGAGCAGGGTGACGGTTTCGTGCATTTGCGCGGTGATGAACTGGCGCGAAAACGCTATCTGAAGCTGGCCGATGGACTCATCCTCGTAGTCGATCGAGATCTGCCGAGTAAAAGAATCAGGATAGGCGAGTGGTGCGTTGCCCTCGGTGAAATCGATGGTGGAGGAGGATCTCAGGTCTTTGCCCTGGTGCCAAATCGGCGTACCGGTGCCCGCTTCGGTCAACTTGATGGCGAGGATATCGGAGTTGGAGAGGAAGGATTGTAGCAGGCGGCCGATTTGGTTGTTGTCCATCGTCCATATCGGTGCCACGAGTGCCATCGCGCACTGCTCGGTGATCCACTCGGCGCGGGTGTCGAGGATGTCGGTGAATTTTCGTTCCTGCTGATACATGCCCAACACGCCGATCGTGACCATGACAATGACGATCGCCACGGTGACTTGTAGGGCGAGTTTGGCGCCGATGCTCCAAGTGTTCATAAATAAGTCAGACGCTTAAGCTGGGGTGGATGGACTGTCCGAGGGTATTCCCTGCGCTCATTCTCGCCCTACATCCTATCGGGCTCCGAGGCTATCCCCTGCGCCGCAATCCTGCGGCTCCGGAGACAGCAAAGCCGCTCAAGAGAATACCCTCGGACAGCCCTGCGGATACTTCTTTAGGCGCTCTTTAGGCTGACCTATAGCCCAAAGAACGTTTTTTGAGAATGGTGCTTGGGGAGCCTTCTATTGTATCTCTTATTATTTATCGACAGAAAGTGGGTGTTTTTTAACAATTTTTGCAATTTTTTGGCGTGGGGTTAGATGTCGAAGCGAAAATCGGTCACTATCGCCTTTTCGTAGACTGGTTGGGGCGGGTCGGTGGATTTGGGGAAAACCCCGGAGAATGCGAGAAAATTTTTGGAGAAGCGGTGGTTGGCGAACAGTAGCAAAGATAGAGTGATGGTATGTGTTATGCGTGTCATTTTGTGCCCATAGGTTATTGGAGATGTTGGGCGTAGATGGTGTCGATGACGCCAGCGGCGCGCAAATCCTTGAGGGCTTTGCTCAACGGTTCGAGGATTTTGGGGTCGGTGGACTTGTGGAAGGCGTAGCCCATATGCGATTTCTGTAGTACGTGGACCGATTCGTACTCCTTGGGGTCCATGCCGGCGAGGATAAACTGGTATTGGGCGATGTCCTCGGCGTAGGCGATGGCGTGTAGGCGCCCCTTGGCGAGCATTTGTACCATATTGAATGCCGAATGGGTGATATTGAGGTTCTTGTCCTTGGCACCAAAGGCGCGCACTAACTGATCGCCGATATCGTCGCGGACAACCCCGATTTTGAGCGCTTTGAGATCGGCCGCGTCGGCGACTTTGAGATGCTTGGCTACCGGAGCGATAATCGAGACTTGCGTTGGAATAATCGGCCCGACGAACTGAAAATGCTTGAGGCGCTCTTCGGTATAGGTCATGGAGAAGAGCGCGGTGCCGGGGGTGTCGAGCAGTTTTTCGTAGGAGCGCGCCCAAGGCAGGACCTTGAGATCCTCGCGGGTCAGTTGTACGCCGACTTTTTTGAAAACTTCGATCAGGATATCAACGGTGATGCCCTGTAGTTTTCCGTCTTTGTCCACATAGTTAAAAGGCGGATACTCCTCCGTCATCCAGTCCAGGGCCTCAATCTGTTTGAGGATCTCAGCAGGCGTTTGCGCGTATAGGCTGGTGGTGGTGAGCAAGAGGGCGATGGCGATAAGCTTCTTCATATGGCCTCGTTAACCAGTTCGTTGATGTATAGGTAGTGTTTGGGGGGGGTAGAACAAATCAACCAGCGCGCTCTGTGCTCGCCAGATTTTCCACATGATAATTTTAATAATATATGCATAAAAAAAATAAAAATGATTATAACGTCTTGTTTGATTAATGAAAGCGAGCGTGTCTTGTGCATGAACAAGGGGCTTGTTAGTATTATAAACTGACTGACCAGTCAGTTTATAATACGATGCCAATGAATTTGAACCCCTTTACACCCTTCGCGTCTTATTTACGTCCGTATCGCTGGGAAATCACCGTCGGTTTGCTCCTCTTGCTGGGGGTGCAAACGGCGACGATGACGGTGCCCATGATACTGAAGTGGGCTATCGATGCGGCTGGCGCTTCGATAGCGGAGGAGCCTTTCGACTATTATACGGGTGACATAAAGGGCGACCTAGCGCTCTATGCCGGAGGTCTGGCGGTGTTGGGGCTGGTGCAGTGGTTATTGTCCTTTGGCATGCGTTTTTATTTATCGTCGATGGCCCGATTAGTCGAGCGGGATGTGCGGCGGGCCTATGTCCAGCACCTACTCGAATTGCCGCTGGGTTTTTTTCATCAGTGGCAGGTGGGCGATCTGATGGCTCGGGCCACCAGCGACGTCGAGGCGATTCAGCGTTTTATGCACCACGCTTTCCGCATGACGCTGACCGGCTTGCTGACTTTCTTGTTGAGCCTGGTGTTGATGAGCATGATCGACTGGCAGTTGGCGCTGTTGTCGCTGGCGCCGATGCCCTTGATGGCGCTGATGACGCGTTGGGTCGGCGGTATGGTGCGTGTAGGGTATCGCCAGGTGCAGGAGCAATTCGCCGCCATCGTCACGCAAATCCAGGAGAATTTGTCGGGGATTCGAGTGGTTAAAGCCTTCGCGCTCGGCGCGGATCAGCGCAAAAAATTCGCCTGCCTCAACGAGGATTATGTCGTTAAGAACCGCCACCTGATTAATATCCGCAGCCTGTTCTTCCCCTTCACTTTTCTGATCAATGGTTTGTCGATGCTGGTTATTCTCTGGCTAGGGGGCGTGCGAGTCATCGAAGGCAGCCTCAGTTTGGGGGCCTTCGTCGCCTTCAACGCTTATTTGTTGCGGATGGGGCGGCCGATGATGTTTCTGGGGCGGATCGTCGACGAATATCAGCGGGCTGTTGCCTCCTTGCGGCGCATCGAGGCGATTTTGCACGAAAGACCGCAGATCGACGACGGCGGCGACGACGGTGGGGTGATCCGCGGCGAGATTGAATTTCGCGATCTCTATTTTTCTTACGACGGGCAAGAAGTATTGCGCGGTGTCAACGTTAAGATTCCGGCCGGCGGGACCTTGGCGGTGGTCGGTCGGGTTGGATCGGGCAAAACCACGCTGGCGCGGTTGCTGCCACGGTTGATTGAGGCGGGCGTCGGTCAGGTCCTGATCGACGGCGTGCCGATCGAGCAGATTCCGCTGAAGAAACTGCGCGCCGCCATCGGTTATGTGCCGCAGGACACCTTTTTGTTCTCGGATACTATCCGCGAGAACATCGCCTTGGGTATGGCGGATGAGGTGGTTGAAGAGGCGGTGAAGGCCGCACAACTCAAGACCGATCTGGGGACTTTCCCGGCTGGTTTTGAAACGGTTGTCGGCGAGCGCGGCGTGACGCTTTCGGGCGGGCAGAAACAGCGTACGGCCCTCGCCCGCGCGATCGCCCGCGACCCGGTGATCCTGATCCTCGATGACGCGCTGGCCAGCGTCGACACGCGCACTGAGGAGGAGATCCTCAAGGCGCTGCGCCGAGAGATGGCCGCGCGCACGACGATTCTTATCGCCCACCGGATTTCCACCGTCAAGGACGCCGACCAAATTATAGTCCTCGACGAGGGCGCAGTCGCCGAACGCGGCACCCACGAGGAACTAGTCGCGCAGGACGGGATGTACGCCGATATGTATCGCCGGCAGCATTTGGCCGAGGAATTGGGCGAGTTATGAGCGCGGAAGAGTCGGTCGACGACACGGGCATAGATCCGCGGCTCTTGGCCCGCTTGCTGGGCTATCTGCGGCCCTATGCGCGCTGGATGTTGTTGACTTTGGCGCTGATTACGGCGGCCGCCGCCGTGCAGCAGGCCGGCCCCTTTCTCACCAAGATCGCCGTTGACGACTACATCCTGCCCGGCGACGCCGAGGGTTTGGGCTGGGTGATCTCGGTCTATGCGGGCTTGCTGGTGCTGCAGTTCGGGATCAGTTATGCCCAGGGTTGGGCGACGAGCATGGTCGGCCAATGGGCAATGCGCGATGTGCGGGGGCAGATCTTCGCGCATCTGCAACGTTTGCCGCTGAGTTTTTACGACCGCACTCCGATTGGCCGGCTGATGGCGCACAATACTAGCGACGTCGACGCGCTCAACGAGCTTTTTACCGACGGCGTGATCTCGGTGCTCAGCGACATCTTCACGATTCTCGCGATTCTCGGTTATATCTTTTATATGGACGTTAAGTTGGGCCTGTTGACCAGCGCATCGTTGCCGCTGTGCTTTTTCGCCATTGCCTGGCTGCAGCAAAAGACCTTTCGCGCCGACCGGGTCGCCAGGACGCGTTTCGCCCGTTTCACCGCCTCGCTACAAGAGGCGATTTCGGGCATGGAGGTTGTGCAACTCTTCGGCTGCGAGCAGCGCAGCGCCGACCGCTTCGCCGAGGCCAACGACGCCTATCTCGATGCCAGGCTACACCGCACGTTCTACCATTCGCTTTATTTCCCCTTTATGGAATTATGCGGCGTCGGGGTTATGGCCCTGGTGTTGTGGTATGGTGGTGGCCAGCTGCTCAGGGACCAAATCCAGTGGGGCGTGCTGGTGGCTATGCTACAATACGTGACGCGTTTTTTCATGCCGATTCGCGATATTGCCGAGCGCTATTCGACTTTGCAAATGGCGATGGCTTCCTCCGAACGGATCTTTGAATTGCTCGATTACGAGCCGGAGCCTGTGGGCGGCGGCTACCGGGCCGAGCGCGTGCGCGGCGAGATCGAATTCCGCGATGTTTCGTTCGCATACGAAGGGGAAGATTGGGTCCTGCGTGAGGCCTCGTTCCGAGCTGCACCGGGGCAGAGCATCGCCATAGTCGGTGCCACCGGCGCCGGCAAGAGCACGATCATCAATCTGATCGGTCGTTTCTATGAGATACAGCAGGGACAGATCCTAGTCGACGGCGTCGATCTGCGCGAATGGGATGTCGAAGCGCTGCGCCGCCATATCGGTGTGGTGCAGCAGGATGTTTTTTTGTTTGCCGGCGACATCGAGGGCAATATCGGTCTGGGTCGCACCTCGCGCGACCGGGTCGAACAGGCTGCCCGCGATGTCAACGCCGATCGTTTTATCGCCACTTTGCCGGAAGGGCTCGCCCACCAAGTTGCCGAACGCGGTGTCTCGTTCTCCGCCGGGCAGCGGCAGTTATTGGCCTTTGCTCGGGCCCTGGCCGCCGAGCCGGATATCCTGGTCCTCGACGAGGCGACGGCCAATATCGACACCGAGACCGAAATGTGGATACAGGAGGCCGTCGATAAGCTGATGGACGGTCGGACGTCGATCGTGGTCGCGCACCGACTCTCGACGATCCGTAACGCCGACAAGATTCTAGTTATGCACCATGGCCGGATTCGCGAGGAAGGGCGGCATGAGGAGTTGTTAGCGCAGCAGGGGATCTATTATCGGTTGCACCAGTTGCAGTATAGTGAGGGGTAAGGCAGGATGTGGGGATGTGGGGATGGCACTTTTCCTTTTATCAATTTCCTTGCCCCCCAGAATACCACGAGCGACCAGCCCCTCCGCCATAAGACTTCCCTTTTTTTAAGAGAGAAATATATCTCACGCTGCGGGGCAGGCAGCCCCCTGCCCCGCAGCGTGAGACGCACACTCAAGAGCATACTGATTATCAAATAGTTAAGAACTAATCGAGACAGGTAGACCTAAGCGATAATAGTCTCTCCATTTGCATTTTCGTTGGGATTTCACCTGAAATCTGATTAGTGTATTGCTCCCTGCGCATCGTTCTTAGCGGTGCACAGGGCAGGTGAAACCACTATTGGAGACTCTCCCTGGGAAGATACAACCAAAGTGGGTTTGGTACGTTTTATCAAGAACGGCATCGAAACGCGGATCGCACTACGACGCTTGGACCGGCATAAGGAGACCGTCATCGTCATGCTGACGACGGAGACCGAGCGCAGGATCGTCCAGAGCGTCTCGTCCTACAAATGGCAGCGGCTATGTCGTCAAAGAGCCGTGGAAGGTGATGGCGGGAAAACTGGGGGGCTTTCTCAAGGCCAATTAAGCTTAGTCATCTTTTTTCAACAACCTGCCCCAGAACGCGTCGTAGCGATGCACGGTGTCGACCTTGCCCGTTCCGTCGTGCAACGGCCGCCGTTCGTTATACCACCTGAATATTCCCCCGCGTAAATTCGCCAGCGAAACCGCCCCCGCCTCCAGCGCTTGTTGTTGTACCCGTTCGAGCAATATCGAAGAGCGATAGCCCACCGAGCAATAGAAGACTAATTCCTTCTCTTTTAAAGCGCCCGCAAACATCCGGGCGAATTCGTCGGCTGTCAGGTCGGGGTCGGCGCGCACCGCGCCGCGGATACGGCTGACGGCGAATTCGTCGGCGCGGCGCACGTCCAAGAGCAGCACTCCGCTACTGTCCTGTGTGTTTAGACGGGTGGCAAGGCTATCGGTTTTCAGCTGTGCTACGGGGTGTTTGAGCGCGAGCGTCCTTTCGATCAGGGCCAGTGCGGATTGCGCCGTGGCGGTGCCCGAAAAAAGCAGGAGAAGTAGGATCGTAATCACGCCAGTTCTCGGCGGGGAATGGGCGGATGTCGCTGCCGAGGGCCTCGCGAATCTTCTCTTCGAGGGCGGAAGCGCTGAAGAGTTGCTAGATAAAGTGCCGTCCGGCATCGATCACGTAGTGCGTAAGCAGAACGTTGTCGGTATAGTGTTACATAAACAGCACATAGATGCCCGGTCGGATCTATTCGAGGGCCGCGACGAGTTCGGGGGCCGCGCATCTTGGGTTTTTGCGACAGGAGACGGATAGACCTCGATTGTAGGGGTGTGCCGTCTTCTTGCTGGGAGTCTCTCTCGCTCATGTTTGGTCCAGTATCAAAAATATACTAATGACCTAATTATTATTGCTTACAGCTATTGTTATTGACCCTATAAAAAAGATATCCGCAAATAGTGCGGTATCGTCATTCGGCTTATATAGACCGGAGCGTGCTTAAGGCTTGCGCAAGCCGGCCAATATCGCTGCCGCCAATTCCATCGTGGCGATGGCCTCGTCGAGGTCGGCGGCCGGCGCGCCGATCGGGCGGCCTTCCTTGATGCAGTCGAAAAAGTAGCGGTCTTGCGCCTCGGTGCTGTCGGGGCCGGCGGCTTCGACAGGCCTCCGTTCCCCGTCGCAGACGAATTCACCCCCGCTGATGCCTTCGAGATAGGCGGAAATACCGCGCCCGTGAATTTCGTAGCGTTCGAGGCGGGCGTCGGTGGTGTAGTTGGCGCTGATCTGGGCGACGCACTCATTTTCAAAGACGACCAGCGCGGCGTACACGTCCTTGTAGGCGGACACGCGCCGGACGAAGCTGTGCACTTCGGTGACGGGGGCCCCGGCGAGGTGGCGGACCAGGTCGATCGAGTGAATGGGGGTTTCCAGTAGAAAATTGTCCAAGACTTCCACCGGGAAGCGTCCTGACGCTATAAAGCCGCTCAGACCTTTGTGGAATTCGCCGACGAGTTGGTAGATGGAGCCGCGGGCCTCGATCTCGCTTCGCGCTCGCTTGACATAGGGGTCGAAGCGGCGGTTCCAGCCGACCATGCAGCGGGCGCCGCTCTTTTCCGCGGCGGCTTTGAGTGCGCGGGTTTCGTCCGGGTGCATGCCCGGGGGTTTTTCCATCAAGGTATCGATGCTGCGTTCGAGACCTGGTAGGGCCGCTTGCGCGTTGAGGTGGGCCGGGGTGGCGATGACGACGGCATCCAGGTCTTCGCTGTCGAGCATTGCTTCTACTGTTTCGTAGCGGGCCGCGACCGAGAACTGCTCGCTGGCTTTATTTCTGCTTTCTTCGAAGGGGTCGCAAACGGCGACGAGGTCGGTATCGGCGAACGAGTCCAGCAAGCGCATGTGGCCACGGCCACGGCCGCCGCAACCGACGACTCCAACGCGTAAATTCTTCATGGGAACTCCCGTGTATTTGCTTGGGTAAATGCATGGGACACGTGAGCCATTCTAATCTCGCGTGTGTTGGGATTAATATATTCCCCCCACGCGCCTGGGCCAAAAGATAGATCCCAGGGGCTATTTAAGCGCGACTTGTTTATATTAGCGCAGGATACTCAGCAAGTGAAACCGGAGGACGAACCTGCGATGGACGAATCGACTTTGCTGCTGGCCGGATTGCTCGCGCTTTTCCTGTTGATGAGCCAGATTTACGCGAAGAAAAACTCGCCGACTCCCCTGCTATTCGATACGCGCCCGGTGGATTTTGCCGTCACCATATGGGCGGAGCAGCGCACGGAGTCCGTGCACGGAACGGACGAGCAATTGCTGCCGAACAGAATAACCGCCGAATACCTCATGCGAATCCAGGCCAATTGCGCTGGGAATCTGGAGGAGGCGCAACGGGAATTTGTCCGGCGGGCCAGTGCGGATTTTCGCCAGCGCTTTACGCCAATGCTCGACGAATCCAACTTCGGTGCGGTTCTGTGCCAGCCGGCAAATGAGAGGGAATAGCCGCCCCGGCGGCTAACGATATGGCGAGCAACGCAAAACGGCTGCTATTCGAGGTCATGGAAGAGGACGACCGAAGCCTGGCAAGGGGCATCGATATCTTCCTGTTGCTATTGATTTTATTGAATGTCTTGGTCGTTCTCTTGGAATCGGTCGCCGAACTCAACGAGCAATACGGCGAGATCTTTCATCAATTTGAGATGATTTCGGTGCTTGTCTTCAGTCTGGAATATGTCTTGCGCCTATGGGTCTGCACCGAGCACGGAGAGTTCGCCGAAGGCCGGGGCGGTCGATTGCGCTATGTGGTCACGCCGATGGCCCTGGTTGACTTGGCGGCGATTCTGCCCTTTTACCTGCCCTTGCTCTTCCCTTTTGACGCGCGTATGCTGCGGCTGATCCGGCTGGTCAGGCTGCTGCGCTTGCTCAAGGTCATCCGCTATTCGGAGTCGTTGCGAATTTTCACCGACGTCTACCGGATGAAGAAGAGCGAGTTGGCAATGGTCTTTCTGGTCATTCTCTTTTTATTGGTGTTTGCCTCGGCGGTTATCTACCACGTCGAGCAGGAAGCCCAGCCCGTCGCTTTTTCGAGCATTCCGGCCGCGATGTGGTGGGGGGTCGCGACGTTGACGACGGTCGGCTACGGCGATATCTATCCGGTCACGCCGCTCGGCAAGTTCTTCGGCGCGATCATCGCCTTGCTGGGCATCGGTCTTTTTGCGTTGCCAGCCGGTATTCTCGGCTCGGGTTTTGTCGGCGCTTTGCGCCGCAAGTCGAACAGCAAATTTTATTGCCCACACTGCAGCGAAGAGATTACCCGCAAATAGCTGTAGCTAGGTTGGAAATCTACAAAGAAATGGAGTTTGCCGATGGACGAGGAACAGCTTTTTGCCTTCGATACGTGGGGTTTTTTGACCGTTGAAGACGCCCTTACACCCGAGCAAGTCGCCGACCTTAAGGCCACCGTCGATGAAAAGGGCCCCGATTTGCACTCGCAGCACGCGGACAGGGGCGGCTTTTGGTCGCAGGGCTTTTTCGACTTATTGGATGTTCCCGCGGTCTCCGGTATTTTGGATCAGATATACGGTGGGCTGCGGGCTGGAGGGCTGCCACCTTTTCGCATTGACCATATCAACGTGCATACACACGGCACCTTCAACAAGGATCTCGCCGGGGGGACCATACACGGGAGCAACGGACGCCTGCTAGATCCCAGCCGGCCGCACGAGCTGATCACGCACTATTACGAGCGCGACGCGGACGATGGGACTTTCGCCAACGGGCTGGTCACGGTGGCCTTCGAGCTGGAGGATACGGTCTGCAATGGGGGCGGGTTCGGCTGTTTGGCCGGCTCGCACAAGGGGCACTACCGCGTACCGGAGGCTTGGGTCGACCTATCTAAGGGAGTGCATCCGATGGTCACCAACGTGCCGGCTCGTGCCGGCACCGCGATTATCTTTACCGAGGCCTTGTGCCATGTCACGCTGCCGTGGACGGTGCCGAGTACGCGGACCACCCTTTTTTACAAGTACATGGACCGCGAAGAACACTATTCCGGGGTAGATAACTTTTTTAGCTCGGCGGATGCTGACCCGTGGCAAAACGCCGATGAGCGCAAACGCGCGATCCTGGCGCCGCCACCGCAGTCCTTCGTCGACCGCAAAAAAAGAGAAGCTGAAGCGCGGGAAGCATAACGATAAGCCTGGTGATCTTATTCCACCTTCTGATAGGGTTGCTATGCGTCGCCCGCCGCCGCTTGCCGTTCCAGCTCGCTGCGCCAACCCGCGACTTCTCCGGCTTTGATGCGCGCTACGTCAAAACCCGGATAGCGGTCCTCGAGCGTATCGCCCAGTTTTTGCGTTGCGGCCCAACGGTCCCACGCCGTCTTCATCCACTCGTGCGGCATCGCCTCGCGCACGGCCGGGTCAAGCTGCCAGGCGCTACGCGCGTCAGCGACCACTGGTTCCTCGGTGAGCGGGCCCGACCACCTCGACCACCCGACCGACAAGGTGTTGCGCTCGCGATCGGGTACGGTGTGCCCAGTATGGATATTGTTGCCGTTGCGGATAAGAGCCTCTCCGGCCTTGAGGCGGATGGCGACTTGCTCGGGCAATGGGTCGACGCGATTCCAACTGGGGGTGTGCGGTACGCCCGCGTCCTTCATTTTTTGCGGCAATAGCACGTCGTGCTCAAAGGGCGTGCGCCAGTCGTCGTGGCTGCCTGGTATGACCTCGTGGCATTCGTCGTCGGCCAGCGCTATGAACATACTTACCCCGTTGCGTTCGGCGATATTCTTGGCATTTTTTTCGCGAATTTCATCCCAGCGAATCTTTTCGATTTCTTCGGAATAAGCTTCGATGTCTTCTCCCCGATTGTCCTGCTGCGAAAAGTAGGGTTTGCCGTCGCCCCACCAGGTCACATCGCGGTGCCAACTCGGTCCATTCTCGTTCCGTCGGGGGTTGCACCACAGCAGCAGGCCGCCCATCGCCATATCCTCCGGGCCGAGTCCGTTGCACCAGGAGGACACAAAGCGGAGAAACTCTTCGCAGCCGTGAAATTCGGCAAAGCTGGGTTCGTTGAACGCAGGGTGGACCAGGCCGCGAATCGCCCAGGGCTCGTCTTCTTTTGCTCGATGCACGTAGCCTTTCGAGCAGTCGATCTTGCTATAGCCGTGCTCGGGCGCACATGCCTCGGTCACCCGGCGGCCTGCCTCACGCAGCACGGGGATCATCGGGTGGTCGACGAAATCGTTGATAATGAGATAGCCGTGCTTCTGTAAGAAGGCGATGCGCTCGGGGGTGCCGCCGGGAGTGGAAAGTTCGGGTTGAAAATCAGCGAAGGCCGTGGCGCGGTAATATTCGGACGATGACGGCTGACTGGTGCTCATTTTATGCTCCCTTAAAATAGAACCTATTGGGAAATATGATTGGGTGGCTTATCAGTACGGGCGAGTTTAAGCTGGCTGCGCTTGCGTGTCAATGTTTTGCAACAGGCGATTGGTGGCACTGGTGGAGTTTCTGTGCGGGGCCTAGTTTGACGATTAGGTGTTTTTTTGCTTAACCTCCGTTGATACTATTAACAAGGGATGTAGAGTATGCAGAGCGCGGTCAACTTCATCTCCGACGGGTTGGGTCTGACGCCGTCTGAATTCGCCGAGGTCTTACTGGAGTGCACGGCGGACGGAGCGGTGCACACCGATTCCTACAGTCTCGGCGGCACGGTCGAACGGGTGGAAGCGAAATTTGCGCAATTGCTCGGCAAGCAGCGGGCGATCTTTATGCCGACGGGTACGCTCGCCAACCATATGGCGCTGCGCGGGTTGGCGGGCGTCGACCGCAAGGTGATCGTGCAGGCGGAGAGCCATATCTACAGGGATATCGGTGATAGCGCTCAGACTCTGAGCGGACTGAATCTGATGCCTCTGGCGCCACGGCGCACGATGTTCACGTTGCAGGAAGTTCAGCAGGCGATCGATTCGTTTCGCGACGAGCGCGCGGCCACCCGTGTTGGGGTCATTTCGATCGAGTCGCTAGTGCGGCGGCAGGACGATGCGATGTTCGACTATGAGGAGATGCGGCGCATTTCGGATTTCGCGCGCGCGCAGGATATAAAGATGCACCTCGACGGTGCGCGCCTTTTCGTGGAGGCCGTGCACCGGGATATTGCCCCGGCGGAACAGGCGGCGCTATTCGACACCGTCTTCGTGTCGTTGTCGAAGTGTTTCAATTCGGCCTCCGGGGCGATTTTAGCGGGGCCGGCCGATTTCATAGAAGACTTGTACCACCAGCGTCGGATGTTCGGCGGCAGCTTGGCACAAGCCTGGCCGCAGGCCGCCGTCGCCCTACACTATGCGGATGGCTTTCTCGAAGCGTATAGCGCGGCTTGGTCCGCCGCCGAAACGCTGTTTGACCTGCTTGACGAGGACCCTGCCTTTCGCGTCGAGCGTATTCCGCAAGGCACGCACATCGTCCGGCTGCATGTCGTCGATGTGAGTTTGCCGGAGTTCGGCGAAAGGTTGCGGCAGCGCCAGGTATCTATAGCGCCGCCCGCGCCGGACGACCAATGGCTAACGCTCAAGGTCAATCCTTCGATCCTGCGCGTTTCGCCCGCACAACTGGTGGCTGTTTTTCGCGCGGCGCTTTAGGGTCTTTCCGTCAATTACTAATTATTCGCCTGCGCTTTCTCTAATTGTTTCCTATATCGTTATTCCACATTAAGTTACGAAGAGAAATATGAGCAGCGCAATGGGGTAGATTATACCAACATTACTCATGTTCGACCCCGTCAGATTGTCAAGGACTTCTTGTGTGTCATCTGTACCGCCGAGGGCTCCTTTCTTTTTCGCCGCAGAGTAAACTTTGAAAAAGGTTGTAAGTTCGGGTAGTGAGGTGACAAAACCAAGCAACCAACCCACAAAGATGACAGGGATCTCCATTTTATTGACGATTGCCTCAGCAGATGTGCCAAGAAAGTTGCCTGCGACACAGATTATGGCAATTGACCCTATGATATACAGCAGACCTAACTTGGCACTTCCCGCATCTTCTCCCTCTACATCCGGTTCTGTATGGGCTCGATTGAAAACCCGATCAGACAGACGGTACACCAAGTAGAAAAAAAGCAAAATAGGTACGGTATAAGGGGACTGGTCCATAGAGAAATACATGAGTAGCAAGGGAAAAGCAACGGCCATTCCTGCAAAGAGCATCTCATCAATGAAGTGCTTGTTCCACAGATCCCGGTATTGTCTGTACCAGCACACGGCAGTTATTAGGAGCACCACATTAATGATGTTGCTGCTTGCAATGTTCCAGAGACCAGCTGCCCACACACCGTTAAGTGCCGTGGAGATCAAAGCGGCAAACTCTGGAATACTTGTAGCAAATCCAGTTACTTGTCCCCGAGTCTTGGGCGACCAATTCAGGGCTAATGCTAGGTTATCAATCCCTCGACATAAACCCTTTTGAACAGTGATCAGAACTATGACGATTGATACAACAAGGATAATCACATCCATTTATCCGACACCTCCTTAGCGAACTCCACAGGCGTATGGGGCGATAGATCAACCAACGCCAGATTTGAGTAGCTGGACTCTCCAAATATCGAACGAGCATCCCCACAGTGTAGCGATCGAACTCTACTGTAGCGGGGGTGCCATCCTCGCGTTGCGTCTCCGTGATGAACACCGCCAGAAATTGATCTAAACGCATCAGAAAGACGCCCGTTAGACGTCCTGATTAATGGCCGTCAGCCCGAGAGTCTTTCTTGCAAATCGCCTTGCGTAAAACGCTAAGTCATTTTTTTACAACGATAATATAAATGGCGCACCCATAGGAATTCGAACCCCCGACCTTCGGATCCGCAGTCAAATAATAGACTATTATTTTCAGTAACTTATGCAGGTGTGACGCAGGTGTAACGCAATTTATATAAAGCTATCAATCTCTCGCCTGGTCGGATTGTGCTATGGTCTCTATAAAATAGGCGAAAGCTGTACGTTCAGCTCACCCCATACGTCGGGCAATTTCGAGACCAGCTCTCCTATCTTTTCAGCATCAAAAGTTATGGCCGACACGTTGCGCACCAGAGGTCTGAAGCGTCTTAGCTCGCCCAGCATGCGAGCACTTGGTTCGCCGATTACTTCAGGGCAAAGCGCCTTTGATGAAAGTACCCACCCTGCAAAGCGGTGTCAATAATACCGGGTGTTAACCAGGTGTAGCCAGCAAAATCAATAAAATACCAGGGTGCCACGCTTATTGCGCCAGGTTCTCCTGGAATCCTCGCAATACCTCTACTATTTACTATTATATATAGGGAAACCTTACTGGAAGAGGATGGACCAACCTGGACGTGGCCGAACAGAGTGGCAAACCAGCCTAATCGGGATGCAATGAAGAAGGCCACACTGGCTCAACTTAAAAAGTAACTAGCTCAAAAAATAAAAAACGAGCTAATTCAAGAGATTGGCCTTCTTTACGGAAAGTTCTCTCAAGCGAGCGAGCGAGTACTATACCGTACAGGCAGGCGGCCATGCCAAGTCCAAGAAGGAAACATAACGGACGAAGACATTTACAACGCTGGTGAGGGAGATGAGATGTGTGAGGGAGATGAGATGTGTGAGGGAGATGAGTCGTAGTCCATTTCAGATAAACCCATTTTCAGACCGGAGACCATTTTGCCAACAAGCGGAAAGCTTTGGACCGATGACTAAACTTCTTCTGATACTGATGATCGTAGGTTGGGTAGTGGGTGTTTTTAATGGATGTGGACACTTAATAAAGACACACACGGAAAAGTATGATAATGGGAAGGTGTCGGGGGAAGGAAATTACATAGATGGGAAAGAAGAGGGTCCCTTTGTTTCTTATTACGAGAGTGGGAAGGTAAAAGGGGAAGGACACTACATAGATGGGAAAGAAGAGGGTTCCTTTGTTTTTTATTACGAGAGTGGAAAGGTAAAAGGGGAAGGACGCTACGTAGGTGGGAAAGAAGAGGGTTCCTTTGTTTCTTATTACGAGAGTGGAAAGGTAAAAGGGGAAGGACGCTACGTAGGTGGGAAAGAAGAGGGTCCCTTTGTTTCTTATTACGAGAGTGGAAAGATAAAAGGGGAAGCAAACTATGTAGTTGGGGAAAAAGAGGGTAAGGTGATTGCTTATTACGAAAGTGGAAAGATCGTAGACGAAGACATTTACAGAGATGGAAAATGTGTAGAGGATTGTGAGGGAAATGACCCGTAGTCCATTTCAGATCAATTCGTTTTCATACCCTCATGTCGGGGAATTTTTTGTGTATGAGAATGAGTGAAATAGGCTCGACATGTAGAGTGTACGAGATTCTGATCCGCCGAAGCGCCGTATTACAGTTGGAAGAGTACATAGGGCGGTATGGAAGCATCCGATATCAAACGGCTCAACGAGTTAGAAGAGGAAAATCGGCGGCGGCAACAGATGTATGCCGACCTCAGCCTGGACCACAAGATGCTGAAGGATATTGTTAATAAAAAAAGCTGTAAATCCAGCCGTACGACGAGAGCTCGTCGATTACGCGAAGACGGCGTATCCAGTGAGTCTTCGACGGGCCTGTCGTGTTGTTGACATTCGTGATTCGGTTTATCAATACCAGCCCAATACCGCACGGGACGATGCCGTCATAGCCGGTTTGCAGCCAGTGGTCGAAAAATATCCGCCTATGGCTTTAGCAAGTTATTCAAGATCCTCCGTCGCTGAGGCCATCAATGGAATCACCAGCGAGTCCATCGTATCTATTGCCGGCTGAATTTGAATTTTTCCAAGGCTTGATTCGGAAGATTTCGTTGGTGTGGAAGAAATTGAGATTCTATTTCATCCTAAAAAAGGCCTCCGAGTGAAATTCCGACGGTTCCCCAATGGTCTCCTTCTATAGAGCGCGAAGCATAATTGAGATTCAGTGCAAGTCGAGTGCCTGGTGTGATGGGATGGGCATAGCCTATGCCTACCAATAAGCCGAGGCCAGAGTCGGATGCCCCTTGGTCTTCATCATCGATTGATACATTGGCACTTGCTACACCAAAATCACCGCGGCAAAACAAGCCTTTTCCAATCTCCTTAGGAAAGTACTGTACACTAGCAGCATAAGTATAGAGGTTGACTTGCATCGAACCCTCTCCTTCCACTTCAGTACGGTCAGCGGCACCATTAATCACAAAGCCTGCCATCATTTTCGTGTTTACAGGCTTGTAAAATCCCAGTAGGTCTAAATTAAGCTGAGTGCGAGTGACCCCAGGAAACACTTCGAGTAAATTAAGCAACCCATCGAAAGGCTCAGGATGTTTAATGTTAGAGATACCCAACCCCCAATACATGTACCATTTCTCTAATTGGTTCTCTGCCGCTTCGCACCGGACTCCCAACCCCAAAAATAGTAATGAGGCAACGAACATTATTCGAATCGAATTCATGTTTTTCCTTCCAGTTTCCATGCTTAATAGCCGGAATTCAGCGAGAACAGCAGCAATCTAATTTGAAAATAGTCAAATCACAATGAAATTAATCTCCGCCAGGGCATGGAAATACAGATATTACCATATTCTTGTTTTGGAAGTCAGCAACTTCTGCACGGAGAATGTCAAAGGATGTTTTTCTGAGTGGGGTGATAAAAGCACTTTAAGTGAGCATAATCTTTTGTTATAGACTGCGTTAATGCACATCAATTCCATCAAAATATATTTCGGTAATTGCCGTATCGTTATATTTTAACCCTTTATATACTTCAATAATTTCAAATTTGAGGACCAGGTCTGAACCATCTATAGATGGAATAAATCTGTCTCCAGTAGCTTGAAACATCCACTAGGCAAGATGAAGAGAGATATCCTAAGAGTTAATCGGGCAACGACACAGAGTATTGACTTTGGTGGTAATGTTAAACACACCTCAATCATGCCTGTGGAACTGGTGGATACAATCTTGGCAGGTGTGATTAGACCAGGCATGCTAGTGGTAGATCCCACATGTGGTTCAGGAACAACTGGGGTGTCTGCTCTTGGGTTTGGCGCCTACTTCTGTGGCTATGATCCTAAATAATTCATTCTGCGAACTCGCTAACCATAGGATGGAGCAGAGAGTTCATGAACTTATGGAAGAATAAAGACCTATGTACTCACGATACGGATATTAAAGAGGAATAGGAGAAAATCATTATGGGAGCCGCAGCTTTTTGGGCAGCCGCAATAACCGTCGGTTGTATGGCTTGGAGTGCGCTTTGGTCTTGGATACCCGCTTGGTTAGTATTATTTATAGGCTTATTTTTCGTTTTTGTAGGTGTATTTGCCAAAGACGATGACAACAAAACTCTCTTTATAGGCGTACTAGCCTGTATGATTATGATGTTGGGCATGATTCCAGATGCCTTTGCTCACGGCGTTACAGAAGGTGATAAAGGTTATATACAGGAAAGCTCAGGAACGATGCTTTTGCCCTTTGTTTACCTTGGCGCCAAGCACATGATGACGGGATATGACCATCTGCTGTTCTTACTTGGGGTAATCTTCTTTATATACCGCCTCAAAGAAGTCAGTATTTATGTCACCTTATTTGCCGTTGGCCATATAATCACTCTGCTCTCTGGGGTTTTGCTGGAAATCAGTGTGAGCGCATATCTCATTGATGCAATTATAGGCTTTTCCATCGTATATAAGGCGCTCGACAATATGGGGGCTTATCAACGTTGGTTTGGAGTTCAGCCAAATACTAAAGTAGCCACGCTTATTTTCGGACTTTTCCATGGTTTGGGTTTGGCGAGCAAAGTGCTGGATTATAAAATTTCTCCTGAGGGTCTGGTCCCCAACTTATTCGCCTTTAATGTCGGTGTCGAGTTGGGACAGATACTGGCCCTAGCCGGAATCTTAATTGCTATGGGATACTGGCGGCGTTTCGATAGCTTTCTGCGCCATGCTTATACGGTAAATACCGTCATGATGGCCGCAGGGTTCTTGCTGATTGGATACCAGTTAACCGGTTTCTTCATTTTTTAGATTGCCATCAACACAACCAGCAATAAGGGAAAACGTATCGTGTATAGTACAAATAGCCCTGCAAAGGTAGAGCTTCCCTCAACAGGAAAGCTTGTCAAGTCAACAATACTGGCTTCTTTGGTGGCGGTTGCTATTCTTGTAACGGCTGTGCTTCCGGCAGAATACGGGATTGACCCCACGGGCATCGGCCATGTTTTGGGACTAAAAAGAATGGGGGAGATTAAAATGTCCCTTGCCAAGGAAGCGGCTGCCGATAGGAAAGTTACGGCCACCAGCAAGCAGTCCGTTCCTTCTATAGAAGAGAACGTCGTACAACCCGTCTCCGAACCCATAGTGCCAGAAGTGGCTCTTCTGAACCATGAAATGAAAGTGACGCTTGTTCCTGATCAAGGTACGGAAATCAAGGTTACTATGACGAAAGGAAGCAAGGTCCAGTATACATGGTGGACCGATGGTGGCCGTGCCAACTTTGATGTACATGGCGATTCAAAAAAATTGGACATTAACTATCACAGTTATAGTAAAGGGTCGGAACAAAAAAGTTCAGGGGTTCTGGAAGCCGCCTTTGATGGGAATCATGGATGGTTCTGGAGAAATCGGACATCTGAAACGATCACCGTTACCCTGCAAACAAATGGTGAATATTCCGATATCGAACTTATGGATGAGGGATAAATTTAATATCCGTATCCAGAGTACACTTATTATTCTTTGTCTTCATCTTCGTCATCTTCTTCTTCGGCTAATCTCTTCGCTACAAGATACTGCTTGTATTGCTCTTCTTTGTAGCGTTCTGCGGCTAATCTTTCCATTTCTTCTTTTTTTTCTGCGTCTTCCGCACGGAGGTGCATGCTATACCAATAAAAAATTAAACAAATGACGAAAGCAACAGCCGCATACCAAGGCATACCTTTGATTTATCCTTTCAGATTAGTTCAATCGGTTTATCTGCGAGCTGCTTTAAGACCTCTTCATAGTTTTTCTTGATGAAGTCAGTGCTGAATGCATCTCTTTGTGCTGATATCGTCAATTTATCAGACCCGTTCTCCACTACAACCACTGATTTTCCTATCGGTGAGAAAGAGTTCATAACAACGATAAATATCCATACGAAAAACCCCCAAGTGAGCAGCTGATTATGTGCTCAATCGGGGGTATTTTCGAGTGAAGCAATTCACTCGTATACTGCTATAAACTTGTTTATAATCAACAAGTTAACTAATAATGGTGCACCCAGAGGGACTCGAACCCCCAACCTCCTGATCCGTAGTCAGGTGCTCTATCCAATTGAGCTATGGGTGCACTAAATTCAGTCTAAATAATTGAAGACATAAAAGATAAGACACCCTACTGACTTCGTCAAGACATTGGAATCCCCTAAATGAACCATCTGATTCTGATTCTTACCTGGCGGACTACAACTATTAAGTCCTGAAATAACAAATAGATACTGGATTTTTTTATTTGAAAAAACCACTTCCCCACCAGGGCCCGATCAATCCGTTTATAGTAAGAATGTCATAAATTCAACAAATCTCAGTAGATTGTCGATTTAGTTATTTGACCCCCTCCGTCACACTTTCTTCACCCCCTCAGATGATACTTATAGTGTGCAGACTTATAGGGGTATATCAGGCAGCATGCCTAGTTACAGAAATTTTGAACGAGCGACAGCCACCCGAAATCCGTCAAGACACTAAACCCCCGGACAATGCCTCCAGATACTTATAGCCCGACCCGGTGTTAAAGAGCACCACCCGCTCGTCTTTGTCGACCAATCCCTGCTCTTTGAGCTTGAGCAGGGCCGCCAATGTCGCGCCGCCTTCTGGCGCGGGGAAAATTCCGCTATGTGCGGCGATCGTGTGCGAATGCTCGACCAGCTCTTCGTCGCTGACGGCCACAGCCGTGCCGCCGCTTTCGCGCAAGGCGCGCAGCATTAGGAAGTCGCCGACGGCACCGGGCACGCGCAAGCCGGAGGCTACGGTCGCCGCGTCTTGCCACATCTCAGCCGTTTCGTCGCCTTGCGCAAAGGCGCGCACGATCGGCGCGCAGCCCTCGGCTTGCACCGAGACCATGCGCGGGCGGGCGGAGCCGATCCAGCCCATCTTTTCCATTTCGTCAAAGGCCTTCCACATGCCGATCAGCCCGGTACCGCCGCCAGTGGGATAGATTACCACATCGGGTAGGGTCCAGGCGAATTGCTCGGCCAACTCGTAGCCCATGGTCTTTTTGCCCTCGACGCGATAGGGCTCCTTGAGCGTCGAGACATCGAACCAGCCTTCTTTTTCTTTGCGCTCGCCAACGATCTTGCCGCAGTCGCTGATCAGGCCGTCGACTAACTCTAACTCCGCGCCGTAGGATTTACATTCGATGGCGAAGGCCGAGGGTGTGTCGCGCGGCATAAAGACGATGGCGGGCAGCCCACAGGCGGCCGCGTAGGCCGAAAGCGCGCCACCGGCGTTGCCGGCGGTGGGAATGGCGAGTTTTGTTGCGCCGCGCGCCTTGGCGGCTGTGACAGCGGCGGAGAGGCCGCGGGCTTTGAACGAGCCGGTGGGGTTAAGCGATTCGTCTTTGATGTAGAGTTGCGAGAAACCAGCCCATTGGCCTAGGCGCGTGGTGTGGTGTATGGGCGTGAAACCTTCACCTAGGGAGACGATTTCTTCGAGAGTACTAATCGGCATGACTTCGCGATAGCGCCACATATTGGCCGGTCGGTCCTTGAGTTGTTCGCGGGAGAGCGCGTCAGTGGCTTTTTCGAGGTCGTAGCGGGCGAGCAAGGGGGCGCCGACCTCTGAGAGATTGTGTAGGGCGTCGGCGTCGTAGTGTTGGCCGGTGCGCGCGCATTCGAGATGGGTCATAAACATGGCGTGGTGTAGAGTCCTTTCTCGCGGATATAGGTTTCGACCGTTTCGGGCACCATGTAGCGGATAGATCGGCCGGCGGCCAGGCGTTTTCTGATCTGGGTCGAAGAAAGGTCGATGAGCGGGGTGTCGATAAAGAGCAGGCGGTCAATGAGCCTGGGGTCGCCGCCGGAGGTGTTGGTCGACCGCGATCCGGTGACGACGGTGCATTGCGCAAGAATCCCTTCGGGATCGTGCCAGGAATTCATCTGCGCGGCGTTGTCGGCACCGATGATAAAGAAGAAGGCGCTGTCCGAGTGCATCTGGTGCAGTATTTTCAGGGTGTCGACGGTGTAGGATTTGCCCGGGCGGTCCAACTCGACGCGGGAGGCGGAGAAATCGCCGCAACCGGCAATGGCGTGTTCGACCATCGCCAAACGCTCTGCCCCCGGGGCGAAGGCGCCCGGTTTAAGCGGCGGGTCGGCCGCCGGGATAAAGAGCACTTCGTTGAGGGGGATTTCTTCGAGGGCGAAGCGGGCCAGCAATAAATGGCCGTTGTGGATGGGGTCGAAGGTGCCGCCGATGACGCCGATGCGCCGCATCCCTAACCCGCCGATTCGTCCAAATTCGACAGATGCTTCTGCACGTCCTTGATCAGCTCCTCGTCTTCGCTATTTTGCAGGACTTCTTTCCAGTAGCGCACCGCCAGGTCGACATCGTCCTGGGCGCGGGCGATTTCCCCCATGCGAAACAGAGTCGTCCAGTACCAGTCGGTGTCTGGATAATTGCGCAGGACCTCTTCGTAGGTGATCTTCGCGGCGTCAAGGTGGCCCTGTCTATGGTAGAGGTGGCCGCTCTCGTACTGTTTTTGGGCGAGCAGGTTGCGGCAGTCGACGATGCGTTGGCGGGCGTCTTCGACGCGCGGGGAATCCGGATGGTCCTCGATAAAGTAGCGGAAGGCGGTCAGCGCCTCGAAGGTCTCCTTCTGGTCGAGCTCGGCCCGGCGCAACTGGCGAAAATAGGCCTCGCCGATCTTGAACTGCGATTCGGTGACCCATTCGCTGGAGGGGTAGATGTCAACGATGCGCTGGTATTCGAAGCCGGAGTTGACCCAGTCCTCGCTGCAGAAGTAGGCTTCGGCGAGCATGAACTGCGCCTCGGCGACGCGTTGCGAGCCGGGAAAATTGCTAACGAGGCGCTGGAACTGCTCGGAGGCCTCAATGCAGCGATTTTTCCCCATCGCCTTCTGGCCTTCGGAGAAATAGTGTTCGGCGCCTTTGAGTTTTTCGGGGGTGGTGCTGGCGCAGGCGGAAAGCCCTAACGAAAGGGCGAAGATTGCGAGGTATTTCATGAGTATGGTCAAATTGGCTCAGCGGTTGGAGAAGAAGAGGTAGATGAGCCCGCCGAGTACGGTGGACACGATCACAGGTTCGACGAATTTGCCCCAGGTTTGTTCCTCGAGCTCGGTCTTGGCGAATTTGAATTTGTCGTGCTGCAGCACTTCGATTTGGCTTTTCGGAACGCGGTCGCGGCGGGTGCGGGTGATTTCATCCTGCCAGTGCACGGCGTCGCTGCGCTCGTCGCTCAGACGCAGGGCGAGGGTGACCCGGCCCTGCCGATCGACCTCGCTGCCGCGCAGGCCCGACTGGCCGGTGACGCCGAGGTCGAGTAGGCGATAGGATAGGCGCATGTGCGACAATTGTTTTGCCGTCGAGTCGAGGGTCACGTTAAAACCGCGATCGAGCAGTTTGCTGGATAGCAAGTGGTCGACCATCCAATTGGCGTCGTGCTTGCTTTGTGGAACGAGCAAGAGCGGGGCCGCGGCCGTGTCGTCCGGCATATCCATCTCAGCGAGGCCCGCGTCGACGGCGCTGGCGACGGTTTCGACAAGCAGGTCCATATTGGTGGGAAAGGGTGCGGCGGTGACCGTGGTGGCGCAAATGAGCAGCACGGCGAAAGGGCGGTACAGGACTGGCAGCAAGATCATTCCTCAGAAACGGGATGCGGGTATCAACCGCCCAGGTACTTCTTCTCTTTGCGGGCGGTGGGCACGTATTCGCTTTCGGGGTATTCGTCGAGCAATTTGCGGAAGGCGGAAAGCGCCTTGTCGCGCTCGCCCATCGCCAGGTGACAGCGGGCGATCTTGAGCTGGGCGTCGTCGGCCTTTTCGGTTTTCTGGAAGGCGAAGACTTTGGTGAACTCGGTCAGCGCCTGGCGGTATTTGCCGATGCCGTAATAACACTCGCCTTTCCAGTATTGCGCGTTGTCGGACCACTCGCTGAAAGGCGCGGTAGCCAATAGCCGGTCGAATTCGACGAGCGCACGGTCGTATTTGCGGTGGCGATATTCGGAGAGGGCGCCCTGGTAGATCTTGAACACGTCGCTCTTTTTCGCTCGTGCGACCGCGTTGCGCGACGGCATCGGGCTGGTGTGCATTGAGTCGATTTGCGTGCGCTGAGTATTGCTTTGCGTCTTGAGGGCGTCGAGCTCCTGCCGCAACTGGGTGTTCGTCTCTTCGGTCTGCTGGAAGCGGTCGGCCATAACCCGCTCGCGCTCGTAAGAGGCTTCGACCGCGCGTTTGAGGGCCTCGACGTCTTCGCCCTGGGCAGCTTCCCATTGGTCTATGCGTTTGTCGACCTGGGCCGGCGTGGCGCAGGCGCTTAAGGCCAGGGCCAATAGCAATGCGCTTTTTGCTCTCTTTGTCATGGGCTAGATCGACATAGGGGTGAAAGGTGCGTATGCGGGACGTCCATAAATATAAGCACGACCCCATTTGTGGACCAGATCACCATGTCGTCGCTTACTTCGACTCCGCCCGGAAGACTAGGTCCTCGGGCGGGTTGAGGGCAAAATCCTCGCAGCGGTCGGCGTAGAGGGCCGAGGGGCCGTCGCTGGGTACGATGATTAGGGCCTGGTCGAATAATTTCTTGGCCTCGGCGAATTTGAAGGCCCAATAGGCATGCAAACCCTCGTTGTAGAGTTCGAGCACCTGCATCATCTCGGCGTTTAAATCGCCTTTGCGCTCGAGGATCTCATAGGCGGTGACCGGCTCCTCCTTGCCGACGACCTGGATCAGGTCGAGTTTGCGGCTTTCGACCAGGTCCTTCACCTGGTCGAAGATGATCTCGTTGACCATGATATTCGTGCCGTAGACCTTCTGGCCGCTCTCGAAGCGGGCCGCGAGGTTCACGGTGTCGCCCATCATGGTGTAGTCGGTGCGGCTACGCGAGCCCATATTGCCGACGATCATCGGGCCAGTGGTCGCGCCGATGCGCACTTGCGCGAAGGTCCGGCCCTCCCCCTCCCAGCGGTCCCGCAGCCCCTCTAGGGGTACCGGAATGGCACCGGGCTCGTTCCAGCGCTGGCGTAGTTCGATCAATTTGCGCTGCTGGTCGATACAGGACATGACCGCGCGCGTCGCGTGGTCATCGTAGTAGATCGGCGCGCCGAAGAAGGCGACAATGGCGTCGCCCTCGAATTTATCGATGGTACCGCCGTAGCCTTCGATGATATCGCACATTTCGGTCAGATAGCCGTTGATGAAATCGACCAACTGGCCAGGCGTCAGGCATTCGGAGATGGTAGAGAAGCTGGCGATATCGGAAAAAAAGGCGGTCATCACCCGCTCCTCGCCGCCGAGTTGGTTGACCATCTCGGGGTTTGCCATGATTTGCTCGATGACTGTGGGGGATAGATAGTGGCCGAAGGCCCCCTGCACGAAGTCTTTCTCTTTCTCCTTGATGATGTAACCGTAAATCGTCAGCACCAGGTAGCCGACGATAATGGTCGTCATCGGGCCGATGACATCGAGCCAGAGCCCGAGGTGAGTAAAGGAACCCAGGGCGACTAGCGCGTAGACACTCGCCAGCGCGGCGATGAGCACCGCGCCTTGCAGGACCTTGAGCTTGGGCACGATCAGCGACATGGCCAGCCCGAGCACGAGCACCAGCACGATGCGGGTCCAGAGGGGCGTGCGGCGGATGAACTGCTCTTGTAAGATAGTGTTGAAGACATTGGAATAGATGCCGACCATCGGGTAGTTGCCCTGGAAGGGCATCACGCTTAAATCGGTACTGCCGGTCGAGGTCTGGCCGTAGAATAGGATCTTGCCGCGAATTTCATCGGGCGTGACGAGGTTGCCCTGGGCGATCCGATAGGGGTAGAAATAGAGCGGCCGGGCGCTGGACGACAAGGTGCCCTCAACAAGATTTGATTGCAAGTAATAGAGGCTCTGGCGCAAGTCGTCGATTTCGTAGTCGGGCAGGGCTTTGCCGAGCGCTATCAGGTCTATGTCTGTTTTTTCTGCCAATTGCGCTGCTACGCGGTTATTGCGCTGGATTTGTCGGTAGAGGCTGAGCTGGGCGGATTGGGGGTCTTTGACGCCTTTGGAAAGCCAGAATTGTGTAGCCTCGAGACCGGGTTCGCGGCGCACTGCAGCCTCTATGCCACTGGCCTGCAACCAGGTGCTGATGGTGCTGCGGACGGCTTGCACGTCCTCAAAGCCTTCTTTAGCGAGCAGGGCGGGCAAACCGCGCAGGTTGCGGCGCACGCCGGGGTTGGCAGCGACTAGCTGTTTGATCTTTTCGAGCAGGCGCTGCTTGTCTTCGCGCTGGGCTGCACGTCGTAGCGCTAGGTGTGGGTAGCGGACAAAGGTTTCTTCCCATTTGCCGGCCCAATTGACGTTCATGGTGCCGTAGTCGTCGATGGGGATCTCGATGTCCTTGACGAGTCCCTCGCGGATTTTGGCGTTCGGCAGACGGATATGGTCTCCGGGCCAGACCTCGACATGCTCGATGGGGATTTGCAGGTGGTGACAGACCATGGACAGGGCGATCGAGGGAAAGAGTACGTCCTCATACTGGAAAACCAGGGGATAGCGCCGTCGAGAACCGTCGAAATCTTCGGTAGTTTGCGCATTGGCGAAACCGAGTGCAGCATCGCGCAGCAGTTTGAGCGGCGGTTCGAAATGCGTCCCCCGGTCAATGGTGCTTTCCGCTGCGGGGACCATCAACTTGGGCGAGTACTTGCGGATATGGGCGAGCACTTCCTGTTGGTCAGCGTTGGTGGGCCTGAGCTTGACCGGCCCCACAGCATGTTCGGCGACGGGGATCAGATATTGCGCTAGGTAAACATTGCCGGCTTGCTTTATCGCGTCGTGAAAGCGCTGGTCATAATCGGCTTTGGCCAATAGGCCTTCAATCTGGTTCTGATCAATGGTCTTGAGTGCGCGGATTTGTTTTTCGGAGACCAACTTGGTCTTAGGCTCGATGAAATAGATATCAAAACCGATCAATTCCGCCTGGTATTCGCCGAGGATGCGGACGACGTCGACATATTCGGTGCGAGTCCAGTCCTGCCAGCGACCTTCGAACTGCAGCGTCTGGTCGTCGATTTCGATGGTGCCCAGCCGCGGGTCCATCGCCGGCAGGCCGAAGATGGAGTTGCGGATATTGAAACGCCAATCGTAGCTGACGAGTTCGGCGCGCTCGTAGGCTTTGCTCAAGGCGAAGAGCAGGACAAGGATGCCAACGATGGGGCCAAGGTAGGGTTGGAGCTTGGAGTCGCCTTTGTGTACTACTGCCATGGTGTTTCTCCGAAAGGAGGGGTTGGAGCTGGTTTTGTTGGGCTTTCGGGGAATGCCCTGCGCTCATTCTCGCCTCTAAGCCGACCAGCGAATAAGAAGGGTATGTCCGATGACGGACCGTCAGAAAGCTACCTTACCACTAACAATATAAAAAAAGGAAGGCCCGGTGGACACGCCACGGGCCTTCCTTTCGGAAAAATGGTGAATCTGTCTATTATTGCGTTGCCGTGATCGCGCTCAGCTTGTTCTGGGCCTTGGTCGCGAAGGGGGTCTTGGGGTGGTCCTTGGCGACTTGATTGTAGTAACCGCGGGCATCAGCGACCTTGCCGAGCTTTTCATAACACTGAGCGATAAAAAATTTCTGTTTGGGTGCTGCGGGCGACTTGGGATTCTTGGCCAAGGCCTTCTTGAGCGTGTCAATGGCCTTGGTCAGTTTATCCTGGCTGGGATAGCGTTTGCCGCCTTTGTAATAGAGCTTGCCGAGAATATTGTCCTCGGCCTCGGCACCGCGCACACCGGCGACAGTGACCGTCTCTTGCAGCTTGAATTCTTCTTCTTCGACCATATCGTCGACTTGCGTCCAGACGGTGTTGAGCCAATCGTCGTCGCCTTCTGCGACGGGAGTCTCGGTAACCTGGTCCTCGGTGGGAGCAGGAGCGGCAGCGTCTTGGGCCCCAATCGGGGCAGCGGTAAAGGCTGCGGCAAAAAGTATGTAGAAAAGTTTGACTTTCACGATAACACCTCCTCAGGGGGTGGTATAAGCTTCTTGCTGTCTCTTACTTTAAATATCGACACCAAAAGCCGAGTGCGGTATGATCTGGATCACATCCGCATTTTTTTATTTTTAATCATAAACTATTAGACGACTGCCGTTTGCGTTTAGTTTCCGTTATTCTTCTTCCAACAAAAAGTCTAAAAAGCCATTGTAGCGGTCGTCCATATCGATCACTTGCTGGTAGATGACCGCGGCTTCGTGGCGGCGGCCCTGTAAATAGCGCACGATGGCCATATTGAGACGGATACCCGGATGCGTCGGGAGTTGGATTTCCGCTTTTTCGAGCAGGGCATAGGCTTCTTCGTAGTTGCCTTTGTTGCTCAGTATGACGGCTTTGGTGTTGTAGGCGTCGCCCATCTCCGGGTCCGCGCGCAAGGCCTGGTCGAGGCGTTCTAAGGCCCGGTCGTATTCCTCTTGCTGCATATAGGAAACGGCGATGCGGTAGTGCTCGTCGGCTGAGCCGACTTCGGCGAGGAAGTCGAGCAGACCATCGTAGGCGTCGTCTTGCGAGACGATCTGCTGGTAGAGCGTGTCGGCTTTTTTGCGGTCGCCCTTCAGATAGTAGATCAGCGAGATATTGACACGGTAGCCGGTCTCGTCCGGGGCGATGGCGGCGGCGCGTTCGTAAAGGGCCAGCGCCTCGTCGTATTGGCCTTGGTGCGTGAGCACTACGCCCTTGGCGTTGACCGCGTCGGCAAACTTGGCGTCGGCAGCGAGGGCTTCGTCAAACTGGGCCAAGGCCAGGTCATAGCGCTCCTGACGCAGATAGGAGACGCCGACATCGTAGAATTCCTGCGCGTCGCCAACGGTGGCCAAGAAGTCGAAGAGGTCGAGATAGGAGTCGTCTTGCGCAACGACTTCCTGGAACAGGCGGTCGGCCGTTTCGCGTTCGCCCTTCAGATAGTAGGTCAGGGCGATATTCATGCGCACGCCGGTATTGTCCGCCGACTGCAGGGACTGGCGGTAGAGTTCGAGGGCTTCGTCGTAGAAACCCTGGTGGGTGAGCACCACGCCTTTGGCGTTGATCGCGTCGAAGTGGTCGGAGCGCATCTCGAGGGCCTTGTCGAACATCTTCAGGGCTTTTTCGAGGTGGTTGATGCGCAAATAGGCGGCGCCGGCGTCGTAGGCTCCGTCGGGCGTGTCGAGTGAGGTGGCCGAACCGAGTGCGATCTGGTCAACGCGTTGGTCGAAGTAGTCCAAGTCGCGGAAGAGCAGGCTGTCCATCTCGCCGGAGGCGGGCAATGTCACATTGATCGGGGGCAATGAAGCGGGTTTGTAGATCTGCAGCCATTGCTGCACGTAGACCTCGTCGATGAGCTTGCGGACCTTGAGGCGCTTGTATTCGGCAACGCCGTTGCGCCAGGCGTCGGCGAAGGTGAAGCCGAACATCGTGGTTTCGATTGGGATCCAGACCCGGCCCTGCCAAACAACGTACTCGGCCGAGCTCAAAAAGTGGTCCTCGGCTTTTTCGGGCGAGATACCGCTGTCGAACATCAGGTAGATATGGCCCTTGCCCGGGTCGTTGGCCTCCAAGAAAGCGGTGTCGATGCTTAGGTTTTCCAAGAGCGAGGCGTAGAGCACGGTCAGGTCGTCGCAATCGCCGATTTTGGTTTCGACGCCCTCGCCCTTGAAGAGCAACTCGCTTGGGTATTGCACGGTGTCGAAGATCGTCTTGTCGTCGGAGACGCTGGAAAACGGCGTCTTTTGGTCTGCCTGGTAGCGGATGCGGTAGGCGCCCATCGCGTCGAAGAGCAACACGGCTTTGCCGATATTGGAGCGATTGAATTTGGCGCCGAGCAGGTCGTTGTAGCGTTGGACCAAGCCGCGAGCCATGCCGGCGATGGCCAGGTCTTCCGGCGTGACGAAGGCAGCGGCCATGCCCGGCACGTTCCAGCTGAGTTTGCCCTTGCCGGCGACATAAACGCGTTCGAGCTGTTTTTCGACCGACTGCTCTTTGCGGTTGCGGGTGTAGCTGACCTTGATCACCGGTGTGACGAAGTTGTCGAAGTAGGCTTCTTTTTTGTTGAAAATGTCGGTGTCGAAGGTGACCTTGAACGCGTATTTCTCTTTGCTTTGCGGCGGCAGCAGTATGGTCTCCTGATGCGGCACGCTCATGATCTTGGGCAGGAAGATCCCGACGGTTACCTCAATCGGCTCGGGTGCCGAGTTGGCGATGACCACGTCGCAGAAGTCGTTCTCTTGATAGTGCTGGTAGAGCGAGCGGAAGATCGGGTTGGGCCGGATCGTGGCGTCTTTGATGGCGACAACGCGCGGGTTATACGACAGCGATAGCGAAGTGTAATGCGTCGCGGGCAATACTGGATGGCGCTCGTAGGCGTAGTCGAGCGTGGCGAAACCGTATTTTACGCCGAGGCCGAAAGAGGTGGTGGTCGCGTCGCCGAAACTTTCGGGCGTGTCGAGTTCGGTGAGCAGGCCGGCACGCAAGGCCAACAGGCCCTGCACCCAGTATTCGGCGCCGAAGCGCAGGGCGTCGTCGAGGCCGGCAGCTACGGTGAGACCCTCTATGGGCTTGTGGGCGAGGCCGAGACGGTAACGAGTACCGTAGACCTTTTCGGCGATGCCGCCGTCGTGTTCGAGGCTAGTGCCGCCGAGATCTTGTACCGAAAGACCGAGTCGTATGCCGAAAGGCAGCGGCGCCAAAAGCCCGAGGTCAAAACCCCACCCCGCGGCGCTGGTCAATTGGTTGCCGTCGAGGTCGAAGTTCAATGAGCGGTATTTGCCGGCAACGCCGATCGCGGTCGAGCCTATATAGGGCTTGAGGGCGCGGATGCCGTTGCGGTAGCCATAGGCAAAATTGAGCTTGTTTTGCCCGGCCCCGAGTTCACTATCGTCAAAGCCGAGGTTGAACCAGTCTACACCGAGGGCGTGGTTGTCGGCGATGGGCAGCGAGTAGGCGAGATAGGACTGGTTGAGCCCCAGGCCAAAGCGATCGGCATAGCCGAAGCCGAGTTCCTGACGCTGCAGCGTGGCCAAAGCGGCTGGGTTCCAATGCACGGCGCTGGCGTCGGAAGCGACGGCACTGAAGGCGCCAGCCATCGCGATAGCTCGTGCTCCCAGGGTCGCTTGCCTGGAGGTGGTGGCGTCGGCGCGGCCGGAAAGCAGGGCCAACGCGAGCGCGAATAAGGCGAATGATCGGCGCATTACGGTTCCACCACCGTGATTTGCTCGCCGCCTTGCACCCCGGAGGCGGTTACGGCGGCGGCGCTGCCAGGGAAGCGGACTTGAATATTGTAGGCCTGGCCCTCCTGGACGCCGAAGACGACGCCATTGGGCGCGCTGACTTGGCGGGAGGCGACAAGTTGATCGCTGTTGTCGAACAGGCTGATACGGGCGCCGACGCCGTCGAGATTGGCGCCACCCTGTTGCCCGCCCTTGCCACGGGCGAAGACTTTGATGAAACGGCTACCGGGCGTCTCGTTTTGGAAGAGCTGGTTGCCGATGCCCCAACCGTCGGTCACGTAGAGGTCAGGCGATGCATTGCCGTCGTAATCGGCGAATCCGGTGGACGTGTGCGCCGAGCCGCTGGTCGGCAAGTTGGCTTCGGCGGTGGCGTTGCGGAAGGTCAGGTCGCCATTGGCTGCGTAGAGCACGTCGCGTTGTTGCTGGCGGTCGCCGCCGTTGGCCAAATAGAGGTCGAGCCAGCCGTCGCCATCGTAATCGGCCCAGGCGGCCATCGCCGTGAGCCAGCCGCCGGTATCGATGCGAATCCCGGCCTCGGACGCCACGTCCTGGAAGACCTCGGCGCCGTCGTTTCGGTAAAGCGCGTTGGCGCCGACATTGGCCAGGTAGAGGTCGAGGTCGCCGTCGTTGTCGTAGTCGGCCCAACTGCCTCCGTGGCCGATCTCTCCATTGGCGATGCTCAGGGCGCAGGCTATTTCGGGGAAGGTGCCTGTTGTATTGAGGTCGTTGCGGTAGAACCCGTTCTCTTGCTCGCGGTTGACGGTGTAAAGGTCGAGGTCGCCGTCATTGTCGTAGTCGGCGAAGAGCACATCGTCGGTATCGCGTTGGTCGCCTAAGCCCAGGTCGGTGACTTGCAGGAAACTGCCGTCGCCACGGTTTTCGTAGAGGTCGTTGGCGAAATAGTATTTGCCGGTATAAACGTCGAGCCAACCGTCGCCATTATAATCGCCCCAGGCGACGGAGGTGACCGAACCTTGGCGGATCAGGTCGATAAGCCCGCGGCTGCGGCCGACTTCGGTGAAGGTGTCGTCGCCGTCGTTCTGGTAGAGGAAGTCCTGATCGAAGAAATCGGCGATATAGAGGTCGAGATCGCCGTCGTTGTCGTAGTCGGCAAAGGCGGCAGCGGTGCTGTTTTGGTTGTTGTCGACTCCGGCTGCCGCGGCCTGGTTGGTGAAGCTGCCATTCCCCTCGTTGTGGTAGAGCGCATTGACGGGGTTGGAGACGGCGGTGCCCCAGTTGGTGGCGTAGAGATCGAGGTTGCCGTCGCCGTCGTAGTCGCCCCAGGCGAGGTTGGTACAGAAAAGTCCCCGATTGGTGGTGCCGGAGGCATCGCTCAAGTTTTGGAAGTTCTGCGCCGAGGCCAGGCCAGCGGTCAGGGCGACAAGCAGTATCGCGCGCCTCATTGCACCACCGCCACGATTTTTTCGCTGTGTTCACCGCCGGCGTCGACGGCGACGATATAGAGACCGCTGGCGACCAGCTCGCGATTTTCGTTTTGGCCGTTCCATTTGAGGGTCACCCGACCTGGCGCCATGGCTTGCTCGCGCACGATCACCCGTTCGAGGCGTCCCGACGCGTTGTAGACGCGGACCGTCACGTCGGCTGGGCCAGTGAGGGTGAAGGAGATATCGGTTTCATCGCGCAGACCGCCACCGCGTGGTGTAAAGGCGCGCGGTTGGCAGTCGAGTTCGCGCACGGCCAAACCGCCAACCAGTGTCGCCAGGTCTTCGAAGACCGCGAAAGTGCCCAGTGCTTCGATCGAAGTCATTACCAGTCTACCGCTCCGGTCGCTAGTGCCGCCGAGACGCAGCCATTCGTCGCCGGCCCGTCGGAAGATGCCGAGCTTGGCCGGGTCGTGTGCGGCGAGTTGCGCGTCGCTGTAGCGCATGGTCAAGGTCGCGCGCTTGCCCAAACTGCCGGCCGAGCCGATGGCATAAGCGTCGGTGATTTGCGTGCGCTCGCCGTCTTGGACCAGTTTGCCGGCGGGTGCGGCGACGCGGCGGATAGAGATCTCGTTAGAGCCCGGTGCCAGCGCATTGGGTGGGAAGTAGATCTCGACCTGGTTGTCGGCATTGCTGATGGTGCCGCCCTGGCGCGCGTCGGCGAGGCTGGCGGCGGTGCGGAATGTCCAGGTGAAGCCACTTTCCGCCAATTGGCCCAAGACTATGCGGTCCATGCTGACTTGATATTCAGTAAAGGGCTTGAACCCCCCTGTAGGCGCGAAGCTGAGCACAGTGCCGTCCTCGTTGGCGCCGAAACCGGTAATGGTGAGCAATTCAGCCGTGGCCGTCGGATCATTGAGTGCCTGGGCCAAAATCTGGAAGTCACTGACCTCCTGGCGGGCGGCCGGTTCGCTAAAGGTTATTTGCAGACTCGGATCGTCGGTGGATATGCCATCGGCGTCGGCAGCCGGTAGCGTCGAGACTACTTGGGGGATCTCGGTGGTAAAGGACCAATTGCGGTCGCGCAGTTGGATCTGTGAGGCAAGCGGTCCACTAACCCTTGAGCTGACGCTGGCTTCGTAGCGGGTGCCTGAGATCATCTCTATCGCCGGGAAGCTGACGGTGAACGTCTCGGCGTCATAACTGAATTCGTCGTCGGCCAGTCGCCCGCTTGAGCATCCACGGCAACTCAGGGTGAAGTTGCGCGAGTTGAGGAGCAGGGGATTGACCGGACCCGAGAAAGCGACCGTCAGCCGCTGTGATCCCGAACGAATATCGCTTCCATCCTCGGGGGTCGTCGCGGTGATCGAGGGGACGCGGGTGCTGAAGCTCCAGTTGTAGGCGCCCGGATTATCGAACAGTGGACCGCCGACGGGCGCGGCGATGCGCACCTGGTAAGAAGTCCCCGGCACCAGACCGCCGACCGGGGCAAAGCTGACGGTGCCCTGGTCTGGGTCATAAGCCGGTGTTGAAATCGCGACGCTTTCGCCTGCTTGCAAGAGGGCCACATTGCTTTCGGTTAAGAGCGCGGCCTGGTTGATCGGGGCGTCGAAACGCGTCTCGATGGCGGCGTTTAAGTCCGTGACGGTCGTGTCGTCTAGGGTTGGAGTGGTGCTGGCCAAGGCGGGCACGTCAGTGCTAAAAACGAATGTTTCAGTTTTGTCCGAGCCGAGCGGGCCGCTGACAGCCGGTGAGAGCAAAATATTGTAGCGCGTGCCTACCTGCCAGCCCTCGGCTGGGGCGATGCCGTAGATGTTGTCGCCGCGGTCAATGGGGTCACCGGGCCTTAGCTCGGCGTTTTCCCCCCGACGGCGGATGATGAAATTGGCCGTCGTTAGTTGGTCGGGGTCTATGGGGGCGCTGAATTGCAGAGAGACTTCGTCAATGTCGACGCCAATGTCGATGCCCTGGTCGGCGGGTGTGATGGTCATCACTTCGGGTATGGCGGTCTGGAAGTCCCAGGTGTAGTCGCTCTGGCGCCGAGGTCCGCCGGCCGCGGCGGCGATACGGAGCTGATAGGGGGTGCCACCGCGCAGGCCTTCGGCGAGAGCCAAACGGGCGGTGCGCGTCTCGGCGATGTATTCGAGGTTGGTGATCGCGACTTCGGCGCCGCTTTTGAAGGCTGTGACACTGCCCGGTTGCAGTAAGATCTCGGCGTCGACTGGATTGTCGAATACGGCGACGATGGCATTGTCGGCTATCGCCACGTCGATCTGGCCGGCAGTGGGAGTCGAAACACTTAATTCGGGCACCGGCGTGCGGAATTGCCAGGTGAAGTCGCCTTCGGCAATCGCGCGCAAGGGGCCGGCCAAGAGTCCATTGAGCACGACTTCGTAGAGCGCGCCGGGTTTGAAACCTTCTGCAATCTGCAGGCTGAGCGCATTGGTTTTGTCGTCGAACTTCACCTTTTCGACGGTTTGTGCCACACCCTGAAGGGTAACCTGGATAGTTTCCGGTATATCGAGCATGTCCTCGTCGATGCGCGAGGAGAAGGTGGCCACTATCGTTTCGCCGACGGTTCCGAGCGAAGCGGGCCGGCTTTCCCCTTCGGGGTTTCGGCTCAATAATTCAGGCACGGAAGTTTGGAATTGCCAGCGAAAATCGCCGCCGTTGACCGCGCGCAGCGGGCCGGCGAGTAACGCGTCGAGTTTCACCTCGTAGCGCGCACCGGGTTTAAAGCCTTCGTCGAGTTCAAAACGGAGGCTATTGGTGGTTTCGTCGAAGCGCAGGCCGGTGAGTATTTGCGTTTTGCCTTCGCGGGTAACTTGCACGGTCTCGGCGCTGAGCAGTTCGGCGTCGATGCCCGAGGAGAAGATGGCCTCTATCGTTTTGCCGACGGTCGCGTCGACTTCACCCTCTGGGCTTGTGGTTGTCAGGGTCGGGACCGGAGTCTGGAACTGCCAGCTGAAGTCGCCGCCGTTGACCGCGCGCAGCGGGCCGGCGAGTAACGCGTCGAGTGTCACCTCGTAGCGCGCGCCGGGTTTGAAGCCTTCGTCGAGTTCGAAACGGAGAGTATTAGTGGTTTCGTCGAAGCGCAGGTCGGTGGGTATTTGCGTTTTGCCTTCGCGGGTAACTTGCACGGTCTCGGCGCTGAGCATGTCCTCGTCGATACGCGAGGAGAAGGTGGCCTCTATCGTTTCGCCGACGGTCGCGCCGACTTCACCCTCTGGGCTTGTGGTTATCAGGGTCGGGACCGGAGTCTGGAACTGCCAGCTGAAATCGCCTTCCCCACCGGCGCGCAATAAGCCGCCGAGCAAGCCGTTGAGCAGGACGTCGTAGCGGGTGCCGGGTTTGAAACCGTCCGCCAGTTGAATCACGAGGGTATTGCTCTCCGCGTCGAAAATCGGCTGGTCGCGCAGCAACACTGCTTCGTTTTGTGCAAATACGGTGGCGGCGTCGAGGACGCTGAACTGGATCGGTGTGTCAAAGGTCGCGGTGATGCGGCCATCGCCCGTCGCGTCAAGCGCGTCGGCGGTGGGTGAGGTGGCTACGAGTTGCGGTATTTGCGTGCGGAACGACCAGTTGGTGGCGTCCGCCGACCGATTGCCGGCCAGGTCCTGGATTGCCGCTGAAACCTCTATTGTGTATTCAGAGCCGGGCAGAAGGCCGAACAGGGGCAAGAGACGTACCGAATGGGTCTCTTCGTCATACGTCGGGGCGGAAAGTTGCGCGAGCGGGGTCGTGCCCAGACGAATCTCGAAGTTATCGCCGACGATGGTCTCTGGGTCGATGGCTTCGGAAAAGGTGATATTGATCTCGCCGACTGCGACCGATATACCGTCCGCGGCCATGGCCGGGGTCGCACCGGTCACCGTCGGCAGGGTGGTGTCGAGGGAAAGAACGTCGACGATCTCGAAGACGTCCATGGCGTTGCCCTTAGCGTCGACGGCGCCCATCACCTGCAAGGTCCCCGTACCCGAGGGCATCTCGGCGCCGACGGTGAACTCGCCGCTCCACGACGTTCCAGTAAACTGCAACTCCTCGAAGTCAAAGGTTTCGGCGCCGATAACGATCTGGACAGTGACAGCGGTATTGGGATCGACGCCCGAATGTTCGTCGAGGAAACCGAGGGCCAGGGTCGTGGTCTGGCCGATACCCAATTCGGTGCGGCTCAAGTTGGGCGAGCCAGGATCGACAACGGGCGAGACCGTATCGATGATAAAGTAATCCGGGCTGCTCCACTCTGATCTCTCGAAGCCGTCGTCGATGGTCTGCACCGACCAGAAGTAGGTGCCGCTGGCGAGATCTTGCAAGCGATGTTGGAGATTTTGGCCGGCGTTACCAGGGCCGTGCGCAATATTACCGGAGAGCACCTCGTTGCCTTCGGTTGAGGTACCGACGCGTAGGTTATAGCTCAGACTAAGCGGGGTGTCGTCGCCGTCGTCGGTCGCGCCCAGCCAGCTCAAGGTGATCTCGCTGTCTTCGTCGGAAGCCTCCAGCGGCAGCGGGGTCTCCGGGGCCAAATTGCGATTATTCTGCAGGTCAGTGAGGTTGTCGCTGACTATAGATATAGGTGCAAAGGACTGATCACGGCCAGCTATTGCGAGGTCGAGATCGCCATCTGAATCTATATCGGCGAATGAAACGGCGCTGAAGTCGAGATGTAGCACTATCGTAGAGTCGGTAGGTTCCAATTCAAAAGTGCTAGCAGTACCGGCACGACCGACTGTGTTTTCATAGAGGCGGAGTATGGGCTTGGAGCCATCGTTGCCGGCGATAACTAAGTCGAGGTCGCGATCATTGTCGTAATCGCCCCAGGCCAAATCACCGCCCTGAATACCGGGAAATGCACCATCGCTTAAGATCGCGAAACCGCCATTGCCGTCGTTGACATGCAGGTCGGTGCGCAGACCGGTGTCTGAAATACCGCCGGCGGCGAGGTCGAGGTCGCCATCGCCATCGTAGTCGCCCCAGGCCAAATCGCTGGATTCGAGGCCGGGCAGATCAAGCAGGGCGTCGGCGAGTTGGCCTTCATCATTTATGTAGATGCTGAACTCTCGGGTACCCTCGGTGCTGGAGCCAGTGGCGGCGAGGTCGAGGTCGCCGTCGTTGTCGTAATCACCCCAGAGCACTTCGCCATTGTTGAGCCCGACGAGTTCCTGGTCGGGCTGAAAGATTACAAAATCGTCGTCTCCAAAACCGTCGTTTTGAACGATGAGGCTATAGGATTGCTGACGGCCGTCGACTACGTCATCACTTTGCCCCATAATGGCGAGGTCGAGGTCGCCGTCGTTGTCGTAGTCGCCCCAATCCGCGGAACTTTTGGATAGATTACCAAAATTTACGGTGTGCTGAAACGTGCCTTGGCTATAAGCAAAAAGACGGGCAAGCCTATTTCCAAATGTGTCCTCACCCGTAAGCAAGAGGTCGAGGTCGCCGTCGTTGTCGTAATCGCCCCAAGCCACATCTCCGTTGCGCATCGCGATCAGACCGGCGTCCTCGTCCGCTACCAGCACGCCACTGTTATTATCGTAGAACAGGCTTTGGGCTTCCCCACTGCGATTCTGACCCATGATAGCAAGGTCGAAATCGCCATCTGCATCGACATCCCCCCAACTCATAGCAGCCTCGTTAAAGGCGCGTAAACGTTGGTCTGAAGAGACGAAACGACGAATATTGAGGATTTGCTCTTGCGACCAGGCCGATTGCGCATAGCCGTCATCGACGGTCTGCACGCTCCAGAAATACGTATCGGGCGGCAGGCTGCGGCGCAAGATCTTGTTGGTTTTAAAACCGGTGTTGCCCGGGCCGGACGTCACTGCCCCGCTGAAGACATCATCGCCTTCCGGTTCGGTGCCGAGTCGCAGATTATAGGTCAGTTCGTCGCTTTCGGAGTCGGCGCCTGGGGACCAACTGAAGAGAATGCGATTGCTAGTGACGGTGGGTTCGTTCAGGGAACGTGATGGAGTCGGCGCACTATTAGGTTGTATCGTACCTTGGTTGTTATAAAGGGTGGTGTGGCGTTGGCCGCTGGCGTCGCTGCCGGAGAGCAAGAGGTCGGCGCGACCGTCTTCGTCGTAGTCGATCCAGGTGGCGGAGCCGCCGGTGAGGCCCTCGAGCAAGGTTTCGGTCGAGACGCCGTTTAAGCCGCCGTCTTCGCTGCTAAAGACATAGGCCTGGTGGTCCGAGAGGATGGAGCGCCCTGTGGCGGCTAAGTCGAGATCGCCGTCGTTGTCGTAGTCGATCCAGGCCAAATCGCCGTCGACGCGGAGGCTGTTGCTGAGGTTGAAGGTCGCGTCAACGGCCAGCACGCCGGTGGGCCGGTTGCGGTAGAGCAGAAAGGACGTGCCCCAGCTTGCTTCGCGTCCGGCAATAGCGAGATCTAAATTCCCGTCTGAATCGTAGTCGGCCCAGGCCAAAGCGCCGCCTTTGACTTGGGCACCGGCGATGATGGTGCGATCCAGGCCCAAGGTGCCGGTCGGATCGTTGAGATAGAATTCGGTGACTGCGCCCAGGCCCCCGGTGGTGGTCACATTTTCACCCGAGACGGCTAAGTCGAGGTCTCCGTCGTTGTCGTAATCGCCCCAGGCCAAATCGCCATTGTGCAAATTCACGAGGGTTTCGCTGTTGATATCGTCGATTTGCAGCACGCCGCGGTCGTTCTGGTAGAGCAAGGTCAGGGAAGTGCCATTGGCGCCCATGCCCGAGACGACTAGGTCGGGATCGCCGTCTGAATCGTAGTCGGCCCAGGCCAGTGACGCGTAGCGCACGCCCTGGAGAGAGGCTTCGCCGGCGTTATCGAGTTGTAGGCGGTCTAGGGCAAGGACGCGCTCGCCGCTGCTCGTGTCGTTGAGGTAGAGCCTCAGGCTTTCGTTGTTTTCGACATCCCAACCGACGACGGCCAAATCGAGGTCTCCGTCGTTGTCGTAATCGGCCCAGGCCAGATCGCCGTAATAAGCGCCGATCAACTGTTCGCTCGGCGCCTGGTCCTCGAAAAGCAGGGCCTCGTTGTTGCCGTAGATGCGGACGATGCGCATGCATTGGCCGTCTTCGGCCATTTCGCCCATTAGCGCCAGATCCTGGTCTCCGTCGGCGTCGTAGTCACCCCAAGCGGCGGAGCCAGCCCACAGACCGGGCAAGGTTTGGCCCGACTCAACCAAATTTTGCGCGTTGAGCGGGGTTTGCAAGGCCAAAAGACTGAGGATGAGGGCGACGTGTTTGAGCATAAAATCCATTTAAATAACCGAATCGCGTTTTTTCGCGAATCGCATAAAACATACTGAATAGTAGTATAAGTATACGCCCCGCCTTTCGCCAAGCGGGCTTTTGTCGAAACGGCTTTAGAGAAGTTCGACGTCGTCCATATCGACTTCGGCGGCTACCGCCGTGCCGAGAATGGATATATTGAGGACGATGCGGTAGGTCTCTTTGCGCGACGATATTTTGCCGGATACGCCCTGGAGGGGGCCTCTAACAACGCGGATACTCCGGCCCCGTTTGAGCTGGGGGTAGACGTTGAGGTCGTTGAGGCCTGAACTGGCCAGGTAAATTTGGCGCAATTCGCCCAACAGCAGGGCTTGGTCGACCACCTCTATAGTCCGTACCAAATAGCCGCTGCACAGGAGTTCCAGGCGTTCGGCCCAATTGCAGCATGCGAAGATATACCCCGGCAAAAGCGGCACGTCGAAACTATAGCGGCGCTGGCCCTTGCTCTGTTTGGGACGGCTTTGGTGCAAGGGCAGGTAGTGGCGAATTTCACGGTCGAGACAGGTCTTGGAGGCTTTCTTTTCGCAGCGCGGCTTGGTGTGCACTACATACCAGAGGTGGTCCGCCCCACCCGGCTGAAAAAGGCCGTCGGCCTGCCCCGGGGGGTTGGCTTCTGGTGAAGCGGTGGCGTCATCCATCGGATAACCCTCTAATGCGATTGATCAGGTCCGAGCTGGACAGCCCCTGCCAGAGAGGCAGGGCGCAGACCCGACCGCCGTGCGCTTCGACGATTTCGCGGCCGACAATGTCCTTTTGCGCATAATCACCGCCCTTGACCAGGACATCGGGCAAGAGGTCGTTTACGAGGCTTTCGACGCTCTCTTCGGGAAATATGCAGACATGGGAGACGCATTGCAAAGCCGCGAGCAATGCGGCTCGGTCCTCCTGGGGAACAATGGGGCGGCCCGGGCCTTTGAGGGCATGTACGCTCTCGTCGTCATTGAGCCCAACGGCCAAGCAATCACCCAATGCACGGGCCTGGCGCAGATATTCGACGTGCCCGCGATGGAGCAGGTCGAAGCAGCCGTTGGTGAAGACGAAGGTTTGGCTAGCGGCCTTCAACTTATGGCGGATGGAGAGCAACTGCTCGCGCGTGACGTTTTTGCTCGCAGGCGCTTTCATGACAGGGCACAGTTGGTTATCTGTGGTAGGAGAGCAAATCTTTGCGCCAAAGCTGTTTTATGCGGCGTTTGCAGTGGTTCGCTTCTGTCGTGCCTTGCGTACATACTCAATTAATAGCGACAGGATGGCGGCAATCAGCAGGCCAACCCCTGCCGCGATGGCGCTCTTTTGTTGGATGGGCGCTTCGGAGGTCGATCGCACCACGAGCGCTTGTGTTAGCACGCGAATGTCGTTGGCGGCCTTTGCGCGCGATATGCGGGCCCCTTCGGCGAG
>JABHFS010000163.1 GCA_018672475.1 Gemmatimonadota bacterium | reverse complement strand
GAGATTGCCGATGAGTTGGTTCGTGCCGATCAACTCGGGCAGCATGATCATATTGGCGCGGCGCGATACGGCCTCGACCGATTGCCACAGCCCGGGTCTGTCGCTTGAACCCAGCTCTAGGCTGATAATCGTAGCGTTGCGTATTACGCGGGCGGTGAAATTTACTTCGATCGTGTCGGAGGTGACCGCGAAGGGCAGATCGATTAGCAGTTCGTTGTCGTCGATCTCGACGGCGGTCGGATCTATGTCGGCGTTGCCGATGTGAACGGTTATATCAGAGGCCGTGGTAGGCAAGCCGAAACGCAAAAGATCAAAACCCGAATCTTCGGCATCACCGGTTGGAGCCAGCGTATAGGTAAAGCGGGTATCGGTATTGGGTTGCGCCTCCCTCGGTTCGATCCGGCCGCGCGCACCTTGCAATAACGCGTCCTCGTATTCGAGCGACAACGAATTTATCGCGGGCGCGACCTGCGGATCGTCCGTCGAGAGGATCATCTCCAATTGCACGAAGCGGCGCGGGTTCTGCGATTTGAAGGCCTCGCCGGAGAAGGTGTATTCTTCGCACCACTCGTCCCAGGTCTCGCTCACTACTACGGTTGTGTCGATCGGTCCTCTGAGTACCTTGGGCGAGCTGAGCCATTTAGCTTCGGTGACCTCTTCGCCGATCTTGTTGCGGAAGGTAAAGATTTGGCTCTGTTCGTTGCCTGAGCGCGAACGCAATTGCAAGCGGGTGCCAGGGGGCACGTCGGCGTCCCAGGACAAATTGCTAACGACTTTGGGCCGCTGGTCGCCGGCGGCCTCACCGAGATCGATGAAATCGGAGCGCATCACGACTTGCGCGGGATGCCCCGGCGAAAAGAGCATCACCTCGGTCCAGCGCGATCCCCAGTTCTGGGGTTTGTGCGCGTGCCAAAATAGATAGCGTATGCGGCGCGGTTCGAAGGCATAACGCAGATAGCGGTTGGGCTCCGGGTCGGGTTGATCGATGAGTACGGAGAAGTCAAAGGCCTCGTCGATGGGGACTTGGGAGCTGAGCACGCGAGTGCCGTCCGAATGCCAAAAGGTAAAACCACGAGGTGCACTGGCGACCGACCCGACGGTGCCCTCGCGCTGCCTCAGCGCGTAGAGGAAGAGTTCATCGACCCAGAATACGGCGCCTAGATCGATAAAGAACCAGGTGCCCTGTTCCTCCCAGGTGCGGACCCGGCCCTCAAATCCGACGGGTAGGATCGAACTAGCGGTGTTCATATCGCCGTCGAGAATATTTTCAGTGGAGCGGGCGGTGAGTCCATCGATGATGCTGCCGCGCTGGTCGTTGCCGATGCTGATATTGTCACCGGCAGTGATGACTTCGATTTCGGCCAGCGCGCCTTCGGGGTCGAAGTCTTCGATGGTGAAGTTGATATATTGGATAAGGCGGAATTTATCGATATCTGCCTGGTCGATATCGAGATCGGTGTCGACGACCTGTGCGCTGTCCTGAATGTCGAAGGCCAGGGGGAACGAAACTACAGTGTCGGTATTGGGTTGTGTCGTTAGGTAGACCGGCGAGAAGATAAAGAGGTCGTCGAGTGCGTCGGAGGTGATGCCGGTGGCGGTGAAGACGGTGAACTGGCGGAAGGGTCTTGCGCCTTCCTGGTCGGGAAAGTGCAGACGAATCTCCTCGGCGAGCACCGCGCGGCCGAGATCGATTTGTACAAACCAGTCACCGAGCGGGTCGTCGGGCGAAGCTTGCCAGAAGGTCGTGTTATCGCCATCGATAACACGACCGGCATCAGTCGGGTTGGTGCCGGCCTCCCAGATGCCGCCCGGCACGTTTTCGCCGCGCGAACGGGTCCGGTGCGTGAAATCGGGCGCGTTATCTATGGCGTTGATGTCCTTGCGGTATTTGACCAGCCGCAATTGCCCGGTCTCGTCGAATTCGACCAGGCCATGCGGTCGCTGCCAGGTCGACCAGGCGGCTTGGCCATCGAAGCGAAATTCTTCGGCGCCGAGCATCGGCGCCGAGCAGAAGACCGAGATTAGTAGAAAGCGCATAAGCATTTTAGTAGGCGATGCCCAAGGGGAGCAGTTGCTTGGTCTGGGTGAATTGCGTTTGCAAGTTGATCGATAGTAGGTAGAGACCCGGCGCAAGACGTAGGCCCGTCTCGTCGCGTCCGTCCCATGAAAGCTGCCTGGGGCCGGAATCCTGCAAGCCGGCGTCGATGCGGGCGAGACGTCGACCATCGAGGGCGTAGACTTCCAGTGCTATTGGTACGGGACCGGGGAGGCGGAATAGTGAATAGCGGATATCTAGCCGATCGTTGATACCGTCGTCGTTGGGCGTCAGCACCGGGCTGGAGAGGGTGATCGATTGGATGAAATCGGGTTGGTCGGCGGCTGCGCCCAAAACGCGCAGGCTATTGGTCGAGACGGCGTCGGTGGCATTGCCCGGTTGCACGGCTTGCGGCAGGGTCTCGCTGTCGGCGGTGAAGATCTCGCTTTCGAAGGTGGCGGCGAATTCGAATACTTCGCTGGCGAAGACCACGCGGATCGGCGGGTTGTTCGAGCGGGTGACACGCTGCGGTAGTTGCACGACCAGGCCGTCTTCCTCTTCTGTTACAGCAGCAGGTTCGACGGTGGCCAGCGGTGCGCCCATTTCGAGGCGGCGGAAGGCGGCGCGATTGCCGGTGCGGATCCGTAGCGCGTCAAATCCGGGAGCCGTTCCGCCGCCGAATTCGGCGCGTAATTGGTACGCGAATTCGGTCTGCTGACCAAGGCCGACTTCAGTAAAACCGCGGGCCGGTTGCAAGTCGTCGAGTCGGGCGACCTCGGCAAAAACCTCGTCAGCCAATAGTGGCGCGGTTTCGATCCAAAGCGAGTCGACGCGGATCCAGGCGTCGAAATCTCGGCTTTCTAGGCTGAGATTGACTTGCAGGTGCGAGCCGCTCCTGAGTCGGATCAGTTGGCCTGATTCCGTAAAGGGCACAGACCAGAACGACCAGTTGTCTGAGTCGTAGCCGATTGAGGCGCGAATACCGGGGCGCGGATCGCGGTTTAGTTGGGCCGTAAGTTTTTCGTATTCCTCGCGCGGCACTTCCTTTTCGCGGCCGATATTAGTGTATTCGTGGTAGGTCGCCGGATCGGAGTCGCGACCGACGCGCACTTCGGCCCTGAGTCCGACCGCGGCTTGCGGATCCTCTACTGCGACGCTGTTTTCCATGCGCATCGCGGTGGCGGCCCAATGTAGGCGGCCGAAGTTGACGACCGGGCCGAGTTCGATGACGCGGCTGAGGTAGACGACGCGCAGCGGGACGCCCTGCGCAAAGACCTCGAAACCGCCGATCGAGCCTTGGAGCGCGATGGCCTGGTTGCCCTGCCCGCCGCAGGTGGCGCAGGTGTTGAGCGCTTCTTCGTCGGCCAGCGAGAGTTGCCTGCGCCAACGGAAGAAGCGCGCGTATTGACGCGGGAAGTCGATTTTTACCGAGGGTTCGAAATTGGCGCCGACATTGGCGATGACACGTTGAAAGAGGTCGTTGCCACCCCAGTTGACGGCTGGTTCGCTATCGGTGCCAATGGATACGTCGAAGGCGGGCGTAGTATCCTGCGGCAGCGGCGTACCGTCGGAGCGAAAGCCATGCGAGGGGGTAAAGAAGCCGAAGCGCACCGCCGGGATCGGCACTGCGGTGTCGAAGGAGAAAAATAGACTGTTGACCGACTGGGCAAGCGGGGCATTATATGTCGTGCTGTCGGGGTCGACCAGGAAAACGCCGCTTTGTGTCGGGTCGCCGCCGACGCCGTTCCAGCGATTCCAGAAGCGCGGTTTCTGGCCGTCGACAAAACCGAGATTGTAGACGGAGGGCTCGCGCCAGAATTCCCAGTTTTCCAGCAATTGGATGATATTCTGGTCGGGTTGCAGATAGCGTGGCTGGATCGCGCCGGGCGCGCCGGCGAAGTCGACGAGGACCTGTAGTGAGTCGTGTTGGTTCCAGGCCAGACCGCTGCCGCCGAGCTGCCATTTGCCGACTTGCGCGTGTACGGTCGAAACAGTGAGGAGCAGGGTTAAAAAGCAAGCGTGGCGCATTGGGCATCTTTCGGCTACTGTAAAAGCGCATAGCTAAGGGAACATTACCACAGTAACAGAGCTTGTCTCGTAGGGTATTATAGAGAAAAATGGGGCCGGTGCCGAATGGAATTTCAGCACTGTGGCGAAGCGCGGTTGAAAAACCTTGCGAGCCAGGCGTACAGTGGCCTGGAAAATATGGCTCTTAGTAGGTGACGGCGATAGTGCGTAGCACGGAATCGTCGCCCCCATCGTCGCCCAATTCGAGGCTGAACAGGTGGGCGCCAGGTGGGACCAGGGCACCGGTCAAAGCGATAAAACGTATGGGGTCGTTGGAGGGCGTGGCGGATTCAGGCGCAAGAGTGTATAGTCGATTTGCAGGACATCGTTCGGTGTGAGGGTTGTTGTCGATAACCCAGGTCGGCCGCTGGCGACATCGCCGTAACCGACGAATTTCTTCGAGGTAGTACTCAAGGTGGTCGCGGTCGGTCTCCACCTCGCGGGCCATAGGAGTCGCACTATGCGCGAGGGCGTTTGCCGTCGACAAAACCCAATTCGCGCGTATCGGGGGTATTTAGCGCAACAGCCGTTTACGCGATGCATTTGCCGTTTAATAAGCTAACTTTTGTAGGGCACCAACCACTCTTCCGCGATGCCCAAATCGAAACCCGGGCCGCGCACGGCAAATTCCAAATAGCTATTTTGCGGCACTAACGCTCCCGGTTCGGAAACTTCCGCGAGCGGGATACCCGGATCTGAACCGATATAATATTCCCCCCAAGGCGCGTTGGGCACCGCCCAGGTCAGATGCTGTCCGTAGGGGTCGCGGCCGCCGCCGTGTAGGCAGACCTCGATACCGGCGGCCTCGGCCATATGGCAGATCTTGAGGCAGGCGGTCATACCGCCGACCCAGTGGATATCGGGTTGCAGAATGTCGAGGGCGCGGTGCTCGATGATCTGCTGATAGGGGTAGGGAGTGTAGAAGTGCTCGCCGCCGGCCAACGCTTGCCAGGGCAAGCGCTCTTTGAGGTCGATATGACTTTTGACGTCCTCGGGAATCAGACATTCTTCTAGCCAGCGTAGCTTATAGGGCTTAAGGCGTTCGGCGAGACGGACGCTGTACTCAACGTCGAAGGCCATATAACAATCGAGCATTAGCTCGCAGTCGTCGCCGATCGTTGCGCGCGCTTCGGCGACTCGTCGCTCGTTTTGCTCTAGGCCCCATAAACCGTCTGCCGGTCCGTATTGGCAGGGCAGTTTGAAGGCTTTAAAGCCAAGCTCCTTATACCAATCGAGATCATCGCCGGTCGCATAGGTAAAGATCCGGTCTCGGACCGGGCCGCCGATGAGTTCATAGACGGGTTTTTGTTGCAGTTTGCCGGCCAAATCCCACAGCGCTAAATCGACCGCGCTGATGGCGACCGTGGCGATGCCGACGGTGCCAAAGGATTTAGAGACCCGGAACATCATATCCCAGGCCTTTTCGATCGCCAGACAATCCTCACCGATGAGAATGTGGGCGAAGGCGTCTTCGATGACGGCGGCAGCGGGCCGGCCGGCGGAGGTGCCGAGGCCCCAAGTGCCGTCTTCGGCCGTGATCTTGACTGCGAAACCCGGCCATTGGCTCGCGGCATAGAGTTGGCGGCGTGGTTTGAAGCGCGGAAAGCGGGACATCGGGTTGGCCACCTCGATCTCAGTGGGCCAAGCTTTGCGGCGGGGTTTGCTCTTTTGCGCGGGGGCTGTCGAGGCGGAAAGTGTACCGCCGGCTTGGGATCTGGCGGCTAACAAAGGGCCGTCGGGCCGTTCGACGCGGACTAGATCAATCGATTTTATTTTCAATTTATTTTGCCTAGCGATCGGCGAGATCGCGCTGGAATTGTTCGGCTTCGGCGGCAGTGAAACCGCGGAGTTGGATGCGGTCTTGCACCTGGTTGAGCAGGGGGTTGAAGTTTGCCCAACGATCGCCAATTTTTAGGCCGAGTGGTTGTTTGAGATTGACCGTGTTCTCGCTGAATTTTTGCATTTTCTTGCTGCCATAGGCGTTGAGCCGGGCGGCGATTATCTTCGCCTGGCTGCCGCCGTCGGCGATTTTGCAGGCGACGATATTCCACTCGGTCAGCAGTGGTTCGGAAGCGACGAGGTAGGTGATGGCGGCGCCGCCGCCGGTAAACTCGACCGTATCCCAGTTGGCGTATTCGGAGCCCTTGGTATCGCCTATTAATTTGGCGGGTACAACCTGTATGGAGAGCGGTTGCGGTTTGTCTTCGCCGCAGGCGGCAAACAATAACAGTAGAATCAGGCCGTATACCATGGGGGGGTACTGCTTTCTGCGTTTAACCGTTGCCGCCCCAGGCGAGGGCTTCGGCTTCGGTTGAGGATAACGTAAGGTCGTCTTCTGTCGGCGCGGCGTCCGCTTCGTTCCAGGCGGCGAGCAGATCCGCCAACCCAGCGAGGGTGGTGGTGGTCAACAGCTGTTGTCGCAACTCGGAGGCGCGGGGCAGGCTCTTGAAGTAGAGGGCCAGATGCTTGCGGGTCTCGAGGACACCGACGCGCTCTCCTTTATAATCGGCCATCAGCTGCAGTTGCTCAAGTGCTAATTCGACGCGCTCGGAAAGCGTCGCGCCGTCGCGCCCGGAGAAGATCCAGGGATTGGCCATCGCCGCGCGGCCGATCATTACCGCCGCGCAACCCGTTTCTCGTTGCATCCGGCGGGCGCTGGCTAAGTCCAGCACATCGCCGTTGCCAATGATCGGGATCGAAGAGGTTTCGACGGCGCGAGCGATCCAATCCCAGTTGGCATGGCCCTTGTATTTTTGCACTACGGTGCGCGCGTGGATCGCGACGGCTTTGGCGCCGGCGTCCTCGCAGCGTTTGATGACCTCAAGGATATTGATATCGCTGTCGTCCCAGCCCAGCCGTGTTTTGACAATGACCGGTACCGAAACGGCTTCGACAGTGCGTTGCACGGCGGTATAGAGCCGGTCGAGGTCGCGTAAATAGGCGGCACCGCAGCCTTTTTCGACTATTCTTGGCACCGAACAGCCGAAATTTATATCGACGATCTGGGCGCCACGCCGCTCGAATTCTCGCGCGCCGTTGGCGATCAGGTCGATATCGTTGCCGTAGATTTGCGCGGCCAATAGCGAAAGGCCGGTGTCGGCGTAGATCTGGGCGTCGGAGAAGTCGAGCATCTGCAAGCTTTTGCGCGAGCGAATGCCGATCGACCGGCAGTTGATGAACTCGACGCCGACGAGACCAGCGCCTAGCCGGGCGCAGATCAGGCGAAAAACCCAATTTCCGACCCCCGCCATTGGGGCGAGGGTAAGAATGGGCATGTCGGGTCTATAAGGGCTGAGTTGGTACGGGCCGATCTGCATGGGGGACAGGGCAGGCTTATAGCGGGTTTTTCGGTTGCAACTGAGCGGCGATGGCTTTTTCTTGCTCGGCCTCGGGGATCATGCCCTTGCGCTGGTAGAACATGGAGAGACTGGTATGGGCAAGGAAGTCGTCGGGGTTGTATTCGACGGCTTTTTGCGCGCAACTAAGCGCTTGGTCCAAGTCGCCTAATTTCTCATGGCAATGCGCCATCGACTGGTGCACATCGGCAAATTTTGGGTCGAGATCGAGCGCTTGCGCGAAGTCGTCGAGGGCGCCGGCGAAATCCTGCTGGGAGAATTTCATCATACCGCTCTTATACAGCGCGATTTTGTCCTGTGTTGTCATGGCTATTGCTCCGTTTGGCGGGGATTACGGCTTAGTAGTCCAAAGATATGGTCGAAAACTTCGTCGGGTGGCCCCGATCCATCAACGCGTGTGAGTAGATTCTGTCGCTGATAATGGGTGATGACCTCGGAGGTTGTGCGTTGGTAAATGCCAAGGCGTTCCTTGACGACTTCTTCGCTATCATCATCGCGTTGTTCGAGCCGCTCGGCGATTTCGGCGGGTGGTGGAGAGAACAACAGGTGGTAAATCTGTCCGGTTACAGGGTCGACTCGCCGGCCCGTGCCGCGTTCAATTAAGGTGGGCTCGGCGACTTCGATGAGAATGACTGCATCGAGCGGCAGGTCGCGTTGTTGAAGCATTGTGTCGAATGCCTTGGCTTGGCGCAAGGTGCGGGGGAATCCGTCCATGACAAAACCGCCGGGGGCCCGATCGAGAGCATCAAGGACCAATTCCACGACAAGGTAGTCGGGCACGAGTTGCCCGTCACTAAGGTATTCAGCGGCAAGGATGCCAAGATCGCTACCTTCGGCGCAAGCTTGGCGCAATATTTCACCGGTGGATATGTGAACAAGACCAAAACGTTGTGCAAGACGGGTGGCCTGGGTGCCTTTCCCGGAGGCCGGGGCGCCCAGTAACATCAGGTGCATATAGTTCCTAATAGCAGTTGCGAATGGCCGGAAACTGTTAAAAATAAAGAGATAATATAGGTTCGTGCAAATGTGTGGAATGCGATACTGAAACCGACGGTGCAAGCACTTGCTGGGCGGATGCGGTATATTTTGTAGATGGTGTTAAGAGTTGATTGCACAAAGGAGAGTATATGTTGCGCTGGATTTTTTTAAGTCTCGGATTATTGGCTGTGCCCATAGAGGGACAGCGGGATTTCGATCTGGAATATGTCGAGGGCATCGAGCCCCTGAGCTATGTGGCCTATCGCACGGCTGGTGCATTGCAGATTGATGGCAAGTTGGACGAGCCGTCTTGGCAGCGGGCGGCCTGGACGGCGGCCTTTGTCGATATCGAGGGGCAGCGCAAGCCATTACCGGCTTTTAAAACGCGAGTCAAGATGCTATGGGACGACGAGTATCTCTATCTGGCGGCCGATCTCGAAGAACCGCATGTCTGGGCGACCTATACCGAACGGGACGCTACGATCTATCACGAAAACGATTTTGAGGTCTTTATTGATCCAGACGGCGATACCCATCAATATTACGAGTTCGAAATCAACGCGCTCGGCACCGAATGGGATCTCTTGCTGGTTAAACCTTATCGCGACGGCGGTCCGTATATGAGCGCCTGGGATATTAACGGATTACAGACGGCGGTCACGGTCTGGGGCAGCGTCAACAATCCGCTTGACGAGGACCAGGGCTGGTCGGTGGAGATGGCTTTGCCGTGGGCAGTGCTCAAAGAGGCGACGCGCGACAAGGTACCGCCGCTCGACGGCGATCAGTGGCGGATCAATTTTTCCAGAGTTCAGTGGGCAGTCGAATACGATTCGGGCAGCTATATCAAAGTGGAGGGCAAAGGCCCCGACAACTGGGTCTGGTCGCCCCAGGGCCTGGTCGATATGCACTTTCCAGAAAAATGGGGTTATGTGCAGTTCGCCGAGGCCGTCGTGGGCCGACAAGAAGTCCCTTATCTCGCCTCGCCGACGGGCGAGGCCGAGCGGCTTTTACGCGGGATATACTATCGTCAACGCCGATTTCATCAGGAACACGGGCATTACACGACGAGTCTCGACTCGTTGGGTGTGACGCATCAGCTCTTAAGGCATTTCCTCTGGCCGCCGGTGATCCAGGTGACCGATCACCAGTTCGAGGCGCAGTTGGAGGAGGTCATCGACCTCGATGAAGACGGCAAAATCAGTCGTTGGCTTATTCGGCAGGATTCCCGGCTCTGGCGCGACTGACAAATAGCGAACACGGGAAGAAAAAACAAAGGACGTTTGCCTGGCCCATCAGATCAGTCGCGTCAAATATTTCACTGCGGTCGTCGCAGACCGTCCGGGGTAAGCGGTGCGGGCGCTCTCTGAGGTCGCTGCGCTGGAGATCGATTGACGCACCGGTTTTGTTGAGTCGCGCCGGACCTCCACACGGTCACAGATAGGCTCCCCGCTTTTCCGCATCGCGATAAGCGTCCTGGCCCAGTTCAACGATCCGGCGTGCGCCCGGCCCGTCGGTCTCCGGGCGTTTGCCCTGTGTCGAGACCGTCAAGGGTTATTCGGCGTTTAGGACTTCGACCCAGCGTTCGGGGTCGTCGCCTTCGATACCGCTAATTAATTGCAATTCCTGTTCCATCCACAAGGTATTGCCCGGCATCAGGTCGGACAGGGGGCCGACATTTTCTATTTCGCCGAAACGCGGATTGCCGTCGAAGACTTCTGAAGTCGAATTGAACATCGTCACCGTGCCACCGCCTTCCGGGTATTCGGCATTGGCGACGTGGGCGACGGTGGATTTGAGCGCCGTTTCGTTCCAGATATAGGCGATCCAACCGGCGTTGCTGTCGGTGCCGATTTTTTGCCAGCGGTTCTGCGGTAGGATACGGTAATCCATGGCCAGGGCTTTGGGGCCGAGGTGGATGCCGACTTCGTTGGGGTTGGTGTCGGGCCAGATGAGAAAGGTGCGCCGTTGATCGGTGCGCCAGGGCGTGACGCCGACGCCGTGGTCGGGGCGGATGACATTGAGGGCCCAGGCGGCGATCCGGCGTTTTTCATTGCGCATATTCTTGAGGCCGTGGCGGATCGTAAGCACGGGGTTTTCGGCGTCGAGGGTGATTTCCATGGTCAGTTGCAGGCCGGAACTGTCATCGGGGGCGGCGACGAGGCGCAGGGAGCGCTTGCCCGTCCGCTCTGCGGTTGCGGGTTGCAGGGCCGGCATGCCGGATTGGCTGTTTTGCGTCGGTTCGAAAAACCAGGTGCGGATGCCGAAGTATTCGTAGTTCCGGTTGACGTGCAGGGGGTTTTCGCCGCCTTTGAGCCGGAAGGCGATAATGCGTGGGTAGGGGGTGGCGATGGCAAAGGCTTCGGCGCGGTTGTTTTTGAGCCAATAGCCGCTGAAGCCTTGGTATTGTTCTGTGTCTGTTGGGGTTTGTGCGTTTAGGGGGAGGGTGGATAGTAATAAGAGGCAGCAGATGATGCGCATGGGGCGCTCCTTTAGGCAATCGCGATGTGGTCGGGCTCTTGGAGGGTAACAACCGCGCTCATGTCGCTGAATCCCTAGGATTTGCAGCCTGAGGCAGCTCTTTTCATATCCTGTGAAATTCCGGGGTTGTATCGCCGATGTTGCTGTCCTGCAAAATTAGCGATACAACCCCCTGCGGTGATGCCCGCAAAGAGCCCTGGGGCACCTCGCGGTTTGTTTTGGAAAATCAGATATAATCCTTCTATCGTTTATTCCCCTTATTCTATCATAATATCCCCCGCCTCGACCGAGCGCTGGCCAATGGCTTTCAGCTCTTCCAACGAAGTCTGTCCGTCGCCGTAGAGCTCGCAGACATAGTTGACTTCGAAAGTCGTGCCGGCGGGCGTGGGTGCTTCGCCACAGTTGTAATTGACGTGAATGTCGATATAGTTGCCACAGACGGAGTAGTGAAATTTGCGCTCGGTAGGTTGTGGGTTTTCGAAGAGGGCCAGCACATTGCCGCGGTCGGCAGGGTAGAGCGCGTAAAATAAGAACGGGTCGTCGCTGCCGCTGCCGCTACCGACGCTGAGATCGGGGCGGAAGTTCGGTTTGTAATGGGTGCGGTCGCGTTCAACGAAGAGCACCGCGTCGTGGAACCAGGTTTCGGGCAGTCGCGAAGGATAGGGGAAAATGTCGGAGAATTCGGCGTTTTGCGCGTCCCATCCTTCGACTACATCCATCTTCATTCTGACTTCCAGTCTGGGGCGTGGATGGTCAAAGGGGATACGTAACCAGGTCTCGGATTGCGCGCGTTGGTTGGGGTTCGTGGCGCAAAAATAGAGACTGACCGCGTCGGGGCCGTTTTCTTCAATGGAGAACGCGCGGACCTGGTTGAGGTAGTCGTGTTTGGAGATACCGCAGGATTTAAAAAAAGCCAAAGGCATTTCCCAAATCACCGGCTCTGTCTGGCGGTAATCGGTCAGGCGGTGGATCGCGCCGGAGAATAGGTCGAACTCCAATAGCGGGGCCTGTTGGTTTTTGCTGCTCCAGACCACGATATCGCGGTGGTTACCACCGCGTCGGTTGAGGTCGACGCCGGTGATCTCGCTTTGGTAGGTCGCTTGGATGCCGGGAATTTTGTCGATGCGGATTTCGGTGGGGTGCTCGGAGTGCAGTTGCGCCGAGATGATGCAATCGTCGATCGAGTCATTCTTGTGCGACATATCCATCGGCACGCAGATATCGTCGGTGAGTTCCCCCTCGGAAACAAGCTGCACGCGGGTCGGTTTGCCGTTGACGGTGGCACGGACTCCGCCGCGATGACGGGGGTCGGTCTTGCGGCGGAAGTAGCGCAGGCGAACGGTGCGTTGCTGTGGGTCGGGTGGGAAGACGATTGTCGCGCCCGTTGGGTCGGCCTGGCCAATCTCATAGGTGCCGTCCTCCTCGGTGTAACAACGAAAAGTTCCACCGTCGACGGTGGGTTCGAGCGGATGCTGCACGGCGTTTATCCGGCACTCGATATTTTTCTCGTCGTCGCTTAGCGAGGCCACGAGGGTCGCGGTAAAGGTGGCGTCGCTACCGTCTTTCGCCTCGACTAGGGCTTCGCGTAGCCAGGCGAAACGCGCGGTAGTTCCTTCCTCCCAGACCGAGGCGTAGATCGAGGCGGTATCGCCGTGGCAGGTCCAACCCATGCCGCCATGCGCCCATTGTTGCATGCCGCTGGGCCAGTGGGAGGCGTAAAAGGGAGGGATTGCACCGTGGTCGGAGCCCTGCCAGGCATGGCCTTCGTCACGAGCCCAGTACAGGGCGCAGAGGCCTTCGGAGCCTTCCAGGACCACCGAGCGTTCGGTCAATGCGTCACCGAAGGGGCGGGTGGCTTCGCCTTGTTTGTCGATGATTTCTGGACCGAGGCGCAGGCGGGTATAAGAAGTGTCGCCCTTGGTTTCTATAAAGGCGTCCTGGATCGGGCCGTGCCCGAGGCGGTCGATGATTTGCAGGTTGAAAGTGCAGTGTAGATCGCCCTCCGGGTAGAGCCAAATATCTTGGCGCCCGTCGCCGTGGTAGTGGCCTTCGTCATCGATTAAATCGAAGGCGACGCGCATGCCCAAACGCACGGCCCCCTCTTCGAGAAAGTGGAATTTGGGTTGTCGGTCGTTTTCCTGGAGGATGAGGACGGATTGATCGTAGTCGGGGCTGCCTGGCTCGGATCGACAGATCAGACGAATGCGGGCGGCGAAGGACAGAGCCTTGTGGGCGAGGCCCTGTTGGCGGTCGGCACCATCGGTGCCGAAGGAGAGCGCGCCGCCTTCGGTCTTGGCCAAAGATATCGCCGTTTGGCCGATGCGGCCCTTCCAGTGGGTGCGGCAGTCGGTGAATACGCCGTCCATGGGAATTGTCCTTTTTAAAGGTAGTTGTCGTACACCAATTAATTTTGCATGATAGGGTCTTCGAGCTTGAGTGTCAACCAATTACGGGAGAGAAAGAAATGATCACTGAGGAAGTAAGGCTGTGGAAATTGACCCGGCGCCATGTGCGCGAGCGCTTGGAACAGGGGCAGATCAAGGGGGCTATTTTGCCGACCGGCAGCACCGAACAGCACAATGAGCACCTGGTGATGGAGCACGATACCGCCAGTGCGGCCCATGTCGCTTATCAGGCCGCTCTGCAACTCTATCCGCAGACGGTAGTGGCGACGCCGATGGCGGTGGGGATCTCGGAGCATTGGATGGAGTTCCCCGGTACGCTGAGCCTACGGCCAGAGACCTTTTTCACGGTGGCCTACGATATTTGCGAATCGCTCAAAAGACACGGCATCGAGCATATTTTGATCTGCAATGGCCATGCCGGCAATGGCCCCCTGGGCAATCAGGTCGAGGAATTCAGCCAGAAATTGGGCATCGATATCCAATTCGCTTCTTATTGGGCGGCCTATTCCAAGGAACTGGTTGACGAGTTGATGGAATCAAAAGATTGTCCGGCGCATGCGGCGGAATTTGAGACCTCCTTTGCGATGGCGGCTTTTCCTGAGAATGTGCAGTGGAAAGGTGTCGATTACGAAGCGGCCAACCTCGATATCAAAAGCGAGAGTTATGCGCCGCGCGACCCAGTGTATTTCCAGGCTGGCCGCGATTACGCCACGCCGAAAAAGGGGCGGGTGATGGCCGATATCGCGATCGATTGGGTCGCCAACAAGATGCAGGAGATGATGGACGGATAGGGCTTCAGCACAAGATAGACATAAAAAAAACCGCCCCCCGCGAGGGGGGCGGTTTTTTCTTGTGGGCTAAAAGCAGAATCTACTTTTAGTAGGCAGCCTTGATCTGGCCCCAGCTCACGACATCGACCGCAGTCGAGGCTTCTTCCATAAGCGAAGGCTCCATCTCGGCCAAGACCACGTCGTTGGTGCCAGTGCAGCACATTTCCGGCGACATGGTCCAAAAACCCTGATAGCTCTCAAGCACGCACTCGGTGCAGGCTTCGTCGAAGTCACCCACGGTGATCGAGGTGTGAATGATTTCGTTTTCGCCTAAGTCGAAGACGACCGCTTGATCAGGGGTAGCCGACGCGTCATTGGGCAAAGAAGTGATCGGGGTGATGGCCAGTTCGTAGCGATAGGTGCTTTCGCCGAACTGCTCGCCATCGAAACCCCAGCCGAAGCTTACCCACTCGCTACCGTCGACGAGCCACTCGAGCGCGCTGACCGGACGATAGTACTGATACGAACCTTCGACCGGTGGCACGGCCCATTTGTAGCTAAAGTTATTGGCCGGCTCGCCTTCGAGGTTGTGCTCCTCGGTCGGCGTGTGGTCGGGGTTGACTTCAACTTCCCAAGCGTCGTCTTGCCAGAAGGCCGCGGGGTTTTCACGGTCCGCGTTATGGATATTGTCGAAAACCTCGGACATGACATAGAGCTTGTTTGCGTTCTCGTTCCAACCCATGATGTGGCGGATATTGATGTCGCTGACATCAATTTCGCCGCGGCCAACGGGCTGAATCTCGGCTACTGGCGAATAGAGACGGTCGTTGCGGATCGTATAAGGATCGATGGGCACGATGTCCCAATCTGACAAGTCGCCGTCCATGGTCGGGACGAGATTGTCGGGGAACTGTACGGCAAAATAAAGCTCGCCGGGAGGAGCGTGGCCAAAAGCCATGCTAGACATGGCCGTGACCAAGGCTGCAGCCAAACCAAGTTTAGTCAACTTCTTCATAATGAGATGTTCTCCTTATGATAGGTAGGTAAATGTCGTATAAATAGGCATTTATACGATCTGATTATGGGCGCTGAATTGTCCCAAAATAACTATCTACTGTGCAATAACGCATACTTTTTACAGTGACTTAAGTCCAGCGGATGCTTTATAAGTAAAAAAGTTAATAATAGTTGTCAAGTTAATGGTTACAGATCTCAATATGCGACGGACAACGTACCGGTATGCTCTTCCTGGTTCTCGGCATCGAGTTGCAGACGATAGACATAGGTGCCGGGGGGCACCAGTCGTTGGCCTTGATCGCGGCCATCCCAGTGATGGATGAATTCGCCGCTGCGGGCGATGATCGGAGGTAATTCGATAACTAACTGCCCGGCTAGGTTGTAAATCGACAGCCGGACAGAACGGTCGGCTGTGACTTCGCGGAGCTTATAGGTGATTTGCAATGCTTCATTGAGCCCGTCGCCATTGGGGGTGAATGGATTGGGGGCGGCGTTGACATCGACGAGGAGTTGGCCTCCGACCGGGGTGTTGACGGCAAGGGCGTTGCCGGAGAAGCGGAAGGTTGAGTTGCCGGGCCGAATCTGCTGTTTGATCTGGTCGGGGTCTTCGCTGTCAAAGACCCAGCCGGAAAACTCGGTGCCAAAACGCAGTACGGGTACGGCGAAACTGACCTCGATCTGTTTGAAGCTGTCCTCTTCGCCTTGGAGCCGCGGGAAGAGGACGACTAGGCGATCAGTCTCGATGGCGGGGGGGAATTCATTTAGGTCGAGCTCATTGCCGTCTAACCTGACCGACGATACGTTTTGCACCTGGGCATGAGTGAGGATTTCGAGGCGGTCAAAGCCGGTGTCCTCCGCGTTGAACTCGGGGCGGATTACATAGGTGAATTCTGTGGGGGCAAAGGTGTCGACGGCAAGCGGCCAGACTTCGCCGAGGACTTCGTGGGCGGCCGGAGCGTTGCCAAATTGTAGGGTTAATTCATTGATGTGGGGTGCGGTAGTGAAGGTCGAGAAAAGGCGGAACGCGATCTGTATGTAACGACTGGGGCCTGGTGATGAAAGCGGAGTACCGTCTTGCCAGGCTGAGGCCGGCAGGGCCGTATCGCGCAGACCGGCGTCGAAATCATAAGGAGGGGACCAAAAGCTCCAGTTCTCGGAATCGTAGACGGTGGGCAGGCGACCGGAAGGGTCGATCTTTTGGTAGTCTTTTAGGCTGATCGGGCGGATATCGCCGTTGATGTTCTCGGCGAAATAGAGACTGGGATCGGCGGTGTCGCCGGTTCGGGTGCGGACTTCGATGCGCGTTCCCTTGGGCACGTCGGCGTCCCAACGGATTTTGCCCCAGTTGATGGGCTGGCCAAAATCGAGGATTTGCGTGATGAAGACGGTCTCTTCGACGAAGCCTTCGCCGTAGACTTCGAACTCGGCGACTTCCCAATCGCGCAGCGGAAAGGCTTGGGCTGTGATCCAGCGGATGGACTGCGTCGGAAAAGTCAGCTCGACGACCGGATCTAGGTTTTCGCGACTTGTTTCGAGTACGGTGAGTTGCGGGTCCTGAGTGCGGATCCAGCGCAGGCCGTGGAGATTGGGACCGACTTTGTCGCAAGGACCATTGGCAAAGCGCAGGTCATTGTCGCCGATGCGGATTTCATACCAGGCGAGAAAATTACTGGTGAAGCTGTCGGTGCCGAACGTTGTCAATTCAGGCCGAGGATTGGTAAGCTCGTTGATGAGCAGTAGGTCGTCCTCTTGGCCTAAGCGCGGGTAAAAGCGTATGCGGTTGACGGGCACGGCCGCGCCAAAATCGATGACGACCGCTTGTTTCCAGCCCTCGCCGGTGATGCCGGCGATGACTGCGCCGCCGCTGAAAATGCCCTGGCCAGCCGTAAAACGGCGGAAATGCGCGGTGGTCACGTCGCCGTCGAATTGTTTTTTGACGCCCGGAGTCTGGTTTTCGACGGCACTGCAACCATCGGTGGTTTGGGCTTCCCCGCCCGTATAGGGCAGAGGAATCTTGATCGCAGAGGAATTGGGGTCGGTCAGGGTCAGGTTGACCGCGGAGTCAATAAAACGCGGTCGGATCGAGTTGTCGGTGAAGTCTATGAGGGTGTCGGCCGCTACGCCGTGAGGCGTAACGCCGACTGGCACGACGCTTTCCTGCTGCCCTTCGGAGTCGAAGAGCAGATAGATGCCTGCAGCTTCCTCGGAGAGCAGGTCCTGCCAGAGATTGCCGTTCGGGCCACCTACTTGGTATTCGCCGCGACCTTGGGCTTGTGTGGCGGCGAAGAGGAGGATTAAGGCGCAGTTCGCGTATCGGCGGTACATGGAGCGTTTCTCCCTTTGGGGTTCCCCGTAATATAACGAAAGAGGCCGGTGGTTTGGCAAGTTTTTAGTCGTTGCTTTAAGTTGTCCTTGCCAAGGCATGGCTCAAGGGTTGGCAGAGTGGTTTTAATTGACAACCCTTGCTATAATCATTTTTATTGAACGAAATTACGCAATCCTTATCGGAGTATCCCGTTCAAGGCGTCGCGCGGAGGTTTGAGATGAGAGCGAGTTGTGCCGTTATAATGAGTTTGGCGCTGGGTTTTGCAGTTCCCAAGTGCGGTCTGGCCATCGATACGGTCGTAATTGGGGCAGGGGGCGCTTTGGACTGGCAGGGCGAAGGGGTGGCCATTGTGACGACGATAGACGCAGAGCATCGCTCGCCACTAAACCCCAATAACTTGCTGGTGGGTAATGCGCCTGGAGACTTAGTAGATTTCAGTCGCGAGGGTTTTGTCGGCAATATTCTGCCACTGCGCATAGCCGAAGGGGACAATGTCGCCGTTGGCACCATTGAACGCGGCGGTGATATTCGCTCACCCAATGTCTTCGATTTCAGTGGTACGTTCAAACCCCTGGATCTGGAGATGATGCTCAAGGAATTGCTCGTCGATGCCCCCGGTGGCGAGTTATTGGCTTTTGAACGAAAGGATCAGAATTCCCTGGGGATCTTGGTCCTGCTCAATTTGGGCGCGCGTTTCGGCGTGGAAAGGATTCGGCTTTACCCGCGCAACACGGTTACCTCTTCACCTTCGACGCCCTTCCAGAATGATTTTCTGCGTTCCTATGAACTTTTTACCAATGACGGGCTAAATCTTACTAGCGAGAATACGCCGATCTGGGAGCCGTTAATCCTTGAAAACGACAATCAGACCGGGGTCATCGACGTGCCGATTGACCCGCCGCGCTATGTTCAGCACATGCGGTTGCGGGCCACGTCACCGGTCGATTTCGAAATTGACGAGATCGAAGTTTTTGGTAAAGGCTTTCTCTCGAAAGCACAGTATATATCAGATATTTACGATGCCGGCCAGCCAGCCGTATGGGGCGTGTTGCGTTGGGTGGAGCAAATACTGGGAGATCCGCGTTTCTCCAGCATGCAAATTCGCACCCGCACTGGATCCGATGTTTCGCCCTTTGTCTATACCCGCCGGCTTAGGGGCAAACAGGACGCCGAAGAAATCCCTTTCTCGTTGAAGGACCCAAGTGCGGAGATGACGTTGGACGAGTACCGGAAGTTTCCCCAAGAAGTCGGTCAGACGCCCATAACCGATGCCCAGGGCCGCGAATGGATGGCCGGGGCGGTGACGAACGACTTGATCAACTGGAGTCCTTATAGCACGCCTTATCCGGCTTCTGAGGCCAATGGTCCCGGGTTGCCGATCGTATCCCCCAGTCCTCGTCGCTATATGCAGTTCCAGATTATCTTTAATAGCGATGACCTCGAAGCGGCACGCGTGGTTGAATCGCTGAGCTTCGACTTGCTGACGCCCCCTTTCTCCGACGAATTGGTCGGAGAGGTCTTTCCGCGCGAGGTCGAAGTTTCGGAGGACATTCCCTTCGTCTTCGCCATTCGCGCCGCGATGGGCACCGGGGGATTGCGGGGTTTTGACACGATTGAGATTACTACGCCGATTCGGGTATCGAGTATCGATGGGATTGAAATAATCGACGCGGACGGTGGGGTGGTCGCCACACACGAATTTGCGGGTCTTAGCGAGGTCGAGGAAGCGGGCGAGTTTGCGATTTCCGCCGTCAGCGATGATCGTTTTGCGGTACGTTTTCCCATTGTCGATGAAGACGGGGCCCAGGTGCGTATCCGTTTCCAAAGCAATGTGCTGACCTATAGCACCAATTTTACCGCTTCGGCGCAGCTTTCGAGCGAACCGGGCGCAGCGCAGACGATCGACTCCGGCAACGCGACCTTCCTAGGGGTGGGCGACGAGGATGCCTTCTCGGGTACGACGGTGCTTAGTCCCGGCGTGCTCAAGGGGCAACTCCTGAGCAAAGTGTTGGTGGGGCCGAATCCCTTTACTCCCAATGGCGACGGGATCAACGACGAGGCGACTATTCAATACAATCTGCTCTCGTTGAGTACGCCGCGCCCTGTTGAGATCGCCCTCTATGATCTGAGCGGTCGGCGGGTGCGGGTTCTCTTCAATGGCGTTGAGGCCAATGGCCGCTATCTCGATAAGGTCTGGGACGGTCGTGATGATCAGGGCCAGCAGGTGCCACCGGGTTTGTATATTGCCCGGGTCTTTGTTGAGGGAGATTCGGGAGAAGCCGGGCAAAGCCAAATTATTGGCGTAGCCTATTAGTTCCACAGGGTCATCTTCGATCATCGAGGCGGTCCTGTTGCGAACGCGCCGGTCTCCTTGCCCTGCCCTGTTAGTCTCCTAACTGCCTGGACATCCTTCGCGCCCTCTCATCGTCTGGAGAGAGTTTCAAGGCTTGCTTGAGCAGCTCTCTCGCCTGCGCTATAGCCCCCGTTCCGCGATACGCATCAGCTAATTTGAGGTGTAAGGTCGCGTCGGTCGGGCGTTGTCTTATTGCCCCCTCCAACCAGTGTTGCGCCTCGACGTATTGCCTCCGTTGCAGGAAGGCTGTGCCGAGGTTGTTCCATACCCGGGCGTCGGTCGAGTCGATCGCCAACGCCTGGTGAAATACGGCTAAGCCGTCTTCGAAGCGGTCTTGCATTAAATATAAGGTGCCGAGGTTGTTCAAGAGATCCAGGTGCTTGGGCATCGCTTCTAGGCCACGGCGATAGGTTTCAATGGCCTGGTCGAATTTTCTGCGTCGGGTGTGAATGGCGCCAAGACGCATATGGGCGGGGGCAAAGGTTGGGGCGATCGTGCCTGCGCGCTGATAGGAATGCGCGGCGTCGTCCCACTCTTGCAGGAGTTCGTGCAACTCGCCCTTGCGGTAGTGGCCCGCTGCGTGCTCGGGCAGCGCGGCAAGTAGGCTGTCGTAGAGTGCCTGTGCCTGGGTAAAACGGCGGCGACGTAAGGCGTTTTCCGCCAGTTTGAAGCTTAGTTCCGGATAGACGCGCCTGACTTCGATATCCTGCGGTCGCCAGCGGGCGGCGGCCGCGAAGTTCGTTAGCGCGCGAGCGTATTCGCCGCGGCGTTCGTGTATTAAGCCATCGAGGGCCAGGTGGCGGGCGCGCCAGGCTTTCACCAGCGCGGGTTGCACTGGGCCTTCCACGAAATCCAGCTCGGTGCGGCGGCGATCCGCCAGATCTTCCAATGAAAAGAGCCCCTCGGTGCGGCTCAGGTCCAGGTAAAGGCCCCTCGGCGCTGAGAATTCTAGCCGAGCGTTATCGTCGGTGTTGGCCGGGGCCTCGCCGGCCAAATCATCTAGGCCCTGATTGCCCATGACATAGGAGCTTAGCAGGTCGAATTCGTCGCCGGCCCCGTTTTGCGATAGGGCTTGGCGCAGGCCGTGTGTCGCGAGCCGCGCTTCGATTTGCGCCGGGTCAATAGGGATGGGGTCCTCCGAACCGATGAGAAGATAGTCGACGCCCGGCATCAGTTCCCACATGGCGACGTGAGGGAAGACGCCTTTAAATGTGGCGATGATGGTCTGCACGTCCTGCTGTTGGAGCGCATAGGCTTGGATCCAGGTGGCGGTGAGGCCGCCTGGCTTGAGGTTTTGCCGGCAGCTCTGGAAAAATTCGCTGGTGAAAAGGTCGGCCATGCCCGCGATCCACAGGTTCGACGGCTGTGAGATGATGACATCGTAATTACGGCGCGAAAGCGCGACGTGGTTGCGCCCGTCGCCCACGAGCATATTCAGGCGCGGGTCGGCGAGCGCGTCTTGGTTGGCGTGGCTGAAGAGGGCGGTGGCTTCTACTACTTCGGGCGAGAGCTCGACGCAATCGATCGAAGTGACCGGATGGCGTTCGATGGCTCCTAAGCTTATACCGCAGCCCAAGCCAATGAGCAATACGTCGCGTGGATCCTCGTGCAGCAACAACGGCAGGTGGGCCAAAAGCGAGTGCGAGCGCAGGTCTTTGCCCTGGGAGGAGGCGATTACCTTGCCGTTGACCCGCATAAAACGCTCACCATGCAGGTCCCAGACGGTGACGGTGGCGCTCATGCCTTCTTCGGCGTAGAGCAGGCGGCGATCGTGGCGGATGGCTTCGGCGAGATCCTGATCGGCAAGGTTGGCCGCATTTTCATATTGCCCGGCATAGAGGTAGGGGGCGCTGTTGAGCAAGACCACATCCCAGGCGGGCAGGAATGAAACGGCCAGCGGCAATAACAGTACCGCCGCAGCCAAAATGCGCGATAGCGGGCGGGCTAACAGATTGCCACGCCAAAGAAAGTAAAGGCCGAGTCCTAAGTTGAGCGAAGTCGCGAGGATAATACTGGTCTGGACTCCGATCAAGGGGATTAAAAGGAAACCTCCGGCAAAAGAGCCCAGCACGGCTCCGAGTGTATTGGCCGCGTAGGCGTCGCCGACCGAGCGGCCGACGTTGGCGAGATGGCGGGTGTAGAGCTTGGCAGCGGCTGGGAAGACACCGCCAGCAGCAAAGGTCGGTAGGAGCATCAGCCCAAGGGCGATGGCGAATTCGGCCAGGTGTAAAAGCGCGAAAGTGTCGGCGTAGCGATTGACCAATTTGACGACGACCAGCGGCAGCAGGCCGAAGAGCGGTTCGACCAAGAGGGCCGTTGCGCCGATGGCCAATTCGAGAATGGCTAAAGTGAGCAGGAGGTTTTTGCGGCGGTCGATCCAGCCGGCAAGGATCATACTGCCCAATCCAAGGCCGCAGATAAAAGCGACGAGCATCAGGCTAAAGGCATATACCGAAGAGCCGAGCAACATCGAGAGGGTACGGGTCCAACTAACCTCATAGACCATGGAAGCAAAACCGGTCAAACCGAGAGCCCAGAGTGCGGCAACGTCGCCGCGATCACTGGTCTGTGGCGCGGCGACCGGAGAGGCGACAGAGGTGCGCGCTAGGGCAAAGGCGGTGGCGCCGATGCTCAAATTGGCCAACGCCGCGGTCCAAAGCGTGGTCTGTACCCCGAGGGAGGGTACGAGCAGGAAGCCGGTGAGTGCGGCGCCGAGTGCGGCGCCGAGGGTGTTGAGGGCGTAGAGTCGTCCGAGGTCGCGTCCCATCCGCTCGAGTCGTTGCGTCATAAAACGGCTCAATAGCGGTAATGTTGCCCCCATCAGTGTCGCGGGTAGGGCTAAGAGTGCCGCGGAGACGAGGAAGCGCCCCATGCTGAGCAGGAGCGGCGAGTCGCCGAGCCAGGTGTAGAGTCCACCGTAGACGGGGGCTAGGGCATTGAAGGCGGGTATCATGGCAAAGCCACAAAGGCCGATAAGGACTTCGAGCCAGGCGTATGAGCGCAAAGGGTGAGCAGAGCGGTCGGTGAGGCGGCCGGCGATAAAGCTGCCGATGGCCAACCCGGCCATAAACGCGGTCAGGACGGTGGCCGAGGTGAAGACGGTGTTGCCCATGACCAGCCGGAAGAGGCGCATCCAGGTTATCTGGTAGACTAGGGCGCAGGAGCCGGAAAAAAAGAACAGCCCGAAAACCGCCAATCGTTTCGCATTGTGCATATAGGGGTCCCCTAAGACTTAGCCGCCGAAGAGATCCTTAATCTGTGTTTCGAATTCTCGTCGCGCCGTTTTTTCTAGGCGGTAAGCGCGTTTTTTGCGGCTAAAAGCTTCAAATTCGGCGTCGGCGTCGTCCGTGCGACCCGAGCGTTGGTAGAGATGCCCGAGGAAGATATGGGCTTGGTAATCGCGTGGAGCGATCTCGATCAGTTTTTCGAAGAGCGGAATAGCCTCAGGATGTCGTCCTTGGCGTGCGTATAGCATCCCGAGGCTCCAATGGGAATGTGCGGCCTGGGGGGCAAGTTCGATGGTGTGGCGTAAATGCGCTTCGGCCTCGGCCAATCTGGCGGTCTGCGCCAGGGCCGTTCCATCCGCAATCTGCTGCTCTTGCTCGATTATCAAATCGGCCAGGCGAATGCGATATTCGGAGACTTGCGGCATTCGTGTTTGCAGTTTGTGAAATTCGCCGATGGCCTGGTCTGTCTGGCCCTCGTTCGCGTAGAGGCGGGCGAGTTGATAGCGGACCAGGGTTGAGTCTGGATTCAGTTCGAGCGTGCGGCGGTAGGCGGCAGAGGCTAGCTCTGGGCGATTGGTCATTAGGTGCGTATAGCCGAGGCGCCCGTGGATAGCGGCCCATTTCGGGCGGGCAGCGGCGACCTGCGTATAGATTTCAGCGGCCTCGCTATAACGGCGGGCGAGTAAGCAGGTGTTGCCTAGCTGGAAGCGCACGTCTTCGTCTTGGTGGTGGTCTAGGTAGCGTCGATAGAGGTCGATGGCTTTGTCCAAGTGCTCTGCCTCGCCGTGCAGTGCGGCGAGGTTGAGGAAGGGGTCCCCGAAGGAGGGATTTTTTTCGATAGCCTGGCGATAGTGACGGGCGGCGTTGGCGGGCATGCCCTTTTGTTCATAGGCATAGCCCAGCCAATAGTGCTCGTGCGCATCGCCATCCCTGTTCATCTTGCCCGTGCCCGCATTGCAGAGCAACAGCAGTACCGGCACGGCTATCAGTGCGGGGCGCGGTAGGAACCATAGAGCACGCACGCCGAAAGCGGCGAAGAGCAATAATGGGGGGACGGCGGGCATGCGATAGCGGGAGGTGACGAAGAACAGGACGATGGACGCCGCATAGGTCGCCACAAAGAGCAGCAGCAGGCGCCCCTCCGGTGAACGCCCCTCCGGTGAGCGCCAGAAGGCGTAAAGGCCCAATAGAGCGAAAGGGACGACCAGGCCGAAGGGAAAGGCCAGCCCGTCTTTCCACATCAATAGCGAGAGCAGGCGCGAATGGGTGCGGGCATAGTAGAGATCGAGATTGCGCGGGATTTCGTCACCGCGCAGAAATAGATAGCCTTTATAGGCCAATAACTCCATGAAATCGAGTGGCTGCGCGGAAATGTAATCCCAGGACAGGCCAAAGAAATATCGCGATTTTTCGGAGGCTTTTTCAATGCCGGCTTCGCGCGCTGGCGTTTCGACCAATTCGAGCCATTCGCGCCCTGGGCGAATGGTTGTAGTGCGCTCGTATTCGGCGTTGTTGCCGATGTAGAAGTTTATGCCGGCATTATGCGAGATAAGCACCAGATCGTCACCGACGGCGAAGTTGCGCCAAGTGACTGGCGCGATGACGAGCGTACAGCCTATGAGCAAAAGTGCAGGTGCTTTGAGGGCGGCGCGTGGCGCGTGGCCTTCGCGCTTTTGGTTCCAGTAGAGCCAGCCGAGTAGCACGGGTAAGAAGAGCAGGATATTGGCTACGGTAAGCGCGGAAAGGCCGGTGAGAAAACCGATGAATAGATAGCGGGGTTGGCTATGCCCCGTGGCGAGTAAATAGAGCAGCAGTAAATTGAGAAAGACAGCTGGTAGTACGGGTAATAACTCGCCGCCGAAATAGATCAGGGGGCCGTAGCCAGCGGCGAAAAGCGCGGCGGCTAACCCAATACCTGTGCCAAATATCTGTCGGCCCAATAAATAAGTGAGAACGCAGACCATCGCGCCAAGCAGCGCCTGAAGCAGGCGGGGCAGGTAATAATTCTCGCCACCAAGGGCGAAAAGCGCGGCGAGGGCATAAGGGTAGAGGGGAGGTTGCCAGAAAGGGGCTTGTTTGCCGGTCCAGGAGACCTCACTTAGGTAGCGGGCTTCTTCTACATAGGTGCGGGCATCGACGACTGGGGCGGCAAATAGGGGACTGTCGGACAATTCATAGAGATAGCCGAGGCGCAGGAGGAGAGCCAGCGAAAAAACGGCAATCGACCCCCATCGCGCCCGGTTCTCAAGCATCTATCGTTGCGCCTATTCCAGACCAGCGTAAATCGAGATGAAACTCTGGGTTATGGTTACCGAGTCCTCGTTCCTGGGATTGCGGCGGTTGATCTTCATACCGGCGTGTGTTGTGAGCTTGTAACCCAGATAGTCGGAGAGGTTTGAAAACTGCAGGGCCCAGACCTGACCACTGAAGTCGTCGGAATCGCGATCGATGTCGTTGAAAAAGGTCAGTTCTACCCCGCCCTGGAGGGTCGTATGGGTGAGCAAGGGAAAACCAAAGATAAAACCGCCGATTTCGGCGAGTTCGGTGCGTTTCTCGGTCGAAGTTAGATCAATGCTCTGGCGCCGGTATTCGCTCTTCCAGCGCGGTTCGATCCACAGCCGCCCGAAGTCGAAGCGATAGCTGATCTTGTTGATTAGGCCAAAGAAGAAGTCTCGCTTGCGCAGGGCTAACAAGGCGCGGGAGTTTTTGTCGAGGCGCTGATGGTACAGGTCGTATTTGATGTAGTTGGTCGTCAGCAGCCCGCGCACTTCATAGTCGTGGCCGATCCACAGGCTATTGATCCAGGTGTCCCGGGCGATAAGTGGGTCCTCGAGCTTGGTCGACTCGCCGGTGCGAATATTGGCATTGGCGAGCCATTGCAATAAATCGTCCGGAATATCGTCCTCGACTGATTTGATCATCTCAAAGACCCGGAAGCGGCCCCAGGTCGGCGAATTGCGGTCGACGGTGAACAAGGCGTAGTTGGCGTGGTTCTTCTGCCTGGACGAGATAAGGTCTTCGCGCAGGGCGCCGAACATTAGCCGGACTTCGGGGGTTACGTGGCTGCCGCCGTAAATATTGAAACCCCGGTGGTCCTTCTTGTAGGGATAGTCGGGCAACTCGTCATTTTCGAAGCGATCGACCCAGATATTGTTATTAAGGTCGATGCCGAAGAGAAACTCGGGCCGGTCGACGTTGTGGCGCAGGAAGGGCTCGTCGTAGTCGGGGATCAGATTGCTCAGGAAGCGGTTGTCGTTCTGGTTGAAATCGGAGATGAAATCGTTGTTCTCGTCCCAGCCGGGGAAAACCGTCGGGTCTCCGGCCTGCCAATCCTTGCGCACGGTGTCGGGGAACTGGTCCTGGTCGTCGTTGTCTTCAACGAGTTCGACGACGTGGATGCGCTCGTCTTCGTAGTCGATAAAACCGTCGCCCTGGGCGGTGAAGGTACGGGTCGAGTATCGAGGGTCCATGCTATAGGCTTCGCCGAAGAAGAACCAGGGGAAGGCGACCTTGGAGAGATTCATCATCCACGCGTCGGCTGAGCGGTCCCCGCGGATACCGGAGAAGGTAGTATGGGTCGAGGAAACGACGTTGGGGTATTTAGTGTAGTTGTAGCTCAGGTCGTATTCGCCGTAAAAATCGAACCCGAGCACGTTCTGCAACTCGAGGGTTCCGCCCCAGATCTGGGTCGAGGTCGGCAGGCCATAATCGAAACCGACGATCTGCAGGTTGGTATTGTCCTGGACATTTCCAGCGGCCTGGGCCTTCAGCAGTAGTACGGACTCGCCGCTGGCGTTGAGCTGGTTATCGGAGGTGATCCAGACCTGATAGTCGTTGCCCAATACCAGGCGGAACTCGACTTTTTCGATCTCTTCCTTGGAGCCGGAGGCGCGGTTGACGAAAGCCGGGCTGTCGAAGTCGTAGCGCAGGCGGATCTCCTCGGTGCCGTCGGCGGAGAGAAAACCCTCTTGCACGAAGCCGCCCTCGATAATCGGCACGAAGCGAATTTCCTGGCCCCTGTCTTTGGTGCCGTCGAGGTAGGTGATGATTATGTCGGAGCCGGCGGGGAAAAAGGCGGCCCCACCGATGCCGTCCTCGGGGCTGTCGTCGCGCAGGACGATCTCGATGACCGATACCGTTTGGGTCTGGTCGACCGAAAGCTCGCCGGTAAAGGGGTTTCCGGTGAAACCGTCGATTAAGGTATTTGACTGGTGGGCGTTGACCATGGTTAGGCCCAAGGTCGCAAAGTCGCCTATTTGTGTCGTGCCCCTGCTAGCGAACATCGAGGTGGCGTTGGTGACCAGGCTTTCCTGGTCGTTGGTAGAAGAGCCTCCGGTGCGGCTAACGCGCGAATAGAGCATCGTGCCCTGGTATTTGTCGGCGGCGTAATCGAATTGGATGCCGTCCCAGCGCGGTTTGGAGAAGGTCATCGGCGTCAAGGTCGTGCGGATCTTGGAGCCGGCGGTCAAGGCGTAGTGGTGCTGTCCCTTAGAGTCGGACGAGATGAGCAGGCTGTTGAACCAGGACCCGAAACGGCTATTCTTGAGTACAGAGGAGCCGAATTGCCGAGGTTGGGTCTGCGAGTTGTTGAAAATCAGCCAACCTTGCGTGATATAGTTGCCGTACAGGTCGTAGTAGTAGTCACCTTCCTGGGTGGTGCTCACATAGCGCTCGAAATGGTCCCGGGCGTAATTGGAATAATCCCACTGTCGCCACTGATATTCGTTAAACAGCTCCTGGGGCACGTACCATTTGCGCAGCGCCGGGTCGAGGGCACCGAACATCACACCTGGGCCTTTTGGAGCGAATGAAACGACCCCGCCCTTTTTTAGCTGACCAAAACGACCGCCGTATTCCTGGGCTGAACTTGGGGCGAGGCCAAGCCATAGCGTTGCCAGTATTAGGCAAAATATCATTACATTCCGGTTCACTACATCCCTCCTCGGTGCATATATTCCGGGCTTACTATTGCGACTCTAATTACTATGGTGGGTAAGACTTGTCAAGTAGTTTCACCGCTCGACCGTCCGCTCAATAAGCGACGGCGACGATCTGAGAGCGTATCGAGGTGCTGCCCTCGTCATCGGCGTCGAGCCGAACCTGGCAAATGTAGAGGCCGGGTGGCACGATTTTCCCGCTGTCGTCGGTGCCGTTCCAGTGTATAGTGGTTCGGCCGCTGAGCACCATTTGCTGGCCTTGCCATACCGGGCGGCCGTCTAAGGTGAAGATGCGGACATCGAGGGCGCGGCTCGTCGTCAGCTTGAAGATTTCCAGTGATATTTCAGCAGAATCGTTGATCTGATCCCCATTGGGCGTAAAGGGATTCGGGCCTATGGTCAGGGCATCGACTAAGCTGCCGCCTATGGGCACGTTGATCGCCAAGGTATTGCTGCCGATGCCGGCGTCGGCATTGCCCGATTCGACGGACTGCCACGGCGTGGTAAGGTCGGTGCCGCCGGCGGTATTGCGTACGGCCATGCGCAGCGTCGTACCGTTGAGGAAGACGGGCGCCGAAAAACGCAGGCGGAGGCGTTGGCCGAGCCCGGTAACGACACCACGTGAAGCGGTCTGCAGGCTGTTGTAGGCCACGGTATCGAGCGAGTCGCCACGCTCGTTGAAAGGGAACTGGGCGCCGTCGCCGCGCAGCAGACGGAAAAAACGCACCGGCCCCTGTTCTTCTATGGGGAGATCGCGATAACTGGTCTGGTCGGTCTCGGTAAGCGTGTCGCCGCGCCGGCGGAAATAACGGATATCACCTTGTTCGTCTTCGTCGAGCGTGCCATAAGCGGCACCGGTCAATGGCAGGCCGTCTTGGGTTACGGGCACTTGCTCGCCCTCGACGGTTACCCGGTTATAGGTGCGGGCGGCGTCGGGCAGGATATTGAGCCGGGCATCCAAGCGCACGAGGATCGAGTCGCCGCCATTGGCTTGGACTTGGATCTGGCGGTTGTCGGTGGAGGTGAGTACGCCCGACTCGGTTCCAGCACCGAAAGTTTCTTCGTCCTCGCCGTTGCCGATTCCGAATTCTAGCAGCTCAAGATTTTGTGACGCCGGCATAGTGAGCAGGATCTCGTCGAATCCGGAACTGCGCGAACTGACGGGTGACTCGATAAAATTGGGTTGGGCGAAGACGTCAAAGGTTTCTCGGGCCCCTGGAATTTCTACTTTAGCCGGCCACAGCTCGGCCGTGATCCGCTCTGCGACGGGATTGAGCAATTCGACTTCGAGCGAGCGGATCGCAGCGGCGGTATTGCGGTCGGTAGTGAGCATTTTGACCTGGATCTGCATGAATTTGCGCAGGCCGGGAGAAGTGACTATATCGCCGGATTGTTGGTAGGCGCGGCTCCATGGGCTCCAACCGCTGGTTGGTACGAAAGTGGTGTCGGCCGGCCCCTTGAAACTCCCGAGTAGGTTTTTCCAGGAGTTGAAGGTAAGCTCGATGCCGTTTTTGTCGAAATAACGCACGACTTTGCCGAGCAAGTCGCCGGTGCGGGTGCGGATCTCTAGGCTTGTGCTCGGTGGGGTATCGGCATCCCAGCTTATGGCACCGAAATTTCGAGCACCGGGCAACGAGACCAGATTCGAAGTTAGTTCGACTTCGGCGGGGTAGGCGGTGGTGAAAAGTTGGTATTCGACAATGGTCGGACCGGTGTTGTAGCCGCCCCGACGACGCGGATCGGAGGAGATGATGCTCATTTCTAGGAAGCGCAATTGAGGAGTCTGGTCGTAGACGTCGATAATGTGCTCAAAGCGATCCGAGCTGTTGTCTTCGCGGGAGCGTGGACTCAGGCGGGTCCATTTGATTCGGCCGCGGGTGTCGCGAGAACCGTCCGAACCGCGAATCAAGTAGCCGTCGATAAAGGGTTGCGGTCGGGCGGCGGAGATGCGCATGGCGTCGAGCCAGAAAGTGGCTCCCATGTCGGCGGTGAGTATGCCGCGATCGATCGTTGGCGACCAGACCAGGTGCAGAAAGCTAGTGTTGAAGTCGCCGTCGAAGGCCGGGCCGGGCAGGAAGCCGTCACCGGTCAGCGCGAGGTTGCCGCCGCCGGCGATCATGCCGGGGCTGATATTGTCGCCGAATCCCCAGACCTCGATCCCGGCCAAGCGGGGTCGCTCGCGGCGATAGTGGTCCTGGCGGCCTTGGCGTTCGACCTCCAGGGTCTCGTAGGTCGCCTGTTCGACCGGTTCTTCAAAACCTTGTTGATCGCGGATGAAGTAGACGATTTCCCCCTGCTCGTCGAGCGGCAGGGCCTGCCATTCGTCGGCGCTGACCAGCACGCCGCGATTGCCTCGAGTGTCGCTGACGATAATGCGGATCGTCTGTACCATCTTGCCCGCCCAAGCGGGGTCGGCTTTGAGTTGGTCGAACCCGAAGCGAAAAGTTCGCTGGTCGCGATTGGGGGCTCTGGTGCTGGCGACCCGTTCGAAAGTGAGTTTGTTGACGTGTTCTATCACGGGTTCCTGATCGGGCGCGGCGAGGATCCTGAACTGAAAAAAGGGATCGCCCAATGTTTCGTCGACGAAATGCAGCACGAGCGAGTCGACGGTGACCACTCTGCCTAAATCGACCTCGATCCACCAGTCGTCGAGCGGGTCTTGCGGGTTAGGTTCCCAGAAGGTCGTCGGGTCGTCGTCGAGGATATTGGCAGCAGTGGTGGGATTGGAACCGACGCGACTGATACCGGGGCGGAAGAAGTAGGAATAAACCGGGATGTCCTTGTTGTCGAGGATGATTTTGCCCTTGACATCGAAGGTTTCGGTACTGTCGACGTTGAGGGTGGCGTTTTGCCCGCGCCGTCGCCGAAAGTCGATAATCGGCCGGGTAAAAGTCTCCAGGTCGTCTAGAATGTCGAAACGCTCGCGAAAAAAATGCGGTTTAACCGCGCCGTCGGCGGTAAAATCGACGGCGTGGGTGGGCAATTGCCAATTGTTCCACTGGGTTGTTGAATTGACGGTCACCGCGCGGGTGGTTACACGGTGGCCCTGTTGCGCGCCAGTGGGTATGGATGACGATAAGTAGATCCCGCAGAAAAGTAAGAAGAGCCGTATGTGAGCAGGTCTCATGGTTGCCTCCAAGAGATTTTGTAGGCCGGATCGGTTGTTCCGGTAAGGCCTTTTGCTGTGCTCGGTTCGACGATATGGATGCTGCAATCGGCGGGCAGGTCGAAAAAACGCTGATGTGTGCCGCTTGGCCAATGTAAATCCAGACTGTCGATGTGGGTTGCAGACCCCAAGCCTAAATGTAGGGCAGGTCCGTTGCTGGTGCCAAAACCGAAACCGCTTTGGTGGGCGGCCCTGATGGTACGTGTCCCGACGTGGGCCGCGACGCGGGCGCCCAAGCCATTGCGATTACTGCGAGTGCCTTCTAATTCGATCTCAAGATAATGATGCGCGGGACCGTCGTTGCGATAGAGAATATTGGCCCAGGCATCGGCGTCGTAATGGCCGCCGAGGCCGGCGTAGAGGTCGAGGTCGCCGTCCCGGTCGAAATCGGCGAAGGTCGACCCGTGGCCTTTGCCAAGGCTGCCGGTGCCCGAAGTGGCGGTAATATCGCGGAAAGTGCCGTCGCCCATATTGCGGAAGAGCGCATTGGGCTCGAGACGGGATAGCTGGGGTCCGCCGTTGGCCAGGTAGATATCCACGAAGCCGTCGTTGTCGACATCGCCGGAGCCGGCGGCCATCGAGCCGAAGGATCGGGCCAGGCCGGCGGGTGCGGTAATGTCGGTAAAGGTTCCGTCGCCCATGTTGTGGTATAGAAAGGGGCGGTTGGGTTCGATGGCCTCGCCGGTGACGAGGCTATTGAGAACGTCGGGAAAGGCACTCATAGTCGAAACAAAGAGGTCGAGTTGGCCGTCGTTGTCAAGATCAAAGAAAAAAGCCACATAACTTCCTTCAACCGGAAAAAGGACTCCTGCCGATTCGGCGACATCGCTGAAGGTGCCGTCCCCGACATTGCGGTAGAGACGATTGAGTTCGCCGATATTGGCCGCGTAGAGATCGATAAAGCCATCTCCGTCGAAGTCGCCGGCGGCGGTGCCGATGGTTTTGCTGGTATCGGCAACGCCGGCAGCGGCGGCCTTATCAAGGAATGTACCGTTTTTTTGATTGTGCAATAGGGAATTTCCTAGTCCACTGCCACTGATGCCATTAGCCACATACAAATCCAAATAGCCATCGAGGTCGAAATCGAGCCAGGTAGCGGTAAAACTGTCGACGGAATCAGCTAATCCAGCGTGCAGGGCGATGTCTGAAAAAGATCCTAAATCATTGCGGTATAAAGAATTGGGTGCTCTTCCTTCCCAGGCATCGCGGCTGGTAAAAAGATCGTCGTCGCCGTCGTTGTCAAAATCAGCGGCCGATGCAGCCCAGCCGCCGCGCGGATCGGCAAGCCCTTGTGCCTGCGTCACATCGGCAAATCGCTTGCCGTCGTTGCGGTAGAGCGCATGCTCGATGTGAATGCCAACGCTAAAGAGGTCGAGGTCGCCGTCGAGATCGAAGTCGATCCAGGCATTGCCGCGTCCTCGATCTTTTTTACCGACCCCGGCCTCGCGCCCGATATCGCTAAAGTGCAGGTCGGTCGGTGCTGTCGGTGGGCTATACGTATGAAAGCGATATCGGGCCGCTAGCGTTGGCGGATAACCATTTCGTCGATCATAGGCTACTTTGAGCAGCCACAGGGCTTCGAGTCGCTGGGTGGGGCGGTCTAGTGAGAGATCGACCGCTCGTTCGAGCCAAGGTAGGGCACGTTCGTCATCGGCCCACAGTGCAGCAGTGCCGGCTAATAGGTGCGCTGAACCCTGGTCGGGATAGGCTTCTAGGAGGGTCTGGCTGCGTTCGAGGGCGGCAGTGAAACGGCCTAGGCGCAGCGTCGCCTGTAGCAGAAGATAGAGTGCGTCGCGGTGTTCGGGTTGGCTGATAAGGGCCTGGCTGCACATGGCGCTGGCGCGTTCGAGGTTCATGGTTGCCGCAGCTTGCAGATAGAGCTCGGCCAGTAGCAGACGGCCTTCAAGTGAGGCGGGGTAGTCATTGAGGATCTGATCTACGGCAAGTTCCGCCTCCTGTGCGAAACCTGCGAAGGCGAGCAGGCGGGCTTCAAGCACGCGGGCTTCGGGGCGCCGGCGGGCAACGGCGGGCAATGCGTCGAGGATGCGGGCGGCGTTTTGCCGGTGCCCTTGGCGCATCTGGGCTTCGCCGAGGCGGATACTGGCGATCGTACTGTCGGGTGCCAGCTCTAAGACGCGATAGAGCAGGGGTTCGGCGGTGGCGAAACGGTTTTGGTGCATCAAGGCTAGGGCTTGTTCGTAGAGTACGTCGCTGGCGGGTTTTTCCGGGTTTTGGCAACTAGAACACAGAGTTGCTATAAGCGCGATCGCGAGTCCGCGGTTCACAACTGGCTACCCAACACAGTAAGTTTGGCGCGCGCGCGTTGGTGTTCGGGCTGCAATGCGAGCACCTTTTCCAGACCCTGGCGAGCTAAGTTTTTTTGCCCTTGTTGCATATGTAGCAAGGCCAGTCCATAATGCGACTCGGCATGGGTGGAGTCGATGGTCGCACTGTGGGTGAAGCTGATCCGGGCATCGTCGAAGCGCTCGAGCCGCACGTAGACCAAGCCTAGAGCATAGTGCGCGTCGCGATAGTCCGGATCGAGGGCCAGGCTCTGGCGCAGGGCGTCGACGGCACCGGTTAGATCCCCGTGTTGCCAACGCGCTTTGCCCAGGCCATAGGCGGCGGTAAATGAATCCGGGGCGAGCTTGAGGGCATGGGCAAAATGCGCTATGGAGGTGGCTAGGGCCCCTGTGCGCAGTTGTTGCTCGCCCAGCGCTAAGCGGGTTTCTAGGTGCTCGGGTTCCAGATCAATGGCCTGCTCTAATAATGCGATCGATTTATCGGGGCGCTGTTGTTGCCAGTGGACTTGCGCTAGGCGGAGGCGGGCGGTGACGGAAGTAGAGTCATTTTGTAGGGCGCGTTCTAGTTCGGCTGTCGCTTTGGCCCACTTGCGGCGGCGCAGGTAGATCGTGCCCTGGTTGAGGTGGCGTTCGGCTGCGCCCAGCCGTTGGAAGCGCTCACGGACCTTAGCGGCTTCTTGCGGCTGGTCTGCTTGCTCGTAGGCCTGGGCGAGGAGATAGTGCGGGCCGGGATCGTGTGGTTTGGCGGCGATGGCGCGTTCGAGGATCGCCGCGGCCTGTTGCGCTTCGCCTAGTTTGATCAACAAACTGCCCAGGCCCAGCAAGCCCTGGAAATGTTGGGGACTTTGGTCTAAGAGCGAGGTAAAACCTAGGCGCGCGGCGGCTAATTCCTGGTCGCGGGCGAGCAGGTCGCTGTGATAATAACGGGCTTCTAGGTGGCCAGGGGCCAGTTCGAGGGTGCGGGAGAAGGCCTCACGGGCGCCGGCGAAATCGCTGGTCGCCCGGCGCACTTCGCCCAGATTGAAATGGTATTCGGCGTGGTCGGGCTGTTGCGCGATGGCTTGTTCGAAGAAAGTGCCCGCTTCGAGATAGCGGTGTTGCGAACGCAGCGCGGCGGCCAAGGCGAAGAGGAAACGGGGGTTTTTCGGCTCGATGGCGATGGCGCGTTCAAAAGAGGCGATGGCGGCGGGGTGATCTTGTAGGCGGACGTGGGCTAAACCCTTATTGAAATGCGCAGGGCTCGCGGAGGAATCGAGCCGGACCGCTTGCGCGAGTGCCTCAAGGGCCCGTGCCGGGCGACCTTGTTGCAAAAAGATCGATCCCTGACTGCGCAAACGGACTGCCTCTTGGAGGTTTTGCGCGTTGTCAGGGATCTCCGATACATTGCCTCCGTCGCCACAACCCAGCGAGATCAGGGTCAACAACAGGCCGATCCGCATCCGTCAGGGGCCTGGGACCAGCGAGTCGGGAAGGGCTTGTCGCAATTGGCTCTGGTCTATCTTGATCTGCGCGGCGTGGCGCTGGCGCAGGTCTTTGACCAGGTCGTCAAACGCTCGGTTTTCGCGTTCCCGTCGCAGGAGCCCGCGAGCCTGGCGTTGGATCTGCTCGTAGGGTTCGACGCCGCCGGGCTTTTTGCCATTGACGCGAAAGAGCGCATAACCGCCCTGAACCCTGAGCGGCCCCATCAATTGGCCCTGTTGGGCGCCGAAGATGGCCGGCACCAGTTTGGGGTAGACCGACTTGTCGCGGGGATGAAAATGGAAATGGGCCTGGGTGTTGACGGCGCTCTTGCGTACGCTGCGGTCGGCGAATTCCGCAAAGGAGGTGCCGGCGGCGATGCGCTCCTTGATATCGACGGCGTCGGTCAGGTCGCGAATGAGCAATTCCTCGACTTCAATGGCCTCCTCGTGGTAGAAGCGGTTGGGGTTGGCATCGTAGAATTCCCAGACTTCGGCGTCGGTGAGCAAGTCGATAGCGGCGAAGCGGTTGCGCACCGCGTCGAGTAGCGTATTGTCGCGCACCCGGCGTTCAAGGCGGTGCATCTCGGGTTCTGTATAAAGACCCTCGTCGCGTGCCGCCCGGCGCAGGAGAGACGGGTTGAGGACCATACGTTCGAGCGTGCCTAGGGCGCGAACGCTGTCCTTGAGGCTATTCTGCGCGTTGATTCGCTGTAGGGCCTGCCAAGCCGCGGCAATAGTGACTCGATCCTCGCCATAGGTATAGAGTGTCGCCTCGCTCGTATCTAGGCCGCTTATGTCGAGACGGCGGGCTCCGTCGAGCATCAAGCGGAAACCTGCCTGGTCCAGCGCGGCGGCTGTAGATTCCTTTAGCTGTTCAAAATGCTCGGCTTGAACCGCGGTCATGCGTTCGGTGAAGAGCATGTTTTCGATAAGGGGACGGTAGCGTTCATAGGGCGTAGGACGGTCTTCAGTGAAGCGTATAATGTGCCAGCTTCGCCCGGCTGGGAGGGGTTTGGAAAGCTCGTTCGTCGGTAGAGAGTTGAATAATTCGGCCGGGACATGCAGCCCAGGTGCTGCTTCTCGGCCGATAAAACCGAGTTGGCCGCCCTGTTCGGAGGAACGTTTGTCGAGCGAGTGGGCGCGGGCTACTTCGGCGAAGGGTTGGCCGGCGGCGAGTTCGACCGCGACTTGTTCGATCTCGGCCCGGGTGCGGACGAGAATGGCGTTGAGTTTGCGTTCGCGGTGATAGCCGTCGTCGTTGAACACGCGGCGGACCTCTTCTTCGGCGACGGTCGCCTCGGGGGCGAGAAAACGCGCCCGGTAGAGCACGATGACTCGCGCGTCAACCGCCTCGCGAACCTTGCGTTGGACCGCCTTGAGCGTGTCCATGCCGTGCGTCTCCGCTTCGGTGAGCAGCAGTTGGCGGTCGATGAGCGACTGAAGGTATCCGCGTCTGGCGGCATCGCCACCCTCCTTGCTTTTGAGGCCGTCGGGCAGTCTGCCGACGAAGGCCTGTAATTGCTCGGCGGAAATGGCCCGCTCGCCAACGGTGGCCACGGGTTTGTCCTCTGCGGTGCAGCCACCGAAACAGAGTGCGAAAGACAAGATGCCAACTAAACGCATGTATTCCTCCGAATATCTTATTTAATATACAGGTACTGAGTTGCCGACCATCCCCGTGAACCCGTCGATGACCAGCCAGAGACCGGCGGCGACGAATTGACCGATGACCACCCCGATAAAGAACGGACGGGTCAGAGCGTAGGTGCGGGGACCACCGTATTTTAGGGCGGTGATTTTGATCAACCAAGCTAAAAATATAGAAAACCAAATGCTGTTCATCACCCAGCCGGTGCTCACCGCGAAACCCAGCGGGTGGAAAGGCCACCATATGAAATAATGGCGGGCGGCCATTAGGCCCCCCATTATTAACGCGCCAAAACCCGTCCATAGCCAGCCGATTAGATCCGGACCGGTGGGGGTCGCGAGTTTTTTGGCAGCGAAATCGGAGGGGTAGGCGGCAAAACCGGTGAAATATTGCGGGTGCAAATTGAGCGCGCCGTCGCGATAGGCTATATGCAGCATAAACCAGCACGAGGCGACGAGACTGATGAGCATGGCGGTGACGATGGCCCAAAAGAGGCCGCGGCGCGAGCCTTTGAGGTCGCTGCCTAAGCGCAGACCATTGGCCAAAGGTGCGGTCATGAAAATCAATAGGTCCCCGGCCCAGACAAAGGTGTAGCCGGTGGCGACCATACCGGCCGGCCCCAGCGCCGGGACGCCGACGCTCGATACGACAAAACCGGCGGGCACCATTTCTGGGGTCACGGTGGGCAAGCCGGCCTCGGCGATTACCCGGGCCAGCCCGATAAAGATGACCAGCGTGGAAAAGAGGAAGAAGGGCACGATCCATGCGGGAATCCCCGATTGCCACAACCAGTAGCCCATAATGCCGATCCCGGCGAAAAAGAGAACGACCGACGCCCGATAGGAGAGGATTTCCTGCGAGTCGTCGATGCGCTCGTCGCCGGTAAGCGCCTTGTGGAAGACATCGCGCAAGTGCGGGCGGGCAGTCCACAGGCCGTAGCAGACCAGGGTGATAAGCGCGCCCATCATCTGATGCCCCATAATTGCGCCGACCGGTCCGGAGCCGGTCCAAGGACCCAATTCTTCGGGGTTGAAGATGCCGACATAGGTAAACAGGCTCTCCTGTACCACGTGCAGCAAATAGAAAAACCACAGACTGAAGGCGATATTAGAATTGATGAAGTAGGCAAAACCGAACATCAGGAAATTGATGCGGATACCTAGGGTCGCGGTGCGGTTGAATATTTCGATACTGGTCGAGGGCACTATCGGGGCAATAAAATTAAAGTAGTGGTGCAGGGCGTTGACGCTATTGATGAAGAGCGGCAACAGCAGGCCACACCACATCACGGGATTGCGGAAAATGGGCTTGAGGATCTTTTTTTCACCGTCGGCCCCGTCTTGGATCAGCGCCAGCGGTACCTGGGCTAAAGGAAAGACTAGGCGTTCATTGTCCACCCATTGCCGACGCAGCATCGAAATGGCGGAAATAATGGTCGCGTAGAACGCGGCGTAAAAGACAAACCAGCGCAATAGCGGCCCCAGCCAAACGTGCCATGGGATTGAAGATGAGCCTTGCGTACCCTCGTAAAAGGCTTTGACGGCTTCGGGGTCGAAGACCACCATCCATCCAGAGAGGAAGGGGTGGACTTGGTCGGCCCATTGGTTTTCGGGGGTAGCGTAGTAGAAGGTGCCAGTGATCATCGGCAACAGCATGCCGATGACGCCGCGAGTGGGAATGGCGGTGGCGACGGCCATCATGACGAATATCGTCACCAGTTCGCCCCGGCTGAAGGCCCAGGCTCGGTTGAGCGCGCCCAAAAAAACATGCAGGGTTAGCAGCAGTACGAAGAGTAGGAAGAAGGCCGCTGGTGTTGCCGAGCTGAGGCCTAGGCGTGACCCCTGGATCACCATACTACCATAGGGGATGCCGATGGCGATGAGCAGGCTCATTACGGAACCGACGAGGAATCCTCGTGCAGTAATGGCAGAGGATGCTTCTTTGTGTGGTGTAGTTTCGGCCATTTTTATCATTTAAGTGTTATAGACAATAAAGTAAAAACAGTGCGAAGGGGCAAAGGAAATGCTGTGCAAGCGTTGAGCCGAGCTTTGGCGTTGGTAGCGGGTTTGTTATTGCTGGTTATTGTCGAGTTGGGCCTGCGGGCTTTGGGCATCGGGCCAAGTAATGATCTCTTTATGGCCGAAGGAGGAGATTACCGCCTCAACCCGCAGGCAGCCCGGCGTTTTTTCCCGCATCAGTACGCGCGCTTGGCCCCCGGCCAGGATCGTTTCGCGCAGGATAAGGACGAAGGCGTTTTGCGTATTTTTGTGCTTGGCGCTTCGACCTTGCTGGGTTTTCCCAATCCGGCCCAGACCTCGTTTCCGAATTTCTTGCAATTGATGCTCGAAGACGCCTATCCCGGGCGCGAAATCGAGGTCATTAACTGTGGCATTACCGCCATTAATTCTTATGTACTGCTCGACTTCGCCGAAGAGGTCGCCGCGCAAGAGCCGGACCTGGTGCTGATCTACGCGGGGCATAACGAATTCGTCGGGCCCTATGGTGCGGCGACGCCCTTTGTGCGGCTGGGCAGTGACCGATCCTTTATTAAACTGCAAATGCGCTTGCAGCGCACCCGCATCTACTATTTGCTCGGCGAGGCGCTATACTATGCGGGGCAATGGTTGCGCCCCGATGGGCAAGCACCTTCATTCGGCTTACATCTTGTGCAGCGGGAGATCTATTGGGGGGATGCTGCACATGCTGAGACCACGGCCAATTATCGCGATAACTTAAGCGAATTATTGGCGATTATGCGTACGCGCGGCGTGCCGGTGGCGCTTTGTACGTTGGTTTCAAACCTCGAAGGTTTTTATCCTTTGCGTTCGCAGGAGCCCGCTCCGCCGGCAGGCGCGGAGCGGGCAGAAATCGTGAATGATTATCCCCACCATGCAGGGGTGCATTTCGCTACCGGGTTAGATCGGAAAGCACGTGCGGATGCTAAGGGCGCGCTCGAGGCTTTTAAGCGTGCCCGCGATCTCGACGCAATTCACCTACGTGCCTGTGCGCCTTTTAATAATATTCTTCGCGAATCGGCTGTGGACGGGGTCTGGTTAATTGATCTCGAACGCGCTTTTGCAGCAGCAGCACCTGAGGGGATCGTCGGCGATGAACTGATCAGCGAATATCTGCACCCTACGGTTTGGGGGCACTATTTGATGGCGCGCAATATTCTCGCGCAAATCGTCCAGCGCGAAGAGGCCTTCGCAGGGGAGGGGGTGGATCCGGACGTGTTGAAATCCTTTGCGCAATATTGCCGGCGTCTTGGCTATGGGGTGCAGCAACGCGTCTTGGCGCGCAACGATCTGATACTGTTGTTGCGCAATATGCCCTACCGCGACCGCCCGCAGGTATTAGAAGAAAGGCTGTCGGGATTGGTGGCTGAGCAATTGAGCGAATTGCCCAAGATGAGTTATGCACAGATTGAGGATTTTGCCGGGCGCGGCGGTTTTGTTTTTCTGGCTAAAGTGATCGAGGAAGCGGGAGACGGCAATCGACAGCGTTTAGCGGCACAACTCATGACTTTAGCGCAACCCTTGGGTTTTATGCCGTAGACGAGCGGCTGTACCCCGCGATCATACCAGTAATTCTTCCCCATAGGCGAACAATAGCGGTGTACCGCCGGTATGGACAAAGATAATGTCCTCGCTGTCGGAGAAACGGCCCTGCCGTAATTGATCGACAAGACAGGCGAAGGCCTTGCCCGAATAGGTGGGGTCGACAAGAATGCCCTCGTGCCTGGCCAACAGGCGGATCGCGTCCAGTGTTCTTTGCTCTGGATGACCAAAACCGCGGCCGACATATTCGTCGGTTACCTTGATGAGCGCGGGATCGGCACTACATGTGAGGCCGATATGCGCTGCGGCTTGCTCGGCTTGTCGGGCGATTTGCTCTGATATGCCAGTGGCCTGGCTCATTTTGCTCTGCGGGGTGCCGAGTAATCGCAGCGGGCGGCCCAGGAGTGCGAAACCGGCGAGCAAACCCGCTAGGCTGTTGCCGCCGGAGCCGATCACCAGATGGCCGGGCGCGATGGACTCGTCCTGGCATTGCCGTTCTATTTCCAATGCACATTGTATGTAGGCCACGCGCGAGAGCAGGCCGGAAAGACCAGTGAAAGTTTTATGCCCCGCGTTGTTTAAACGCTGTTTCTCTTGCTCTATGGTCTCGTTAATATCGGCCGGTGAGGCCACGCGAATATCGATTCCGTAAAGCCGGTCGAGCAGATAATTGCCCTGGGCCGGATGGCTGCGGCCCATCGTCGAATCGTCTTCGCGCAGGACTATGACGCCTTTGAGATTGAGGCGTGCACAGGCGGCGGCGAATTGGCGACAGTGATTGGATTGCACGACCGCGCTTAGAACCACTGCGTCATAACCTTGTGCCGTGGCTTCTGCTAGGGTGAATTCGAGATAGCGGGTCTTGTTGCCGCCCAAAGCCAGACCGGTCATATCATCGCGCTTGACCCAGATACGTGGTCCATTGAGCACCGTGGTGAGCCGGGTGCAAAGCTGTAGGGGCGTCGGCAAGTGGCTTAGGCGGTGTCGCGGCAGCGCATCAATCGCGCGTTGTACCGTTTGGGTTTGGCAGTCCACAGGCTCTCCTTCTTCAGTTCGCTGGAACAAGAAAATCAAGGCTTGCTAAAAAATACCGGCTCTGCAGGGCTTTGTGCGCGGTGTTTTTCTTGCGGTAATACTTCAATAAACGCGTAGGCGGTTGCCCACGGTGCCGGTTAGGGCGTCGATCAAGAGCCAACAGCCACCGACGACGATTTGGCCGAGGGCGAGGCCTAAGAAAAAAGGCACGGTCTTGCGATAAAGACTCGCGCCACCGAAGCGCAGGGCCAGCGTTTTTATCAGCCAGGCGAGCAGGATCGAGAACCAAATCTGATCCATTACCCACCCCATGCTCGCGGCAAAGCCGATGGGGTGCAACGGCCACCAAGCCCAGTGGTTGCGCGCGAGGATCAGCGCCCCCATTAAGAGGGCGCCGCCACCGGTCCACAACCAGCCGGTGCCGTCTGGGCCGGTGGGGTGCAGCAGTTTCTGGATAGCGAATGTGGAGGGATTGTAGGCGAAGCCGGAGAAGTATTGCGCGTGCAGGTTTACCGCGCCGTGCGTATAGGCCAGGTGCAGGGTATACCAGGTCGAGACCACGAGGCTGATCAGCATCGCCGCGGCCATGCCCCAGAGCAGGCGGCGGCGATTGCCGCGCAATTCGCTGCCCAGGCGCATGCCATTGGCGAGGGGGGCCGTCATAAAGACCAGCAAATCGCCGATCCAGACGAAGGTATAGCCTAGTGCGACCAAGCCCTTGGCGCCCAATGCTGGGACGCCAAGGGCGCTGACGGTGAACCCGCCGGGCACCATGCTGGGAGTAATGGTGGGGGTCCCGACCTCGGCGACGATGCGCGCGAGGGCGACAAGGATGCACAGGGCGCTGAAGACGACGAAGGCGGCGATCCATAGGTGCAGGCCGCTTTGCCACAGCCACAGGGTCATGATCGTCGCGCCTGCAAAGAGACCACTGACGTAGAAGCGGTACGAGGCCATTTCGCGGGACTCCCCTCCCGGTCGCAGGGTCTGGCGCCAGACCTCCAATAAATGCGCGCGGGCGGTCCACAGGCCGTAGCCGACGAATACGACAAAGGCCCCCATCATCTGATGGCCGATACCGGCGGAGGACCACTCGCCGAGGTCCTCGGTGTGGTGCAGTTGCAGGCTGTGCAGCAGGCCGTCTTCAAGCGCGTGCAGTAGGTAGAATAACCAGAGGCTAAAGGAGAGTTGCGTGCCGATGAGATAGGCGAATCCGAGCATCAAGAAGTTGACACCGATGCGCAGGGTGATGCTGTCGCGAAACAGGGCGATCTGGGTTTGCATTGTCGGCGAGGGCATGGCCGGAAAGTAATGGTGCAGAGTTTCGAAACTGCCGATGACGAAGGGGATCGCCAGGCCGACCCACATAATGTAATTGCGGAAAAAGGGCTTGAGCAGTTGGCTCGTTTTGCCTTCGATCATTGCCAGTGGCACTTGCGCTAGCGGATAGGCCAGCCGCTCGTTGTCGACCCATTGACGGCGCAGGATGCCCATTAGTGAAATTAAGGTCAAATAGAACGCTGCGTAGAAAAGCAACCAACTAGCCAGCGGTAGAGCCCAGGCGTTCCAAGGTATGTGTGCGCCGGGTCCCTGGCCTTCGTAGAAGGCGCTGATGGCCTCTGGGTCGGCGACCACCACCCAGGCGTTCAAATGCGGATGGATCAGCTCGGCCCAACGGTTCTCGGGGCTGGCGTAATAGAAGGTACCGGTGATCATCGGCAGTAGCATGCCTACGACGCCGCGGGTGGGGATGGCCGTGGCGACGGTCATCATGACGAAGATGGTCAGCAGTTCGCCATTGCCGAAAGCCCATACGCGTTTGAGCGCGCCAAGGCCAAGGTGTAGGCTTAACAGTAGGACGAAAAACAAAAAGAAGGCCGCCGGGGTGGCGGAACTCAAGCCCATGCGGGTGCCCTGGATCAGCATGCTACCATAGGGCACGCCGATGGCGATTAGCGCAGACAGCGCGCACCCGCAGAGTATGGCGCGCATTGTGACGCTTGCAGTGTCGTCTCCGCTCGCGATGATGTCGCGGCGATCGAGGTGTTCGCGGAAGTCGCTGGGCAGTTGTCTGCGCAAAGGACTCACCAGCTGAAGATCCGGTTGTCGGTCATGCCTGTGAACGCGTTGATGACCAGCCAGACATCGGCGCTGGTGGACTGGCCGAGAATCGAGCCCAGGAAGAAGGGCCGTGCGGCCCCCAGTATTTGAGTGCGACGGCTTTGCAACGCCAGGCGAGGAAAATGGAGCCGAGGAAAAAGGCCCTGAAGGTATAGCCCGTGCGCGGAGGACTCATCGGGTATTAGTCTTTGTTTGTGGTAGTCGCGGCTAAAAAATGCGCGAAGCCGAAGTGCTCGGGCGCGTGGAATTGTGGTTTGTGCATTTTGGTGTCGGACCAGGTGATATACTGGAGGTTTATTTTGCCGCCTGTGCGATATAGGTTGAGTCGCCAGACGTCGCCTGGTTGCGGTGGCAGGTGAGGTGCGTAACCTGCGAAGGCCTTAAAGGGGATGGCGATTTCCGTGGTCCATAAACTGTCGGTATCGGTTTCGTCGTTGAGGGTGCCGGTGATCGAGACGGCGACCTGGAGTTCGTTGGCGTTCCATTGGCTGCTGCGTTCCATTTTTGGCGAACGGTCGAGGATGGTGCCTCGGGCGTTGAATTCGAAATTGTAGTAGTTGTTTACAGCACTGGTGTCGGGGGCGATAAAGACTTCGACGCAATCATCGCGCGAGACGGGGTCGTCGCGCTTGTCGTATTCGGCGGAAATGTGGGGGTCGAACGCCGTAAAACCGACATAGAGATAGTCATCGTTCCACAGCAGGCGTACCTCCGTGCGGTCTTTGGCCCCAGCGGTCCACCAGGGGAAACTGAACTCATCGATGACGGATGTCTCTGCCCATGCGGTTTCGTTGAGGCGGCCGTCGATGGTGATGGCCGCAGTGGTGTGGGGGATAGCGCACTCGGGCAGGTCTTGCGCGCGGGTGCAAATCGGCAAGAGTAATATCAAGCAGAAGCTAAAACCTGACATGGCGATATGTTCCTCTTTATTCGAGGTGGGCCGGCGAAATGGACAAGGTCACGGGATCAACCCCAACTCAACCGAGGTGATTCGAGGGAACGGTGATGCTTAGGACCATGCATGGCGTTGGCCCCCGATCCATTCGAGATGGACGCGGCGCAGCAGGCCGTAGTTGTAGAAGGCAAAACCGTCGATCCCGGCTTGGTGCAACCCGGACACATACGCGGCGAACGCGCCGGCGTCGGCGAAGCTGCTGGCTTGCACGATCGCGCTGAAGCCGGTGTCCGATGGAAATGCTCTACGTTGGTCGGCGATATTGGCCGCGATCGTCTCGGTTATTGTATCTACGCCGCCATTGACCATGTAGACTTCGCGCAGGGCGCGGTCGGAATCGAGGCCATTGCGGATCGGGTCGCGGCCACCGAAGAAAGAGGCGCGCGCGCCGGATTGCAGGGCGATGTCGACGGCTTGCTCCATCAGCGATGTCGCCGCTTCGATACGTGTGTCGATAAAAACCTGTAAGCGGCCGGAAAATAATTTGGCCATAGTCGCAGGATCTAGTGGCTGTGTATCGTTTGCATTGGGTTCGCGGGCGAGTTCGTCGGCGAGGAATTCGGCGATTTCTGCACGGAAGCGCTCGGCGTCTTCTATTCCGGCCTCGCCTGCGCGATCGAGGCAATGCCGGCAATAACACAGACCCATCAGCATTTCGCAGAGTGGAGTGATTTTGACGGCGATCTTGGGGTTGCGGAAACCGTAGTTAAAATGCAGGTAGGCCAGCGATTCGAGGTGGAATTCGTCGGGTTCGAACTGGCGGGCGATTTCGCGGCAGAGGGCCAGCGCGTAGTCGCGCGTCAACGGGCTGGCCGGGCAGAGCTGTGCAAGGTTTGTGTGCCCGAACGCGTCTTGTTTGGCCGCGTCGGGATAACGTTGCGGCAGATGGTGGTTGTAGTTGAAGACCAGCCAACTAGTGAAGTCAAGGCCGCGCGTCTTGATCTTGTCGACGATCTTGGACATATAGCCGGGGCTGGTGACGACATTGCTGATCAGTGGTTCGATGGGGCTTTCGCGATAGAACGTATCGGACGGTTGAAAATAAAGCGCGCCCTCTTCGCCCCAATAAAGCGGTCGTCGCGGGTTGCGCGGTAGCAGGTAGGTCGAGACGTGATAGCTCTGGGCCAGACTGACGCTGTTGAGCCCGGCGGTATCGGCGATGGTTTCCAAGGCACGGTCGATGCCTTCGTCGGATAGATCCCAGGGGTAGGTATAGATCGTTGCGCGCTTGGCCATTGCGTCTACTCTTCGATTTCAGTTCTCGTTTTAGATATAACCGCTAAGGTAGGGAAAAAAAGCGTTGGCGAGCAAATTTGCGCCAGCGTCCCTGGTTTCAGAAATCGCGCATAAACCCGCAGGTCCAACCGCCGTCGACGACGAGCGTATGGCCGTTGATATACGAAGCCATCTGTGAGGCCAGGAATAGGGCGGCATGCGCGATGTCTTCGACCTGACCGGGGCGACGGTTCGGTACGAACGAAACGAGTTTTTCTCCCTGTTCGTTGAAACTGCCGTCTTCGTTGTAGAAAATACCCCGCGTTGCGTCCGTGACCGTGGACCCTGGGGCAATGGCATTGACGCCGATACCGTGTTCGCCCAACTCTAGGGCCATAGCTTCCGTTAAACTGATCACGGCGGCCTTGCCGACGACATGGCCGATCTGGTTGCGCAACGGTACTTTGCCGGCGACCGAAGCGATATTGATGATACGCCCGGATTGCTGGCGGATCATCTGTTGCGCGGCATATTTTGAACAGTAGTAGGTGCCGTTGATATCTACGTCCATCATTTTGACAAAGACTTCGTCGGGGTATTTGTCGACCGTAGTACGCTCCGCCGGATTGGAAGGGTTGTAGGCGGCGTTATTGACCAAGATGTCGAGGTGGCCGTTGAGCGCAGTGGCTGCTTCCAGCATCTCGTGGACTTCGTCGAGGACACTGATATCACAGTGTACATACGATGCGGCCGGTCCCAGCTCTTCAGCTGTGCGCCTGCCTGCGTCATCCGATAGGTCGCCGATGACGACGCGGGCGCCGTGCGCGATATATTCGGCGGCGATGCGCTGGCCGATGCCTCTAGCCGCTCCGGTGATAACGGCTACTTTGTCCTGCAGACTGAGTTGCTGGTGCATGATGGTCTCCCCGTTGTTAGCAGATCATGCTCTGGTGCGCCCGGATGCCGTGCGCCGGCGGGTCTTCGCCGATCCAGCGGTCGTCGATCGACTCGGAGGCCAACTGGTAGCGCGAATCGGACGACAGGCGGATCTGCTCAGTGTGGTTGTCGGCGCTGGCGTGCATGGTATACATGCTGAAGATCAATAGGTCGCCCATGCGGTATTCGGCTGTCAGCCAGCGGCCGCCCAAGGTCTGGCGGGTGGCGACCGCGTCGGGCGAATAGGCACCGAAGGTCGGCGACTGCCATTGCACCTGGCGTCGTTCATCGCTCGTCAGGTCGCGCTGTTGTTCGCGGGCCGTTGCTAATAGCCTGTGGCTCGTGGCGTCATTTTCGCAATAGCGGTCTACGTCCGTCTGGCCATAGGTCGAGATCAATTCTTGCTGGCGGTGTGAATTCTCCAAGACCATCAAACCGCCCATATCCATCTCGACATCGCTGAAGGGCGTCCAGGACGTATAGAGCTGGCGAGTGCCGCGTCCCATATAGACCACGTCGTAATGCGGTTCGGTGGCGCGGCCGTCCGGGGTCTTGACCCTGAACCAGGTGTAATCGTAGTGGCGCACGGGACCACCGAGGAAATTCTGATAGAATTCCATCATCGATCCGGCGTAGAGTACGGCATCCAATTGCGGGTTGTCTTGTGCGACGGAGGCCAAAAAATCTATTCTGGCGCCGGGTGCGGCGATGCAAGCCTCGCTCGGGTGGTCCGGGTGTAGGTGCCCCGCGTCGGCCAGGCGTTGTGCTATTTCTCGCCGGGCCGTCAATACGGCTTCCCGATCCAAGAGCCCCGGTAAAAAAAGATAACCGTCTTCTTGCATGCGGCGGCGCAGTTCCGCGTAATCGCTGCAGGCGTCGTCCGAACGGCGCAATTCGCCGAGCGCTTCGGGGGCGGTTTCCAATGCAGATCCCTGGAAGGTGAACGTATCTTGGGCAATTTTCGCTTGCATGGCTTTCCTCTAATGCTTGGAGGTCGTTTCTCTGTGATATCTCGACTATATTATATAGTGTCGCCGCCGCGTCAAGTCTTATCCTTATGGGGCACGGTAAACCACTTAAAGGACGTTATAATGCAAGACAATGAGAAATACTTATTTGATTTACAAGGGTATATAACTGTCGATAACGCGCTGGACGCCGCGCAATTAGTTGAGCTGAACCGCATTTTCGACGAACATGTCACTGCCGATTGCGAAGAGGGTATGCTGACGCACCGTTTTGGCGGATTGCTCGATTGGGGGCCGGCCTACCGCAATCTGATCGACAACCAAGCCGTCGTGCCCTATTTAGAGGAAATCGTGGATACGAAGTTTCGCCTCGATCATATCTACGCCGATATTATCCGCTCGGGCACGAGCCCCATCGGCGCGACGTTACACGGTGGTGGCGCGCCTTTTAATCCCTCGCAGTACTATCGTTTTTCGGGGAACCGCATGTACAATGGCCTGACTGTCGTCGCTTATAACCTGGCCGATGTCGGGCCAGAAGACGGGGGGTTCGGTTGTGTGCCTGGTTCGCATAAGAGCAATTATAGCCTGCCCGGCGAGTGGCGAAATATGGACGAGGGCTTGCAGCCGTGCGTGCGGCGGGTAACCGGAGCGGCGGGCACGGCAATTATTTTTACTGAAGCGCTTACGCACGGGGCACTGCCGTGGACCGGTGAGGGTGAGCGGCGCACCATTTTCTTCAAATACAGTCCGCATCCGATATCCTGGGCAGCCGGCTATTTTGACGACAAGGCCTACGATGATTTGAGTGAACGCCAACGCGATATTCTCGAAGCGCCCAACGCCCGTTATGGCAGCCGGCCGCGCTGATGAACGGGCGAGCTGTCTGCCTAACACGGCAGAAGAAGAGCAATGATTCGTTTAAGGACGCGGTGATAAAACGTTGCTCTGCAACGGACAAACTAACAAGCGAACATAGAGGTGGATGGTGAAATACTCGGATAAATACTTTGTCTTCGACAAAAATCTCGGAACGCCGCAATTACCGGAGGAGACAGCCTATGCCAAGGCAAACTCGATCGGTCGGCCGGTCGTTGAGCTGACAGAGGAACAACGTTACTCGTTCGATCTGCGCGGCTGGTTGTTGGTAGAAAACGTATTGTCCGATGACGAGATCGCCGCAGCTAAAGAGCATATCACCCGCCTACACCGGGAGCCGGACTCGTTGTCTGAGCACCAGCGCTCGTCGATGGCGGGTGTCTGTGAAGATCTCATTGACCATCCAGTAGTAGTCGGCTTTATGAACGAGTTCGTCTATCACCCTTTTACCGACGGTTCCAAAACGCCGCCGCTCGGCAACCAGTCGTGTTATGGTTTTCGTATGGAAATGAGCTTCTCGCAATATCGCGAGGCCGGCGATGGTAAATTCGGGCCGCACAATGGCAATGGCATGATGCGGGTGCCGGGCGATCACCACACCTACCACGCCTTTCCCGGCCAGGCGCACACTTGTTTGACACGGGCACTGTGGGAACTCAATCCGGTGGAGGAAGGACAGGGCGGGACGCTATTCGTCAGCGGCAGCCACAAGGCAGCTTTTACCGGGCCGCAATCGTTGCGCACGATAGATTCGCCTTTTTGGGACAGTTATAGCTGTCCGGCGGGGTCGGTGCTGTTCTTTACCGAGGCGGTGACGCATTCTTCCTCGGTTTGGGCGATGGACACGCCGCGTATCGCGATCTTCAATAGCTATAATAGCATCGGCAGCAAGTGGCACAACTGGGATCCGCATCCCGAGTTGCTGGCGCAAATGCCACCGATGCGGCAGACGATGTTTCGGCCGGTCTATGTCGGGGGCAATGTGATTGATGAGGCGAGTGCATAAGTGTGAAATATGTGTCGGTTGCGCGGCTGGAGCGAGTGTTTAGCGCGAAACAATTGCTCGACCGCGCGAGGAGAGAGGCGCGTCACAAGATGAACTGCTGTTAATCGCCTAGCCTGAACTGCGGTTCGTAGCCAAAGGCCTGTTGCGCGGCGTCGATCGCCAAAAGAGGCGTTCGGCCCGGTAGCGGTGCGGTGAGCGGCAGGTCGGGGCGGAAGCGTGCGACTAACTCTGCGCTTGGCTCGGGGCAACGGGTATCGGCGGCCCCGAGCGTATAGACGCCAAAACCGGGCAGGGTTTCTTTTTCCAGCGCCTGGCGAATACCGCGTGCAATATCCTCGACATGCACCCATTGATACAGGTCGTCGGACCAGGCTGTTGTCGGCGCTAAGCCGTCCGCAAGAACTTGCGCATATCGTTCCGCGTTCCAGACGCCGGCAAAGCGGAAAGCCGCCGTCGTCATCTTATAGGCACGATGATAGGCGGCACAGGTTTCTTCGTTGACCAGTTTGCTCAGGCTATAGGGGTCTTCTGGCACCGGGTTAAAGGTCTCGTCCAGCGGCAAACTCGTATAGGGTGGGGCTTCACCGCTCAGGCGCCAGTAGAATGTACCATAGGCGTTGATGCTCGAAGCGCATAGGAAGCGCTGTACGCCGGCCCGCTGTGCCGTGTCGATAGCGACAAAGGTGCCCATGGCATTGCTTTTAAAGGTGGCGACGCCGATTGCGGGTAGTCCGCGCGGTTCACCTGCCAAGTTGACCACCGCGTCCATATCGGCGGCGGCGGCGAACATGGCCGCTTCGTCGGTGATCTCGGCTTGCACAAAGGGCCAATCGGTCACCAGCGGGATGTGCGCTCGCTCGCCGTTGCCGCGAAAGACCGTCGCGTCTTCGGGGCGCGTCATATCGAGCAGGCGCAAAGAATGGCCGCGGCTTTGCAATTCGGCGATGAGCTGACGGCCGATAAAACCGCAGGCGCCGGTGATCAAGATCTTCATGTGGTACTCCCCGTTATTCTTCGGTCGACAATTGATAGTTGGCCAGTGATTCCAGCACTTTTAAGATGGCGATATGGTCGGCATCGGCGTCGCCATTGGCTAAGCAGCTATTGTAGAGCTGCCAGGTGTTGGTCGTGTTGGGCAGCACCATGCCCAGTGACTTGGCGGCCTCGACGGCCAGCCCCAAGTCTTTTTGTTGTAGCGCGACGCGAAAGCTTTGCGTGAAGTCGCGGTCGAGCATGCGCTGGCCGTGGTTTTGCAAAATCAACGAGTTGGCCGCGCCGCCCATGAGCGCTTGCCGCACTTTGCCGGGGTCTGCCCCGGCCTTGCTGGCAAAGAGCAACGCCTCGGCCACCGCCTCGACGGTGATGCCGACGATGATCTGGTTGGCGACCTTGCAGACCTGGCCGTCGCCATTGCGGGTGCCGATCAGGGTTATGGTACTACCCATGACCTCGAACAGCGTTTTGACGCGATCGAAAGCCTGCTCGGGGCCACCGACCATAATGGTGAGTTCGCCGCTTATGGCCCGGCCGGCGCCGCCGGAGACCGGCGCGTCCAAATAATCGCAACCCAACTCATTGATCTGACGGGCGAACTCGATGGTCGCGGTCGGGGAGATCGAACTCATGTCGACGACCGTTTTGTCGGCCTGCAGGCCAGCGGCCACGCCGTCTGCGGCGAAGAGCACGATTTCGACATCGGGGGTGTCGGGGACCATCAGCACGACGATATCGGCGGCCTCTGCGACTTGGCGATTGCTTGTTTTGACCGTCGCGCCGCCGTCGAGCAATTCCTGCGGCAAGGGCGGGTCGAAATCGACGATGACCAGGGGATAGCCGGCGCGTTGCAGGTTTAACGCCATTGGCCGACCCATAATGCCTAGACCGATAAAACCGACGGTAGGTTTATCGGTCAATGTGGCCTCTTTCATTGGCTTGCGGCCTACAGATCTTTTTCTTCGGCGATGGTATCCCAACCGACGATACGGACGCTGTCTTCTATTTCGCCAATGGCGATATTGGCGAAGGTCAGGGCCAGAGTGCCCTCTTCTAAATGCCCGCCGAATCCGTTGCGCTCGTCGGAGAAATCAATGTGGCAATGGACCTTGCCGTCGAGTACGTAGCCGTTGAAGGAGCAAATGTCGAGCGGCTGTATACTCTGGGGATAACTTTCTTTCGGTGGTAATTCGTTGCTCATCACCACGTGGAAATGCGAATGGCTAGACGAGCCGAAGCCGGTGAGGAAGAGGCCATTTTTTATGTTGTGCTCGGTTACGGCCTGGCGCAATCCTAGCAAGATATCCTCACCCGGCGCGATACGCACCAGAATAACTCGTCCCATCTTTGTTTCGCGCGAAATCAATTCTTCCTCCTATTCGTTATAGAGTTTTGGTCCGATGGCGTTGCGATAGATTAGCCATCGCGATGCTTTTTATTTTTTGCTTTGCGCGGCTGGCGCCGGTTCGAAGCCGAATAGCTCGATCTCGAAAATTAGGACCGCACAGCCCGGGATCGAGAGCTTCTTGCCCTTGAGGCCGTAGCCGAGGTGTGGCGGGATGGTCAATTTTGCCTTGCTACCGACCTTCATCCTCTGCAGCCCCTCGATCCAACCCGGAATCGCTTTTGCCAAACCGACGTTGCGCGGGTCGCGGTAGGGGGCCGTATAGTCGAATTCCTTGCCGTCGATGAGTTTACCTGAATAGCGTACGGCAACGATATCGGTAGGACCTGGCGAAGGTCCATCACCGGTTTGCAACTCCAGGTAAATCAGCCCGGTTTCCGTGGTGATTGCCCCGGTTTCCGCGGCGGCTTGGTCCAAGAACGCTTGGTCGACCTTTTGTGCACAGGGGTCGCCGCAACCAGAAAGCCAGAGAGCGAGCGATAACAGGGGGGGGGCGATCAAGCTGGGCATAACACGTGTCCTCGCGTGGCAGATGGTAGAATGCGGCTGTTACAGGTGTTAGGCAAAGGTGTTCCATTGTGGATCAAAGCGATTGCGCAGGTCGGAGTCGAATGGTGCGTCGGCGATGCTCGTGTCGTCGTTGAGGTCCTCGTCGTTTATCCGCCATTTTACCAACCCTACGTCTCTCGGGCAGTAGGCCGACTCGTTGCCCGCGATGACCTCGGCTCGATAGCCTGTGCCAAAAGCGGTGAGGATCGAGCCGTCGGGCAGCAGCACGCTGGAAGTCGCCTGGCTGCATCTGTTCCACAGCCACTCGTCGGAACGGTTGCCGGGCCAGGCGGCGAATATATAGCGGTGGTCGAGGTCCCACGTCTGGCCATGATCGTGGCTGACGACGGCTTCGACGCCGAATTGTGGATAGCCCTCGGCGGTTTCGACATACCCCATGCGCGAAGTATACGACATCACGATATCCCCGTTTTCCAGCGTTAATAGGCTGAAGTGATGGCGTCCCCAGTCGTAGAGTTTCTCGACCGTCGACCAGTGTTGGCCTTCATCGCGCGAGATCGAGATGCCCAGGCCTTCGTAGAGGTCCAAGGCGTCTTCCTCGCCCGTCTCGGGATTCTTTTTTACGAATCGCTTGGGCATATCGGTCCGGTGTGCGGCGACCAGAGTTCCATTTTTTGCCCTGACGATACACACTTCGTTTGTCGCGGACCATTCGGGAATCTCGCGAAAATCGCTCCAGGTGCGGCCTTGATCCTCGCTATATCGGAGATAGGCCTGCGACCATATTTCACGGCTATGGTCCTCTATATATGCGGTCTCCCAAATCTTGGTGACCTTTCCAGTTTGTGCATCCCTTTCTATGGTGGGGCGGTCCCAAGGATAGAGGTTGCGCTCTATGGGTGACCTCTTAGTCCAAGTCTGTCCATAATCATCGCTGGACCAGCGTATCCATGGTTGTTTGGGCACGGCCATATAATCGAAGGTCCAGCAGAGGACCTGACCCGCCACTGTGTACACCAGCCCCACGGCAAGGCCGGTATCGCTCTTGCCATGGTCATCCGTATGCATATACTGCGGCTCGCTCCAAGTTGCGCCGTGGTCGTCGCTGGTCGAGGTCACCGCCTGGTGCGGGTTACCGCACGAGACCATCAGCAGGACCTGATCTTTCTCGGGGATATACGCGAGATTCGGGATCGCCGCGACCTGGTTCCACTGCTCCGTCCAAGGCCCGGTCCAGGTCGCGGTTAAAACCTGTGATTGTGCGGGATGTTTGATGCGCTCAGTCTGGCCGTTTAACTGTTGGATTTCGCAATCTTTCCAGTTTGTCATCGCTGCCTTTTCTTAAAATGTAACGGCGTTTTTGGGGTGCCCCGTGGAGCCATGTTATACAAACGAACGAATGCGGTCTGTTTTACTCTTTTACCGCCCCAGATGTAAGCCCTTGCGTAAAGAAGCGCTGTGTAAAGAGAAAGAATAACACGGTTGGCACCAGCGCGATAACCGAAGCGGCCGAGATATAGCGCCAGTTGACCCCGAAGACGCCTTGCAAGCTGGCGAGTCCGAGTTGTAGCGTGTAGAGCTCGCGGCTTTTAAGCACGACCAAGGGCCACAAAAAATCATTCCATTGTGCGACGAAGGTAAAGGCGGCTTGTGTCGCCAGTGCCGGTTTGATCAGCGGCAGCATAATGCGCGAATAGATCGTGAATTCGTTGCAGCCGTCGATGCGTGCGGCCTCCTCCAAGTCCTTGGGGATGGTGGTGAAGGCCTGGCGCAATAAGAAAATGCCGAAGGCGTTGACTGCGACGGGTAGAATGACGCCGGCGTGGGTGTCGACGAGTCCGAGCTTCAGCGTGACGATAAAGAGTGGGATGAGCAGTACCTGGAAGGGCACCATCGTCGTGGCCAAGATGCAATAAAAGATGAATTGACGGCCGCGAAAATGCATTCTGGCCAACGCGTAGCCGGTTAATGAGCAGAAGAACAGGTTGAGCAGTACGGTGGCGATGGCGATGTAGAAGGTGTTGAAGATATAGCGCATGAAGGGCAGGATATTCCAGGCCTTGACGAAATTGCTCCAGACAACTGGGTCGGGGATCCATTGTGGTGGATAGGCGAAGAGATCGGCCGATTCGGATTTGAGCGCGGTGGACAATAGCCAGGCGAAAGGGGTGAGTAAAATAAACCCTACGCCACAAAGTATGGCATAGAGTAGCACGCGCTGCCAAGTGGAGGTCGACACTATGCGCCTCCTGTGGTGTTATCGCCGCCGGCGAGGCGGAAGTTTATTATCGCGAAGATCAGGATGATGGCCAAAAGGAAAACAGAAACCGCCGCTGCATAACCGACTTCGAGGTATTTGAATCCCAGGGTGTAGATATAGTACGAGAGCAGGTTGGTGCGGTGGAAGGGGCCGCCGCCGGTCATTACATAGACCTCGCCGAAAGTGCGCAGTGCGGCGATCGTGGCGATGATCGAGACGACCAGCGTATAGGGCTTTATCGTCGGGATGATGACGTGGCGTATAACCTGCCACCCGCCGGCCCCATCGATGCGTGCGGCCTCTTTGAGTGCGATCGGAATGCCCTGCAGACCGGCGAGATAAATGATCATATAATAGGGTGCCGCCTTCCAGATAGTGACCATAGCGACGGAAAAGAGCGCGATGGCCGGTTCGGTAAACCAAACGGATTCGGTCTGGATACCGAAGAGACCGAGGAAGGCTTCGGGTACACCGCGGGCGTCAGCCAGCCAAGAAGGGCCGATGATGCCATAACCTTTGAGCACGGCGTTGATCAGGCCGTCGGAGTTGTAGAGCCATTTCCAGATGATGCCGGCGACGACGATCGAGGTGACGACCGGGATATAGTACAAGGTGCGGAAGATCTTGATCAGGCGTAGCGAATTGTCGAGTAGCAAGGCCATAAAGAACGACAGCACGACGAGTGCGGGCACGACGATGGCGGCGTAGAGCAGTGTATTGGCGAGCACGCGCCAGAAGAGCTCGTCGCCCCAGGCGCGGCGGAAGTTGTCGAAGCCGATGAAGACGGGGGCGGTGAAGATATTGTAGCGGTGCAGGCTGAGCCAGAGCGTGTCGAGCAGCGGGTAGGCAAAGAAGATGCCCAATAGCAAAAGCCCAGGACCAACGAAGAAGAAAGGTGTATAACGTCCGTGCACGGTTTTATCTCACTGGTAGCGGAGCAGGTGGTTCCATTTTTCCTCGATGCGGACCAAGGCCTCGTCGACGCTTTGCTGCTCGGCCAAAGCCTTGGCGAATTCTTCGTGCAGGATATCTTCCATCCGGCTCCAGCCGACCACGTCCGGCGGTGCCATAACGAAGGAATTGGGAATATCGGCGGCCGAAAGCTGATTGGCTTCGTCTGCTTGGGTTTTGGGCGGCTGACGAAAATAAGGGTCGGCGGCAGCGGCTACGGTCGAGGGCAGGATCGCCACCTGACGGCAAAATTCGAGTTGGTTCTCGTCGTTGGTGACGAAGAGCCCGAAGTCGACGGCTATTTCCGGGTGGCGCGAAGCTTTTGGTACCACCAGCACCTGGTTGGAAGCGGGGACTTTGCCGAGCAGGCCGCGCGGCATTGGCGCGGTAGCGACCTTGGCGGCGAACGTTTTGTCGAAATAGCGCGTGATCCAGCCGCCGGAAAAGGGCAGCATCGCGGCGCGGCCCTCGATAAACCAGTTGACCTCGTCGCGGTGGGAGGCGGCCAGGGCTTCCGGCGGTACCACGCCCTGCTGGTAGGCGTCGACCCACTTCTGGAAGATGGCTTTGGCCTCGGGGTGATTGATCCGGGTGCGGCTATAGCCTTCATCGAAGAGTGGCCAAAAGCCGTCCATGCGCAATAGCGCCCAAGGCGGGGCGATCAGCGAAGGGTGCAGTCGCCAGGAAACACCGTATTTACCGGTGCGTTCGCGTATTTGGCGGCCCATCGCCAGCATCTCGTCGAGGGTCCGTGGCGGGCGGTCGGGGTCGAGGCCGGCTTGTGCGAAGAGGTCTTTGTTGTACCACATCATAGTGACACCGACATACCAGGGGATAACATAGTTGGCGCCTTGGAAATAACCGACCCCGTTCCAGAAATTCTCCAGGCGCTTGGCTTTGTCCTCTGGTGATACGGCCTCGTCCATATTGACCAGGATATCGTATTGCAAAAAGCGCGGTAGGTCGTAAATGTTGACCAGGTCTGGTGCGGTATCGCCGACGAGTGCGGCGAGGAATTTTTCGGCGACTTCACCGCCGCTGACGTCGACCCATTTGATTTTGACGCCGGGGTGGGCCTGTTCATAGGTCGAGATCATGCCGAGGATATAGTCGGCGAAGGCGTCGCCGAGGGCGATGGTCCAGAATTCGACGGTGACGGTGTTTTCTTCTTGTTGGGATTCCTCGCTGCAAGAGATAAGCGGTAACAGGAGCAAAAATAATAGGGCAATTCTGGGCATCGGTCGCAATTTCGGCCTTGGTATGGGGCGTATCGGGCTGCTGGCGCTATGTGCGGATCGACTTAGAAGCTACGATACTAGGAGTCGGGGGGCAATGCAGTGGCGGCTGGGATCCGCGACGTCAAATTTGTTGCTAATATGGTGGTGACTTTCCGTCTGCAACGCCGGCTGAATGTCAAACAATTTCCGCTGCAACCGAGGCCCGACAAGCCTCGGTTGCAGCAGCATTTATACAGAGCGAACGCCCCACAGAGGAAAGGTTATTGGTAGGCGATCAGGTCGGGATTGCCATCTGGATCGCCGCAGGCTGTTCCATCGGAACCCAGTAGACCCAGGAGCAAAAGACCGGCTACATGGGGGGCGGCCATGCTGGTTCCGCTATAGGTGACTGTCCCGCCGTCTTTCGCAAGCGATTCGACTCCGACGCCGGGTGCTGCAACATCGACCGGACTGCCATAGTTGCTGAAGGAGGCCAGGCAGTCGTTGGTACCGATCGCTGAAACGGTGTAGACACCGACCTTATTTTCAATATGTGCCGGGGTATAATAGGAGGCATCCTCGGCTGAATTCCCTGCAGCTATGGCAAACAAAATACCCTGATCGGCGGCTTGTTTTACCGCAACGTCCATCGCCGTTTCGCTGGTACCGCTATACCCGCCGAGACTCATATTCGCAACATCGCCAGCCACCCCATTCGCCGCCACGTAATCAATGCCGGCCACGATCCAGGAAGTATAGCCGCTGCCTCGATTATCTAGTACCCGCACGGCAGCCACCTCAGCACCAGCCGCTACCCCTACTACATCACAACCGTTGTCTTTCGCAGCAACCGTACCCGCCACATGCGTTCCGTGGCCATTCCCGTCATTCGAAGAATTCTTGCCCTTGGTGACGAAATTGGCACTCTTCTCAGTATTCAAATTGAGATCGCTGACCCCACTAATGCCGGTATCGATGATCCAGGCGGTACCGGTGAGACTGCTTCCATCACTGACGCCTCCTACGCGAGCGATACCCCACGGCACGGTCTGAGTTTGACATCCACCACCGCCACCGCCACCGCCGGGTCCCTTGCCACCACCCCGCTTATTCAGCGTCCAAACTCGGTCTTGCTCAACGATTTTCACACCCGGCTCATCGCGCAAACGAGCCGCGGCAGATTGCGAGAGCCCTCTGGCTGCGAATCCCTTGAGCGCATGGCGGTAAATTTGCTCTTCCTGCCCACCGTGCTTACGAGCCAGACCGCGGGCGCGCCCCGGCACATCGGCAGCCGAAACCCCATCTTCCAAAACGACGATATAGCGACCGGGTACGACGGGCGCAGCACGCTTGGCTACCGGCGCCATCATTTTGGTTTGTTCCCCGAGCGAGGAGACCGGATCCAGATCACCGGAACAACCAACGCTGACCAGCAAGAGAGCCAGAGCACCAACGTTTATTGCCGACCGGAAAAACGAATGATCTTTCATAACCATTACACTCCTTAGTAGAGTTAGAGTAAAATATACCTGACATCATGAAGGAGAAATAAATTAGCGAGCGATTAAAAAATTTATCCTTTTTCTGTTGGTTGCATATTATAGATAATTAGAAAGAAGACGGCAACGATCCATCGTGGTAATTTGCGCTTATTATCCACTTTTTGGACAAAATGACCTTTTTAGATAAAATGAATCATCACATGTCAAAATGTGTTGCTATTTCTGTTGCTACTGTGGTGAGGACTTTTCGTCTGCAATGCTGGCTAAATAGCAAAAAACTTTCTTATCTTTCAGGCATTATATAGCAGCCCCTTGCTCAGCTTGAGTTGGGCAATACAGTGGTGGCTAGGATCCGCGCCGACGGTGGCGATGCGGTCTTTGCGCATTGCAATGTGGCCGATCGCCCCCAACTAGCCCGTTCGATAGAAGCCACGGTGGCCGCATTCTCTGGTCTGCATATGCTCGTCAATTGCGCTGGAATCGTGCATGTCGGAAAGTTGCACGAATACGACGAGGAAGCCTGGGATTATCTGATGGGTGTCAACGCCAAGGCAATTTTCATTTCACTCGAATACGCCGTGCCGCACCTATTGGCAAAACGCGCGCAGCTACGTGGTCAATATTGCCTCGGTCAGCAGTCTTATCGGCCAGGGCCAGACGCCGGCCTACACCGCCTCCAAGCACGCGGCGCTGGGGCTGGCGCGCTTGATCGCGCTCGACTCTGCGGCTGAGGGACTGCGTTGTAACTGCATCTGCTCCGGCATCACCGACACCCCGATGCTGCGCTACCAGCTAAATGCGATATCCGACCCGGACGGCGTGTTGCAGAAGCGCTTGCAGCGGGTGCCGATGGAGGTGGCGATCCAACCCGAGGATCTTGCCCGGGGGCCGGCTCTATTTTAGTTGCGAGGATTCGTCGGGTATCACGGGGACTTCGTTGGTGGTTGACGGCGGGTGGACCACCTGCGCAGGATGGGAGACGGACGGACCGACGCGTTGTGCCGGTGACGACATTTAAACCACAAGGAGCCAGAATGTATACCACGGGGATGACTTTTAAGCTCAAACCGGGTTGTTATGCCGAATACAAAAAAGCGCACGATGAATTGTGGCCCGGGATCGCCGCGCAGATGAAGGGCGAAGGGGTGCATATGATTATCTACGAATACGAGGACCGGCTCTTTTTGCACGCAGAAGCGCCATCGAAGGAACACTTTGAACGCGGTCAGTTGGGCGAAGAAACGGCGCGCTGGCATGCCTATATGGCGACGTTGATGGCGACGAATTCGGCGGGCGAGAGTATTGTCGAGGACCTTGAGGTGGCTTTTGTATTTGGGCGGTATGCAAACGAGTAGGGCGCTTCGAGGTTGGGCGGGCAGGGGATTTTTCAAGTTCCTCGGCCCTTCGGCGCGGCCACTCTCTCCGGACTACCCCACCAGGCCCGTCCCCCCTCCTGGAAATTCCCTACCCCTGCAACCCCTTCGCTAGGCAATCCGTTTCTTCAACACAGATGCAGCCGAAAACTACCCTATGGTTTATGGGGCCTCTTTTTAGGGGATTCCTCGCAACGTGAGACACGCACTTCACCCCCTGTCCCGTTACCCGCTCTCCAGCCCGAGCTTTTTAGCAGCAAGCGGCTCCCAGCCCAATAACGACCGGGCTTTGCTCATATTCATCTCTTCGTGCGCCGCATCTCCGGCGATAAAGAAGGCGTCGAAACGGCCATGGCTCTTATGCACGAATTCGAGCGCGGACAGATAGGCGTTGGCGAGGTCCTCTTCGTCGGTGAGATAGAGTTGTTGCCCCCACGGACGACGCGGTGGGTCGTTGTATTGCGCGATAAACTGCGCGCGATTGCGGGGGCCGGAGATGCGCAGGGCGGCCAGGCTCATATCGTATTCGCGGGCGAAGTAACGGCAGATCTGCTCGGAGAAACCCTTACTTAGTCCATAGACATTGGGGCCGTCGAGTGGGACCTCTTCTTCGGAGGGATAGTAGCGTCGGTTGCGGTTGTGCGCGCTCATCGTCGAGGTGTGCACGCCGGCTTTGATGCCCAGTTCAAAGGCTTTGAGCAACAAGAGGTGCAAGCCCAGGCAGTTGGTCTGATAATTGCCAATGGCCTGTTCGACGCTGTGCTCGCGATCTAGCCCATCCTGGCCACCCTGCATGACCATGGTAATAAAGCTGTCGACGCCGTCAAGCGCCTTGTCAAGCGCGTCGGGGTCGGCGATTGAGCCCTGGACGAACTCGACGTCGTGGGCAGGAGCGGTCAGGTCGAGAACGCGGACCTCGTGGTGGGTGCGCAGGTAGGGTATTGTGGCGGAACCGACGCCGCCGGAACCGCCGGCTAAGAGAATCTTCACAATGTATATCTCCGTTTTAGTGCGGATGGATTTTTCCAGGTTTCGCGAATCGGATTTGACCATCGCGTAGAATGACACTGCAACTGCGGTCGCTCAGTGAAGGGGGCAGCTTGCGTGTTGGGGGTGTATCGGTCACTGGAGGGATTGGCGAGAAGTGTGTTTAAGCGAGCGCTGCGGTGATGGTTTCGATGAAGTCGGCGGCTTTGAAGGGGGTGTGAAAGGTAGCATCGGCGCGTTTTTCTTGCGCCAGTTCCAAGGGGCTCCTGCCCCCGATATTGCAGCCGCCAGAGACCGCGAGGATGGGAGTGTCGGGATAGTTTTTTGAGGCGCGTGAGGACTTCGAGGCTGTTGATGTCGGGTCTGAATATATCCGCGATGATCAAATCTGCCGGGGTTTCGTGCAGGAGGAAGAACGCGTCTTTGGCACTCTGCGTTGAGATCCCTTGATAACCGGATCGTTCGAGTAGATACGTGAGGACGCGGATGGCGGCGGCTTCGTCGTCGATAACGAGGATTTTGACTTGAGCCTCGTGCTGTCGGCTGTGGAGTGACTTGCCCATATCGAGACAGTAGGACAAGAAAGATTCTGCGTCAAGGGATTATGATCCCGTTGAACGATCGCGCCGCCCGCCGAGTTTCCATAGCTGCAAAAAAAAATGCCAAAAAGAAAAATCCGACGGTTGGATGCGACCCAGCGCAGGGTTGCGGGTGAAACTAATGGGGTGGCTCGGTCGAACAAGCTCAGGATGGGGTAGCAACTGGCGCAAGCCAGGGGAATGATAATGGTGAAAAAGCGACGGATACCAGGTGCGGTAGGTGTTCAAGGGATACTGTGCGGTCTCGCCATTGGGGCCGCTATAACCGATCAACTTGCCTTGATCTAAGGTGGAGGAGATACAGCCGAGCGCGCGTATGTGCGGAAACGACGGTGCAGGACACCGCGCACGGCACTTCACAGGTTGGGATTGCGCTCAGCGACGCGATAGTTTTTTACTAGGTTTTCAACGATTTTTTGTGCCATAACGAAAAAGCGTGGGCACAAAAATTCACAATGGCAAGGGGGCTATTTTTCGCCTTTTACCGGGCTTGCAGTATATATATATTGTAAGCCAGTGAGAGGAGTTGGAGAATGTACGCGACAAAATTGCTGCACAAGCGCACGGTGGTACTTTGTCTTTTGGCCTCAGTATTGATGGATGTCGTGGTCTACGCGCTAACGCGTCCAGGTGGTTGGGCCGTCAAGCGCGAGCGCCCGTTGTGGGCTGCGGCCACTGGCGTGACGCGGATGATCTCGGGAGCGCAGCCCTTCTAGGGTATCTATGTCGCGACTCGTCTGGGCGAGTATTTTCCTCTCGCTGATCCTGCATATCTCCGTGTTGTTATTGGTCGACCACCTATTCTTGGAAGAGCGCGAAGTCAGCGTTTTTCGCGCCCGGCTGGCCAGTGCCCCCCGCTTTGTGCAGCAGCAGAAACTGGTGGCCGCGGCGCCGACCTTGCTCAACGTCGATATGGAATATGTGCGTTCGCAGGCCAATCCTGCCTCGCTACCCGAAGGCGCGGTGCCGTTGGTTACAGCCGCCGAAGCCGTCGCTCCGCCGCCGGGCGAAAACTACGACCCGACCTTGCCCAAACGAGACGGCGCTGAATTATTGGTCGAGGCGATGCCCGACCCGACGGCACCGAGTGTAAACGACAGTGCCGCTTCTGAGGCAATGGAGCTATTGCGCATCGAAGATCTGATGCGCGCCGATCGCGAGAAGGCGGTGATCATTCTCGATGTCTACAGCCGTCGCGATACGCGCGGCTTCGTCAAGTTTACGCCGCTCAGGCTCAATGGCGTTGGGGGCTATGGGTTGGACGGTCAGGGCGGCAAGCCGGTCTTGGAAGATGTAGCCCGTTATGTGCGCGACCACACCCAGGTGCAAGCGCAATTGCACGGCTTTCCCGTCGAATATTTTAATAGTCCACCGCTGCGTAAAGATCCGTTGCATTTTTTCTTTCCGGGCATACAGCGCGGTTCGACGAATGGTCCGCGCGCGGTGTTGGGTGAAGAAGAGTTAGTATTTTTGGGTGAGTATCTGCGCGGTGGCGGGAGTCTCTTTATCGATGCGGGGCAGGGGCCTGGGGATCGTCGTTTTTTGCAGGCGATGGTGGCAATGCTCAAGAGGGTGATCGGCTCTGAAGGGAGGCTTTTCCCATTGCCGGCCAATCACGCGGTGTATCATGCCTTTTATAGCTACGAAAACGGCTTCCCCGGTGAATTGAAACGCCCCATAGCCGATATCCCCGGTTCCCATTGGTATTATCCGGACCAAGCGCCTTGCACCGGGCAGACACCGCGCGGGCTCTACGGGGTTGAGTGGCAGGGCCAGACGGTGGCGGTGATCAGCGACCTTGCTTTACACCGAGGTTGGAGCGGGTTGCCTTCCAGTTGCCCTGACGAAGGGGGAGAAGAACCGGCAGAGGGCGGTGGCGGGGAAGCCGAGCCGGAGGAGGCACCGGTGCAAACGCCTTTTTTGCAGGCCGCGACCAATATCATATTCCATGCATTGACCCGTCCGGGAGGTGTTGCGGTTAAACGACAGGCGCCGGCTTGGGGAAAGCAACGTGTGCAAAGCGGTCGTCCGGGTGTCGAGCCGGAGGCTGAGGTCCAACTGGCGAGCGAAGACGAGGATCTGTTGGATGATCTCGAAGCTTCGTTGGCCTTTGTACGTGCGCCGCTGGGCAAGCGCATCGGAGAGGGCGGGCTGCGGCTGCGTATTGCGGGTTATGGTTCGGTTGAGATCGTCGACGGACTGCTGCACGGGGCGTTGATACGCAACCTGCCTTCTGGGCCGTGTTGGATTGAGGTGGAATACGGCGACGAGCAGCAGGGCATGGAGATTGAGTTGCGTGGGGGGCGGGTGACGACGGTGGCATTTTCGGTGCGCGGGTTGGGGTTTTGGAGTTCACTTTCGCTTAAGCCGCAGAATGAGCGTTTTGCGGTCGAATCTTGGAGCGAGCGATTTGGCGATTTGGCGGTTGAGGAGATTTATGCTGAGTTGAGTGAATAGGGCAGATGATGGTTGAAGGGAGATATTGATGGTATACATCCTGCGGTGAAATACTGTGTTGTGATCGCCATTAGGCGATATGCCGATGGAATATCGCGGTGCAAGTTGAGTGCTTGAGGAGGATCGGCCGTCATCGTTATAAGCTAGTTCAGCTATCGGGCTAGGTCTTTACCCGAAGATTGGGTTTAGACTTTGCATGATCCTTCTGGGTCTTCACTAAATCATGGGACCAATAAGATAAATGCCGACCTTCAAACCCGAATACTTACAGGAACTGACGGTGAAACTCTTTGTTTGCAGTGGTGCGCCAGAGTCCGAAGCTCGCATTGTCGCCGAGGCGTTGGTCCGTGCCGATAGCATGGGCATGTCCTCGCATGGGGTATTGCGCGTAATCCAGTATATCAAAGACGCGCAAAAGCGGGCGATTGTCCCTGGTGCGGAATTACTAGTCGAGTCGTTGAGCCCGACGGTATCGCTCATCGACGCGCAATGGAATTTTGGTCAGGTCGCGGCAATGCGGGCGGTAGAGTTGGCTTTGGCAACGGCTGAGATCTACGGAATGGGCAGTGCGATGGTGCGTCGGTGTCGCCACGTCGGCCGCCTGGGCGCCTATACGGAGACAGCGGCTCGTGCCGGTTTTGCGGCGCTGGCCAGTTGCAGCACGGCGGGTGAGGGGCATTGGGTGGCGCCTTTTGGTGGGCGCCAGGGACGGTTGGGGACTAATCCGATTTCTTTTGCGGCCCCGACGAGCGGTGACCCGGTGTTATTGGATTTTTCGACGGCGTCTTTGCCCGAAGGGCGCGTCCGCCTTTTTCACGATACCGGCAGAGTATTACCCGCCGGAACACTCGTCGACGAAGATGGGCAACCGAGCCTAGATCCGGCCGACCTTTATGCGGTCGACGGCTCGCCCGCCGGGGCGATCACGCCCTTCGGCGGTGAGCAAGGCTATAAGAGTTATGGGTTGGGGCTGATGGCGGCGATCCTTTCGTCGTTACTGGGGGTGCCGGCCTGGCGCGAAGAGGGGATTGAGTCGAATGCTAATACGATGTGGCTATTGGTGATCGACATCGGCCAACTGATGGATCTGGGGCGCTTTACCGGTGAATTGGACGAATTGCTCGGCTATGTCGCTTCGGCAGAGCCGTCGGCGGGGGGCGATGGGGTGTTGATACCGGGGCAGCGCGAATATGCGGCCTTGCGACGCAGTGAAAAAGACGGCATCGTCGTTGAAGAAGGGGTTTGGAGGCAGTTATCGGCGCTGGCCGAGGAATTGGGAGTGGAACTGTAATGAACGAGGACCTGGCTGCGGCGATTGTGCACCTGGAGACCTATGGCTACTGCTTGTTGCCGGAGCGCATGCCCCGCCAACAGGCCCTGGCACTGGGCGAACGCTGTTTGGCGCTGTGCCAGGATCCAGCCCGCGCCAATTTTATCCAGGGCGACGAATATTATCAGACGCTCTTCGGGATGCTCAACCTAGACGAGGGTAGTTGGCCGTGCGCTTTTCACGAGGATACGCTGACCATTGCCCGCCACTTTCTCGGCCCGCATTGCCGGGTGGTCGAAGCCTGTGCCAAGCCGACCTGGCCGGGAGCGCCGCCGCAGCATCTGCATGTCGACTCAGCCGGGCATTTCGCAAAAGTGCCGGATGTGCCGTGGATGATCAATACGATTTGGATGTTGAGCGATTTTACGGCGGCCAATGGCGGCACCGGGATCGTGCCAATGAGTCATAGATCGCGCTTGAAAAGTCCGCCGCCGGAAGTCGGGCCGGACAGTCCGCTGATCAAGCCGATTGAAGGCGCTGCCGGGTCGGTGCTCTTGTGGCATGGGGGGGCCTGGCATCAGGCGCGGGCCAATACCAGCGAAGAAGTCCGCATCGGGCTCAATATTGCCTACTATCCGCGTTGGTTTAACAACTGGATCGAAGGGGGGCACCAGCCGGTCTGGCCGGAGACTTACCAGCGTATGCCCGAGGCTTATCGGGCATTATGTCCTGGCCGGCAAGGCCACACGCGCGAGGATATGTACGAGGCGCGTTAGCTTTTTTGCCGGCAGGTTCCAGATCGCGCTAGGCGTGTTTGAAATATCAGGTCTGGTCGTTGTGTTCGTGCGATCGCTGCGGCGCAGACCTGATATTTCAGATCGTTTAGTTTTCTTCTTCGTCCTTTGCGTCTTCGCTTAGTCCGTCATGCCACCAACCGTAAAAGCTGGCGGTATAGTCCATTAATACTTGCATCACGCAGCATTCGGGTTCGCCTCGGGCCAGCATGTGTTCGGCGGTGGCGGCGATCAGGCCATAGCCTATTTCGTCCTGACCTAATCCCTTGGCCTCGGCCAAGGCGACTAATTGATTAAATTGCGCGGCAAGTTCGGGGTCTGCCAATAATTCGCGATATTCTTCGCCGCCTTCTTGGCCATGGTGATGGCCGTGACCATTTCCGTTCCCGTTTCCATTGCTCATCAGCTCGTTCTTCCTCGTCTGGGTTTCCTGTTAAAAAAATGGTCTTTGCAGAGTTGTGGCAACAACCAACAGCGAACTATGAGGCAGTGTGGTGCGATCTGCACATTCATCCATGATCAACGCGGGAAAACCGGCTTGGACTTTGGCGTGGATGGTGTCTTCGGCCGGCTGGTGAAAAGTGGTGTCAATCGGGTGTTGTGGTGGGCCCCAATACACTAGGCGATCTGCAACTCGGCGGTGACTTCGCGCAATCCCTCCGGCCACAGCTATATTTAGCCATTGAGCGTGGCAACAAGCTCCTTAGTTTGCTCGACGATAAGCTCTTCGATTGTTGCTTTAAAAGGCGCTGGCCGCAAAAAATAGCGATAAGAGCCGTCGACTTCGTAACCACCCAACGGGTAGGTTTCTTCGCCCGGGACATAGGCAATCAGACCATTGGCATAGGCGATCGTCGAGGTCAGGCCGGGTTGTAGCGCTTCTTTGATGTGCAGGCCGATTTCGCTCAGCACCTCACCGCCTAAAAAGACCATGCGCAGATCGGGGTTGAACTGCACGATCTGAATTTCGTGCGGTGAACTTGTAGCTAATTTACCGTGCTGAGTTATGGCGAGCATCGCCGCGGCCCAATCGCTATGGCGTGGATTGGGATCTTTTAGCGTCTCTTGTAGAGCGGAACGGGTGGGTAATTCGACATAGGGCAAGCAGTGGAAAGTATTGGCGATCTGTAAGTGTGTCGCGTCGACGGGCATCGCATCGGTCTGAGAGGCCAAGGCTGTGGCGGCCAACTTTTGCCCGGCGGCGGCCAGTTGCTCAAAGCTCGGGCGCGGAAAAATGCCTTCCTTGCGGCCATACCAAGGCCGGATATTGCCGGCGCATCCGGTGGAAAAAAGTGCAGGGGCACCGGTTTGTTCTTCGATCGCGCGGCAGAAATAACCGGGGTAGTCACCACCGATAAGATAGCCGCCGAGGCTGGTGGGGTGACAGCCGAAAATGCTTAAGCTGCCCAATGCGCGGCCCTGTTGGTCTGCGAAGAACAAGGTATCGAGATCTCGATCCATCGGCCCGTCCGGATTGGGGGCGAAGATAATGCCGCCCTTGCCGTCGGGCAGGCGGCGGTTGACGCCGAAGTCGGAGGTGGTCCGTGCGAAGGATATACTACCGGCGACTTGGTCGGCGCGTGCGCGTAGGACCACTGCGAGTAGTTTGTCGCGCAGAAAGGCCGCATAACCCGCTTCGACTGCTCCGGGCATGATCCAGGGATAGAAGAAGGGGGCGCAGTGCGTGTGGGTGGCGGTGAGCACAATTTGCCGCGGCAAGAGCCCGGTGGCGTCGGCGATATGGGCTTTGGCGTTGGCGGCATAGGCTAGGTCATAGCCTATAAGGTCGGCGGCGATGATCACGACTTCTTCGCCGCCGTCTGTGATGGCGACCGCGCCAGCGCGCAGCGCCTGGTAGACGCCTTCGGACTTGTGGTCGCGGTCGCCATAACCGACTAGCCATACGGCTTCCGCAGGGGTGATGTCTATTTGTGCAACTCCGATCAAGCTCATAGCTCTCCTACCAGTGAATGTTTTTTTGTGTGGGATTCTCGTGCATGTCGGCCCGCTCTTCAATGGGCCACTCGCGCAATTCGTCGATCGCGTCGAGTAGGCCTTCTACTGCCGCTTCGAAGATTATCTTACCCTTCTCGGCGGTGGCCACCGTCGGGTCGCCGTGTACGCCTAGTTGCGACCAGCGGCCCCAATAATCGTTAAAGCGTATATATTTCGAAGTGCTGTCGGAACTGACGTATTTGCCCATGCGGTCATGGCCCTCTTCGGCCTTGTCCATCTGTACCCGCTCAGGGGCTAGATGCAGGTAGAGCGAGGTCTCGAATTCGTCGGCGTGCGCGGCAATTTCTGATGCGCGGATCTCGGAGAATTTATCCCACAGGAAAGTGGCGTAGTTGCAGGCGAAACACAGCGATTTGGTCTGCAAGGTGGTCTTGCGGGCGATCAGGTCAATTAGGGGCGCGTTGGAACCGTGGCCATTGACCAGCAGGATTTTTTCAAAACCGTGGTAGGCGACCGACTTGGTGATATTGAGGCAGAAGGCGATAAAGGTCTCCGGCTCGATATGTACGGTGCCGGGAAAGTCGATATGGTGCAGGTTGAGGCCATAGGCGATCGGCGGCAGGACCAGGATCTTGTCGGGGGCGCGGCGGCCGACTTCGAGGCAGACTTCTTCGGACAGGAAGACATCGGTGTCGAGTGGCAAATGGCGACCGTGTTGCTCGGTCGAGCCAGTGGGCAGCAAAATCAGTTTCTGCATGCCGATGGCCTCGTTCATTTCGGGCCAGGTGAGGCGATTGTAGCGGTACTCGCTTTGCGCTTTGCCCATGGGCGATCGCTCCTTAGAAATTGAAGGTCATATTGCCCTGGATGGCGATTTTCCCCGTTTCGACCCACAACGAGGCGGTAAAAAATCGCCGAGCATCAGACCGAGAAAGAAAAGCATCCATTCCCGGTAGAGGCGAATACCTCCGCAGCGCAAGACGATGGTTTTGGCTAACCAGGCCATGGAAATAATCAGCCAACCGCAACAAACTATAGTATAGTTCGGGGCGATGGGAAAGCCCAAGGGGGTACAAGGGCCACCAGATAAATCGCTGGCGTAAAAAGAGCAATAGAGCCATTACCCCAGAGCCACTGGGCGTAAACCACAGTCTGAGTAGCAACGGGGGGTGGGGTAGTGGAGTGTAATTTTACCGTCTGCAAGCTGAAGGACGCCTAGCCCGTCGCCGCATGCTGTTGGTCAAATAGAGGAAGGTCGTTTTGTGCTATAGATTGAGCGGCAACAGGCTCTCGCTGTTTATGCCATACGAGAGCGCCTTGCTCTTTTTTTTCCGCCGCCAGTATTTACGCGTATTCCGATCGTCGGGAACTACACACCGGTTTGCCGGACTTCGATAAATTTTCGGCCTTGAACGTGCACCCGGGTGATTCGCGAATACTCTTTACCGGTGGATCGGTGGGGCCGGCTCGCGCGCAGCGCCGACGACGGGATGACTTGGGCGTCGCTGCTCGACCCCGCGCGAGGCGAGGGCAATTATCCTCTACGAGGGGACCCATTGGAATTTGTCCCGCTATCGTTTTACGCCCGCGCCGACGGCGATAGAATGGCGAGGTTGGGGGATGATTAAAAGGGGGCCGCGCTGAATGTTTAGGCTGTAAATAAACTCTTGCGGCCTATTTTGCTGCACAGCGGACATTGGGCGGGGTGATGCCCGCGCGCCGGGCAGTATTCACGACCGAAGTAGATGATCTGTAGGTGCAGGTCGTTCCAGCGATCTTCAGGGAAGAGGCGTTTACAGTCTTTTTCGGTTTGCTCGACGTTTTTGCCGTTGGATAGCCCCCAGCGGTGGATGAGCCGGTGGATGTGGGTGTCGACGGGGAAGGTCGGCACGCCGAAGTTCTGCGCCATTACGACCTGTGCTGTTTTGTGCCCCACGCCGGGTAGTCGTTCGAGCGCCTCCATATCGACGGGGACCTCGCCGCCGTGCTCGTCGAGCAAGATCCGTGACAGACCCCAAATGGCTTGCGATTTGCGCGGGGCCAGACCGCAGGACCGAATAATCTGTCTGATTTCCTCTACTGCTAATTTGACCATCTTTTGCGGCCGGTCGGCGCGTTTGAAAAGCGTCGGCGTTACGGTATTTACGCGCGCGTCGGTGCATTGTGCCGACAGCAGTACGGCGATCAGGTGGGTATAGGGGTCGCGGCTGTCGAGGGGTATTGTCGGCTTGGGATATAGCCCCTGTAGAGTGTCTAGCACGAACTGGACTTTTTCGACTTTGTTCATAGGACGCCGTGTTTTTTGAGGTAGTCGTCGATGAGCCTACGGGCGATACTGAGCGGCAGTGGCAGGTTAGGCAGTTCGTTGGGACGGTACCAGTCGGCCTCGGCTAGTTCGTTGTTGTCGACTTCGATTTCGCCGCTTTTGTGGCGGGCGGTGAAACCGAGCATCAGCGAGTTGGGGAAGGGCCAGGGCTGGCTGGCGAAATAACGGATATCCTCGACATCGATGCCGACCTCCTCGCGCACCTCGCGCACAACGCATTCTTCCAAGGTCTCACCTGGTTCGACAAAACCAGCCAATACGCTGTAGAGCCCGGCGGGAAAGCGGTGGTTGCGCGCTAGGAGGATTTGATCACCGCGTTCGATGCGGACGATGATCGCCGGCGAAAGCCGGGGGAAGCACATCAAGCCGCAGCAGGGGCAGGTTTGTGCCCGTTCGTTTTCCGCGTGTACGTTCTCGCTGCCGCAGCGGCCGCAGTAGCGGTGGGTCTGTCCCCAGGCGACGATCTGCACCGCGCGCCCGCCGATGCCGAAGAGCGTGGGGCCGAGCTTTGGTGCGATATCGCGCAGGCCGTGGAAGGCCAGGCCGGTGGGTGCTTTGGTTTCTTCGGCCAATTCGAGGGCATAACAGTGGCCGTGTTCGGGGCAGACGCCGAGATAGTGCTGGTCGGTGTGTGCTAGGCCGGCGAGGTCGCTTAGGGTGGGGACTTGTGCCTGCTCGTCTTGGAGGCGGGTTAATAGCTGATCCTTTTTGAAGGCGAAGGCGAGCGCGTTTTCTGGATGCGGGTCGGGTGGGGTGACGGCGGCGGTGAATTCGTTGCTCATGGTGGTTGTGATCTGCTTTCTGTTATGGTGCGGGTGACGATCCGGCCGCGGGGATATTGCCTCCGAGGGAGCGAGTGGCCGTCCTGGCGGAATGCGCAACGTCGCGGCAGCCACGCTCTTCGAGCGCGGTTGCCTTACAAACGAGCCGGAGGGGGGCGATATAATACAGATAACGGACTCTGACCGCCGACCTCTAACGGCAATACCCCGCGACCGGATCTTAGCTATGGTAAGTAATGTATATTGCCACGCTTATGTATGATCCTTCTTCCACCGCGCCTTCATCCGCGTCATCTCCTGATTCGGTTTGATCTTCCGCGACGTAGTCTGATTCTTCGTATCGTAGAGCCAATGGCCCTGGTTGTCGCGCAACACTGGCATGCGATGCGCGACCTTCGGTGGCTTTGCAATGCGGCCGGGTTTGGCGGCGTACCAATAGGCGGTGCTGCTCATCTCGTTGCACAGATGGTTGCCGTGGCCGTGTTCGATGGTGACCTTGATTTCTTTTTGAAAGTGCACCGGATTTTCGAGATGGTGTACGTAGGAGGTCTGGTAGCCGTCGGTATTGTCCTCGTGGATCGAGGAGCCGTTGCGCAAGAAGGCGTTGTCCTGCATGCCCCAGGCCTGGTTGAGATAATCTTCGCTGCCGGTGCCGTGCAGTTCGGGCGGCCATTTGTAGCCGTCGACCCAAATCATATCGTCGCCCTCGCCCCACCAGGTGCCCTGGAAGTTGGTGACGCTGAGGTTGCAGCCAATAAAGTGGCCGCGGCCCTTGGTCTCGAGAATCACATAGTTGTTGTCCCAGGCGAGTTGACCCTTGTTGGGGATATTGGCCTCGGGGGTGTTGACCTGGATTTCGTGTCCCCAGCCACCGAAGGGGTTTTCCCGGCGGAACTCGGCGTGGAAATAACCCGCTTCCTCGGGGATGTCACAAGTTTCATAATCGACGTAGAAATACTGGCGGTGCCGTTCCCGGCTCTCGTTAACCAACTCTACGAGTGCCCTTTTGCGAAAGGGCATCTGCACGTATGCGTTGAGGGCACAGCCCTGGTTGAAGCGGTTGTTCTGCTGAGTCGAAGCGGAAAAAAGCAACGACTGGTAGGAGTTGACGATACCGTGGCCGAGACCGAAGAAGTCGCCCAGAGGGCAGATAACGCTCGGGGATTTGGCGTCGTCCCAGGTGATCTTGAGCAGGCATTCGCGGTAGTGATTGGCTTGAGTCATCCAGAGGTGGGTGATGCGGCCGGGGCCTTTGATATCGGCGAGCGTTACGGTCTCGCCGGGTTCGATCCACCAGGCATCGCTATTGCGGCCATTGTGTTCCCAGGAAGAGGTGCGGCCGGCTTTGGCGTCGCGGATGTTACTGAGTTGATCGAGCATATGTATTCCTCAGGGTTTTATTGCTACGGACACTAGTTTGGGTTGTAGAAGATCGACCAGGGTTTGCGGGGGCAGGCCGACTAAGAAACCGCGTTTGCCGCCGTTGATGAAAATCTGCGGCAGGTCGAGTATCGAGGATTCGACGGCGACGGGTAGGCGTTTGCGGGTGCCGAAGGGTGAAATGCCGCCGACTAGATAACCGGTGTGCTTGAGCGCCGCTTCCGCTGTGCTGGAATTGAGGCTTTTGCAGTCGAGTTGGCGCGCGAGGTTTTTGGCCGAGACTTCCAGGTTGCCGTGCATCAGCATCAGATAGACGCTGTCGCGCTCGTCGGAGAATACCAGCGTTTTGATCACGTGGTTGACCTCTAACTTCAGTTCGTTTGCCGCGTGTGCGGCGCCGCCGTGCTCGACGTAGTCGTAGAGATATTCGCTGAAGTCGATGCGGGCTTGGCGCAATTGGCGGATCGCCGCCGTGACGGGTGTTTTACTTTTGGCCATATAGACGGTCGGCGCGGGCCTGGCGCAATTTGTGGAAGTCGCGGTCAAAGACCGGCTGGGCTAGCGGGTCCCAACCGGCAACCGGAACCAGGCCGTCGGTGGCCAATTCAAGGTACAATTGGGCCTCATCGGCCGGAGCGCGGGAAAAGCCAAAGGGGTTGCGCCATTGTTCGGAGGGTAAGGGCGGGTATTTGCTGTCTCCATGGTAGATGAGCGCCAATAGCTCGGTGCCGCGTTTGTGCAGATAGTCGAGGAATTCAATGTCAAAAGGACCGACGGCAGACCTCATCTGTGGGTTCTTGTCGACCCAGCGGGCCCAGTCGAAGCCGTAGAGGAAGTCGTGCGCGTAGCGAAAGCGAATCGACGAATGGCGCCCGTAGAGTTCGATAAGTTTGACGATGCGGGCAAAGAGTTCGACCAAGTTTTGTGATGGGCTTGTTGCTGAGATTTGCGGGTCTTGGTTTGCGCAACGACGGGCCTGGTTTAGCAGCGCCGCCGCGAGAAAATCGAGATCGGCGAAGATATTGTCGGGGAAGTGCTCGGCTATGGCTTGGGTAGTCTGCGCAATGCCTTGCGCAAAGGCGGCCGCGATACTAGAATCAGTGTCGGTATCGATAAGCTCGCGGCAGAGTTGGTCGACCGGGGTCGCGTAGTTGCGGTGGGTCGCCAGTGAACGCCGCCGGCCGTGGTGGCTTCCCGAAGTATCTAGCTTATTATGGAGCGATGTGGATAACGGCATAGCAGATGACTCTCGTATGGTCCCCCCTAAATTGAACGCATGGTGGCTCGCCGTCAAACCCGGCTCGTTGCCTAAGATCCTGGTGCCGGTCGCGGTGGGCTGGTCGTTGGGGTTTTCCGTTGCTGGGGCCTTTGATCCGGTGCTGGCGGCATTGGTGTTCGGCCTGGCTCTTTGTGCCCAGTGGGCGATCGTCCTGCTCAATGATTATGCCGATCGCGAGGCGGATATAACACATCAGGCGCACTTTCCCGAGCATATCGATCCGCGGGTACTAGTCGAGAGGTTGTTGCGGCCGGGGCAAGTGGTTACCGCGGGGTTATTCGCGGTGTTGGGGGTGCTGGCGGTAGCGGCGGTTTTGGTGTTTTACCAACGACCCTATGCGCTCTATCTTGGCCTGGCGGGTCTGGTCGTTTTTGCGGCTTATAGTTTTGGCCCGCTTCGTCTCAATTATCGCGGTGGCGGCGAGTTGCTCGAAGTCTTGGGTGTCGGCTTGTTATTGCCGGTTACGGGCTATTATATCGCATCCGGTATATTGCCGACCGGCCATGTACATCTGTTGGCGCCGATCACCCTCTACGCGTTGATCGGCGCTTTGGCCAGCGGGCTCAAACACGAGCCGGCGGACCGCGAAAACGGCAAGCGCACCTGCAGCGTGCTTTTCGGGGCGCCAGCGACGAGAAAGGTTATTTGGCTGGCACAGATGATGGCCAGGGTCTGCTGCGGTGTTTTGTTCCTCACTGGGGAATACGGGCATTTCGCACTGATTTTGGGGGCATTGTTGCCGTCGGCGCCGATGTTTATCACCCGGCGCTTTGATGCCGATGCCGATTTCAACAATCTGCCGGCGCTCGCCCGCTATAAACAAAGCTTGATCCAAGCGGGGTATCTCACGAGCCTGGCATTAATACTCGATTTTATTTTTTGATCGTATTATCCTTCGCTCTTGGTATAGGTGCGGCTTGATCAAAGCGGCCCTTAAAACCCAATGAGGAGCGTTATGTTGAATCTGGAGCAGATCGACAAGCATCCCGAAATCGTCTCGACAACGATTGCATTGCCCACCGGCGAGCAGGCATCGCTCAGGCCGTTGCGCCAAGATGATACGGCGATACTCGGGGCTTATTTCCTCGGTTTATCGACGGAGACGACCCGAGTTTACGGCCCGCATCCCTTTGATCTGGAGACCGCCGACCGGCTTTGCCGCGAACTGAACAGTGCCGACCATCTGAGAATGCTGGCGGTCATTGAAGAGAATGGGCAACAGCAGATCGTCGCCTATTTCATCGTTTACTTCGGGCTTTATGACGCGGACTGCAACCGTTATCTGGAGCGGGATATGCCGCTCGATCCGGCTACGGATTGCGAATTGGCCCCGTCAGTCGCCGACGCTTACCAGAGTAGCGGTGTCGGCAGTCTGGTGATGGGGCATCTGCTGCCATTGCTAAAGAGTGCGGGGCGCAGGCGGTTGGTGCTCGTCGGCGGAGTACGGGCGGAGAATGTGCGGGCGATTCATTTTTATGAGAAGTTCGGATTCGGCAAGGTCGGGGCATTCAAATCGCGTGGGGTTATCGACAATTTTGATATGATCGCCGCCTTGTAGGCGAATGGTCCGTTATTCGATACCTACTTCGGCCAGGATTTCTTGGGTGGTGCGGATATCGTATTTATGGGCTGAGGCACACAGGTGTCGCGCCATGCTCTCGCCTACGGCGCCAAGGTTTTTTAGCGCGTCGATATACGTATGTAGTTCGGTGATGCGCCGGATTTTTACCGCCGCGCTGAACGCGCTGCGCAATGCGTCGGGCAGTTGTCATGTCACGCCAATTGCCGTATCCAAGACCAGGCTTCCACGGCGATCTCGTCGTTAGCGGCGAGATCGCCGTGTGATCGTCCTAACCTTTTTTCACCGTACCCTCTTTTTGCACTTGTTCGTAGACGCGGGAGAATTCCTCGGAGCTGTCGTCGTTCCAGAATTCGCTGCGGATCCCGCGCACATTGCCTTCGACAAAGCCGGTGATCTGTTCGACGTTCGGAGCGCTTGGCGTATAATAGGTCGTGCCGCCGGGTAAATGCAACACGCCGAGGTGGCGCGGTAATTCGCTCTTGGGGCGGGCGGCGAGTTCGGCGAGGATTTTTTCGTCGACATCCACCCCCAGGCCGGGTCCTTCGGGTACTGGCGAGCTCCCCTCGCTGATCTCCAGTCGGATACCGGTTACGTCCTCGGCGTACTGGTCGTCGAGGGTGGTCGCGTGCGAGACATTGGGCACGACCGCGCCTAGGTGCATGGCCATGGCCTTCGACAACGTACCGCCGGTTAACTGGATGACGGTCGAAAGACCGGCGGCCGCGGCGGCGAAGCCGCGGCGGATCGAATTGCCTAGGCCGTTTTCGCCGATCATATAGAGATCGGCGACCTCGCGCTGTATTTCGGGGCCGCCGCCCAGTTGCGGCACGTGCATTAATATGGGCAGCATGGTTTGTGAACGCAGCAGGCGCCAACCTTCGATATCATGCCAAAAGAACGGGTCCTCCAAAAAACCGACGACGGGAAATTTCTCCAGCTCGTCGACGATGCGCAACACGGCGGCCGAGGGCCGGTTGTGGTTGAGATCCCAATGGAGCTTGAAGCCTTGTGGGGCGACCTCTTGCGCGGCGCGGGTCTGTTCGATGATGTCGTGGCGGGCGTCGGAGTGCATTTTGAAGATGGTATAGCCCTCATTGGCGGCGCGTGTAATCTCGCTGGCGAAGTCTTCGGGCGGCGCCGGCCGGGTCCAGGCCGCCACGGGTACCCGGTCGCGGACCTTCTGACCAAGGAGTTTGTACGCGGGTTCGTCGATGGCTTTGCCCATTGCGTCGTAGAGCGCACCCATCAGCCCGGCATTGAGCGAAGCACCGAGATAATTGAATGGAGATTGATCGACGAGCGCGGAGATTTGCTGCTCGGATAAAGTGAAATGACCGCGTTCGTCGCCATACCCAATGACGCCATTATGCAAGGTGACGCGATAGACGGTCTGCGTGTCGATCCCAGAGAAGCGGACCTCGTGGCCTTTGTAGCGGTCGCAAAGGCGCGGGTTGAGGTGGAAATATTCGACATTGGTGATTTTCATGGCGTATCTCCTATATGGAAATGGGCTGGGTGATATCAGTGTCGGGCAAGGTCGTTTGCAATACGGCCTGCAGCTGCACGGCCGTATCGGCATCGATCGAGGTGGCGGGGTGCCGCACCTGGCTCGATTGCGCTAAGCCGCGCAGGCGGAAGATCTCCTTGCGGACCGCGACACCGGGTTGTTGTTCGAAGACGATCAACGGCAGGAAGCGCTGGTAGATGTTGTGCACTCGTTCGTGTTGCCCGGCGTTGTGGGCGCGCACCAGGGCTTGCAGCACCTCGGGGAAGGCGAAGCCGGTCATAAAGCCGTCGGCACCGCTTGCGAGGTCGTATTGGCCGTATAGGGCACCGAGTCCGGTGAGTATCGTGGCGCGGCCGGTGGGCATCTGGGCGATTAGCGCGCGGGTTTTCGGCGGTGTCGGAGTGGCCTCCTGTTTGATACAGGCGATCTGGGGTATTTCGTCGAGTAGCCTCAGAACTAGAGGCAGTGCCATATGCACTTGTGTTGAGGCTGGGTGGTCTTGGGCGACGATGGGAATCGATATCGCCTGGGCGACGCGCTGGAAGTATTCGAAGATCCGCTCCGGGTTCGGCACGGCCTCGCGCGAAGGGGTGACCATCACGCCGGCCGCGCCCAGCGCTTCGGCCATTTGGCTCAAGTCGCAGGTGGCGCGGGTGCCCGGATGACTGGTGCCGACGATGATGGGCAGCCCGTCCGAGGCGGCGACTGCAGTCTGGGTAAGCGCCTCACGTTCTTTGTCGGTCAGGCGGTTCGACTCGCCCAAGACACCTAGGATGGTAACCCCGTCGGCGCCGATGGACCCCATAAAACGGATGATGCGGTCAAAGGATTCGAGATCGATATTTTCGTTATCGTCAAAGGGCGTGATAACAATGGGGAAAACACCTTTGAATGAGACGGGAGCCATAATCATCCTTTCAGCGGCGCAAGACTTTGCCGGGGTTCATAATTTGATTCGGGTCGAGGGCCTGTTTGATTCGGCGCATGATGTCGATGCCGGCCCCGCACTCGGCTTCGAGGGCGGCGATCTTACCTAGGCCAATGCCGTGTTCGCCGGTGCAGGTGCCGCCCGCCGCCAACGCCAACTCGATTATATATTGGCCCAATTGTCGGACTTGCGCGAGTTCGTCGTCGTTGCCGGGTTCGATAAGGCATACGACGTGGAAATTGCCGTCGCCGACATGGCCGAAGAGCGGGGCTGGGAAGGTGAGATCGGCCAGGGCTTCTTTCGTCTTGCGGATACAGTCGGCCAACGCACTGATCGGCACACAGACATCCGTGACATAGCCAGCCGAGCCGGGGCGCAGCGCGCGCGAGGCGTGGTAGGCGTCGTAGCGGGCCTGCCACAGGCGGTCGCGTGCGCCGGTCTCGGTGGCCCAGCGAAAGGGGCCGCCGCCGTGTTCGCGGACGATGTCCTCGGCATTTTTCGCCTGTTCGACTACGGCATTTTCCGAACCGTGAAACTCAAGAAAGAGGGTTGGGGCGACTGGGTAGTCGAGGGCTGAATATTGGTTGCAGGCTTGCATTTGCACTTCGTCGAGCAATTCGAGCCGGGCGACCGGGACGCCGGTGCTGAGTATGCCGATGGCCGTGGCCACGGCCGAGTCGATATTGGCGAAGGGGCAGACGGCAGCGGAGACGGCGGTGGGTAATTTTTTCAGGCGCAGGGTGACTTCGGCGATTAAGGCCAAGGTGCCTTCGGAACCGACCAATAATCGGGTCAGGTCGTAGCCGGCCGAGGATTTGCGCGCCCGGCCCCCGACTTCGACGATCGAGCCATCGGCAAAGACGGCCTTGAGCCCGAGTACGTTTTCGCGCATGGTGCCATAGCCGACGGCGGCGCTGCCGGAGGCGCATGTGGCCGCCATGCCGCCGAGGGACGCGTCCGCACCGGGGTCGACCGGGAAATACAGGCCGGTGTTTTCGCTTTGTAAATAGTTGTTGAGTTGGATGCGGGTGACGCCGGCTTCGACCGTTGCGTCCATGTCGGTGGGGCTGACGCGGAGGATTCGGTTCAGCCGCGATAGGTCGATGCAAAGGCCGCCAGAGGCGGCGACGATACCGCCTTCGACGGCGGTACCGGTGCCAAAGGGTATAATGGGCAAATGGAACTCCGTGCAGACGCGGGCAATCTCGGCGATTTCGTCGACGTTTTGCACATAGGCTACGGCTTGCGGTAGTTGTGGCGCGTGGTAGGAGGCATCGGCGGCGTGTTGCTCGCGGACCACCGATGAGAAGTCCAGACGCTCATCGAGTAGGGCGGTGAGCGCGGCGATGGCTTGGGGGTTTAGCGCGTCCATTGATCAGCCGGCCAAGAAGTCCAAGAGCGCGTCATTGTCCATCTCGTGCCCTTGGCCCGGGCTGACGATCTGCCGCACGGCGTCTTCGGCGTCGAAGGCCGCATAGATCGCGCGCAATTCTGCGAGCGCGGGTTCGACGGTTTCGTTAAAGGAAGCCGAGTGGTTGCCCGGCCCGGGTTTATCGAGTTCACCATAGTGCAGCGCGGTGGGGCGCGGGGCATTGAGGCCGGCGATATCCGCGCGGTCCATCCATTCTAGCACGCCGGGGATACAGTGGGCCGGCGCGTTAGAACACCGGGCGTAAATGGCGGAAAACGAACCCAGCGTACCACTGGCGAATATTCTGCGCACCCGGGCACTGAACACCGAATAGGCCAGCGCGAGGTCGCCGCCATAAGAGATGCCGACTGCGTCGAGCTGTAGCTCTTCGTATTCGCGGGCCAGCCAATCCTCCCAACGCATCAGATCCTCTATGGTCTGTCCGATGAGTGGCGTGCCGTGTTGAAAGCCGTCGCTGCAAAGTGAATAGGCTTGGTGGCCGTCTGTGGTCCAGTAGTCGAGGCGATGGCCCTCTTGCTGTTGGGCCAGATCCTTTAACGCACCGAAACCGCGCAATTCGGGACAGAGGACCAAGTGGCCGGCTTGCGCTAATGCGAGGGCGAACCCGTGGTGGTAATCGTCGCCGAGGCCGATGGCGGGGCCGACTTCCCCGTGGCCGTGCAAGGCAATGACCGTGCTTTTTTCAATTTCTTGCGGGACAAATAAATAAGCGGGAATGGAGAGTTGTTCATCGATGGTCATTATCAACGCTTCGACTTCAATGCCTCCAATGAGGGTTTCGCGCTGCGTCGCAACGGGGCACTGCGGCGGTTTTTCCAGAGCCAGCAGGTTTACGAGTTTGGCGCGACAGGCCTCGCGCCATTCTTCGGGGGTGCCGTGAAAATTGGCGAACGAGAGTTTGCGCTGGCCGGGTTGGTGTCGGAAGCGCAGGCTGAGTTCGTCGGGTCTAATGAGAAAAGAATCGTTCATAGTCGCTAATCGCTCTTGGGTAAATATCGCAAACTCTAATTGCTAATTTGTACGGTGTTATAGCTAAATAGTTGTAAATAAAAGCTAAAATAGAGTGTTCAATATAGTAAAAAATAGGGTGCGGGCGAATGTTTTATCCAGCAAGGGGTTCCCGCGTTAGAAACGGCATTGAAAGAATAGCTTAGACGATGAGGTCGCCCACGTTGAGTCCGAGCAGATGCCTTATCGCTGACGAGGGAGTCGTCGACGAGTAGCATTATTGATTCGTCCCCTTGCGTTCGAGCCCTATTTGAGATGCTCAGGGTTCAGGTTCAACAGTTCGGGTACGACGAATAGCCCGTCCTTACGCACTAATTTTTCGTCGAAATAAATTTCGCCGCCGCCGTATGCGGGTGTCTGTATCATCACCATGTCCCAATGCACCGACGAGCGGTTGCCATTGTCGGCGACTTCGTAGGCCTGGCCGGGAGTGAAGTGGAAGGAGCCGGCAATTTTTTCGTCGAATAGGATATCGAGCATCGGCGTGGTGATAAAGGGGTTGAAACCGATTGCGAACTCCCCTATGAAGCGCGCGCCATCGTCGGCGTCGAGAATGTCGTTAAGTGCGTCCGTATCGCTGGCGGTAGCTTCGACGATACGGCCATTTTCAAAACGCAAACTGATATCTTCGAAGGGCGTGCCCCGGTAGAGGGTGGGGGTGTTGAAGCGGATGGTGCCTGCGACCGAGTCGCGGACCGGCGCGGTGAAGCACTCGCCGTCGGGGATATTGTGCTCGCCGGAACAGGGAATCGCGGGGATGTTTTTTATGCTAAAGCGCAGGTCGGTGCCAGGGCCGGTGATATGGACCTTGTCGGTTTGCTCGAGCAGTGCGGCGAGCGGTTTTTGCGCCTCGGCCATTTTGCTGTAGTTGAGGGTGCAGACATTGAAGTAGAAATCCTCGAAGGCGTCGGTGCTCATCTTGGCCTGCTGAGCCATCGACGCGGAAGGCCAGCGCAAAACGACCCACTTGGTCTTGGGCACTCGCACTTGGAAATGCACCGGCTGGACCCAATGGCGTTCGTATAGTTCCATCGCGGTGGCGGACACGTCGGAGAGTTCGGCGACATTGCGGCTGCCGCGCAGGCCGATATAGGCCTGTACGCGCTCCATGCGATAGGTCTCGCATTCGCCGATTGTTTGCATCGCCTCTTCCTGCCCGGCTTGGATCAACTCGCGCTGGATGCGGTTTTGTTTGCAAGATACCAATGGGACGCCCCCAACTTTGCGTGCGGCGCGGATCAGGGCGATGACCATATCCTCCGGGATATCGAAGGTTTCGATTAGGATTTTTTCGCCCTGTTCGAGGCGGGTCGAATGTTTGATCAGCAGGTCGGCGAGGGTGTCTAAGCGCGGATCGTGCATGCAGTGTCTCTTTCATTGTAAAGTTGCTTCGGATAGTTGGTGGTGTCGTATGGCTTGCAGCGAGCTTAGCTACGCATGCGCAGCATGGGCCGGCCAAAGGAAACTTGCAGAAAGTCGCCGGTGGCCGCCTGGCGCGTGCCGGGCGGCATAAAATGAATGGCGAAAGCCCGACGTTGGCGGTCGGTGTTGTTGGGCGGGGTATAGTGTAGCGTTTGGCAGTGGTGAAACAATACGCCGCCGGCGGGCAGGTCGACGACCGATGCTTGTGTCTGGTCGATCTGGTCGCCGATGTCGAGCAGGGAGCCGCCCTTTTTAGTGCGCTCGTGGCCCAGGGGTGTTAGATGTGAGCCGGGCATCAGGTGCATGGCGCCGTTTGCGACATTTACGTCGTCGAGCGTCAGCCAGCAGCTGACCAGGTTGGCGGGTACGCATTGCCAATAGGCGTTGTCTTGGTGCCAGAAGACCGAACCGCCGTGATGGGCCGGTTTAAAGAGGGCTTGGTCGTGGAAGAGCTGGATATTGGGGCCGATGAGATCCTCGGCGATATCGAGGATGCGTCCGTCGTAGAGCAGTTGCCGGAAGTCGAGGCTGCGTTCGCACATCTGCATTATTTGTAACATCTGCTCGTCGGCGTTGTTCTTTTCATCGAGATCTTCAGTATCGCCGGTTGACAAGTTGCGAAAGCGCCCAGTCTGGCGCGCCTCGGCGAAGAGGCGGTCGTATTCCGCGCGTAACACTTCGATCAGCGGATCGTCGAGCAGTTTGCCGTAGGCGATATAGCCGCGCAAATGGAATTCGTCTATCTGCTCTTGGCTGAGCCTTTTATACGGGGAAACGGGCTGCTCGGCTGCGGCTGCGGTGGACATAGTCTATCTCCTGGTGGTTTGGGTTTGGTAAAGGATAATGATCGCCGTCTTAGTGGACAACGATTATCCGTCGTGGTCTTCGTGCGGAAGCAATTCGCCCTGTCGCGCGAAGACGGTTAGCAAATTGGCCATGGGGTTTGGTCCTTGTAGTTTTCAATGGTATTTTGAATGCCTTAACAAGGTCAATCGAGCCAAGTGAAAGGGATGCTGTGAAAAGAGCCGCATTTTTATGCGATAGTCCGGACAAGGTCGAGCGGGTCTACGGCCAAGGCCGCAGGGAGGCCGTGGCTGGTATCGTCGAACTTTATCCACAAATCATTACCAGCCAAAATTTTGCCGAGCACGCGGCGGTCCTGCCAGAACTCGATGCCGTATTCTCGACCTGGGGAATGCCGCTCCTGGCGGCGGAGCAATTGGCGCAGATGGCCGAACTCAAGGCCGTGTTTTACGCGGCGGGTTCGGTAAAGGGTTTTGCCGCGCCGCTTTTGCAACACGGCCTGGTGCTCTGTAGTGGTTGGGGCGCCAACGCCGTGCCGGTGGCCGAGTTCACCCTGGCGCAAGTGCTGCTTTCTTGCAAGGGCTACTTTCGCAATACGCGCGATTGCAACGTGCGCGAAACCCGCCGTGACCATCAGGTCTTCGGTGGTCCCGGCGTCTTCGGCGAGGTCGTTGGCCTGGTGGGACTGGGGATGGTCGGACGTGCGGTGGCGGAGCTTTTGCGCACTTTTGAATTACAAGTATTGGCGTATGATCCTTATGTCGATAGAGATACTGCGACTGAATTGGGGGTTGAATTGGTTGAGTTGAGCGAGTTATTTGCTCGTTCGTTCGTTGTTAGCAACCACCTGCCCAATATTCCCGCGACCGAGGGGCTACTCGACGGCACGCTCTTTGTCACAATGCGGCCCGATGCGACCTTCATCAATACGGGGCGGGGCGCGCAAGTAGTCGAAGGGGAGTTGATTGATATTTTGCGCCGCCGGCCTGATGTGACCGCGCTGCTCGATGTGACCTTGCCCGAACCACCCGAGCCGGAATCGGCCTTTTATACCTTGCCCAATGTGCAGCTCAGTTCGCATATCGCCGGTTCGATGAACGACGAGTTGGTGCGGATGGCCGACCATATGATCGAGGAATGCGCACGTTGGCAGCGGGGAGAGGCGCTGCGCTATCAAGTCACCGAGGCCATGTTGCAGACGATGGCTTAGGCGATGATGCCGCCGCCGAGACAGGTCTCGCCGTCGTAGAAGACGGCGTGTTGGCCGGGGGCGACGCCGAGGTCGGGTTCGGCCAATGCTATCTCCGCACGGTCCGCGTCGAGCATCTGAACTTGGCCGGAGGCGAGAGCGGGGCCGTGGCGCAGCTTTATTTGTAACGCGCCGAGTGCAGGGGCGCTGTTGATCCAGTTGATGTGCTCGGCTACCAGATTGCGGCGACCTATGCGTTCGGGCGCTTCGCTGTGGGCGATATAGATTCTGTTTTCAGTCGCATCCTTGTCGACCACGTACCAGGGGCCGCCGCCCAGTTTCAGCCCGTGGCGCTGGCCTATGGTGTAAAACCAATACCCTTGGTGCTCGCCTTTTTTCTCTCCGCTCGCCTTTTCGACAATGTCCCCGGTCTGCTCTCCCAAATGAAAGCGGACAAAATCCCGGTAGTTGATCTTTCCTAAGAAACAGATGCCCTGGCTGTCTTTGCGCTCTTTGGCCGGCAGGTCGAACTCGGCGGCGAGCGTGCGTACTTCTCGTTTATGCAAATGGCCGATGGGAAAGAGGATGCGCGCCAATTGCTCCTGGCTCAAGTGGGACAGAAAATAGGTCTGGTCTTTGACGGGGTCGGGGGCGCGGCGCAGGTGAGGTTGGCCGGCGATTTCTTCGATGCGGGCATAGTGGCCGGAGGCGATTTTATCGCACTCGCCGGCGACCCGCCGGTAAAAGGCCCCGAACTTGATGCGCTGGTTGCAGAAGATGTCGGGGCTTGGGGTGCGCCCGAGGCGCAGTTCAGCGAGGGCGTGCTCGACGATTTCTTCGCGGTATTCGCTTTGCAAGGGGACGATTTCGAGCGGCACGCCAAATTGCTCACAGGTTTCGCGTGCATAGGCGAGGTCGGTTTCCCAGGGGCAGTCCCCGAGGAAGGCTAGTTCATCCTCGAGCCAGATCTTGAGATAATAAGCTTTGAGCGCGATGCCCTTTTCGCGGCTGAGCAAGGCCAGCGCCAAGGAACTGTCGACACCACCGGAGAGCAGGACGGCGACGTTCACGACGCGTCAGTCTTGAGTCCGGCTGTAATATGCGGGCGATAATGCTCAAGAGGGGGTGTCGTCATATGCGGATCTTTTCCCAAGTCATCCCAGCGGCGTAGGTCGACCGCAGCTTGCCAGTGCGGCAATGCTTCGAACGCGGCGACTCCCGCCGGGTCGAAGGGGCCACCTTGCAGGGCGAGACTTTGCACTGAAGAGGGTGATAGGGTGGAGAAGTAGGCGGGGTCGACGGCGCATAAATAGCGTTTGGCCTGCACGTGCAGACGGCCGGGTTCGACGACGGCGGGTACGAAGTAGCGTTCGAGATACTGCGCCCCCAACTCCTCGTGTACCGCGTCAATGCCCCTATCGGCGATGTCTTCGTCGTGCAGCAGGTGGCCGAAGTCATGCAGCAGGGTCGCGGCGATAAGCAACGAGCCGGCACCTTGGTCTTCGGCGAGGCAGGCCGTCTGCAGCGCGTGCTGTCGCTGAGTGACCGATTCGCCGTATTCGAGGTTGCCATAGTGTGCGAAGCGCGCAAATATTTCCGCGACGGCGTCGAGGGTTTTGTTGTTACTCATAGCGTTTTTGGCCTTTTTCGCGTTGAACTTATCTGGGTCGGCAAAGAGCTTATATAGGGCTGAATAACCGCTTTGCACTGGTATGGCTTCATATATAATAGTCGGAGAGCCCATTCCGGCGCAAAATTGGATCAGACCTATGGAAACGCGCAAGCTGGCCGTGATCAGGTTCACGGACATGGTTAGTTAGAGTAAAAAGCTCCCCGCCGACGAAGTACAAGCGCTCAAACTGCTCACGCGGCACAGCGAGATCCTCGCCGGGCAGATCTTTATTTCGTCGGATGTCTTCTCGATTACGATTATAAAGACGTCGGCAATCGCGACCTGAAAAAAATCGACCGACCGATTCATCTCTACGAGGTGCTGTGGGTAATGTGGGTAACCCAACGCGCGCAGGCGAAACGATAGACAAGACGCGTAGTGGCCTATGGCCTTACAAAAGAAGTCCCAATGCCATAGGGGCCGCTTCTGGCCATGACATTTCCGATGTCACTCGGACTTATCGCGCTAATCATGGCTTGGCTGTGGAGCCCGTGGGGTAGCCGCCCGAAGAAGCCGTCGTTATGGCCCAAGACTACGACAGGGCCCTTTGGTAAATGCGGCTGGAAGACCTGTTCGCCACGGGCATAAAAACTGTTGCAGCCAACAAGAGCGCAGCTAGCGCATTTTATACGACGGAGTGCAGTGACCAGGTGGCAACGCCGCGGATCTCGACTTCTATATTCCACCAATGGTATACATGTGTATATTGTCCATGGTGCAAAAATAAATAGGGTTTTTGTCTTTATTGCCGGTAGGCGGTATTATTTAGCCGCATACCTTCAAACCAGGAGAGAACAAGCGATGAAATTCGAACACTTTGCCATCAATGTAGAAGACCCGCCGGCTGTCGCCGCGTGGTATGTCGAGCATTTGCAGATGCAGATCGTCCGCCATGTCGGGGAGCCAACGCATATGCATTTTCTCGCCGATTCGACCGGCCGGGTGATGATGGAACTCTACAACAACCCCCCCGATCTGATTCCGGACTACGCCGCGCAGGATCCGCAGGTCTTGCATATGGCCTTCGCAGTTGAGGATATGGAGGGTACGATCACGCGCTTGGAGGCGGCTGGAGCGAAGAAAGTCGGCGGTCCGGGACAGACGCCTTTTGGCGATGTGCTGGCGATGGTGCGCGACCCGTGGGGTTTCGCCATTCAGTTGACCCAGCGCGCTGAACCGATGGTGTAAGGGGGCGATATGCTCTATAGGGATTTTGGCAAAACGGGCTGGCAAGTCGGCACGGTGGGTTTGGGCACTTGGAATATTGGCAACCAGTGGGGAGTCGTCGACGAAGAGACGGCCTTCGCCACGGTGCGCGCCGCCTTTGATGCGGGCATGAACCTCTTTGATACCGCGGAATCGTATGGTTTGCCCAATGGGCTTTCCGAAGAGCGTCTGGGACGGGCTTTGACGGGAATCCGGCATCGGGTCTATCTCGTCAGTAAGATCGGCAATTGGGGCAAGCGCACCGGCGGCGGAATGCCCAAGGATACCGTCGATCAGATCCGCATCTGCGCGCACGCCTCGTTGCACCGTTTGCGTACCGACTGGCACGATGTGCTCTTGTGTCACGAGGGGGATCTCGAGGACCCGACGGTTTATCTCGAGGGCTTCGCGGCATTGGTCGCGGAGGGGCGTCTGCGGTATTACGGAATTTCTACGAATAGCCTCGAAGTGCTAAAAAACTTCAATCGCGACGGTAATTGCGCCGTGGTCCAGGTCGACTATTCGCTATTGAATCGCCAAGCTGAAGAGGCGTTCCTACCCTATTGCGAGCAGGAGGGTATTGCGGTGATGGTGCGGGGTCCGTTGGCGAAGGGGTTACTTTCGGGGCGTTATGATCTCGATTCGGTATTCGCGGATGATGTGCGCGCGGGCTTCAATCGCGATCAGGGCCAGCGGGCAGCATATGAGGCACAAGTGGCTCAGGTGGCCAAGTTATCCGAGGTCGTTGCGCCGGGGGCCGAGATGGTCGAAAAGGCGTTGCAGTACGCCCTGTCGCACCCCGCACGGCCGGTCGTGATCCCGGGGGCCAAATCGCCGACGCAGGCCGGTGCTAACGCGGCGGCTGGCGGTGCTGAATTGTCGATGGAAGAATGTGAGCGGTTGCGGATTTAAAGCAGGGTAGTCGACGGCTGGTCGGAGAAGGTGATATCGAATGAGGTGTTATCTTCTCCGTTCATTGCTAATTGGCTCCTGAGCTGGCGCACGAGGGGATCTTCGTCTTCGAGAATGTCGATGTCGGTTTGTGAGAAGGCATTGGGTCGTGCGTTGTTGACGGCGAGGGGGCCGTGGGAGAAGGGCACCCTCGACGATTGAACGAACATGGTGCCCCAGATCGATATCGATTTGCGCGCTTTCGCCGTAGGGATCTTCCGTGTCGAGGTCACGGCGGTAGGCCGTTTTGCTCGCCTTCCAGATCGCGGTCGTGATATCAGTGCCCCCGCGTCCGGTTCAACTTGGCCCCAGCGCTTGTCGGTGCGCATGCTGTGGAACCACAGCGAAGTGTCTTTGCTTTCGGGGCCGATCAGGTTTACTCCGTAGTCCTCGAAAGGCACGGCCAATTCGCGTAGCGCGTCGGGTAGCGCCAGCAAGCCCCGTTCAATGTCTTCGCTGGTAGCGCATGTCCAGACCCGCGTCGCGGACTTCGAGGATGGTTGTGACGGCGCTTTTATAGACGTCGGCGCTCGGTGATATCCTCGCGCAACTAATACGCCGCCTATGGTGTGTTCGTCGCCGTCTTCCAAGGGCGTGCCGCGCACGACGACAGTGGCGGTGTGGCCATTCTCGACTACTGCCCCTTCGATTGCGCCGAGTTCACCCCTTTGCAGCATCGCGTCGATCAATGCTTGCAAGCTCTCCATGCCGCCTGGGGTGTTGACGAATTTGAGCAGTGAAAGGCCGCTGTGGTTGCTGTCGGGTTCGAGTGGTTTGGTCTGGCGTCCGAATTCGACAAAAGCCTCATTGACATCGATCACCGTACCGGTGTCGTCTAGCAATAGGGCAGGGATCGGCAATGTTTCGAAAATACCTATATTGGGTTGCTTGCGCCTTGAGGCTGTCGGATGCGGGGATGGCGTCGCGCAGAGAATGCAGGACTTTGTCTTTCACTATGCGGGATCGTCGCTGGGAACGGGGAGTCGAAGATTAGCCCGGTGCGCACATAAGATATATAATAATAAAATACTTATGTAAAATTATAACCATCAAGAGTCAATGCTCCATTGCCGGTGTTTTTCGCTTGATCTATTTTGACTGCTTACCCCACCCTCGAGCGAAAGGATCCTTTCTGTCAGCCTCTTTCAGTGGAGCAGGACACTTGGTGCGTACGGTGTATTTACCGACGCTAATTATGGCCTGTTGCAGTGGCCTGATTATCCCTATCCTGCCGGTATATGCCCTATCTTTCGAAGTTTCATACGGTATAGTCGGCTGGGTTTTGGCCGCGCAAGGTTTGGGGACGTTGCTCTTTGATGTGCCGGCGGGTGTCTTGGTGCGCCGGCTGGGGCACAAGCGGATCATGTTGCTCGGGATTTCGCTAAATGTCGGCGGTGTATTGGCCCTGTTTTGGGCCCAGGGCTTGCCCGAGGTTTTGGCGTGGCGCTTTCTTTCGGGGGCGGGCAGTGCGCTGTGGACGATTTCCCGGCATGCATACATTGCCGACTTGATTCAGACGGGTCAACGGGGGCGCTCAATCGCAATGCTCGGCGGATTGGGGCGGGTCGGGACTTTTGCTGGGCCGGCGGTAGGGGGTGTTGTCGGGGCTACATTTGGTTTGCGCATGCCGTTTTTGGTCTTTGCGGGTTTGGGGCTATTGTGCATTGTCGTGGTCTTGCTTTGGGTTGAGGACGAGGAGAAAGACAAGGGCGATAGGCCGACCGGCAGTCGACTTGGCGCGGTGTTGAGGGCACATTATCGGCCATTATTGACCGCTGGCTCGGGGCAACTTTGCGCCCAGTTAATCCGCACCGCCCGCCATGCCATCATTCCGCTCTATGCGGCCGAGGTCTTGGGTTTAGCCTTGCACGAGGTGGGGTTGATTATCAGTCTGTCATCGGCCATCGATATGCTGATGTTTTATCCGGCTGGGGTGATTATGGATCGCTGGGGGCGCAAATATGCCTATGTGCCTAGTTTTATCATCCAGTCATTCGGTATGGCTTTGGTCCCCTTGGCTGGTGATTTCTCTTTGTTGTTGGGGGTGTCACTGCTAATAGGCTTGGGCAATGGTTTGGGGTCAGGGACGATGATGACCTTGGGGGCCGATTTGGCACCGGTTGAATCTCGGGGCGAATTCCTCGGGATGTGGCGTTTTGTCGGTGATTTCGGCAATGCCGGAGGCCCATTGGTCGTCGGGCATATTGCCGATTTGGCCGGTTTGGCCACCGCGCCGCTGATTGTTGCGGGTATTGGGCTTTTAGGGGCGATGATTCTCGGCGGCTTAGTGCCAGAAACACTCGATCGCGGTGGTGGTCGATAAGCATTCTGCTTACTTGTTTTTTTATATCCATGGAAGGTATAATTATGTCGCCTAAAAAGGTACTGATTACTGGAGTTTCAGGTCTTGTCGGCAGTGCCGCCTATTTGTATTTGAGCCAGTGGCCGGACCGCTATGCGCTCTATGGTCTTGGGCGTCGTCGGACGCTTTCCGAGCGAATTTCTGACCAACGCACCATTGACCTATCTGAAGAGCGGTTCTCGGTGTGCGATATTGCCGATATAGAGGGCGTGCGGCGAGCGGTCGCCGGCATGGACGCGGTGGTGCACATGGCCGCTGATCCGGCCGGTCGGGGTTGGGAGAGTCTGCGCGATAATAACCTTATAGGCGCCTACAATATATACGAGGCTTGTCGCGAAGCCGGAGTGAGTCGGGTTATCTCGGCGAGTACGATCCAAGTGTCGCATGGCGACACCGAAGAAGAGCCCTATCGCAGCGTGGTCGGAGGGGGAGCGGATTCGGTGTTTGAAGATCTCGTCAAGGTCAGCCCAGCGACTCCCGCGCAGCCGCGTAACCTCTACGCTGCGAGCAAGGTGTGGAGCGAGTCGCTGGCTCGCGTCTATGCCCACAGCCACGATATGTCGTGTTTGTGCATTCGCATTGGGTGGGTCACCGGAGAAGACGAGGCGCGCAATGGGCGGGGCGATATATGGTGCAGCCAACGCGATATCGCCGAGTTGATCAAGTGCTGCATAGACGCAGACGATGATGTCCGATTCGATATTTTTTATGGGATGTCAGACAATCGGCGCCGCTGGGTCGACATAGAAAACGCCAGGCAGCGCGTGGGCTATATTGCGCAGGACGGCGCTGAAGACTAGCGATAGGGGTATTTTATGCAACCGATTATTCTCGACGTCGATATGGGGGTGGATGATGCGCTGGCCATCATGCTAGCTCTGCAGTCTCCCGAAGTGGAGCTACTGGGCATATCGACGGTATTTGGCAATGTGCCGCTAAATCAAGCCACGCGCAACGCCCTGCAGGTCTTGGAATTGATGGGCCGCGATGAGATCCCCGTCTATGTTGGTGCCGGAGAGCCCCTAGTCCGCAAGCTTGTGCATGCCGCAGCGGTGCACGGCGAGAGTGGATTGGGCGATGCGGTCTTGCCCGACCCGGAGATGCTGCCGGCGGGCAATGCGCTAGACTTTCTCATCGAAGGCATTCAGGCTCGCCCTGGCGAGGTGATCGTTGTCGCCACTGGGCCGCTGACGAACTTGGCCCTGGTCGAAAAGAAACAGCCGGGTATCCTCGACCAAGCCCGTCGCGTGTTGGTTATGGGGGGGGCGCTGGCCGAGGCGGGCAATATCACCCCGGTCAGCGAGTTCAATAGCTTCGCAGATCCGCACGCTTTTCACCAGTTGATTAAGGCCGAGACCAATATGTCGCTTATCCCGCTGGATGTGACACATCAACTCGGTTTGGCTGCCGAGACGATCGCGGCGCGGCTGGCGGGACGCGATGATGCCATCGCCCGTTTTATACGGGAGTCGACCCGGACCGTTATCGCCTTTGAGCAAGAGCACTATAATTACGCAGGTGTGCATTTACATGATCCGGCCGCCGTTGCCTTGGGGATTGATTCGTCGCTGTTTGAGATGGAGACACTGGTGCTCGACGTGGAAACGATGGGTGAATTGACGACTGGGCAGGTCGTAGTCGACCGTCGCCCTTTTAGCGATGAAGAAGAGCGTCAGGGTTACCCGGTAGATTGCGCGATGAAGGTCGATGTCGACCGCTTGATGCATATGTTTGAGCACCGAGTGTTAGGCGGCGAGTGAAAGCTCGTCGTTGCGGTCTGATCGTTTGCATTGGAGCAAGGCCATGTCTGATCTTTACCCTAGGCTAAAGATTGCGATCGCCGCGTCTTGTCGGAGTTGATAGTTTGAGAGAAAACGACTGTGCACGATCTAACCGTACATCGTTATGTATCCGAGCGATCCTAAGAGGTGGGTGAATTCGGTGTTGACGGAGTGCTCTATAAAAATGTTGGGCGTTGTGTTCAAGTAGTGATATTCACAATGGCAATAGTGTAAAACCCCCGCAGGGCATTCGGCGGGGGTTTTGTTGTAATAAATAGTAAATTTCGTATGTATCGGCGGAGGTTGGGATAAGCGGTGTCCAGATTGAAGAGGGGTACAGAAGAATAAGATGAAAGAGGGTATAGCATTAATGGTACGGCAGTAGAGAAAGATGGTAATGTGTCGATGGGTGGATATGGATTGTATTGTTCTAAAGGTGGGAAATTTGTAAAGGTCGATTATTTTTCAGGTATATTCGATCAAATTACATCGTATCATAAATACGATAGATGACGAAATTGGGCTCGCTTCTCAGGAAGTGAAATCTATTAATTTACCTTGTTTGTTTGGCCAATTTTTTGATTTCCAATCAGTTTTTGTCTTTTGAATTAGTTTTTGTTTGTATGATCAGTGTATTTTGTTTGTTTTCTTATCGTAGTCCATGTATATCATAAGCCGTGACCTCAGGTTGAAATATTTAGGAGGAGGCAGCTTTGACTATGTCGCGAATTTTGCTCGCTGATGGCGATGTGTATTCTTGTGGGTTTATCTACCGGATATTAACAAAGAAACGCGTAGGCACATCAGTGGAAGTCGTCAACGACGGATTTTGTGCCTATGATCGAATGTTGTCTAAAGAATATGATTTGGCAATCATAGACGAATCATTGCCGAACTTGTCGGGTTTGAATGTTATTCGAAAATTGAGGGAAGTCGGAAAGAATACGAAGATAATAATGCTATCGGATAGAGCGGATCCTTTGATGGCAAAAGAAGCGCTGCTAAATGGAGCACAAGACTTGATAGAGAAGCCTATTTTATTGGATAGTTTTGTTTATAGTCTTTATAGAAATATGAGAGACGAAAAATCAAATCTGTATGAATGGGTACAGAAATTGAATTGGCCAAAGGCAAATAAAATCCGGCCTTAGCCCTGGCACTATCCCACTAGAAAGATCCGATGAATTTAGAGAGTCAAGTACAGACGACGGCTGAGGGAGTTGGTGTATGGGAGCATTTTTCCATGCGCGATGGACTGCCTGATATGAAGATCGAATGTATCTACGAAGATCGTAAGGGTTTGCTTTGGGTTGGGACTCATGACCGTGGGGTGGTGATTTATGATGGCGATATCTTTGAATCGTATACCCGAAAAGATGGTTTAGCGGGTGATGGAGTATTCAGTATTATTGAAGATGACGAGGGCTGTATATGGTTGGGGACCAGTATGGGGCTGAGTCGTTATGTTGATGGGCGATTTGAAACAATTGATATAGGAGCGCCCGAACGTTTTTTGTGGGGAAGTTGTAAGGATAATAATGGTCATTTGTGGTTTGGAGTTGAAGGGAGTCCTGGAATATCTCCCAAAGTATATAGATGGGATGGGGGGCAGCTTGATGAGATTTATCTTTCTGATGCTCAAGCGGATATTGGGATAAGTATTAATGATATAAAGGTAGACACTGCAGGGCAGGTCTGGCTCGGAGGATATGGTCTCTACTGCTTTAATTCGCAGGGCATTACTCAAATTGTAGAATTTGACGAAAAGAGTAGCATTACTTCAATATTGCCTAGGGAAGATGGTACAATTTGGTTCACGACGGGGCAAGAGTTGTTCCTCGTTGATCAAAACAAGGTCGTAAATAATGTAGAGGTCGGGCAAGAAGTTCCACGGGATATTGTGAGCTTAGCGGCTGATTCTCTTGGGACGATCTGGCTTGGTAGTCGCATCGGAATTTTGTATTGTTTCGACGGCGAAATTTTCAGGATGGTTAGTAGTGTCAATGCGATCATTTGGCTAGGATTGTGTTGCGATAGTATCGGAAGAGTGTGGGTGGGGACCTATGGGATGGGATTGTATTATTATGATGCAACCCGAGTGAAAATTTATCAAACGAATCAGGGTTTGTTATCTAATCAGATCACTAGCATTGCGCAATATGGAACCGGTCCCATATATGCGGCTTCTTCGGCTGGGCTTGTTCGGTATGATAAGAAGAGCATTGAGGCTATAAGCTTACCTGATGAATTAAATGTTGAGGGTGTAACGGGCTTATGTGCAAGTTCGAATGAAAAAATATGGCTTGGTAGTAGAAATGGTTCTTTTTGGGAATATGATGGACAAGACTTCGTCCGGGTAATAAGTGGGGCGGGGTTGGGGGCAAGTGAGATTAGCACTGTAAAAGAAGATCTGGATGGTTCGATTTGGTTTGCTTCAAAGCTTGGGGCTGGATTCGGTTGTTATTCTGAATCTGAAACTAAGGTTTTCTCGTCGGATAAGGTCAGAGACTATCCGACCTGGATAGGTGCATTGGAAATTGCCCGTGATGGCAAGGTGTGGATGGGGTCTGCGTCTCCAGCTACCTGGGATGGTCTTTGTGTTTATGATGGGAAGGATTTTACAAGATTTGCAGCGATTGAGGGGGCGGCTGTATTGGCTCTATTTACAGGGGAAGACGAATCTTTGTGGGTGGGAACGAATGAGGGCGTTGCAATTTATGACGGCAGCAAGGTCTCCTACATAAATCAAAAAGATGGTTTAGCTTGTGATTTGGTCACTTCATTTTGCCAAAGAACCGATGGTATAATCTATATAGGCACGGAGGGTGGTGGTATTTGTAGTTGCGATGGGCAAGTAATACAAACCTTGCAAATATCGGGTCAACTTGGGGCAAATGTCATATACGATGTTCTGGTCGATCAGGATGGAACCTTATGGGCTGGCACGGGAAATGGGTTAGTGCAATATACGCCACGTCGAGTAAGGCCATTTGTCGAAGTCGCAAAGGTCATAGCAGGGAATGAATATGAGGCCCATAGCGAAGTCAGTTTTTCCTCAACTATTGGTCGTGTCAGCTTCTTGCTTAAGGGGCGGAGTCCATTGGAACGGGCTTCGTATTTGGTGTATCGATATTGTTTAGATGGGTATGAAGAAGGGTGGCGGCAAACACGCGATCGGCAAGTGGATTATCCACAGTTGGAGCCAGGCGAATATACCTTTAAGGTGCAGTCCGTTGATCGCGATCTCAATTATTCGAAGATTGCTGAAGTTAAGATTTCCGTTACGGAAGACTTGCGTATAGCCGGGTTAAATGAGGCGCTGCGTTCGGCTTCTGCTTCGGGCGATTTTATTGGCGAGAGCCCGACGATCCGGCAGATTAAGCGGCAGATCAAAGAAGTCGCTTGGACCGATTTGACGGTTTTGATATTGGGAGAGACCGGGACGGGCAAGGGCCTTGCTGTGCGTGCGATCCACGAGGGCAGTGATCGAAGGGATAGGCCTTTTTTACAGGTAAATTGTGGCTCAGTGCAAAGAGAGCTCTTTGATAGCGAGTTGTTCGGCCATGAGAGGGGGGCTTTTACTGGGGCGATTGCGCGGAAATTAGGCAAATTCGAGCTGGCAGATAAGGGGACCATATTTTTAGACGAAATCGGCGATTTGCCGCTTGAGTCACAGACTCGTCTATTGCATGTGCTACAGGAACAAGCGATAGAAAGAGTCGGCGGGACCCAGCCCATAAATGTTGATGTGCGGGTTATTGCCGCGACGAATCGGAATTTGACCGAGGCTGTGCGAGAAGGGGCTTTTAGAGAGGATTTATACTATAGATTAAATGTTATACCTATTGAAGTTCCTCCTTTGCGAGAGCGAAAAGAAGATATTCCCCTATTGGCCAAATATTTTGTGCGCCAATTCGCAGCCCATCTGCATCAACAGCAACCCTTCATACATGAATTAGCCGTGCGGGTCTTGATCGATTACGATTGGCCAGGCAATGTGCGCGAGTTGGAGCATACATTGCAGCGGGCGGTTATTCTTGCGGGAGAAAGCAGTATTATGCCGGAGCATATTCCCTTTGGACCGGCGCAAAATATGCCAGCGGTCCGGATGGAAGGGCTTGGGGGGATCGTGCCATTAGATGAGTATGAAAAGTTGTATTTGGAGAGAGTATTAGGGCATACGGGAGGGGTCATTCACGGGAAAAAGGGGGCTGCTTATTTGCTTGGTTTAAAGCCAACTACGCTTAGAAGTCGATTGGATCGGTTGGGAGTTGAGTATAGAAAGGCTAGGGTTTAGTTGTCTTGCAATAAGAGAGTGCGATATATCGTATTATCGCGATTTAATACGATATATCGTATTAAATATATAAGTAGCTGTTTTCATGATAGGTTAGGCCTCATGTGATATGAAAGGAAATATTTAATACGGTATATCGTAATAGGCAATATTTTGTCTGTATTGAGACAAATGACATAAAGTATTGAAAATAAGCCCTTTGCAAATATTGCGAAGGGGCTTTTTTTTTGGCATGAAATTTGACAAGTATTATTGGAGATAAACGTGCTATTCCTATTGCAAACCTACGGAGGAGAGTATTATGGGCACTACCAAGAAGGCAAGCGTGATCGTGCGTCGATCGTTAGGCTGGGCATCGAGTTTTATGGCCATTGCTGCGACTACTTTACTGGGCAAGGTCGAAGATGTGCAAGCGGCTCCAGATATTCGAGTAGATGGGGCAGAGCCTGAAACTCAAGTCGTTGATCAAGCAATGGGTTATGTCACTATTGGTGATTATGATCGAGATGGAGGATGGACCCCATCGGGAGGTAATCAATAATACCGAGTCTAAGCTATGTTCACATCTTTTCGCCTACATCTCGCGCAAAAACTCCTGAATTGGAGCAAGCAGTTCGATCGGCTGTCTACGGCTAACGATCGAGGGGACAAGACTGTTCTCATTTTCTTGCACGGCTACAGTCTTGCGCATACGATTCGCCCCCTGGTGATAGCCCGGATCCTCAAGGATCGAGGTTATCATGTGGTGCTTGCAGGGCGCGGTCCCCATGTGGATCGCGTGCGGCGAGAGGGTTTCGAATTGCATGATGTGGAAACGATGCCTCAAAGCCGGATGGATGAATGTGTAGAGCGGGGAGATTATGCCTATTACGATCATGCGTGGATCGACCGATGTGTGAGTTCAGAGCGGGTGTTAATGCAAGTGATCAAGCCGAATCTGGTGATCCACGATATGAAACCGACGGCGGAGATTAGCGCTCGCCTTGAGGGGATTGATGACGCGCGTATTGCCCAAGCCTACAATCAGCCAGGTTATGCAGAGCCGATAGCTGTTGGCGATCATTTTGGTAGTTCGGGAGATCTTTTTGATGAGTATTTGGGCGAACGGGCCGAAGAGGTCAAACCGCAGCGAAATTTCTATTTGATGGCCGATATTCCGGAATTCCATCCGTCGGGCAAGTCTAAGGGGGGCTACTACTATGTTGGCCCTTTGCACGACCGGCCTGCACCTCCAGAAAATGTGGATCTGCTCGACGAAGGATGGGATACTTCGCTGCCCTTGATTTATGTGACTTGTGGTAGTAGCGGTCGGCCGCCCGATTATCTAGATGAGTTAGTGACGGCCGTTCGGGACAAACCTTATCGCGTGTTGGTCACCACCGCGGGGCGCTGGACGACAGCGATACAGGCGGAGAATGTGCGCGTCGTTGATTATTTGCCGGGTGAATGGATATTGGCAAAGGCGGAGGTCATGGTGGGCATTGTGGGTATTGGCGCGATTTATCAGGCCTTGCGCTGTGGGGTGCCGATTATTGGGGCTCCGGAGCATTTGGATCAGGAATATCATCTCAATCGCGTCGAGGCGCTTGGGGTGGGGATTAAATTGCAGCGTCGGGTCTTTGATGCGGAACATATTTTGGCGGCGATTGAAATGGTATTGAACGACTATGATCGTTTTCGCACGGCTTGTGCGCCCTTTGTGCAGGCGTTGGCGCCATGGGATGGGGGCGGGGTAGTCGCCGATTTGCTTGATGCGCATTTCAGGATCAAGGACCAGGTGTATCGAGTCGATGATGATTTTTTGGTAGAGGAAAGTGAGTTTGTCGCGTATCTCGTGGCGACTACGCCGCTTGAGCGAGAATGCGTCGAGGAGCTACTGGCCGATAGTCTGACGAGTGGTATGCCGTATCGTCGAGTTGCGGACCGGATTTATTATGACCAGATCGATTCGTGGAATTGGTTGTACGATCACGAGCCTCGGTTTTTTGAGGCAGATTATCGGGCGCTGGAGGAGAAGCGGCAGTACTTCTCGAAGATCGAAGATCGGGTTTTGGTGGCGCGAAATGATTGGCAAGGATATCGGGTGACCTATCGATTGCAAATTCATCCCAACGGAATTGAAGCCGGCCAGCGGGTGAGAGTGCATATCCCTATTCCAGTCGAGAAAGAGGGGCATCAGCGCTATGTGGAAATGCTCGCTTACAGCCCAGAAAAGATGGAAGGGCATTTTGCCCAGTCTATGGGTTTTATCTATGGCTATGGTTTTGAAGCCGGCGAGGGGCCTTGGGATTTTAGTTATACCTGCGAATTGAGCGTATGTGAGCAACGGCGAGAAGAGGGTGAAGATGTAGGGCCTCTCGCGCCGACTGAACGCACACGCTGTCTCGAGTTTGAAGAAAATATATTGCAGCAACCCGAGGTCGTGCGATTTCGTGCGTTAATGCAGGATGTCGCAGATGATGAAGCCAAAGCTCGAATGATTTATGACGCCATTGCCAATAAGAAGCGGTTTAAAAAGACCAAAGATCGCATTCAGAACAATCTATACAGCACGGTGGCGACTTTAAGTGATAGCGGGGGCCATTGCATTACTCTGACGCGTGCTTTTATCAGCTTGTGCCGAACGGAAGGAATCCCAGCTAGGGAGATCAATGGGGCGTTAATCGGTTATCCTGATGGCGAAGGGCGTTTTAGGGCTGAAGGCCGGAGCGAATCGCTGATTGGCCATACCTGGGCGGAGATTTACCTACGGGAATCGGGTTGGATGCCAGTGGAATTTCACGGCATTGTCATTGGTGAGCAAGCGATGACGAAGAACAATGTGCGTGATCCACGGTTGGTTCAACTGATCAAAGAGCAAGGGCCGGTATACTCTGATTATTATTTTGGCCATTTGGATAATCAGCGGTTGATCTATGCGGCGGGGGCTAAAAATCTGCCGTTGTATGAGGTGGAAGATGTCGCTGAGCCGTTGCATAGCGCGAAGCGCTGGCAAATGCCCGAGGGCTTGCGTTTCGATTGCACGCTCGAAGTCGAGTGTATCTGATGGATATATCTGTCGTTATAGCGACGCACAATCAAGTCGAGCGGCTCACGTTGGTCCTACAAGGCCTGGCCCATCAGACCTTGCAAGCCGATTTCGAAGTGATTGTCGTCGATGATGGTTGCACCGACGGTACTCGGCGGATGTTGGCCGAGTTGGACATAGGGCGTGTGAGTGTCATTGGACTCAAGCCCAACCAGGGGCGCAATCGAGCGCGAAATAGGGGGATCGAGGCGGCGCGGGGTGAGTTGGTTGTTTTTCTCGATGGTGATGCATTACCGGCACCGGACCTATTGCAGCGCTATTGGCAAGCTTATCAAAAGGAAGGCTCAGGGGTCTTCTATTGTGGCCATGCGTACTGCTTGTCGGATCTGGAGTATTTCCAGGATCCGCAAACGGGCACATTGGGTGATTGGCCGATGCCCAGCGTGTTGGCCGATCGTCTTATCGCCAATCGCGGCGAGTTGGTGGTCGACAAGGATATGGTCCGTGATCGCTTTGAGTTGATTGAGCAGCGTGCGGTGGAGGGGGGATACCCTTTTCCCGCGTTGCAAGAATACCAAGGCCAGGTGTTCCAATTGTTGGAAACGTACCCTGCGGCGGAGAGCGGTTGGGTGGGTTTTGTGCCGCATAATGCGGCGATACCGGCCGCCCTGCTTGCTGAGGGGGGTGGTTTCGATGAGGAAATTTCGTTCAGTGAAGGTTGGGAATTGGCCTACCGCTTACAGCGCAACCTGGGAGCCGAGTTGAGAGCTGTTGACGCTCGGTCGTACCACTTGTACCACTATCACGATTTTGCTCGGCCAGAAGAGGGCGATGTGCGCTATCGGGCCATTGAGCATATGGTCGCCAAGTATCAGGACGAGCGCATTCGTTTGCTCTATTTCTGGTTGGCGGCACTGTGGCCGGACCCAGATATCCCAGAGCTGGGATTGGTGCCCGACCTGTTGGAATTTGAAAAACGCTATCTGGGACTTTCCCCGGAAGAATGGCGTGACTACCAACTTGTATTAGAACATCATCCACGACTCTCACAATACACAGAGGTGCGTTATGAACAGTGTGCTTGAGACCAAGGAAGAATTGTTGGCAGCAATTGAGCAATGTGTCGACCGCGACGATCGTCGCGGTTTGGCGGTGGCTTGTTATCGTTTGGGGACACTCTACCAGGAGGAAGGTGACCTGGATCGGGCCGAGGCGCAGTATCGGCGCTCGTTAGTCCTCAACGAAGCTCTTAAGGAAAAGGGTGATGTGGCCGCGGCTTATGTGCGTCTGGGTTTGCTGTATGAAGTCCGGGGGGATCGCGGGCAGGCGGGTTTCTACTTGCGGGAATCCTTGGCGATTTACGAGAAGTTGGAAGACCGCGATGGGTGCGGGGCGGCGATTGGTTATTTGGGTTTTCTTGACTATTCGGTTGGAAGGCTCGCAGAGGCAGAAGAAAAATACGATGAAGCGCTCGCCTATTGCAGGGAGGCTGGAGATAATGAAAAAGAGGCAGAGCTCCTGGCGAATCTTGGCCACTTGTATTTGGCGCGTTCGGTGCCCGATCGTGCCGGGGCGTATTTCGATGAGGCCTTGGCTTTGTATCTACAGGCAGGTGAGGCGCGGGGGGCCGGCGGGGTTTATGTGAGCTTGGGCAATATGCATTTAGGTACGGGGGCGGTCGAGGTGGCGAGAGGGTATTTCGAAAAGGCGCTTTCGATCCATAGGGCAGAGGGCTATGCGACGGGCAGGGGGTTAGCATTGGGCGGCCTCTGTGAAGTGGCCTTGCGCAACGGTGTGCTGGAACAAGCTGAAACTCTTGCCCGCGAGGCGTTGGTTTGTTATCGAGACGCCGGACACAAAGGGCATAGCGCTGCCGTGCACGGACGGCTCGGAGCAGTACTCGCCAAGCAACAGGATTACGAGGGCGCCTGTCTTGAGCTCGAGCAGGCTCTTGAGTTATACGAGGAAATGAACCGGACGGAAGGTGTCGCCCTGACGTGTAGAAAACTAGGCGATATTTATTTGAAACTCGCGTCGGAAGAGGTCGATAAAGTCGAAGGGATGTATCGTCGCGCGCTGGGGGCCTATGAGGGGCTGCACGATGAGCATGGTCGAGGGCAGGTTTATGTGGGGTTGGGTAAGACCGCGGCGCAGCGAGGAGAGACGACCCAGGCTATCGCCATGTGGAGTGCGGCATCTGAACTCTTCAGCAGTCTCGGTTTTGAAGATCAGGCGCAGGAATTGCAAGGCGCCGTGCGCCATGTTTGGAGCGGTGGTAAAATCCAGGTCGCCTAAAAAATAATTCTCTAGGTGTGAGAAGGAATGGGATCGGTCCGATGTATAAAGACAATAGTGTTAATGACTCGGATGGGCGGCATTTGCTAAAAACCTTGCGTTTGGCGGTCTGGAGATTGCAAAACGCTGATCAAGAAGCCGGAATCCTGGCGCGGGTCCGCAAGGTTTTGGACCGAGTGGGGGGGGCATATGATGGTTGCCGTCTGTATCGGGTTGAGGAGGTTAAGGGCGGGCAGAAATTGAGTGTCCATACACTGACGCCGGATGGATATTGGCGCTCGTTGGAGGGGGGAGGGGACTGGGTGTTGGAGGCCTGGCGCTCGGCGAGCACTTGTTGTCGGGTGCCGAAGTTGCGGGGGGAGCGAGATTGGCTGGCCGGACAATTGTCGCGCGGAGTAGGGGCCATTCTCGAAACGGGTTTTGACCAGGGCGTTCTGGCGATCTATCGCGAAGCTCCGATCGCTTTCTCCGATGAGGACGCCGAAATCCTCGAAGGACTGGGGGAGGTTTTAAGCGGTTTGTATTATCGTCTGCAAGACTTGCAGCAATCGCATGCTAAGGAAGTGCAGTTGAGACAGGTGCAGAAGTTGCAGATGGTGGGGCAGTTGACCGCGGAGGTTGCACACGAGATAAATAATCCATTGGCGGTGATTATCGGCGAGAGCAGTTTGTTGCTCGAAGACAAAATGGAATCGATGGTTGAAGACGGCGTACGGGCGGTATATAAAGCCGGCCTGCAGGCGCGCGATATTAGCGAGCGCCTGCTCCATTTTGCCCGTGGACAGAAGGCCAAGAAGGAGTGGTTGAATTTCAATCGGTTGGTGCAGGAGACGGCGGTATTGGTGCGACGGACACTGCAGAATGAGCAGATCGAAATCGCCGAGGACATGGAGCCCAATCTGCCTTGGGTTGAAGCCCATGCCGGCCAGATCCAACAGATTGTGCTCAATCTTATCCAGAACAGTCGCGACGCGATACGGCAGATAGATGGTGTGGGCAGGGTTGTCTTGCGTACGTCGATCCGCCAGGGGTGGGTTACTTTGCAGGTAGAAGACAATGGTCCGGGTATTCCGGAGGAGATATGGTCCGATATTTTCGAACCGTTTTTCACCACCAAGGAAGGGGACCAGGGCACGGGCTTGGGCTTGAGCGTATGTGCTGGTATTGCACGCGATCACGATGGTCGTTTGCTGGTGGAGAAGAGCGATCGGGGGGCCTGCATGACATTGGAATTGCCGCTTAAACAGAGCGCGGTTTTGGCGTCGAACTAATCCGAGGTGCTCGGCCTTGGCAAGGTTTGCTTTGTTGGGGTATTTGAGCCATAGCTTGAGACTCTTTTTATGTGCCCGGTGGGATTCATCCCGCCGGGTTTTTGTGTGGATATGTTTATTTGTGCTCGATAATTTATCCGACTCGCTTCTGCGCCCGCTTGAGGACTACCGGACGACTGGACAGTAGGAAGTCTCCGCTCTATATTTGCCGGGTTTTGTCAGCCCCCTAACCAGAGGAGTGGAATTTGAAGAATATTGCCCTATTGTCAGCTGCGCATATCCATACGCGCGGCTTCTTGGAGGAGATTTCCCGCCGGGACGATTGTCAGTTGCTCGCCTTGTGGGACGATATGCCGGATCGCGGTAAGCGCTATGCTGATGAGCACGGTGGTGAATTCTCTGCGGACTTGGCGGCGGTGATCGGCCGAGATGAGGTGGATGGTTTTATTATCTGTGCGGAGAATACGCGCCATCTACCGCTTTTGGAAGCGGCGATCCCTACGGGTAAACCGGTGTTTTGCGAGAAGCCCTTTACGACGAGTACGGCTGACGCCAAGCGGGCTATGGAACTGGTGCGCGAGCACGGGACGATCGTGCATATGGGCTACTTTCAGCCCTTTACGGATGTGATGCAGGGAATCAAGAAGGTCATCGATGACGGTACATTGGGCAAGATCACGCACGCGCGTTTCCGCAATGCGCACCACGCGGCCTACGGGCGGTGGTTCGACTCGGAGGATTTGGCTTGGTTTCACGATCCGGAGCTATCGGGCGGCGGCGCTTTTATGGATATGGGCGCGCATGCGGTGCACCTGATGCGCGCTTTTCTCGGGCCGGTGGAGAAGGTCTGCGCAACGATCGGCAATGCAGCAGGGATTTACCCGGACGTCGACGATAATGGCACGGCGCTATTTCGCTTTAAAAGTGGTGCATTGGGGGTAGTGGAAGCCTCTTGGGTGCAGACGGGCGGTGCCAGCGGCTTGGAAGTGACCGGCAGTGAGGGGACGATTTATAATGACCAGGAGTTGGGTTATGTCATTGGCGTTCCGGGTAAGGATCCGGTCGCGGTGGTGAAGGCGGACGAAAAGCCGACGCGTATAGAAAGGCTATTGCGGGCGATCAGAGGTGAGGTCCCCGCTGGCGAGTTGGCTGAAGACCTGCAATGTGCTGCCGACGCTGTGGCTATTGTCGAAGCTTGTTATGCTTCGAGCGAGCAGGGTGCTTGGGTAGATGTGAGCCGCTTGGGCTAAATGAAATGGTTCGTGCATTGTGGCCCCGGGGAAACCCGGGGTCATTTTGTTTGTATGCGACGGTGATAATTCATCTGGGTGGGATGTCGAATAGAGTCTTGTTGTGAGTGGGGAGTGATTGTATGTTCTGGCAATTAATATTATAACGCGAAAGGATGGCGGGGGTAGGCGCATGGTCATTATACTGATGGGGGTGACGGGAAGCGGCAAGACGACGGTCGGTGAAGAACTGGCGAAAGGGCTCGGCTGGTCTTATTACGACGCGGATGATTTTCATCCAGACAGCAATGTGCAAAAGATGGCCAATGGAACGCCGCTTACCGACGAGGATCGCTGGCCGTGGTTGCATATCCTCGCTGCTGAGATTGGTGCATGGATCGAGGCGGACGGCGGTGCTATTCTCGGTTGCTCGGCACTCAAGCAACGTTATCGCGATATACTAGTCGGCGGGCGCGAGGATGTGCGCATAGTCCATTTGAACGGACAGAAGGCCCTTATTGCTCAGAGGCTTGAAACGCGGGTGGATCACTATATGCCGGCAAGCCTGCTCGACAGCCAGTTTGAGGCGCTTGAGGAGCCGCGCGATGCGCTGAGCGTTGATATATCTCCCGCGCCGCCGGTGATTGCTGTGGCGATCCGCAAAGCCTTGGGGCTTTAGGCGTTTGACTTATTGTGGTTGAGGTCGAGCGCAAAGAAATACCGCGGTTGGTCGAGACCGGATAGATCAACCACGGGTTGGTTGTTGTAGCGCTCGCGTTTTGCGGGGGTTTTAGGGCTTAGGCTGTGCGGCTGCTTTTGGGTGAGCCGACGATGTAGTCTCCGCCGCTGGCCTTGGCTTGGTAGAGGCGATCGCACAGCTCGTTGTAGAGCTTGTCCGTAATCTCGCTGATCTTCACTTTTTCTATCTCGCCTTTGATCTCCGCTGTGCCGATGCTGCAGGTCATATTGGAGAATTCGACACGATCTACGCTAAATTTCTCATCCTTAAAGACATTTTTCAGCATCATGGCACGGCGCTTGGCATACCCTTCCGGCTTCGTCGGCATCATAATGGCGAAGTTTGCGCCGTCGCAATGGAAGAGGCGCTCATTGAGTTCTAGTTGATTCTTTAAGAATTGCGCTAGCTGCTGGATGAGTTGGTCGCCGACGACTCGGCCGTTTTTCTGGTTGACGTCACCGAGTTTGTCGGGGCAGATCAGGATGCAGGAAAGCGCAAAGGTTTCGGCTTTGCCCTTGGCCAATTCTTGCGGCAGGACGACCTGGAAGAGCATTAGGCTGTTGGGCAACTTGGTTAATCGGCTAATGCCGGCCAGGCGCATCCATTTGCGGTTTTCTTCTTCGAGTCGTTGGATGCGGGCTTTGAGTTGGTCGAAGGATTCATCGGCCATGTGCACACCTTGCAGAATAGAGTCGCAGTCGCTACATAGTATTTCAATGTAGGATAGCCCATTGCTTAGCTCGCATCAAGACTTATTTATTATCATTTTTATAGATAAAACAAAGAATAATATCCAGTAGATGTCAAGGTGTTGATGTTTAAGTGTTTATGCTTTTTTTTATTGAAAATACAAAAGCAAATATAAGGCAAGGAAGATTATTACCACTAAAACACTACTGCTGGTAAGCCATGTTCGAGCAAATATGCCAGTCGGCCCGTGGTGTTGCCGCACCTGTTCGACTAAGGCAAATGCCAGTCGCTTTCCCCCGTTGATGAATCCATCGCGTAGAGGGGTTGCAATCTGCATGAATAGTCTCGCCGCGCTCGGCAACAGCTTCCGGTGGCTCCAGTCTACATCAATATTGAGCGAGCGCAATTCAGGTGGGTAGAGGTTGGTGAGTTTGAGTATGACAAAGGCCAGCGCCGAGAAGAATAGCAGTTGCAGTTGCAGGACAACATGGGTAGTAGTGTAGGGCTCGTAATCGACCGGATAGGGCAATAGCCCATAGAGATATTGCGGGAAGGAGCCGATCGCGATACACAAGGTCGCGCCAATGCCCATCGCCCACAGCATATTGCGCGGTGCCTCCTCGCAGCGAATGCCGGAATCGTGCGAGAAAAAGGCAAAGAAGGGAATTTTGATGCCTGCGTGGTGAAATACGCCAGCAGAGGCGAAGAGCAGCATCAGCCAAATTGCGAGATGGCCTTCGTTGGCTGCGGCCTGCATGATCATCGACTTGCTGATGAAACCGCTAAAGAGCGGGAAAGCCGAGATGGATGAAGCGCCGACAATACAGAAACCGCAGGTCCAAGGCATTGATTTATAGAGGCCGCCGAGATCGGAGCCGTTGATCTTGCCGGTGCGGTAGAGCACTGCCCCCATCGACATAAAGAGCAGTCCCTTGAAGATTACGTCGTTGAAGGCGTGGGCTACTGCGCCGTTGACGCCCATGCCCGGCCCGAGGCCGACGCCCACGACCATAAAGCCGATCTGGTTGATCATGCTATAGCCTAGCACTTTGCGTAGGTCGTTTTCGATGACCGCATAGAAGATCGGGAACATCGCCATGGCCCCGCCGATGTAGATGAGGTATTCGGTGCCGGCGAAGCAGCGGGCGAGCACGTAGACCGCCGTTTTGGTGGTGAAGGCGCTCAAGAAAACGGTACCGGTCGGGGTGGCTTCCGGATAGGAGTCGACGAGCCAGGTGTGCAATAGTGGGAAGGCGCATTTGACACCGACGCCGAGAAAGATCAGTCGCGTTGCCCAGGTGTCGATGCCTAGGTGGTTTAATGCGAGGGAACCGGTCTGTTGATAGTGTAGGGCGGTGCCGACAAGCAGCAGCAGGCCGGAACTGATGTGGATCAGTAAGTAGCGTGTGCCGGTGTTTATGGCTTTCGTGCCCCCGCGGGCCCAAATCTGGAAGACCGAGGTAATCGCCAGTAACTCCCAGAAAATAAAGAGCGTCAGTAAATCACCGGCAAAGACTGCGCCCACAGCTGCTCCGGCGTACATAAAGCCGGTCATATGCTGCAGACGATCTTTGAGGTGCAAGGCGTAGAGCCCGGCGAGGAAAGCGGCGATATGAAAGAGATAGCCGAAGAGCAAGCTGAGCTTGTCGGCGCGTACGATATGCAGTTCGTAACCGGCGAAAGCATAGGTCTGTGAGGCGCCGACATCGTAGCCGATGAGATTGTAGAGGCCAATAAGAGGCAAGAGAACTAATGCGACTCGGCGGGCTTGCAAGGGCAGCAGTGGTAAAAGCAAGCCGCCGAAGAGCAGGAAAAAAGCCGGGTGCAGACTACTCATAGTAGTCCTCCCCACGCATGAGCACCTTGCGCATCTGTGTGGCGGCGAGTACCAGGAGCACGCACGCGACAAAGCCGTATATCGCGTAAAAGCCGAACCAACCTTCTGCGGGTAGGACGCCTTCTTCGAAGCTCAAATGCCGGTGAAAGACGAGGTCCAACCCTACGAGTAAAGCACACAGGACAAAGAAGGCCCAGATCAGACGGTGTACCGTGCGGATCTCGTCAAAGAAGTGTTTTTTGTTTTTTGTTTCGGCCATGGTATTATCGTCCGATCTGACGGCAGAGATCGAGCAAGGGACCGGGGTAGAAGAAGAGGATAAGACTGCCCAGTGCGGTAAAGAGTAATGGTAGGACGCAGGCGAGGGGGGCTTCTTGCCGGCCGTGGGATCCTTCTGGCGCTGGATAGAAAAAGGCGTTGACAGCGACCGGCATCAAATAGGCAATATTGAGCAGTGAACTCAGCAGTAAGGTGCCGACGGCGATATAGTGTTCTGCTTCCAGGCCGGCTAAAACCAGGTACCATTTGCTCCAAGCGCCGCCCAGTGGGGGCAGGCCGATGATGCTCAGTGACGCGATAAGGAAAGCGCCCATAGTAAAGGGCATTTGCCGGCCAATGCCCTTCATATCGCTGATTTCGGTTTTGTGCAGGGCGACCATAATGGCTCCGGCGCAGAAGAAGAGGGTGATTTTACCGAAAGCGTGCATGGCGATATGCATACTGGCGCCGATTATGCCCCAGTTATTGGCGAGTGCGGCGCCGAGTACGATATAGGAGAGTTGGCTGATAGTGGAGTAGGCCAGGCGCGCCTTGAGATTGTCCTTTGTCATGGCGATCAGCGAGCCGCCGAGGATGGTGATGCAGGCTACGTAGGTCAGATAGGTCCCGGCGCCGGTCTCGGCGAGCAAATCAATACCGAAGATGTAGACGACGATTTTCACGATAGTGAAAACACCGGTCTTGACTACCGCGACGGCGTGTAGGAGAGCGCTGACCGGGGTGGGGGCGACCATGGCCGAAGGCAGCCAGCGGTGGAAGGGCATTAATGCGGCCTTGCCCGTGCCAAACGCGTAGAGCAAGAGCAGGACACCGATAATCCACTCGGAAGCCCTGCCGGTGAGGATCCCTCCGGGGACAAATGCAAGCGTGCCGGCGATGTGGTATGTGGCGATCATGGCTAAGAGCAGAAAACCGATGGAGGTCGAAAGCAGGATGCCCATGTAGATGCGGCCGGCGGCTTTGGCCTCTTCGCTGCGGTGGTGGGTGACGAGCGGATAAGTCGAGAGGGTCAGCACCTCGTAGCAGAAAAAGAGCGTGAGCATATTGCCGGAGAATGCGGCGCCCAACGCCGCGGAGATGGCTACGGCAAAAAAGAAGAAGAAGCGGGTCTGATTTTCTTCGTGGTGGCCGCGCATATAGCCGAAGGCGTAAATGGAGGTCGCGATCCACAGGCCCGAAGCCACCAGCGCGAAAAGCATGCCGAGCGGTTCGACCTGGAAGACCAGAGCCAGGTTGGGAAAGATCTCTATCAGGTGCACGGAAGGGCGTGCGCCGGCAGTTACGGCGGGGACCAAAGTGCAGACGGTGGCGAAGGTGGCAACGGCGATGAGCACGGTCACCGCATCGCGCAGATTTTCGCGGCGGCCCAAAAGGGCGATTAGCGGCGCACCGCACAGGGGCAAAAGGCAAGCGGCGATGATCGCGGTGGTAGGGCTCATGGAGCACCTGCCAAGAGCCACAGCGCTGCGCGTTGCGCGATGCCGGCCGTCAACGAGGTCTGTACGCCTAAACCGATCGCCAGGGCGATGAGCAGCCACATCGGAATCTGCATCAATAGAGGGGCCTCGGATACGGGGGGGGCATCGTCGGGAACGGGCCGAAAATAGGCGGTTTCGACAAAGCGCCAGATATAGACCAGGGCCATCAAAGAACTGATGAGGACGAGTACCGCGACCGGCCACCAACCTGCTTCGATCGCGGCCAAGAGTAAATACCACTTGCTGATGAAGCCGACGGTAAGCGGTACGCCGATAAGTCCTAAACCAGCAAGAACGAAGGCGAATGAGGTCACGGGCAGGCGTTTGCCGAGGCCGCTAAGATCGTCGAGTTGTACGGAATTGATGCGCAAGAAAATGCTACCGACGGCGAGGAACAGGGCCCCCTTCATCAGCGCGTGGTTGAAAAGGTGCACGATACCGGCGGTCAGCCCGGTGATCGTGCCGAAGCTGATACCGAGCATTATATAGCCGATCTGCGCTACGCTGGAATAGGCCAGCAGTCTTTTTAGATTGCTCTGGTAGATGGCTACGGCAGAAGCGACAAATATCCCCGCCAGGGCCAATGGCAAGAGCAGGTAGTCGATATGCATGGTGCCGAAGGCGAAGTCGGCGCCAAAAATAGTAAAGACAAAGCGCAGAAAGACGTAGACCGAAACTTTGGTGGCGGTGGCGGCGATAAAGGCGGTGACGACCGATGGTGCGTAGGTGTAGGCGTTGGGCAGCCAGATGTGTAGGGGGAAAAGCGCCAATTTGAGCGTAAGGCCGACGCTTAGAAAGGCGAAGGCGACCTGTATGGTGCGGGTGTGATTGACCCCTTGTAGCCGGCTGGCGAGATCGGCCATATTGAGGGTGCCGGTCATCATGTACATCAGACCGATACCGATGAGGATAAAGGTCGCGCCGATCGTGCCCAGGATCAGGTAGTTGTAGGCGGCGGTGAGCGCGCGGCGGTCCCGTCCGAGGCTAATTAGGCCATAGGTGGACAGCGAAGAAATCTCCAGGAATACGAAGACGTTGAAGGCGTCACCAGTAATGCAGATGCCCAACAGGCCGGTAAGGCAGAGCAGGAAGGCGGCGTAAAAATAGGGCTGGCGGTCGCCGTCGATTTCGCGTTTTACGCTCTCCGGTGCGTATGTCAAGACCACGGCGCCGATCAGGGCGACGAGCAAGATTACAAAGGCGTTGAGCAGATCCACGCGGTACTCGATCCCCCAAGGGGCTTCCCAGCCGCCTAACGCGTAGGAAATCGGCCCGGATAACAGCACCTGGTTGAGCATCATCGCGGCCAAGCCCAATGTCGCCCAGCTCACTATTAGCACGAAGGGCCAGACGAATTTCTGTGGGCGGATCAACACACAAATGGGTGCGGCTAATAGCGGCAGGATGATCTGCAAAATGGGTAAGTGTGCGGCGATCACGGCCCCTCGTCCAGTTGTTGAATTTCGTCTTCCTCAATGGTGTCGTATGCCTCGCGAATGCGTATCACCAGGCTTAGACCGACGGAGGTCGTGGCGATGCCGACGACGATGGCGGTGAGGATCAGGACGTGCGGCAGCGGATTTGAATAGGTCGCCATGCCTTCGGCGACGATCGGCGCTGTGCCTCCTTCGACTTTGCCCATGCTGATATAGAGCAGAAAGACCGAGGTCTGGAAAATATTGAGGCCGATGAGTTTTTTGATCAGGTTGCCGCGGGCGATAACATTGTAAAAACCCGCCATCATCAACAAGATGACGATCCAATAATTATATAGGCCCAGGATTTGGCTCATGCGCGCCCCCTGCCGGCGAAATAGAAGAAGGTGTTGATTATTACCGCGGCAACCGTGATGCCGACCCCTAATTCGATAAAAAGGATGCCGATATGCTCGCCATGGCTGGCTTCATGGGCGAGTACTTTATACTCGAGAAAGTTGCCGCCGGCAAAGAGGCTGGCTAGCCCGGTGCCTATGTACAATAGCAGGCCGAGGGCGACAAAGACCTGAACTCGGGCCGGCGGCGCGACCCGCTGTGCAGCTTCTACACCGTATATCAGCGCGTAGAGGACAAAGGCGGCGGCGAATATGACGCCGGCCTGGAAACCGCCGCCGGGGCCAAAGTCGCCGTGGAACTGTACGTAGAGGGCGAAGAGCAGAATCAGCGGAATAAAGAGTTTGGACATGACGCGCAGGACCATCGCGTGGTGCATTACGTGGCTGCCGCGGCGATCGGTCGTCTCAGCAGTGGGGGGTGATGCAATGCGGTTGTGCGAGCGTCGGTCGCGGCGCAGTAGCAGCAGAACGGTCAGGCCGGCGGTGAAGATTACCGTGGTCTCACCCAGGGTGTCGTAGCCGCGATAGCTGGCCAAGACCGAGGTGACCATATTGGGCACGCCAATCTCCTCCGGGGATTCGACGATATAGCGCGGGGCGACGTGTTGGTGTATTGGGGCATCGGGGTCGCCAAAATGCGGCATGTCTAGGGTGCCATAGATCAGGGCTCCGCCAGTAAGTGTACAAACAATAAATCCACTCCATGAGTGGCTATATTGTGCCTTTTCTTCGCGTGCGGTCAAGGTGAGGGTGGCCAAAAAGAGCACGGTCGAGATGCCGGCGCCGACGGCCGCTTCAGTAAACGCAACGTCAACAGCGTCGAGGGTGGTAAATATGCAGGCCGAAAGCAGGCTGAATATACCTAGGAGTACTACGGCTTCAAAGAGGTCACGTACCCGGATAACGGCGACGGCGACGACGATGAGAATAGTCAGTAGCACAATGTCGACGAGGTTAATCTGTAGCGAGATGTCGGAGATGAAGTTACTCATGCGGCGGCGTCGGCTACCTGGGGTTTTAGGCCGCTGTGTTGGGCTGCGCGGGCGATGGCGTGGGTGGCGACGGGGCTGGTGAGCAATAAAAAGAGCAAGATCATGGCTAACTTGGCGGTGGTTAGAGTGAGGCCACCTTGCAACATCAGCCCGGTAATAACTAGCCCGGCGCCGAGGGTGTCAGTAACCCCGCCGCCGTGTATGCGGCTGTAGAAGTCGGGTAGACGCAAGAGGCCCACCCCGCCGATCATGCAGAAGCAGCAGCCGAGCAGCAGGCACAGCCAACTGGCGAGGTGGATGAAGGTGTCCATTAGGCCCGTGCCTCCTCTTCGTTGGAGCCTATACTACCGAATTCGACGAATTTTAGGATGGCGATGGTGCCGATGAAATTGATCAGCACATAGACTAAGCTCAGGTCGAGAAAATCGGGCCGGCCAGTTAGGAAGCCGATGACGGCGAGCAGCAGCACGGTCTTGGTGCCGAACATATTGACGGCGAGCACGCGGTCGTAGACCGTGGGGCCTTTTAAGGCGCGGACCAAGGCCAAGAGCATGGTGACCAACACGCCGAGCATGGCGGCGATAAACATTATCGCTCGCCTTCCAGCCGGGTTACCCGGCGATCCATAGACCCTTCGAGTAACTCGTCGGCGGCTTCATTAGTCAAGGCGTGTACGGTGATTTCACCTTCTTCGACTTCGACCGAAACCGTGCCGGGAGTAAGCGTGATGGAGTTTGCGTAAATCACTTGTCCCAAATGGGTTTTTTGGCTTGTTTTAATGCGGATTACTCGAGGGGCAATGGGTAAGCTGGGCTGAATGATCCGCCAGGATATGTCGATATTGGCCTTGATCGTTTCCCAAGCAAGCCACGGGATATAAGTCAGTAGACCGAAGAACAGGTGGTTCGGGTGACCCTCGGGGTCGATAATGTCCATGCGGCGAGAAAGCAAGACGACGAATAGGCACGAGAGACCGCCCAAACCCAAAAGCAGACTCGTATAGAAGCCGGACCAGACCAGCCAGGTTAAAAACAGCAAGATAAAGAGACTGAGCGTGCGTCTCAATGATGACGTTTGCAATATATTGCCTATAATTTCAATTGAATTTACTCTATACAATCTGTGAAATTCTGTAATGCGATGCAAGGAAAATAGTACCACAAGTCTATTGCGACGATAAAAATTAAGAGTATGTCATATATATGCAATTTACGAAGGAGGCCTCATGAGAAAGGTGCTATTTTTTGCACTGGCTTTTATCCTGATGCAATCGGGATCGGCTTTGGCGGGCGGAGGCGGTGGGGGCCATGAGGCCGATCCCGAGTTCCCCCCGAGTCTCGCCAGTTATGCCGACGACCATCTAGACAGCATCGGCGATATGTTGTCCCACCGGGCCAAGGTTGCGCCCTTTAACCTGGCGGCGACCTTGATTTTTATTTTTGCGATCATCCACACTTTCCTGACCAGTAAGTTTCTGGAGGTTTCTCATAAGTGGGAGCACCAACACCAGGAGAAAGTAGAGCGCGGCGAAAAAATAAAGGGTTCGGTGCACTTCGGCGCCGGGGTCTTTCATTTTCTCGGCGAGGTCGAAGCGGTGTTTGGCATCTGGGCTATCGCACTGGTCGGGGCGATAGTGGCCTTTTACGATTGGCACACGGCGGTGTTCTACCTCAGCCATAAGGTCAATTATACCGAGCCGATGTTCGTCGGTGTGATCATGACCCTGGCGGCGACCCGGCCGATCCTCAAGGCCGCCGAACTGATGATGTGGAAGATCGCCAATGTCTTTGGTGGTATGCTGGTCGCTTGGTGGTTAACGATCCTGACGTTCGGGCCGATCCTCGGCTCGTTTATCACCGAACCAGCGGCGATGACGATTTCGGCCTTGTTGCTGGGCGAGAAATTTTACGACCTCGGGCCGAGCAATAAATTCAAATACGCCACGCTCGGTTTGCTCTTCGTCAATATTTCGGTCGGCGGCACTCTGACCCACTTCGCGGCTCCGCCGGTCTTGATGGTGGTCGGGCCGTGGAATTGGGATTTGATGCATATGTTGACTTCGTTTGGCTGGAAGGCGGTCATCGGTATCTGTTTGGCTAATGGCCTGTATTTCTATCTCTTCCGTGGCGAGTTGGACGAATTGCAGAAGAAATATGCGCTAGTGCGGATGAAGCGCGAACTGCAGGGACGCTATGCCAAACGCGAAGAGTTGGAGGCCGAATTCGACGATCTCGAAGTCGTGATTGACAAGGAATTGAATTTCAACGCCTCGCTGGAAAGCAAGTGCGTCGAGATCAAGGCGCGGATCAGAGAGCGGATCATGAAGAATATCGACAAGGAGAGCGTCAATCTCGAACTATTAGAGGAGGCGTTTGACCAGCGTTTCGAGGAGATCCGCCTCGCCCAGGTGCGCAAGACGCTGCCCGGACTATTGCCAGCGAGCCAGCGCCCTCCGTATCGCGACCCCAACTGGGATCAGCGCGAGGGTTTTGTGCCGGGCTGGATGATGTTGGCGCATGTCTTGTTTATGGCCTGGACGGTGGTCAATACGCACTATCCGGCGCTTTTTGTCGGCGGGTTTCTATTTTTCCTCGGTTTCGCACAGTCGACGGTCCACTTTCAGAACCGCATCGATCTCAAGCCGTCTCTGCTGGTCGGTTTCTTCCTTGCGGGTTTGGTGATGCACGGAGGGGTGCAGGGTTGGTGGATCGCACCAGTCCTGGGGTCTTTGGGTGAGTTGCCGCTGATGTTGGGCGCGACGGGACTGACTGCCATCAATGACAACGCGGCAATCACGTATTTGAGCACGCTGGTTCCAGGATTCACCGACGAGTTGAAATACGCGGTGGTCGCAGGTGCGGTGACTGGTGGCGGTCTGACCGTCATCGCCAACGCGCCGAATCCGGCGGGGCAGTCGATACTCAAGCGCTATTTTTTGCACGGTGTTTCACCTGCCGGCCTTTTTAAGGCGGCCCTATTGCCGACGGTGATCATGGCGCTCTGTTTTCTGTTGCTCAGGTTCTGAGGATGGAGGAGATACCGCGCGTATTTTTGCTCGACCCGGAGGTGCTGCTCGCCACGCGCAGTGCGGTTTACGATGGGGACGAGGCTTTGCAAGCCGCCGATGAAAGACTGCTGCAAGAGGCGGATCAGGCGCTATATGCAGCTCCGGTCAGTGTGGTCGACAAGGAGGCCTTACCTCCCTCGGGAGACCCGCGCGACTATATGAGCCAGGCTCCGTATTGGTGGCCGGAAGCAGAGGGGGAACAAAGCGGGACCTACGTGTGGCGCGACGGGGAGGTCAATCCCGAGGCTGAAGTCTATGATCGCGGCCGGTTGGGGTTGATGTGTTCGGCCTTGAGCTCGTTGGCCCCGGCTTATTTCTTCAGCGATCTCGAACATTTCGCGGAGCACGCCGGTTTGCTATTGCGCACGTGGTTCCTCGACGAGACCACGGCGATGAACCCCCACCTCGAATATGGTCAGGCGATCCCCAGTCGCTGCACGGGGCAAGGGACCGGCATTATCGATACCCACGGCTTCAGTTGGCTGGTCGAGATGGTCGGGCTTTTAGGTGCTTCCTCCGCATGGAACGAGGATGACCAGAGCGGTTTGCAAGCTTGGTTTGGCGCCTATTTGGACTGGTTGCTGACCAGCGACCACGGCCGGGAAGAGGCCGCGCAGAATAACCACCACGGCACTTGGTACGATGTGCAAGTGGCGAGCCTGGCCCTTTTTGCCGGCCGCGACGAAGTGGCAAACGAAATTTGCACGCAGAGCTTCCCTCGGCGGCTTGCGGCGCAGATCGAGGCCGATGGCCGCCAACCCTTGGAGTTGGTCCGCACGCGTTCGCTCGACTACTGCTTGATGAATCTAACGGCTTTATTCGATTTGGCGGATTTGGGGCGGCGGGTCGATATCGACTTATGGGCGCACGAAGACGCGGAAGGGCGCAGCATTCGCCGAGCGTTCTACTGGCTGGTCGAGCAGGCGGTGGACGACAAGTGGGGCTTCGAGCAGGCGACGCCCTTCGCGCACGGGCAGATGATGCCTCTGTTGCGGCGCGGCGGGTTGCGCTTCGACGATGCGAAATGCGAAGAGCGTATTGCCGCAATGGAGCATATTGAGGTGGCTGCCGACCGCACCAACTTGCTCTATCCGGCAAGGTCAAGGACGTAAGCTCTTTTTCGGAAATGGTCGATGTGTTACTCGAATCCAGCACCGTGCGGATCGACCGCCCCAAGGGCAGTGTACATCTGCGTTATCCCGATAATGCTGGTGCGGTATTGCTATCTTAGATAGGTCGCGTTGGGTTTATCGATCGCAGACCCAGAATGAAAGGCATAGGAGGAAACGAATATGGATGCTGTGCAGAAATATACTTTCGACTTGCAGGGCTATATCACGCTCAAAAATGTGGTAGCGGACGAAGTAGTGCGCGCTTGCAATAAGGTGTTGGATCGTTTTGAGACGATGGATGAGGGCGCTTATCCGCCGCCGCTTCGTCTGGGAGATCTGCGCACAGAAAAAAATCTGTATATCTCAAATATTCTTGAGGGTGACGAAATTTTCCGCGCATTGATCGACATTCCCGAGGTCTTGGATGTTATTGCCGAAGTTACGGGTGGCCCTTATCGGCTCAACCACACCTATACTATATATCGCTGGGGCGGTGGTTTTACCGGTTTGCATATGCATGGGACGCCGATCATTTCCAAGTGCCAATATCACTGTCGCAATGGCCAGATGGTCTCGACCTTGACCAAGGCGGTTTTTCCGCTTTTGGATTGTGCGGAAGAAGACGGTTGTTTTGCCGTGGTGCCTGGGGCGCACAAGAGCAACTTTCCCCGTCCCTGGGGAAATCATCCAGATGAAAACCCAGCATTAAAGGGCGTCGAAGCGGAAGCAGGCGACGCGATTATATTTACCGAGGCGCTGACACACGGGTCATTGGTCAATACTTCCGGTCGCCCGCGCAGGAGCCTATATTATTGTTACAGCATAGGATATATGCCGGATTGGGGCGGCCAGCATCTACATTTTAGCGATGATATTTATCGCGCATTGCCTGAAGAACAGGTCGAACTTTTAAAGCTAAAATAACGGAGAAATAAATATGCTGACTCAAGAACAGATCGATACTTACCGCGAGAAAGGTTATTTGGGTGTCGACGGCGTATTGAATGCGGAAGAAGTCGAAGCCTTGCAGCGGACGACCGACGAGTTTGTCGAAAAGTCGCGGGCGGTAGTGCAGAGCGATGATCTTTACGATGTCGAACCTGGGCATACCGTTGGTGCGCCGAAATTGCGCCGGCTCAAAAGTCCTGTTATACAGCACGAGGTGTACAAGGGCATGTTGCACCATCCGCGCATTCTGGAGATAGTCGCGCAATTGATCGGCGAGCGGATTCGCTACAATGGCGATAAGCTCAATATGAAATCGGGTGGTTTTGGCAGCCCAGTCGAGTGGCACCAGGATTGGTCTTTTTATCCGCATAGCAACGACGATTTGCTCGCGGTGGGCATTTGCATAGACGATATGAACGAAGAAAACGGTTGTTTGCTGGTCATACCGGGATCGCACAAGGGGCCGGTTCTCGACCACCATTTTGAAGGGCATTTCGCCGGAGCGGTGACCGACCTGAATTTTGACGATTCAACGGCGGAGAAGATCGAGCTCAAGGCCGGTGGCATTTCGATCCACCACGTGCGTGCGCTGCACGGCTCGCTGCCCAATACCTCGCCCAACCCGCGCCGGCTATTGCTCCTGCAGTATTGCGCGGGAGATGCCTGGCCGTTGGGTTCCGGTGATTGGGAGGCCTTCGGCAAGACCTTTGTGCGTGGCGAGCCCAGCCAGGATATTCGCTGCTCAAATGCGCCGGTGCGCATGCCGTTGCCGCCTGCCAAACACAATCCTGGCGGTTCTATTTATTCGATGCAGGAAATATTGCCCGGTTCCAATATCAAAGTTACTGCGAATTAATGGCCGATTTCAATTGGGATTTCCCCTATGCCTCCCGGCGTATGCCGGTATTGGCTGAGAATGTGGTTGCCACCTCCCAGCCATTGGCGGCTCAGGCGGGTTTACAGATGCTCTACAAGGGTGGCAATGCCGTCGACGCTGCGTTGGCCGCCGCGATTGCATTGACGGTCGTCGAGCCGACCAGCAATGGCATCGGATCGGACGCCTTTTGCATTCTTTGGGATGGGCAGCAATTGCACGGGCTCAACGCCTCCGGAAGATCGCCGGAGGCGTGGACGCCGAAGTATTTTTCCGGTCGCGAGTGCATGCCGGAGCGGGGTTGGGATACGGTGACGGTGCCAGGGTGCGTATCGGCCTGGGTTGAGCTTTCCGAGCGCTTTGGCAAATTGGCTTTTGCCGAGCTTTTCGAGCCGGGCATCCGCTATGCGCGCGACGGGTATCTGGTTGGTCCGGTCACGGCGAATTCATGGGCTTCTCAGGCGCAGGTCCTGGGCGAATACGCGGGTTTTGCTGAGACTTTTATGCCTGGGGGACAGACGCCGCAGACGGGCGAGAAGTTCGCTTGTCCAGCGCAGGCGCAGACCTTGCAGCAAATTGCGGAGACGGCAGGGGCTGCTTTCTACCGGGGTGATTTGGCTGAGCGCATGGCCGCCGACGCGGTGGCGCATGGGGGGCAGTTGCGGGTAGAGGATCTCGCCGCACATCAATGCGACTGGGTTGGCACGGTGAGTCAGGACTACGGCGAATACACGCTGCATGAAATACCACCGAATGGCCAGGGGCTCGCCGCGCTTATCGCTCTCGGGATTCTGCGCAACAAAGGACTGTCTTCTTATCCAGTGGATTCGGTGGATTCCTTGCATCTGCAGATCGAGGCGATGAAATTGGCGCTGGTCGACGCCTATCGCTATATCGCCGATCCCGAGACGATGGACGCGACGGTGGAGCAGTTGCTCGATCCAAGCTATCTCTCCGATCGCGCAGACCAGATCGATCTGAGTGCGGCGGGAGATCCAGGACACGGCGTTCCGGCCAAAGGCGGCACGGTCTATCTGACGGCGGCTGACGCCAATGGCATGATGGTGTCGTTTATCCAATCCAACTATATGGGGTTTGGCTCGGGTATCGTGGTGCCGGAAACCGGTATCAGCTTGCAGAATAGGGGCTCGGGTTTTGTCTTGCAGGAGGGCCATCCCAATCAGGTCGGCCCGCACAAGCGGCCTTTCCAAACGATTATTCCCGCCTTTCTGACTAGGGGCGGCGAGCCGGTGATGAGCTTTGGTTTGATGGGTGGACGGATGCAGGCCCAGGGGCACGTGCAGATGGTAGTGCGTCTGGTCGACTATGACCAGAATCCGCAGGCGGCGGCCGACGCGCCGCGGTTCCAGATATTGCAGGGCCGCGCAGTGGCGATTGAAACAGATTTCCCCTCCGCGACGCTCGACGAACTCGCAAGCCGCGGCCATCAATTGCAGCGGATGCCGCGCGATCCGATGTTCGGTGGAGCACAGCTGATACATCGTTTGGCGGATGGTTATTGCGCCGCCTCGGAGCCGCGTAAGGAGGGGCAGGCGGTAGGCTTCTAGGTATGGGAAGCCAAGAGAAAATTGCCGCTTTTTTTTCTCGGGGGCCGCATGCGGTTGTCGGTGCTTCGCAAGATCGCGACAAATACGGCAACAAAGTTCTGCGTTGTTATATGCAGCACCAGCGCCGGGTTTTTCCGGTTAATCCGCACGCCGCACAAATTGAAGGCCTAACGGCTTATGCCGCTCTCGACGCATTGCCCGAGCCGGTGCACGGGCTATCTATTATTACTCCGTCGTATATAAGCGAAACGATTGTTGCGCAAGCTGTCGCCCTTGGTATCGGGCACGTGTGGATGCAACCTGGGGCCGAGAGTCCCAATGCGATACAGCGGGCCGAAACGGCGGGGCTGTCGGTCATCGCTGACGGATCCTGTATTCTGGTTGTTATGGGCTATAGCGAATAAAATGGAGCAAATGAAACAACATTTGTTATTGGTCGGTTGCCCGGATCGTACCGGGCTGGTTCACCTTATCACCGGGGCGCTCTATAAGCAGGGCCTCAATATCGTCCGCAATGGCGAGTTCGTTGATCGCGAGAATGGGCGGTTTTATATGCGCACCGAGTTTGCAGGGGAGTGCGACTACGACCAAGTCCGCAAAGAGTTGGCGGGTTTGGGAAACGAGCAGGGCACGACGTGGATGCGATTCTATCCACCCCGGCCCAAAGACGTGGTGGTGTTGGTCACCAAGGAACATCATTGCCTGGGCGACTTGCTGGTCCGCCACGCTTATGGAGACCTCAATGCGCGCATTCTCGCCGTCGTCAGTAACCACGAAGTACTCGGTGACTTGGTGCGCAAATTTGACCTGCCCTTTCACTTCGTGCCGCACACCAAAAAGGACCGCCAGACACATGAGCGCGAGGTGTTGGCAGTGGTCAGGCAGTATCCGATAGATTATCTGGTCTTGGCCAAATATATGCGAATTTTGAGTGCGCAGTTCATCGAATCGTTCCCCAGTAAGATTATCAATATCCACCATTCCTTCCTGCCGGCTTTTATCGGCGCAAACCCCTACAAGCAAGCATTCGAACGAGGGGTGAAGACCATCGGCGCCACCGCGCATTTTGTCACTGACGATTTGGACGATGGGCCGATCATCGCCCAGGACGTCATCCCCGTGGATCATACCCAAAGCGCCCGGGATATGGCGCGGGCCGGTCGCGACGTCGAGAAGATTACCTTGGCCCGTGCTTTGGGCCTGGTCTTTGACGACCGGGTGGTGGTGACGGGCAACAAGACGATTATCTTCGACTAAATCGAAAGGGCTTCGGCCGCGCCTATGGTCGCACGTCAGCTCATATGTTTGTTGCCCTTCGTGTTAGCGGTGGGGGTCTATCTTGTGCACGCCGACGGCCCGTTTATTTACGATGACTTCCCCTTTATCGTAGAGAACGAGGATCTGCGTCAGTTGTGGCCCGCAAGCTGGCTGCGTCTGGGAGGGGGCGAACATGCCCAGGTTAACAGCCGCCCTCTGTTATCGTTGACTTTAGCATTGAATTATAGAGTCGATGGTCTTGAGGTTCGGGGCTATCATTTTGTCAACGCGCTTTTGCACGGTTGCTGTGCAATGGTTCTCTTCGGTGTATTGCGCAGGCTCTGGGTGCAGGTGGAAGCGTTGGCGGGGCAGGCAGACGGCTTGGCACTTTGCGGCGCGGTCCTTTGGGCGCTGCATCCGCTCAATAGTGAAGTCGTTTATTATGTGTCCCAGCGCAGTGCGACGCTGATGGGCATTTTTTATTTATTGACGCTCTACGCATTCTTGCGCGGGTTGCAAGGTGGTCGATTTTGGCTGGTGGGGGCCGTTCTGTGTTGTGGGCTGGGCATGGCGGCGAAGGAGGTTATGGTCAGTGCACCCTTGCTGGTCTTATTTTGCGACCGCGCGCTGGCCGGTGGCTCGCTCTTTCAGGTGCTGCGGCGACGGGTTTGGTTTTACGGCGGCTTGGCCGCTACCTGGTTGGTGCTCCTACGCGGATTGTGGGTCGGCCCGCACGGCACGGCGATCGGCTATGGCCTAGGGGTAAGTGTCTGGACATACTTGCTCAACCAATGCGCGATCATCGTCGATTATATGGCTCGGGTGTTCTGGCCGCATCCGCTGATCTTGGATTATGGTCTGCCGCTCCCGCTGGCTATGGGCGATGTGTGGTGGCAGGGCTTACTGGTGTTGCTGGCTTTGGTCTTGAGTGGTTACGCTTTTCTGCGCTGGCCGGGGTGGGGGTGGCTGGGCATTGCGTTCTTTATGTTGTTGGCACCCACGTCCAGTTTCGTACCCAATCTCACCGAAGTCGGCGCGGAGCGGCGCATGTATATGCCGCTCGTGATATTGGTGGCAGCATTCGTCGTCGGTGCCAATCGCATATTCAATCACTATCAGGTGCACCGGCGGCATGCGGCCGTTCTGTTTGTTTTGCTCGCGGTGCTTTTGGGATGGACGACCATTCGAAGGGGTGCTGATTATGCGGGTGCTATTTCGATATGGCAGACCGCGGTCTCCGCCCGGCCGCAAAACGCCCGCGCCCATCTAAATTTAGGGGTGGCCTTGCAAGTGGCAGGCGATTTGCCTGCCGCCGTCGGGCACTATCGCCGGGTATTGGCATTGAACCCTTCGATGGAGGAAGGCTATTATAATCTGGGCTCTGTTCTGCAAGCCCAGGGCAACGGGCAAGCTGCTGCGGACCTTTATCTTCGAGCCTTGGAGCGAAACCCCGACTACGCCAATGCCTATCTGAATTTGGGGCAAATTAAAAAAATACAGGGTGATCCGGCGGCGGCGGAAAAGCATTATCGTCGGGCCATCGCTTTGGACCCGAAGTCGAGTGGCGCATTTTCTAGCTTGGGCAAACTCTTTATTGCGCAGGGTCGATCGGATTCGGCGATGGTGTATTTCCGCCGTGTACTCGCCCTCGATCCAGGGCTGGCAGAGGGCTATAACAGCTTGGGTACCGCATTGGCGTTACAAGGGCAATATGTCGCGGCTTTGCGCGAATATCGACGGGCACTCGAAATCGATCCGGGTTATCAGCTCGCAAGGGAGAATGTGGAACAGGCGCGTCGGGCGCTAGATGGGCGATAGGGCCATGTGATTTGGCGCACGGCAGAAAACGGTGAAATTCCCGGTATTAAAGAGAGTAGTGCACGGGGATTGTGGGCAACTATTGATCCGATCGGGCGTTTGTAAGAAGAAGAGAAGGGGGTGTGGGTATGGATCCCATAAGTATGAGTACTGAGCGGTTACGCCACTTGCTGCAAGAGGTGCGCGAGCAGGAACAGGCTTATCGCATCTGCAGTGCTGAGGATTTGATGGGGCCGGGCGGTGGTGTCTATATCGCGGCTAAGACAGAGCTCGAAGAGCGGCACCTCAATTGGCTCGATCGTCGTAATCCCGCCGCAGGCCCTACCTACCTCGACGTGGTGTTTTTGCGCGGCGAGGCCAAAGGTGGCGAGGCTGTTGACCTCGATTTGCGTTCGGATGAAGTCGCGCCGGGACGCAGTCGACGGGAGCGGGCGGAACACCATTCGCGGCAAGTCGTCGAACACGCGCAGACCGTCACCAAACAAGCCGAAGAGGTCTACAAGGCTGTCGGTAAGCTGGACTTCAACGCGGCCGACTTGCGCAAGGGGACTGCGGAAGCGGGATTGCGGGAATTCGAAGGGTGCTTTAAATCTTTTCGCGGGGTGGTAAAAAAGGCAATCGGGGAATATCTAAGCGGCAATACGTTGGTGATGGATCTGATCCTCAAGTTCAATTTGGACAAGCGCACGGTGCGCCATTCGCTTAACGTTGCCGCTTTCGCGACCGAGTTGGCGTCGCAATTGGCTTTGGACTCAACGGACGATTTAGAGGAATATTTCGGCGACGTTGAGGATGAGCAACTGCGTGCACTGATCGGCAACGAAGAACGTACGGCGGAAGAATTACAAGTCGAATTGCGGGCACTATTCGAACGCGAATTGGTGGAGATCTTCCTCGGTGGTTTTATGCACGATTGCGGTTTGTGGAATGAGCCGTATTTCCTGCAAGAGGGGCACGAAGTCAAGGGGGCGCGGTTAATCTGGGAGTTGGAGGAGGTTCGCACATACGCCCCGTCGTTGGTCAAGATCATCCTCTTTCATTCGGATATCGTCCGATTGGCCGACCGCTGCGGCGTGGTCAAGGTCGTCGAGGACGCTGAAGACCCGGAGCAGATCACCTTTAAGCGGGAATTCTACAAGACGGCGAAGGACGCGAATGTTGCGCTGGAGATGCGGCCGGGCAACTTTATGGGGCACGTCCTATCGCAGGAGGATTTGCGCAAGGTGGTGCCGGTCGCTTTGGCCGAACGCTATATCACGCAAACCCAGAATGTCAACGCCAAATCGCGTATCGAGGTGATCGGCGAATTGGCTCGTTATGTGGTGGATGGGCTTTTTGCCCGCTATATGGTGACGTTGTGTAATTCACAGGTTGAGGTGATCGCCCCGAGGCGTGCCTATGTACGGATGGCCGGTTCGTTGACCATTTCGCTGGAGGATCGCAAGGAAGGGCGACGGGCGCTGCGTTTGGAAGTTACAGACTTCGAGGCGGGTAGTATCCATCATGGACCGGATCGCAATTCCCCGCACTTGATCTCGCTCTTTTTGCGCCGCGCCGACGGCGGTCGCGACAAGGCCGAGTTCGTGGCGGCCCAAGATCCCGCCTTATGGGAGCGCAAAGCCGGGGTAGACAGCCGGATGTATATTCCTACAGGCCGTTTCAAAAACAATTTGAGCTTTCAGGTTACCGGTTTTATCAGCGAAGAGGTCTATACTAAAATACTCGCCGACTACGAGCAGGAACTGATGCGGAGAATGGAGAGCGGCAGATAAAAGTACTAGGGCTATTGTGCGCGGTATGCGCGGGGCCTTTGTATCTGGAGCCGACGCTGAAGGGGTTGCGCGCCAATTCAGCAGCGGCACGGCGCAGGTGGGCATCGATCTCAGTACGGTGGCACGGGCAGGTGAGAACCGCGGCCGTATGTTGCCGCAGCAATTTGTCGCCCTTGAGCATGAGGTGTGGGGCGATGGAAAGGGCTGAGGGGGGTATCGCGCGGTCGGACCTTATCGGCACCGGAGATTGAAGGGGCGGCTGGCGTTGGCGGTTTGGGTGACCTGTGCCGGATCTACTGAACCGGTGCAGGCGATCGGCGGTTGGTTGATGTTGGCAGAAGAGCTAGGTGAAGTTCTTTACAGCACGGATGGCGCGCAGTATACTGAAAGTAGGGGCTGGACATAAAAATACACCCCGTCGGAAACTTGCGCGTCCGACGAGGTGTGCCCCAAGGATTTGGACCGAAGTCCATCTGTTTATTTAGATCGGCGGCAAAAGGTCGAACTTTAGAAAAAACTTATCGTTTATGCAAAAGATTAAGAAACTCGTCATAAGTGCTAAATACTCGATGGGCTCCGGCCTCGTGCAATACGGCGGCTGAGTAGCTCGAGGTGAAACCGATGGCCTGCATTCCGGCGCGCAGGGCGGCTTCGATCCCGAAGATTGAATCTTCGACGACAGTGCAAGTGGCGGGTTCGACGCCGAGGCGTCGGGCGGCGAGCAAAAAAAGATCTGGAGCGGGTTTGCCTTCAGCCACTTCAACGGCGCTGCATACAATATCGAAATGGGACCTGAGGCCGACACGGTCGAGTGAGAAGCGGATTTTGTCGGGGTGGCCCGACGAGGCGACCGCGCGCGGGATGCCGCGTTGGCCAAGGGTGGTGAGCACTTCGGCAAGCCCGGGAAAGCTTTGCAGGTTTTCTTGCGCCTGGCGGAAGTATTCGTGCTGACGTTCGGTGAGAATTTCGGTGGGGAACCGGGTGCCTGTCTTGCGGGTGAAGTGGTCGAGTACGGCCTGGTCCGATTTGCCGATCATCGTTTCAATCTCGCTCAGGTTGGTTTCAACCCCGTAGCGGGCTAATACGGGCAGCCAGGCGCCGCAGCTGAGGTGTTCGCTGTCGACAAGGACGCCGTCGCAATCGAATATCAAATTTTGCATAGGGACTAATATAAGAGCTGTCGTTGGGACGGCCAGGTCAATGCAATTGAGGAGTGATACCATGGTCAGCGCAGAAGAAGCCAAAGCCAAACAAGATGCCCAGGCTCCGCAGGTAACGGTCGAGCCGACGAATCTTGAGGATCGGAATTCCAGTCTTTGCCCCGGTTGCGGCGGGCGGTTGGATTTCTGGGCCTGTGAAGCTATTTGTCATTATTGTGGGCTGAAGTTTACCTGTGACGAATGAAATCGTCGCCCCTACAAGGAGCTAAAACGGTGTTAGAGGAAAAACAGCAGTGCTACACGGGCAAGACGCCTTTGCAGCAGATCGGCAATCGTAATGAAGAGCCGGTCTTCCAGAGGATGCCTGGGGTATTGCAGGCCTTGGATTACGAGCCGCAGTCTTTGGACGTACTAGGATATCTATGCTCTGGCGCTTAATGAGCTGCCGCCGCACTATGTGCAGGAGACGGCGGATCGTGCTCAAGGAGTTGGTCGACGAGCAGACGATCCAAATGGCGATCCGCGAGGCGACTGAGCAAGCTTGCTCGAACCCCAACTACCCATAGGCGCTGCTACGGTATTATGAACCTGCAGCACTTGCGCTATTTCTTGGCCGTGGCGCGCACCGGTGGGTTTACCCAGGCGGCGCGCGAGATGCATGTGACCCAGCCGACGGTTTCAAGCGGCGTCTCCGAACTCGAACGCAGCCTAGGCGTTCAGTTGTTCAACCGCGATAGCCGGCACGTGGCTCTGACCTCGGAGGGCCGGCTGCTGGTCAGTTACGCGATCCAGGTTGAGGATCTGTTGGAGGAAGCCGGTGAACGGCTTGAACGTCGCGATCTGGAACCGGGGGAGGGTTTTCAGTTTGGGGCGATTGACGCGGCGGTGATCTACTTGCTGCCAGAGATTCTCAAAGAGTATATGCGCAGTTATCCAGGAGTGGCGTTGAAGACGCAGGTTGCTCCTTCGCGCAACCTAGTCGAAGACCTGCTGATGAATCGCGCGGAATTCGCGCTGATCCATCTGCCCTATACCCATCCAAAAATAGAAACAGTACCGATCTACCGCGACACGATGCCCTTGGTCGTCGGGCCCGGGCATCGTTTTGCCCAACGCGGCGAAGTCGACTTGGCGGAGGTGGTTGAGGAGCCGCTGATTCTGTTCCATGCCGATTCGGTCTCGCGCAAGGTCGTCGATGAAAAATTGGCCGAAGCCGGCCTCGAACTGGGCGCGGTGATGGAGTTACGCAGTCCTGAGGCGATGCGCAAGCTGGTCGAAGCCGGGGTGGGTATTTCGTTTTTGCCACAATTGGCGGTGCGGGAATCGCTCGACGGCGGGGCGTTGAAATTGGTGGGGGTTCACGGCGTGGCTTTTGAACGCGAGATTGGCGTGGCGTGGCGCCGGGGGCGCTATTTCGGCCAGGCGGTGCGGCTTTTATTGGAAGCCGTCTTTGCCGTTTATGGCGGGCGAGAGGCCTGGTTGTCGAAGATCGCGGGGAAACCCTAGGGGGCGAGGCGAGAAAGGCTCCAGCTCTCGTCTTGAAGATCGTAGGCGAAACGGTCGTGAAGGCGTCCGGGGCGTGCGGCCCAAAATTCAAAGTGGTCGGGCCGAACTAAATAGCCGCCCCAATCCGGTGGTCGGGGGATCTCATTTTCGCCGAAACGCCCGGAAAACTCATCAAAGCGATCGAGCAATTCCTGTCTACTTTCCATCTCAGTGCTTTGCGGCGAAGCCCAGGCCCAGAGTTGGCTTTCGCGTGGCCGGGTGGCGAAGTAGGTGTCCGATTGTTCGTCTGGGGCCTTTACGACCTTCCCCTCGACGCGTATCTGTCGATCCAGTTCGCGCCAATAAAAGACCAACGCCGCATAGGGCGTCTTATACATTTCTAGGCCTTTGCGGCTTTGGTAATGGCTGTAGAACGAAAAACCCTGCGGGCCGAATTCGCTGAGCAATACCATTCGTGCGGCGGGGCGACCCCGCTTGTCGACGGTAGCCAGGCTCATGGCGTGGGCGAGGCCGGTGGTGTGGGCGCGGGCTTCGGCGTACCAAGTCGCAAATTGATTGAGCGGGTCTGGGTGCAGGTCGGATATCTCTAGATAGGGGTCGGTCATTTTGTGGTCCGCTTCATATAGAAATCGCTTCCTTCTAACGCTTCGAAGTCTCCGTAATTTTCATAGAGCCCATGCGCGTCGGATGTGGCCAATAAAAAAGATCAAAAATGCAATGCTCTTTGCTCTCAATGTGAGAATTCCAGTACGGCGAGGTTTAGAGTCGCTTGCGCAGTGCCTCGCCGAGGATCTCCAGCCTCTGGCGCATCGTCTCGGGTTTGAGCGACGAGGGGCAGACGCTCAAACCGTACAAATGCGGTGATCCCATAAAACCCGGGTTGGAAATCATAATGCGCACATTGCGTATTTGCAAGGCGGCGGAGAGTTTTTTTCAGCGATACGGTCTGAGGTATTTCGATCGATAGGATCAGGCCGCCGCCCGGCGAAGTCCACTTGTTGCCGATGATCTGGGCGCGGATGCGTTTGGTGAGTTCGGCGGCAGTCGGGCCGCCTTGTGCCGAACCGGTATTGAAGTTGATGCTGAGATCGGGCTGTCTGGGCATGCGGGCCCTCCATGGCGCAATTGTCTCTTCAACATATAAAGCAGGGTGTGCGCTAAAAAGGGACAGTTGGCAATAAGTGCCTGGGATAGAAGTGGGCGGGTGGGGTATTGCGATAATTCATCGCAACGGCGTTTTTAGTTTGCAGAAGCTGTGTGTGGACGGATTGGGTGAGGGTATCCCTTCGCTCATTCTCGCCGACCATCCCTGGTCGGCTCCGAGGGCAGTTTTCAATTCCACTGTCCTGTGGAATCGGAGACTGCAAAGCCGCTGCAGGAATACCCTCACCCAATCCTCCCGAGACTTCTATCATTGGCACTATCTAGGACAGAGAATTAACCAATACTGGGGATGGATATTATGATTGATGCCAAAGCTGTTCGCGCGAACCCGGACGCTATGCGCGAGGTGGTTCGGGTGCGGAAGGTGGATCCGGAGAAGGCTAATGTTGACCGCTGGTTGGAATTGGACGGGGCGCGGAGGGAGCTGCAGAGTCGGATCGACGGGCTGAACGGGGAGAAGAAGGAACTGGCAAAGCTCGGTAAGAGCGATCCCGATGCAGCTCGGCAAAAGGGGCAGGAGTTGCGCGAGCGGGGGCGCGAGATGGAACAGGAGTTGGGGGGAATTGCGGCGGAGTGGCAGGAGATTATGGACTGGTTCCCGAACTGGCCGCATCCGGATATGCCCGAGGGCATGGGTGAGGAGGAAAATGTTGAAGAGAAGGCCTGGATTCCCCGGCAGGGTTATCTGTCGGCGGACAAGTTAGGCCGGGGCGAGACCAGTGGGGAGTATATGCCGAAGCGCCCGGTACATGCCGCGGACCAAGACTTCAAGCCCCTGCACCACGCGGAACTCGGCATCAAACTCGGGGGGATCGATACCTTGCAGGGCGGCCAGGTGTCCGGGTCGCGCTTTGCCTATTTACGCGGTGACGTGGCGCTGATGCAATACGCGCTGAGCCAGTTGTTGATCGACGAGTTGTTGGCTCGGGGGTATGAAATGTTCGTGCCGCCTCTTTTGGTGCGAGAACGCGCACTCTACGGCACTTCACATTTTCCTGAGGGCCGGGACCAGGTCTATGGGATCAAAACGGATAATGTCGAAGAGGGGACGGATCTTTTTCTGGTGGGATCCTCGGAGCCGACGAACTTCAGCTATTTTATGGATCGCACGCTGGACGCGGTCGAATTGCCCGCCAAGGTCTTCGCCTATACGGCTTGTTTTCGCTCGGAGGCCGGGTCTTGGGGCAAGGACGTTAAGGGCATCAAGCGTGTGCACCAGTTTGATAAAATAGAAATGAACGCCGTATGCCTGCCTGAACAATCCGAAGAAGTCTACGAGGAATTCGGACAGGTCAACGAATGGTTGTTGCAGCAGTTGGAACTACCCTATCGAATCGTCGACAAATGCCATGGCGACGCCGGTTATCTCGCCAGCCACCGGCAGCGGGACTTGGAAGTGTGGATGTCGGGCTCCGGCGAGTTTATGGAAGTGATGACGGATACCAACGCCACCGACTATCAGGCCAGGCGTTTGAATATCCGGTATAAGGGTGAAGAGGGTCGCGGCTTTTGCCATCTGGTCAATGATACCGGGTGTGCGATGGGGCGGCTATTAATCTCGATACTGGACAACTACCAGCAGCCGGGTGGGGTAGTGAAAGTACCAGAAGCACTGCAGCGGGTCGTCAAGAAAGAACAATTGGAACCAGCGGGAGGGAAATAGTGGGCAAGAGACTCGACGGCCGGGAAATATCGGCCGAAATGCGCGCCGAAATGAAGGCGGATATCGAACGCCTGCAAGAAGAGTATGACCTAGTGCCGGGTTTGGCGGTGGTGTTGGTGGGGAACAATCCTGCTTCGCTGTCCTACGTGCGTTCAAAGGGCAAGGCGTGCGAGGAATTGGGTTTGCACTCGGTGCAGGTCGACCTGCCGGCGGATTCGAGTACTGAGGACGTATTGGCAGCGGTGGAAAAGCTGAATCAAGACGAAGCCGTGCACGGAATTTTGGTGCAGTTGCCGTTGCCGGGCCAAGACGAACAGCAAGTGGTCAATGCAATCGACCCAGACAAAGACGTCGACGGCCTGCATCCGGTGAACTTGGGGCGGCTCGTGCGGCAGGAGGAGGGCTTCTGGCCCTGCACGCCGCATGGGGTCTTGCAGATCCTCAGCCGCAGCGGGATCGAGGTCAAGGGCAAGCACGCGGTGGTCGTGGGGCGCAGTACGCTGGTCGGGCGGCCCGTCGCCAATTTGCTCGGGCATAAAGCCGACGGCGCCAACGCGACGGTGACGCTGTGCCATACGGGCACGCACGACTTGGGTTATTTTACCCGCCAGGCGGATATCCTGATCGTGGCGGCCGGTTTCCCCCAAGGGATCAAGGCCGATATGGTCAAGGAGGGGGCGGTAGTCATAGATGTCGGCATCAACCAGATCGACGATCCGTCGCGCGAGCGGGGTTGGCGTCTGGTCGGCGATGTCGATTATAAAGAGGTACGCAAGAAGGCCAGCGCGATCACGCCAGTGCCCAACGGCGTCGGGCCGATGACAATTGCGCTATTGCTGTACAACACCGTATGGTCTGCTAAGCGAAAACACGGGCTGGAATAAGCTCGGCTATATAAGTTTCAATGGAAAAGGGGGCTGCTCGTGCAGCCTCCTTTTTTATATAAAGAATGAACGAAGGCTGTTGGGACTGTCAGCGTCTAACAGGTCGTATTATACTAAGTCTATTATGCCAGGTTATCCTGTTCCCGCCTCAGAAGCCGAAGTCGAGCTGCGCTTCAAGAATTCCCGCTTTATCGGTACCGCCGCGCCCGCGAGCGATGTCGACGAGGCCAAGGCCTATATACATTCTATTCGCACCCGTTTCTCGGATGCGTCACACCACTGTTATGCCTTTGCGGCGGGTTTCGGCGCGACGGTGGTGCACGGTATGAGCGATGACGGAGAGCCGTCCGGCACGGCCGGCCGGCCGATGCTGGCGGTGGTGAAGGGGGCGGGCTTGGGGGATGTAGCGGTGGTGGTGACACGATATTTCGGCGGCACTAAGCTGGGCACCGGCGGCTTGGTCAAAGCCTATACCGAAACCACGCAAGCCGTGCTCGCTGCCATAGAGCGGGTCGAGAAGATCGAGACCATCGGCGTGTTAGTGGAATTGGGCTATGAGGCGTATGAAGTGTGCAAAAGGCATATCGAGGCCCTCGGCGCCCAGATCGAGGCCGAGGACTTCGGTGCCCATGTGGAGCTGATATTGCGGTTGGACGAGGAGCGTTTTGCAGAGTTGTTCACGACACTCAAAGACGCGACGTCGGGTCGGGCACTGATCGAGCGAATCGACTGAACGGCTCTGCTAATTTTCCGCCCAGCGAATCAAACCCATTTCCAGCGGATCCCGTAAATCGCGGTGCGAGGGCACTACGCGCAGGGTATAACCGTGCGAGCCCGACTCGCTACAGGTGAAGATGCCGGAGAAGTAGTGGAGGCCTTCGCCATTGCTCTGTTGTAATTCGAGTGGGTGGACCGTGGTCTGGGTGAATTCGTGCTGGGCGTTGAGGCGGCCGCTGTAGAGTTCGACACGGATATCTTCTGGGGCCAATTCGCCGAGCGAGACTTCCGCGCGAAGCGGCACTTGCATGCCGACTTTTAGTTGACCGGGGAATTCGGTATCGACCTGGCCGATTTGCACCTGGGCCCATTTGGAGCGCACGTGCGATTTCCATTGCGTCAGTTGCAGCACGCGTTCGGGGTCGGCGGTTAATTCCTCAAAGCGGCTTTGGCCCGGTAGATAGAGTTTTTCGCTGTACTCGCGCACCATTCGGTGGGTATTGTAGACTGGGGCGAGTTGCGCGATGGTCTCTTTCATGCGACCGATCCAGTCCGTCGGCAACCCAGACGAGTCGCGTTGGTAAAAGAGCGGGATAACCTCGGTTTCCAACAGGTCGTAGAGTGCGTTTGACTCGACCTCGTCTTGGTAGTGCTCGTCCTCGTAGTCCTCGCCGCGGCCAATCGTCCAGCCCGCATGGCCCTCGCAGGCCTCATCCCACCAACCGTCTAGCACGCTTACGTTCAGCACGCCATTGATTGCGGCCTTCATACCGGAGGTGCCTGAGGCCTCAAGCGGGCGACGGGGGTTGTTGAGCCAGACGTCGCAGCCTTGCACCAGGTAGCGGGCGAGGTTCATGTCGTAGTCCTGCAGAAAGAAGATGCGACCGTTGAAGGGCTCTTCGCGGGCGAGGTGGACGACCTGGCGGATCAGGTCCTTGCCGGCGTCGTCCTTGGGATGGGCCTTGCCGGCGAAGAGGATCTGCAGTGGTCGGTCGCTATCGGTGAAAAGGGCTTTGAGGCGCTCGATATTGCGGAAGAGCAGATTGCCGCGTTTATAGGTGGCGAAGCGCCGGGCAAAGCCGATGGTCAACGCCTGGGGGTCGAGACCGGCGAGTGATTGCTCGATTTTGGCCGAGGGCGCGCCTTGGCTGTGCATCTGTTGTCGCAGGTGGACACGACTGAAATCTATGAGTTGTTGGCGCTGTTGCTGGTGGGTGTCCCAGAGTTCTCGGTCGGCGATTTGCCGTATGGGATCCCAACTGGCCGGGTCGGAATCGACGAAACGCCAAGTGTCGCCGAGATGGCGTTCGAAGAGATCAGACATTTCCGGTGCCGTCCAAGTGTGGATATGCACGCCATTCGTGATATGGCCGATTGGGATCTCGCGCTCGGGAAAATCGGGCCAAAGACCCTGCCACATTCCGCGACTGACCTCGCCGTGCAGGCGACTGACCCCATTGGCACCGCCCGAAAGCTTAAGTGCTAGGACCGTCATACAGAAGGCGGCGTGATGATCGTTGGGGTCGATTCGGCCCAAGCCGAGGAATTCTTCGCGCGACAAACCGAGCGCTTCGCGAAAATGACTTAAATGACTTTCGACCAGGTCGGCGGGGAACCAGTCATTGCCTGCGGCGACGGGTGTATGGGTGGTAAAGACATTGCCGATGACGCTGGCCTCGCGGGCGGTGGCGAAGGAATAGCCCTGCTCGGCCATTAGCCGGCGGATGCGCTCGAGGGCCAAAAAGGCGGAGTGACCTTCGTTCATATGGCAGATAGTGGGTTCGACACCGGCGGCCTGGAGGGCGCGCAGGCCGCCGATGCCGAGTAGGATCTCTTGGCGGATGCGCATTGGCTCGTCGCCGCCGTAGAGGCGGGCAGTGATATCGCGGTCGGCGGGGCTATTTTCGTCGAGATTGGTATCGAGCAAATAAAGGCGCACGCGACCGACTTGCGCCTGCCAGATCCGCGTATGCACACTGCCGTCGACATAGGGGACCTCGATGCTTAGGTGCTCGCCGCTCTCGGTAAAGACGGGTTGTACGGGCATCTGGTAAAAGTCGTTTTCGGGGTTTTTCTCCATCTGCCAGCCGTCGGCGTTGAGGGCTTGGTGGAAATAGCCTTCGCGGTAGAGCAGGCCGACTCCGATCAGGGGGATGCCGAGATCGCTGGCGGCTTTGAGATGATCACCGGCCAGCACGCCCAAGCCCCCGGAATAGATGCGCAGGCTTTCGGTTAGACCAAATTCAGCGGAGAAATAGGCGACTTGCAAGCGGCTTTTGCTGTGGGTTTCGCCAAACCAAGTTGGGTGGGACATGTACTCTGCGAATTGTTGTAGAATATGTTCGATACCGCCACTGACTTGTTTGTCGGCGATGAGGGCTTCGAGTTGCTCGCTTTTTAACGAGGCTAAAAAACGCAGCGGCGCCCGCTCGCTGGCGACCCAGGTCTCTGGGTCGATTTGCTCGAGCGTGCGGGTCGTCTGCTTATTCCAACTCCACCACAGGTTATAGGCCAGATCCCATAACGGGGTAAGTTGCTCGGGGAGCGATGGAATGACATTGAGGCGGTATAATGGCTTCATTGTTGATCTTCGGGGAGGGGTTAACCAAGGGGATATTATTAAACAAAAGGCGGCTGGCTCTATTTTGTCAAGTCGTATGAATATTGCGATAAAGTTTATCAAATATTATACTTAGGAAAATTTCACAGGAGGATTAGATGAGCGAAAAACCCCAAGTATTGATCAGCGGATTTGCCGACGAGGGACCGGCAGACAAAAAAGCGGAATCGCAGTTGACGATGTTGGCGGCGTTGGGTTTGTCCTACTACAGTCTGCGTTTTGTCGATGCAGGGCAGGGGACGAAAAACGTGATGAAGCTGACCCAGCGCGAAATCGCCCGATTGCGCAAATTACACGGAGAATTCGGGGTGCAAGTTTCCTCGATTGGGTCGCCTATTGGCAAGGTCAAATTGCTCGATATCGACGATGGTTCGGCCAATGCGTATATCCCCTTCGACAAGTATTTGAAAAATGACGTGCAACGGGCAGTGGATCTGGCCGGTGAATTCGAGACGCGGTTGATTCGCGGATTCTCCTTTTACCACCCACGGGGCGAAGATCCAGGCGACTATGTCGAAGAGGCCGCCGACCGGCTTATAAAAATCGCCGAAGTCTGCCGCCGTGGCGGCGCGATTTTCGGTTTGGAAGTCGAAGCCAATCTCATCGGGCAGAATGGCCGTTTGCTGCAAAAACTCAACAAGTTGGTAGACCATCCCAACCTGTGCCTGATTTTCGATGGCGGCAATCTGTCGAGCCAGAATTTCACGTCGGTGCAGACGGTGGCCGAATATCGCGCGATGAAGGCTGGCATCGGCTGGATGCACATCAAAGACTACAAGATCGACCCGAAGCTTACATGGCAGGGGCATGTCGACGAAGAAAGGCTGAAGAATTTTGTCCCGGCTGACCAGGGCGATTCGGGCCACGAGGAGATCTTGCGCGATTTCCGTGCCCGCATTCCAGCCTTGGCGCGCAAGTTGAAGAAGCAGGGGGTTCCGGGGGTATTCCTCGATCTCGAACCGCACTTGAAGGGCGGGGGCCAGTTCGGTGGTTTTAGCGGCGTCGACGGTTTTGGCGTAGCGCTTCGGGCATTGCTCAATCTGCTCGACTACGTGGACATTGGCTACGATCTGACGAATTACGGTGATATTGCACGGCAAAAAGCGACCTAATGCATAACTAGGCTCTGCTCGCCGAAGCGGCGTTGCCGATTGGGGTGGCCCCGTTTGCACGTGGCGTTCGCGTTAGCGTCGCAGGCGGAGTTGGCGAGCGGTTGAGGTTCGGTGTGATGTGCTAATACTGTTGAAGGGCTGACCGAGGATGTCCAGGTCAGCCCTTCAACAAGGGGGATTAATCTTAACGCCCTTGCTGCAATAGCTGCGCATGCCGCTTTTTGAAAGCCGCGCTCTTGTCGTCTTCGATGACCTCCAAATCAACGCCCGTTTCGAACCCAGGAATATTGCCAGCGTAAAACGAAATCTGATAATTGCTCTCGTCAGTAAATTCCCAGATCCGTTTTTTGTGGCCACCGGCGGGCCAGTTGATACGCAGAATGCGCTTTTGTGCGCGATAGCGCTGTTTGGGCGTGGGCTCTTCGGGATCGACGCGGTATTTGGCGATGGCCTTTTCGTCGACTGGTGCGCCTAAACCAGGGGTGTCGGGCACCGGCATATAGCCGTCTTGGACTGCGATCGGCTTTTTGAGCAGGTCGTCGACCCACAGTTCGTGGCAGGTGATATAGGGCAATTGTGCGTGCGAGAGCACTGAGCCGAGATGCGCGGCGTAGGTGGTGGTTAGCCCTGAGCCTACCAACTGCAACCAGAAGGGCTTGTTGTGGGCGGCGGCAAGGGTCGCCTGTCGGCGGGTGTCGGTCGCGCCGCCGCCGAGTACGAAGCCGTCGCTACAGTCGTTGCGCAGATACTGGTCTTGGTAGTGTTCGACAATGGGTTTACGCACTCTTTCGCGTAAAAGCCGCGCGCCATCGACGTCCTGGTGCATATAGAAGGGACTTTCGTAGATGCCGACATTGCGATTTTCATCTAATTTCTGCAGCACGATCTCGGCTCTAGCCTGATTGAGCAGAAAACCATTGAAATCGACATCAAACTTATAATCGGCGGGCACGACCTTAGAGACCGCGTTGGTCTGCGCGATGATGTCGCGCCAGGGGCGGGCTTTCATCTTTAAGGTCGTATAGCCGCGTTTGAGCGACTCCTTGGCCTCGGCGGCCCAATCCTCGGCCGGCATATCGATATCCCACCAAGAGATCGGACAGCGGTCGCGCAGCTTGACGCCGAGCAGCGCGTGTACCGGCACGCCTTGGTCTTGGCCTACCAGATCGTAGCAGGCGACTTGTGGGCCGAAGCCGATTTCGTCGCGGTGCATGATCGCCGCCGGATTCTGACCGACGAGCCCCTTGGTTTCGGGGCGCGCGTGGCTGTCGGCCCAGCCGACGAGGCCATTGTCGGTTTCGAGGCGCACTACCCAGACCCGTTCGTCGTGGGTCTGCGCGCGTTGCATGGCACGGGTGACGCGCTTGGCGTAGAAGGGGATATTCAGGGCGAAGGATTCGGCGTGGGTAATTTTCATAATGAGCGGTCTCCGCAGGTGGTGGATGGGGTGGATGGGGTGGATGGGGTGGATTCGGTCGCAAAGTGTACGGATATTTGCATAGGGCAACAACCATTTTAAACGGGAAAGCGAATGTTATGAGCGATACATATGAACCATTTATGGCGAAGGTGGCCGAACTGGCCGATATCGGCCACGCTGAGGGGATGTTGAGTTGGGATCAGGAGACTTATATGCCGCCGAAGGGGGCCGCGATGCGGGCCAGGGCCCAAGGCACGTTGGCGGGGTTGCACCACGAACGGCTCACCGCGCCGGAACTGGTTGGGTTGGTGAAAGACCTCAAGGGCCAGGATTTGACCGGTGACGCGGCGGTGAATGTGCGCGAGGTCGGTCGCAGCCAGGACCGGGCGCTCAAGATTCCCAAAGAGCTGGTCGTCGAGTTGAGCCAAACCGAATCGTTGAGCCATGAGGCTTGGATTGCAGCGCGTGAAAAAGCGGACTTTGCGCACTTTCAGCCCTGGCTGGAGAAGATCCTCAAACTCAAAAAGGAAGTCGCTGAGCGTGTCGGTTACGAAGGCACTATCTACAACGCATTGCTCGACGAATATGAGCCCTATACGCGTGCCGAGGATATCGAGCCGGTATTCGCGGCGCTAAAAGATAAGTTGGTACCGTTGGTCGAAAAGATCGCCGCCACGGGCAAGTTCCCCGCTAGGGGAGTGCTCGACCAGGATTTTCCGGTCGCTGAGCAAGAGGAATTGGGGCGGCAGGTACTAGAAGACTTGGGTTTTGATCTGGAGGCGGGCCGGCTCGATGTGGCGGTGCATCCCTTTTGTTCGGGCACCTCCCGCGACGATGTGCGTTTGACGACGCGCTATAGCGCCGATTGGCTGCCCGGATCGCTTTTCGGCACCATTCACGAAGCCGGGCATGGGCTTTACGAGCAAGGGTTGCCAGAGGATGCGGTGGCCACGCCGGCTGGTGGCAGCGTGTCGTTGGGCATCCACGAGTCGCAATCGCGGTTGTGGGAGAATATGGTCGGTCGCAGCAGGGCTTTTTCGACGCATTATCTGCCACGGCTTAAAGCGCTTTTCCCGACGCAGTTGCAAAACGTCAACTTGGACGAGTTTTATGCGGCGGTAAACCAGGTCGAGCCCTCACTGATTCGCGTCGAGGCCGACGAGGTGACCTATAACCTACACATCTTATTGCGTTTCGAATTAGAACGGGATCTGTTCGAGGGGCGCGTCGAAGTGAAGGATCTGCCGAGTGTGTGGAACGAGCGCATGCAACAGTATCTGGGTGTTTGTCCGCCCGATGATGCGCAAGGAGTGTTGCAGGATGTGCATTGGTCTTTTGGCTTGATGGGATATTTTCCGACATATACTTTGGGCAATCTCTACGGCGCGCAATTTTTTCATCAGGCTCAGCAGGAGTTGCCCGATCTCGAAGGCCAGATCGGTCGTGGGGAGTTTGGGGGGCTGAAAACATGGCTCAACGATAAGGTGCACAATCGCGGTAGTCGACTTAGAGCGAGCGAGTTGGTGGAAGAGGTCACGGGCGAGAAACTGAGCGCTGATTATTTTACGAATTATCTGGAGGCAAAATTCGGGGCGCTCTATAACTTGTAATTTAGCAAATCTGCAATAGAGACTAACCGTCAAATACGCAAAATAGCGGTGGCAGTGCGGGCTTGACAGGTCTGTAAAAGGGGGCAGGGCGGCCATGGGCCTCTTGCTCCCTATGTCGTTTATCGTAGTGTCCGGCGCGAAATGTTAGCACGCCCGATGGCCGCTCAACCGATAATCTGCCGCAAGAGCCGAAGTTGGTTGCCGCCAAGAATTTTGCGGATATCGGCCTCGGTGTAGTTGCGGGCGGCGAGGCCGGCGGTGATCTCCGGCAGTTGGGTCGCGTCGGTTAAGAGGTCGCCGCCGCCGTCGAAATCCGAACCGAGGCCGACGTGGTCAATACCGGCTACAGACACCGCGTGTTCGATATGGTCGAGCAGACCGGCGAGCGTGGCTTCTGTTGATGAAATGAAGAAGGGCACGAAGGTGATGCCGACGACCCCGCCTTTTTCCGCCAGGGCTTTAAGTTGCTCGTCGCGGAGATTGCGCGGATGCTCGCACAGCGCGCGACAACAACTGTGCGTGGCCATAAAGGGCGCGTCGGTCATCTTGACGACATCCCAGAAGCCCGGCTCGTTCAAGTGAGATACGTCGACGACGATACCGAGTTCGTTGAGTTGCTCGACGAGGCGGCGGCCAAAGCCGGTGAGCCCAGAACCGCCTTCGACCTCGCAGCCGTCTCCAGCCCAGGAGCGGGTACTGTGGGTCAGGGTCATCGCGCGGACGCCAAGGCGGTGCAGCAGGGGCAGGACGTGCGGGCTTTTTTCCAACGCGTCGCTGTTTTCAACCGCGAGAATGGCGGCCAGTTTATTTTCTGCATGTGCACGCTCGATGTCGCTCGCCGAATGGGCGATGAGGATGTCGGCGCCGAATTCTTCGACTTCCCGGAAAAAATAACCGAGAGCGTCCATCAGATAGAGCAAGTGGTTACCCCAAGGCCGGGTGCAGTCGACGGCGAAGAAAGCCGCGTTGAGGCCGCCTTGGCGCATCTTGCCTATGTCGAGTTGGATCCGCTCGCCCAAGGGGCGAATATATTGGCGCAGATAGGCCACCGCGCCTTCGCGTTCGGCATCGTCCGGTCGTTGGGCGCCGTCTAGTCGCAAATTACCTCGGCGGATCAGAGCGACGATGCTGTCGTTGTGGGCGTCGATAACCAGGGTTTCTTCGTGTAGTCGGCGAGCGTCTTTTTCGTGCATTTCTTAGAGGTCGGTAAAGGTTTCCCGATAGAGCACGATATCGGTAAGGTCTATTTCTTCCGGCCCGTCGTAGTGCAGGATAAGCCAGACGTCCTGGGGGTGGGGCAGGAAGAAGCGCAATTCGCGCACTTGATCGGCGGCATAGGGAATGGACAGCCACCAGGGGGGGTGCACGCCCTCTTTCAGGGGCCGCAGGTAGTTGGGGCTTCTGGCCGTGATCCAGTTATAGCGTTCGGTGCCGAACCACTGGTAGACCATGTTTTGCAGGTGGTCCGGGTCACCCGAACTGGCATAGACCGCAGTCTTGATGGGGATCGGGTTGCGCTCGAAAAAACTACCGAAGGTCGAACCTTTGAGATTAAAGCGGACGCGGTAGTGGCCCTTGGGTAAATTGGGAAAATGCGCGCCGGCCTTGATGGGGCCTTCTTCATCGTCGTGTGCGTAGCGGTTTATTTCGGTGATTTGTGGATGGAACTGCCTGGGGATGAAGGTGGCGTAAATTTTGTGCATTGCCAACTCGCCATACCCTGAATACTCAGCGTAGATATAGTGGACACTAGGCTGGTCGACCTCGATGATAATGGGAAACTCGCCATTGACTTGACCGCCGATAAGCGGATAGCTGGAGCGCGTAGCCCAGAGAGAGACCGCCTGCACGGTATAGCCGTGTGAGATGGCCAGATGGCCGGTGACTTGGCCATCGGGGGCGCTGACGCTGAGGCCGGGGAACTTTAGCAGGTATAAACCGGGGTGAGGAATGTGTAAAAGCGGGATGGACAAGATCGAGGAATTGACCTGTGTCGCTGCTGTGGTGTTGGGTTGCGCGAGCAGGCTGCCGTCGGCTTGGCGGGCCCCGTCGTTGGTGAGGCGCAGCGGAACCACGAATTGCAGTGGAGATGGCTTGTCGATCGCTCTGCCGGGGTTTAGCCCGGCCATATAGGGCGAGAGGGCCTGATTCGGCAACCGGGCGGCGAGGGCGTCGCTCTTGCTCCAGATAAAGGGCAGCAACGCGGCTAGTGCGATGGTCGCCAACCGCTGGCGAGAATGTTCAGGCCGGAAGTAGGCGTGCACAAAAAAGAGCGCTGCGAGCAAGAGCGCGAAAAAACTAAAGTCGAGCAGTGGCATGCCTTGCTGGCCCGATGCGAAAAAGTGCTGCTGAAGCGGATAGAAATGGTTGATGCTGCGGCCGAGTAGGTTCCTGCCGTCGTAGCCGACCTCGGTCAGCAGCAGCGTGCTGAGCACGCTTTCGAAGCTGATGGCAAGAGCGACGGCAGCGAAAAAGACCGTGGTTGCCGAACGCAGCAGAATCGGTAGGCCCCAGGCAATGCCCAAGACCAGGACGGGCAGCGCCGTCATTAGGAAGCGGGCCGGAAAGCAAAAACCGAACTCCCAGTCCGGGTGTAAACCATTGATGGCGGCGGTGGCGCCGTAGAGGCCGATGGCGACGAGTAGGCGCCGGTCGCGCAAACGGCCGAGTACCAATAGGCCGAAGAGTGCGAAGAAATAGATCGGTGAGCTATTGAGAATGCCCTTGTTCATATGCAGCCAGTGTCCGGGCAGCGAAAGCGGCCAGGTGGCGATGTCGAGGGCGCCCTCCTTCCAGGCGTTGCCGGGGCGAAAGGGACCCATCCAGTCGTTGCTGAAGGCGTAATGGAATGAGATAAGCGCGTAGACGCCGAGAGCGACTATACCGCCGATTAAGACCAATGCGAATGGGCGGCGCTGGCTGTGCCAGGCCTGTAGCAGTACGCCTGCGCCGCAGAATAATCCGAGGGGGGCGTAGCGCGCGTGAAAGAAGGGCAGACAGCACAGCAGCAAGGTCAGCAGGCCGAGCGCGGGCAATTCCCATGGGCCCCAAGATCGGTACGTGCCGCCGGGCACTTGCCAGTGCACGAGAGCGACGAGGGCGATCAGGCTGATCAACAAGGCCGGTATTTCGGGAAAGAGCTGATTGGTGAAATAAAAGAATGGACCGGTTGAGGCCATTATGGCGGTGGCGAGCAGGGCCGCCCACCGCTCGGCCCCTAGGGCTGACAACCAGAGAAAGATCAGCGGAACGCATAAGCTGGCGAGTAGGGCCATAAACAGGGCCGTGGCAAGACGCGGATTCTTCCAATGGGCCAACCCCCATTGATAGGCGGGCATAAGCGCGACGGAAAGGCCGATCGGATGCACCGAATGGACTTTGCCTTTCGGGGAGGCCGGCGCTTTGTGAACTGCGAAACCGGTCACGTGGAATTCATTGGTCTGTTCGTTGCTGAGGTTATTGGTCAAGTTCATATCGCCATCTTGAAGCAGACTTTGCGTCACGCGCAGGTATTGTCCCTCGTCACCGTGGATCATGGTGATTTGGCAGAAGTAGAGCGTATAGAGGGCATATACTGGCACGCAGACGGCCAAGATCCCGCCGGCAATATAGAGGTCGGAGTGTTTGCTGGCATCGGTGTTGGTGATGGGCAGATGTACGTAACCGAGGAAGACCAGGCAGATAGCCCAGAGTGCGTGCGGGGACCAGAGTATGGTCAGGAAAGGAAAGACATAGGTAAACGGAGGCCAAAGCGCGATCAGGCGCAAGGCCAGCAGCAATGCTGTTAGCAGTGTCGCTCGTTGCAGGCGTTCCTGAATTTGCAGACCGGCGCCTAAATACCGGCAGCGGATCCAAGAAAGGCTTAAGGCGACTAAGGCGATTATCCAAGGACCCAGGGGCCATTGCAATTGCCATGCGGAGGTATGCACGGCCAGGCGCAATTCTTCTCCGGCGGCGGCGATGGTTGGCGCAAAGCCCTGCAGTGTGAACCAGGCGCAGAGCACACTGGCGGCCATACCTAGGTCGAGCAGAAAAGGGCGATCTGGGTTGGGGCAGATAAGACTATCGATTTGCTTCAAGAAGATTTGTTTTCGGCGTCAAGGGCGATGCGGCTGCCGGTGGTCTGTCGTTGCCCCTGGTATTTGCCGCTATAGGGATTTTGCGCGGCTTGGTCCATGCGCGCAAAGACCAATTGGCAGATGCGTCGCCCGGCCACCAGGCGGATCGGCAGACGGTTGGCGTTAAAGAGCTCCAAGGTGATATTGCCTTCAAAACCGGGGTCGACCCAACCTGCGTTCTGGATAAAGAGGCCGATGCGACCGATCGACGAGCGGCCTTCGACGAAGGCGGTGACATCCGCGGGCAGCCGGATATATTCGCAGGTGGTCGCCAACAGAAAAGAATGCGGCGGGATGACGATTTCTTCCTGGGTCAACTCTTCGTACTGGATTTCCGCGTCGAGGCGAATGACGTCGAGACGATTTTCGTTGACTTTGAGGAAATGGTCGCCCAAGCGCACGTCGATCGAGGCCGGTTGGATCTGCCCGTCTTCGAGTGGATCAACGCCCAGTTCACCGCTGGCGAGCATCGTTCGCAGGGTAGTATCGGATAGAATCACAGAGGGCCTAGTGTGTCGCCATATAGGCGTCGAAGTCGATTGCCTGGCCTTGTTCCGACGAGGCGCTAAGGGCATTAATCAGCCCCACCGTGGCGAGGTTTTGCTGGCCGGAAAAAGATGGTTCGACGTTGTTGAGCACATAGTCGCGGAAGCCATCGAGCAGTGTTTCTTCCGGATGCGGGTTTTCATCCATGGTTATTATCTCGTCGTCGTCGGCGCCGGGCCGGCGGATCGCAAGGCCATCGGCTATTTCTTCTACCGTGCCATTTTCGCAGTCCAAACGCCAACTCGCACCGCCTTTGTGGGTGGCGAAAGTGCATTGGAAGTTAAAGGTCGTGTCGTTGTCGAATTCGATCCAACCGTCAATAGCTCCACCGCCGCTGTAGGGGCTCCACGGGGGATTGAAGCTATTGCAGAAAAGCCGCCTCGGCTCGGCGTCGAGCAGGTGGCGCAGTTGGTCGAAATCGTGGATACCGCGTTCCCACAGGTAGGCATCTTGATCTGTACCTGAGTGGTGGACCCTAGGGCGCCAGCCGTATTTGGTCATCAGACCGAAGGCCGGTCGGCCGAGGTCGCCGGATTGCAGTAGGCGGCGGATCGTCAGGACGGGCGGATAATAGCGGGCGTTTTGCGTGACGGCTACCTTGAGACCGCGCTCGTCGGCTTCGGCGACGATTCGCCGCGCCTGGCTAAGGTCTTTAGTAAAGGGTTTTTCGACCAGCACGTGTTTGCCGGCCCGCACCGCTTCGAGACATTGACCCGCGTGCAGGTCGGGCGGAGTGATGATGACTACGGCGTCGGTTTCGACCGCGGCGAGCGCGTCGGTGAGCGAGGAGAAGCAGGCTTCCTCGCCGAGCGAAGAGGTTTCTCGGGCGGCGGCGAGGTTGTCTGCACTGACGTCGACAAGGGCTACAGCCTCGAAGTCGTTGCGTTCTTGGAAGCGGTTGAGCGGCCAGCGACCTCGGCCACCGACCCCTACATGTGTTGTGCGAATGCTCATTGTTTGTCACTCCAGTCGAGGGCTAGTTGGGTGAGCAGGCGCACGCCGAGACCGACGCCGCCTTGCGGCACATAGGGCTTGTTGTTTTGCGACCAGGCGGTGCCGGCGATATCGAGGTGGGCCCAGGGGTAGTCGGCGAATTCGGCTAGGAGAGCGGCGGCGGTGCTGGCGCCGGCCGGCCGGCCGCCTGAATTTTTCATATCGGCGATCTCGCTGTTGATCTGCTGGCGATATTCGGGCCAGAGGGGGAGGCGCCAGAGCCGTTCACCCGTTATTTCACCGGCGTTTAATAGTCGCGTCGCGAGCCGGTCATCGTTGGCAAAGAGCCCCGAGGCGTGGTGTCCGAGCGCGGTGACGCAGGCTCCGGTGAGGGTGGCGAGGTCGACGACGGCGGCGGGTTTGTAGCGGCTGGCATAAGACAGCGCATCGGCGAGGACCAGCCGCCCCTCGGCGTCGGTGCTAATAATCTCGATGGTCTTGCCGGCGAGGGTCTTCAACACGTCGTCGGGGCGGAAGGCCGTGCTTGAGGGCATATTCTCGGCGGCGGCGACTAGGCCAACGATGCGGCGTTTGAGGCCTAAGGCGGCGACGGCTTGCATGGCGCCCAAGACGGCGGCAGCCCCGGACATGTCGGTCTTCATATTGCGGATGCCTTCGACGCTCTTGAGCGAGAGCCCGCCACTGTCGAAAGTGATGCCCTTGCCGACGAAGACCAAAGGGGCGCCGCTTTTCGGGCCGTGTTCGAGGGCGATAAACCGCGGTTTATTGGCACTGCCCTGACCCACGGCCAAAAGTGCATGCATGCCAAGTCGTTTGATGCCTTTTTCGTCGAGGACCTGACAGCGCAGCCCTTGGGATTTGGCCAGGCGACGGGCGGTGCGGGCCAAATACGCGGGGGTGGCATCGCCACCGGGGTGGTTGACCAGATCACGGGCGAGGCAGGTGGCTTCAGCGATGCTGTTACCGCGTTGGATCCCTTGGCGGGCCTCTTTGAGCTTGCCGCGGTCAATTTCGATTACACTGAGTTTTTTAAGCGGGTGGGATCGGTCGTGTGCGCGATAGCCGTCAAAGCGGTAGGCGGCCAGTAGCGAGGCTTCGGCGACGGCTTGTGCGGCCGCTGCTACTGCAAGCTTGCCGGCACCAGTGCCGTGCAGGATTGTCGCGGCATTCTTGGCGCCTAAGTGGGCGAGTGCAGAGATGGCGGTGCCGGCGGCGGTGCGGGCTTTTTCGAGGTCGAAGTCTTTCGCTTGGCCCAGGCCGATGACGAGCACGCGTGGAGAAGGGACCCGCCCTTGCGTATAGAGCAGTAGCGTCTCGCCACTTTTGCCCCTGAAGTCGCCCAGGTCGATCGCAGCGGCGATCTGGCCGCCTATGGCCTTGTCAACCGCACCTGAGGCACCGCTTGGACGGGTTCCATCGAAGAGGTTGACAACTAGGACATCGGCGGCCTTTTTTTGAATTTCTCCCTGCTGTACTGTAATATTCATATTAACCCCCTTCTAAAGGGGCGAGAAACTAATACAAGCCCCTAATCACTGTCAAGGAAGCCATGGACCTATTTCTGATCCGCCACGGGGAATCTAGTAACAATGCGTTGGCAGATGTTAGCCTACGTGTCGCTGATCCTGAATTGACCGAGAAAGGCCGGGACCAGATAGAGTATGCAGCAGAATATATCGGTAAGGGCCTGCACTTGTATCCGGAGGAGCGAGAAGAAGGTCAACCCGGCCTCGATCGGCTCTATTGTAGCGCGATGATTCGTGCCATGCACACGGCTGAGCCGATCGGTAGAGCATTGGGTATGGCTCCTGAGATCTGGGTGGATATCCACGAGACGGGCGGGATTTTCCTCGATCACGGGGGGGAACGCGGTAAGGTCGGTTCTCGCGGCCAGACGCGAGCGGAGATCACCGAGCGTTTTCCCGAGACGGTCGTACCGGCGACGGTTAGTGAAGATGGGTGGTGGAACAAGAATATGGAAGAGTGGTATGAGGGCCAAGGCCGGGCGATTGCGGTGGCGGCGGATTTGTTGGCCCGAGCCGGAGAGCATGGGCGGATTGGTTTGGTGACGCACGGGAATTTTATGAGTCTGCTAATCCAGGCGTTGGGCAACCAGTTGCCCGGCGGCAGTGAGATTTACGAGCACGACAATACCGCGATTACCCGCATCGCCTTCGAGCCCCAGAATAAGATACTCGTCGAATATATCAACCGCATCGAGCATTTGCCCGATGGATTGAGAATGCCCCGGCGCTTGCCGGTCGTTTAGGGAATAGAGGTCGAGATGGATAATTTAGCATTGATCAAAGGCCTGGCAAGTTTCTTGCGCGAAGACCAGTTGCTGACTTCAGACGAGGATTTGAGCGTCTATGCCTTCGATGGCACGGCGATGTTGCACAACCGGCCGGCTTGTGTGGTCTTGCCGGAGCGCGGGGAGGAAGTTGCGCAAATTCTGGCCTTGTGCAATAAAAAGGCTGTGCCGGTGGTGGCGCGCGGTTCAGGTACGGGTTTAGCGGGTGGCGCGGTGCCTTCAGAAGGGGGCGTCGTGCTTTGTCTGGTGCGGCTCAATAAAATCATAGAATTAGATGCGGCCAATCTGGTGATGGTCTGTGAGCCGGGGGTGTTAACGCAGAAGGTCGCTGATGAGGCGTTGGCGGCGGGTTTGTTTTATCCGCCGGATCCGGGCTCCATCAAGATATCGACGATCGGCGGTAATGTCGCCAATAATTCGGGCGGACTACGCGGGCTTAAATATGGCGTGACACGCGACTATGTCATGGGGCTAGAAGTGGTTCTGGCGGACGGCCAGATTCTGGAGACCGGCAATAAATGCGTCAAGGACGTAGCCGGTTTCGCGCTCAAAGATTTGTTTATCGGCTCGGAAGGCATGCTCGGGGTCATTACAAAAGTCATTCTAAAGCTGGTGCCGGCACCTGCAAGCAAAAAGACCTTACTCGGTCTTTACGACGATATGACCCAGGCGGCGGAGACCGTTTCGGCGATCATCGAAAACAAGATCATTCCCTGCACGTTGGAATTTCTCGATCGCACGACCATCGAATGTGTAGAATCGTACGCGAAGATTGGCCTACCGACCGATTGTGAGGCGGTATTGCTGATGGAGGTTGACGGCCATCCGGCCGAAGTGGACGAACAGGCGGCGCAGATCGAAAAGATCGCCCGGCAAGGCGGGGCGCGAGAAGTTAGGTTGGCCGCCACGGTGGAAGAGGGCCTGCGCTTAGCTTCGGCGCGGCGCACCGCCTTTAGCGCATTGGCGCGCTTGGCGCCGACGGTTGTGCTCGAGGACGTTACAGTGCCACGTAGCGAGCTGGCGCGCATGGTTGCCTATGTGCAGGGAGTCGGCGAGCGACACCAGGTTAAAGTGGGTACCTTTGGTCATATGGGCGACGGCAATTTGCATCCGACGTTTCTCTGCGACGAACGCAACAAAGAAGAAATGGCCCGAGTTGAAAAGGCCATGGAGGAAGTCTTCTCTTTCGCAGTCGAATTGGGCGGGACCATCACGGGTGAACACGGCGTCGGTTTGGCGAAAAAATCCTTTCTGCCCAAGCAATTGGGCCCTGTGGGCATGGACGTGCTTAAACGAGTGAAAATCGCCTTTGATCCAGTGGGAATCTTAAATCCGGGGAATATGTTCGATTGAATGACAACGGTTTAAATCTGCTCGAGAATTTGGACTATTCCGTGGTGCAGCAATGCATGCACTGCGGGATGTGTCTGCCGGCCTGTCCGACCTACGACGCGACCTTGTTGGAGCGGTCCTCGCCGCGCGGACGAATCGCGATGATGCGGGCGATCGCCGATGGCGATTTGCAGGCGAGTAAGGTCTTTGCCGAAGAGATGTATTTCTGTCTGGGGTGTCTGGCTTGTCAGACGGCTTGCCCGGCAGGCGTCGATTATGCGACGCTCTTCGAAAATGCGCGTGCCGAGGTCGAACGGCAAGGCCTGCTAAACAGCCCGGTGCGCGATTTTGTTCGGCGTTGGACTCTTGGCTGGCTCTTTGCCAAGCGCTCGCGTCTGCACCGGTTGGGGCGGTCACTGCGCTTCTTTCAGCGCAGTGGTTTGCAAACACTCGTACGCAAGAGCGGCCTGTTGCGGTTGATGCCCTGGGGATTGGGCGCACTAGAACCATTGACGCCTGAGATCAACGAGCGTTTTACCGATCAGTTGTATCGCCAGGATCTAAAAAAGAAGAATCCATCGGCGGCAAAATATCAGGTGGCGTTATTGGCCGGTTGTATCCAGGATATCGCCTTCGCCGAGGTCAACGCCGATACGATCTGCGCGTTGCAGCATAACCATTGTGAAGTGCTTTTGCCCGAGGCGCAAGAGTGTTGCGGTTCGTTGCACGGGCACAATGGCGAGCTGGATACGGCGAAGCGACTGGCCCGAATCAATATCGACGCGTTCAATGCCGAAGACCTAGATGCGGTCATCGTTAACTCGGGCGGTTGCGGTTCGCATATCAAACACTACGAGCATTTGCTCGCCGACGATGCCGAGTATGCGGAGCGGGCCAAGGAGTGGAGCCGCAAGGTTCGTGATATACACGAGTTCCTCGTTGAGATCGAATTGCGGACGCCGGAGTGTAAGTTGCCCGCGCAGCAAGTGACTTATCACGAGTCGTGCCACCTCAAGCATGGACAAAAGGTTTCCGATGCGCCACGAGAAGTCTTGCGGGCAGTACCGGGTTTGCAATTGATCGAGTTAACCGAAGCGGATTGGTGTTGTGGTAGCGCCGGGATTTACAATATCACGCAACCCGAGATGTCGATGCAGCTTTTGGATCGCAAAATGAGCCATGTGCGCGCTACGGGCGCGAAGATAGTGGCTACGGGCAATCCAGGTTGCGCGATTCAGATCGCCCACGGCGGCCAGCGCGCGGATGTCCCGGTCCAAGTAGTGCATCCGGTGTCGTTGCTGGCTGCGGCTTATCGCGCCGAAAAACAAGGAGAAAGCTGATGCAGTATTTTGGTTTGACCATCGATTTGGCGGACGACCCCGATTTGATCGCGCAATACAAAGCATATCATGCCAACCCCTGGCCCGAGCCTCTGCAGGGGTTGGGCGACGTCGGAATCACTGATATGAAGATCTTCTTGTTGGGGCAACGCATGTTTATGTATATGACGGCGACAGATGAGTTCGACCCCGACCGCGATTTTCCGCGCTATGTCGAGCAGAACCCGAAAGCCGCCGAGTGGGATGAATTGATGCGGACCTTTCAGCGGCAGGTGCCCGAGGCGAAAGAGGGCGAGTGGTGGGCGAATATGGAAATGGTATTTGATTTGCAGTTGCACATTTAATCGGAGGATGATCATGAAAAATACGGGGCGGATTGCTGGTAAGGCGGCTATCGTTACCGGTGCGGCATCGGGCATCGGGGAAGTCACTGCACAGGTCCTGGCACGCGAAGGGGCATCGGTCTGCGTGGCGGATGTGAATGTAGAGGCGGGTAAGCGTGTCGCTGACAAAATCAACGCTGATGGGGGCGAGGCGATTTTTGTGCGCACCGACGTTGGCAAGTCGGCGCAGGTCATTCGCATGTTTGAGCGCACAGAGAAAGCGTTTGGTCGTGTGGATATTGTGCACAATAATGCGATTTGGTTTCGCCACGGTTCGGCCACCGAACTCGACGAGAAGGATTGGGACGGTACATTGAACATAGGCTTGAAGGCCATTTTTCTGGCGGCTAAATACGGCATCCCGGTGATGCGCAAGACTGGTGGTGGCGTAATAATTAATACCGGTTCGGTCCACTCACTCGTCAGCTTCGCTACCGCCACGGCCTATGATTCGGCTAAGGCCGGGGTCTTGGGACTGACGCGCACGTTGGCGATTGACTACGGTCCGGATATTCGTGTATGCGCGGTATTGCCGGGTGCTATATTGACACCTTTGTGGGATGATTTGAAAGTCCCTAAGAAAGAGCGGCGGCGCTACGCGAAGATGGTACCGGCGAATCGATTGGGCACCGGCGAGGATATCGCCAATGCGGTGTTGTTCTTGGTTTCGGATGAGGCGTCTTTTATTACGGGGACTTCGTTGACGGTGGATGGGGGGATGTTGGCGCGGACGGAATAGGCTGAGGCTAGGCGCGGACGGTCTGGTCGCGGGGTGAGTCTCCGGGGGAATGATACGCCCAGAGCCGTCGCCCCTCGGGTCGGAGTCGCGACCACTTCCCAGCACTGCCCGGCGAGACCCTTTTACCGCCTAACTACTCCGGAAAACGCCCTGCGTCGCACCCCGTGGCCAGACCTCGGAAACTTTAGTGGTTCCCACTATACGCGATTAATGATATAGAAAGGAAGCAATTGGCGTTGAGTGAAGTAGAGATGGCCGTTAAACCTGAAATCAAACCACAAAATCCCTGTTTCTCATCCGGTCCCTGTGCCAAGCGGCCCGGCTGGAGCCTTGATGCTTTGCAAGACGCGGCGTTAGGGCGTTCGCATCGCGCACCTATTGGTCGGGCGAAGTTGCAGGAGGTTATTGAGCGCTCGCGTGAGACCTTGGGCGTGCCGGAGGATTATCGCATTGCGGTAGTACCGGCTTCGGATACCGGGGCAGTGGAGATGTGTTTGTGGTCGCTGTTGGGGGCGAGGGGGGTTGATGTGTTATCCTGGGAGAGTTTTAGCCAGGGGTGGGTGACCGATATTACCAAGCAATTGAAGATAGAGGATACGCGGGTCTTCAGCGCTGCTTTTGGCGAATTGCCCAATTTGTCGCAGGCGAGTTTTGACCGTGATGTGGTCTTTGCCTGGAATGGTACGACTTCGGGTGTGAAGGTGCCGAATGGGGATTGGATCGCCGCGGATCGGCAAGGGTTGACGATTTGCGATGCGACCTCGGCGGTTTTTGCGATGGAGTTGCCTTGGGATAAGCTCGATGCGGTTACCTATTCGTGGCAGAAGGTGATGGGCGGTGAGGCAGCACACGGCATTTTGGTGCTGAGCCCGCGGGCCGTTACCCGGCTCGAAAGTTATACGCCGTCTTGGCCCTTGCCCAAGATTTTCCGTATGACCAAGGGGGGCAAGCTCAACGAGGCGCTGTTTAAGGGGGATACGATCAACACGCCCTCTTTGCTGTGTGTCGAGGACGCGTTGGACGGATTGCGCTGGGCTGAAGAGATCGGTGGTTTGTCCGCGTTGCTGCAGCGCTCGCGGGATAATTTGGCGGTGCTGGAGCGGTGGGTAGAGGCGAGTGGTTGGATCGCGTTTCTGCCCGATGTCCCAGAGGTTCGTTCGAATACTTCGGTATGCCTGAAGATCGTCGATGGCTGGTACGCAGGTTTGACGGAAGAGCGCCAGCGCGCCAAGGTTAAACAGATGCTGGCGCTATTGGAAGATGAGAGCGTCGCTTGCGATATAAACGGCTATCGCGATGCGCCGCCGGGTTTGCGCATCTGGTGCGGTTCGACGATAGAGGCCGGAGATCTCGAGGCTTTGGTGGTGTGGTTGGATTGGGCCTTTGCCGAGATTAAGGGCGCAAAGTAGAAGTTCGCGATATATTGGGAGAGAGATCGTTCGGGGGCTGCGTTTGCAGTCCCCGTTTTTATTTACCTTTCGCGATCGTCGCGCTCACTGTTGTGAAATAGGCTTAGGGAGTCGACTGGGAAGCCATCGCGGTTTTCGGATTCGGTTGCCGTGATCAGTGCGTACTCGCCAGAAAATAGGTTAGGCCCTGTTCTATCGTACAATAGAACAGGGCCTAAAGCTTCCCAATACTGTTTTGTTGACTATCTCTTCTTCTTTTTGCTGCCCGCCTGCAACTTACTTGCCGACCCTGCTGAACCGATATGTAGCGTTTCGTAGGCTTGTTGCGACGACTCGAACGGGCCGTCGTGACTGGTGGAACCGTGCCATTGCAGATTGGTGAACATCGGGTTGGTGGTGTCGGTTTCCTTTTCGCGCTTGGCGATCCAGGCGTTCATGCGGGCGGTTAGGCCTGCGACGATGCCGGGCTCTTTTTTGGCGAGGTTTTTCAGTTCGAGCGGGTCGTTGACTAGGTTGTAGAGTTCGACTTCAGGTTTGAAGTGGAAGTCGGGTTCGAGTGCGATCATCAGTTTCCACTCCGGCGTGCGCCAGCCGTGCTTGCGCATCCAGGTGCACTCGGTGATATAGAAATCCGAATAATTAGAGGCCTGTTTGCCATCGACTAGCGGCAAGAGTGATTGGCCGTCGAACTTAATGTCGCTCTTGATATTGAGCAGATTGAGAATCGTTGGTACCAGATCTTGGTGTAGGGTGGTACCGGAAACGCGCTTGCCGGCGGGCAGTTTCCCGGGCAGGCGGATGATCAGTGGTACGTAGAGGCAGTTGTCGTATATGCCGTGGTGGTCGTACCAGCAATCGTGTTCGTAGAG
>JABHFS010000162.1 GCA_018672475.1 Gemmatimonadota bacterium | reverse complement strand
GGTTGTTCTTAGCAAGATCTATTTGTACAAATACTTGAATCACGCCGGACTTTGTTATTTCAAGTTGGGTAAATTCACTGAAGCGATACGCTTTTGGCAGAAGGGGGTGATCAGGGGCCAAAGAGTCGGTATAGACATCGAAAACAGTGTCATGACCCTCAACGCTCTGGGCGTGGCTTATTCGCGGGAAGCGCGTTATGAAGAAGCACTGCGGGTTTGGAGCCAATCGGCGGACTTGGCACCTAACAACGGCGACAGCTACTATAATGCCGCGCATGTACTGATTCACAATCTCGATCGGCCAGCCGACGCGTTGCCTTTATTGCAGAGAGCTCTCGCAATCGCTCCGGATTGGGTCGATGCTCAGCGTCTCAACGCCCTCGCGCATCAGCGTATCGGCAATTTGCGGTAGGCCTTTACGCAATACGAACAACTGCTCACTGTGGTAGCTGACCGGGCTGATATGCTTTTAATATGGCGTCAATACGCGTCGAGATGGGCGATAAGGCACAGGCGGTTGCCCTATTCGAGCGGGTGATAAAGGTTAAACCCAGTGCGCAGATTTATATGCAATTGGGTATTCTTTGCGACGAAATCGGCCAACACCAACAAGCCCAGACCTATGGGGGCAAGGTCATAGACTTATACCCGGATGCCCCGCAAGCGGCCGAGATTCGCCGCTTGTGGGGCATCGCGGATTAATCCCCGATGGTCTTTGCCGAAAAAATGAGTTTGCCGAAACGGGTCGCATGGTGGAAAGAGGCGTTTGCTGAATGGGTATCGGACCACAAGCCATGTTGGCCTTGGTGCCCGGCGGTTCGGTTGAGGCCAGCGCGCCAAATGTCGCCGTCGCGCGGTGGAATTTGGCCGCCCAGATGGCGGAAATTGTCGTGTGGAATGGCGATTTCGAGAATCCAGCCCTGGTCGACATCAGTATGGTCGTTGAGTGTGCCGTCAAAGCTAGTGGCGATTAGCACGCCCTCGCTTTGCCAGGGGAAATGGATATTGCTGGTCCATTCGTCGCCGCCGCCAAAGGCGATATAGTCGAGCAGGGTGCCTTTGATATTCATTTCGTAGCCGAAGTAGGTGATGCCATCTTCGCTCTTGGCAGCATGGGGGGTGGCGAAGATTTCAACGGCGTCCTCTCGATAGACAGGGCCGTCGTGGGTTTCTACCTCGGCGTCTAAATAGGGGTCGACGCATTCATAGACGATATAGAGATAGTCGTCGTCCCAGAGCAGACGGGCGATCGTCGACTGTGCGCCCTCTTTTTCCAGATCGCTCCAGGGCATAATAAAATCAAGCGTTGGTGCGAGCTGCCAGTCGGTCTCTTTGGAATGACCGTCAATGTCGATGCCCTGGTCGGTGCGCAAGACGGTATAGGAGGGTAATTCGGCGGCGGGCGGCTGTACGCGGGTGCTCGTGGGGGTGATCTCCTGCTCGGCGCCGAGCGGTAAGACCGCGATAAAACCGAGAAGCAAGCTATAGACCATGGGAAGACCTTTTTTCTTGAGGGGTTGCAGGCAAGATACTTAACGGGGGGAAGTATTTCAAGAGAGACGATGGTTTCTGTCACCGTTTAATCTGGAAGGCAGTTGATGTTTCCTATTATCGCGAAAATGCTATTGCCCTTACTCGCTCCGTTGGGGTGGGGTTTAGGTTTGTGTTGTATGGGCTTTTTGCTCTATTTGCGGGGGCGACGGGTTTATGGGCAAGGGTGCATCCTACTCGGAATAACGTTGCTCTTGGTGTTTAGTAACCCATTGGTGGGCGATGCGCTCTTAGGGGCATTGGAGAGAGAATACGAGGTGTCATCGGCGGTCGAAAGCCCTAATGCCGATGCGATTGTAGTGTTAGGTGGTGTAACAGTGCCGCCGGTATCTCCGCGGGTCGAGGTCGAGATCACAGGCGGCGGCGACCGGTTGCTGCATGGCTTGCGATTGTATCGGGCGGGCAAAGCCCCGGTGCTGGTCTTTAGTGGTGGGGCGTTGACGCAGTTGACCGGATCAACGATGAGTGAAGCGCAACAATTCTTGCGGCTGACGGTGGAGAGCGGTGTCGATTCGGCGGTGGTGGTTTTGGAGGGGGATTCGCGCAATACCTACGAAAATGCGCTGTATACGCGTCAAATTCTCGAAAAGCGCGGATGGCGCGAGGTGTTGCTGGTGACTTCGGCATCGCATATGCGCAGGGCAGTAGCGGCTTTTCGCACCCAGGGCATCGTGGTCATTCCAGCACCGACCGATATACGGGTAGTAGCGCGGGATTTTAGTCTCTTGCAGCTGCTGCCAACGGTCACCGCGCTGGAAAAATCGAGCATCGCCATCAAGGAGTATATCGGTTGGTGGATCTATGGAATACGCGGTTGGGTCCGGTAGGTCTTAATCCTGGCGCAACTCTGGTGGCTCGCCGCGCGAATAACCTTGGGCGATATCGTCGCAGCGCTCGTTGTCGGGGTCGCCGGCGTGGCCTTTGGTATATTTCCACTCGATACGCGGGGAATTGAGTTCGTCTAATTCGTGCCAAAGGTCTTGGTTGAGCACGGGTTTTTTGGCGGCGGTGCGCCAGCCCCTGCGCTTCCACCCGTGAATCCATTCGGTGATACCTTTGCGCAGGTATTCGCTGTCGGTGACTAAGGTGATCGCGATCTCTGCCTCGGCGGCTTTTAGGCCTTCGATTGCCGCCTGCAGTTCCATGCGATTATTGGTGGTCTCGGGAGCGAACCCCCCCAACTCGCGTATCCGACCGTCTCCATAAATCATGCGGGCGGCCCAACCGCCTGGGCCTGGGTTGCCCGAGCAGGCGCCATCGCTGAAAATCGTCAGTGTTTGCAATATGTATTGGCTCTTTGCTTGGCTGTTGTGTATTGGGAATTCCCCTTAGATTATAGGCTGCTTAAACCAGGTGTCAATTCGTGGGAGAAAAAAATGGCAGTGTATGATGTGGTGATCATCGGTGGTGGCCCCGGCGGTTATTCGGCGGCGATACGCGCTCGACAATTGGGTTTGAAAACGGCTTTGGTTGAAGAAGCGGATTTGGGTGGAGTTTGTCTCAATTGGGGCTGTATTCCGACTAAGGCGCTACTTAAGCAGGCCGAAGTCTATCAACTCTTGTTACGCGCTGACGAGTTCGGATTGAAGGTCGGCGAGCCGGAAGTCGATTGGACGGCGGTTATCGGTCGCAGTCGTCAGGTTGCCGACCGATTGTCAAAGGGCGTGGCCTATCTGATGAAGAAGAACGAGGTTGAGGTGTTCACCGGCCGGGGTCGCCTTACGCCGAGTCGCAATGTCGCGGTCGCAGACGCCAAGGGGACCATCGTCGCTGAATTAGAGGCTGCGAATGTCGTGTTGGCAACCGGCAGCCGCCCGAAATCGATTCCAGGCGTTGAATTCGACGGCGAGCAAATCCTTTCGAGCAGAGAGGCGATGATCGCTGAAAAACGGCCCAATTCGTTGGCGATTATCGGTGCGGGGGCGATTGGTGTCGAATTTGCCTATTTCTATCGGGCCTATGGTAGTGAAGTCTTGTTATTAGAGGCGCTGCCGCAGGTATTGCCGCGCGAGGACGAAGAAATTGCGGCCGGTTTAGCTGATAGCCTGGTTCGGCAGGGTATTGAGGTGGCGACGGGGGCGAGGGTTGTAGAGGTGAAGAAACAAAAACGCCAAATCATCTTGCGCTACCAGGTAGATGGCGAAGAGCAGAGTCGCAAGGTGGATCGGGTGTTGGTGGCCACCGGAGTGCAGGGCAATATTGAAGGTTTGGGCTTGGAGGTAGCGGGCGTGCACGTTCGCAATGGCGCGATCGAGGTCAATGGTCGCATGGAGACCAATGCCAAGGGCGTCTACGCTATCGGCGATGTCGCTGGGGCGCCGCAATTGGCGCATGCTGCGGTGCAGGAGGGGATTGCGGCGGTGGAATTCGCCGCCGGTCGCCAGCGGCCTGAACTCGACCGCAGACAAGTGCCCAGTTGCACCTATTGCCAGCCGCAGGTGGCTAGTGTCGGTCTCAGTGAAAAAGAGGCCAGAGAAGCGGGCCACGATGTCAAGGTGGGGCGTTTTCCCTTCGCTGCTAGTGGCAAAGGGCAGGCTATCGGCGAGACGGAGGGCTTTGTCAAGCTGGTCTTTGATGCTCAGTATGGCGAATTGCTCGGTGGAGCGATTCTCGGGGCCGAGGCGACGGAGTTGGTGGCCGAATTGGGGCTGGCGCTACGTCTGGAAGCCACATATGAAGAACTGCTATTTACCGTTCATGCCCATCCAACCCTTTCCGAAGCGATAATGGAAGCGGCGGGAGAGGCTTTTGGTGAGGCGATTAACCTCTAAGGGGAACATGGATCACGCGGAGACCTATCTCAAAGATTTGCAGCATGCCCTTGCGGTTTTAGACTTGGACCAGATCAAAAAGGCGCGTCAAGCGCTATCCGCAGCCAGGGCCGAGGGCAAGCAGATTTTCGTCTGTGGCAACGGAGGCAGCGCCTCAACCGCGAGCCATCTGGCCACCGATTTGGGTAAGGGGGCTAGTCAGGCCTCAGCAGAAGCCTTCAAGGTTATGTCGCTGACGGACAATATTGCTTGGATTACCGCTCTGGCCAACGATATGAGCTATGAGCATGTCTTTGTCGAGCAATTGCGCAATTTTGCCCAAAAAGGCGATGTGCTGCTTGCGATAAGTGCCTCGGGTAATAGTCCGAATGTGATCAAGGCGGTCGAGTTTGCCAAGGAAAGTGGTCTGACCACTCTTGGATGGACAGGGTTTGATGGGGGGCGTTTGGCATTGTTGGTCGATTTGCCTATCGTCGTGGATAGCCACCATATGGGCAGGGTGGAAGATGTTCACATAGTCTTGATGCATTTGGTTTGTTATTACTTTATGGAGTCGTAGTGAGCAGTGCGCCCAATTCCAATATTCCCCGACCGCAAATACCGTCGGTCACCCAACTTTTGCCGGCCGAGCCGCTATTATTGATGGGAGCCGGTCCTGTGCCCGTGCTGGCGGCATGGTGATCAATCATTTGGGGGAAACCACCGATATGGTCGTCCGCCATATCAAAGCATTATCTGGTTATGCCTTTCAGACGGCCGACCAGTATATCTTTGGCATCGGCGGACCGGCTTCGGCCGCGATGGAGATGGCGATGGGCAATCTGCTCTGGCCCAGGCGGAGCGTATTGGTCTTAAAATGTGGCTCATTTAGCGGTCGTTTTGCCGAGATGGCGACCGGCGTTGGGGCCGATGTCGATATATTATCCGTTGATGATGGACTGGTCGTAACAGCAGAGCAGGTTGCTGAACGGCTAAAAGAGCGCTCCTATGATGTCGTAACGATGGTGCAGGGCGAGACGTCTAAGCGGAGTTTGCACAACGGAGTTGCCCGCGATTACGCAACTGTGCAAGTAACACGGGGCTTTGGTCGTCGTCGATGCCGTGTGCACATTGAGCACGATGCCTTTGCAAAAGGATGATTGGGGGATTGACGTAGTCCTCACCGGCAGCTAAAAAGGGCTTTCATCGCTGCCGGGTGTTTCGCTGATCACCTTTTCGGATGCTGCTTGGGAACAGATCGAAAAGCATCCAGGGCCCAAGCCGCATTGGTGTTTGGATGTCCTTCGCGCCAATATATTCTGGGCAGAGCACGCTTATCACTATACGGCGCCGGTCTCGGGGCTCTTGGCGCTGCATGAAGCGCTGCGGTTGATCTGTGACGAAACGCTGGAACGCCGTTTTGCCCGGCATGAGCACTGTTCGTTGGCCTTGCAGCATGGGATTGAGAGCATGGGGCTTAAATTGATGGCACCCAGTAGTATAAGGCTAAATTCTGTGGTAGCCATTGAAGTGCCGGACGGCGTTGACAGCGAACGAGCGCGCAACTATATGTCGAGTCGTTTTAAGGTCGAGATCTCTGGAGATTTTGGTCTTAATATTGTCCGTATCGGCCAGATGGGTGAGCAGTGTAGGGCCCCTAATCTCTTTCGCGTTCTACACGCTTTGGGCGTTGCCTTTGCCAAAGAAGGAGCTTGTGTCGATACGAGCGCAGGCATGGCAGCACTCGAAGGTTATATGTCCCGTTATGTCGATGATATACTCTGAGGAGAAAATTATGAGCGGCCCATTGCACTATCCCACCTACGAAAGTCTCGGGGTGCGCCCCTTGGTCAATGCGAAGGGGACCTATACGATTATCAGTGGCTCGTTAGTCCTGCCCGAGGTGCGACAGGCGATGAGCGAGGCCTCAAAGCGCTATGTCAACCTCGATGAGCTTATGGAGGCGGTTGGCGCGCGCATTGCCGAGTTAATGCAATGCGAGTGGGGATTGGTTACCAATGGTTGTGCTGCGGCGCTGTGTCAGGTCACCGCTGCTTGCATTGCGGGCACGGATCCAGAGAAGATGGCCCAGTTGCCCAGTGCTACAGGGTTGCGCAACGAAGTGCTGGTCCAGCCGAGCCATCGCCATGTATATGACCATGCGGTGCGAATGACCGGTGCGAAATTGATCGAGGTCGAGACGCGACAAGACCTAGAAGCGGCCCTATCGGATCGCACGGCGATGTTACTGGTCTTTGGCGATGCGGCCGAAAGGGGACAGATCACGGTGGCTGAAATGGCAGAAATCGGCCATCAGCACGGCGTGCCGACGTTGGTCGACGCGGCTGCGGAGCGGCCTGACGTACCCAATTGGTACCTGGAGCAAGGAGCCGATGCGGTGGGATATTCCGGGGGGAAGTGTTTGCGCGGACCGCAGGCGGCTGGTTTGGTATTGGGGCGCAAAGAGCTTTTGCAGGCAGCTTTTCTCAATGCTGCACCGCATCACGCGCTCGCTCGGCCGATGAAGGTGGGCAAAGAAGAAATTATGGGCATGATGGCCGCGGTGGAGCAATGGGGGGTGCGTGATCACCAAGCCGAGTGGACAGAGTGGGAGCGGCGCTTGAGTGTTGTGAGCGCGGTGGTGGAGAAATTCCCCTCTGTGCAGACCCAGATTCATCAGCCCGGTCGTTCGAATGTCGCGCCTACGCTGGGTATACATTGGGATCCGTCGAAGCTCGTTATCGGTGGGGCGGATGTCGCGGCACAATTAGCTGAAGGTGAGCCGCGCATCGAAGTGTTTTCCAGTGAAAATGGTTTTTCGGTCAATCCCTATATGATGGAAGCGGACGAAGAGCAGATTTTGGCGGATCGAATTAACGAAATAATGTCAGCAGTCTAAGTGTTTCTCTCTCAATTACTTGTTGTAATACGTTAATTGTTGTAATTATCACTTGGATGGCCATGGCGATCGTCGAAGCCAACCCAGACGCTGGCGACTAAGTCGGGGGGGAAAGCCGGTAAACCAGGCGTCGGTATGGGGCATTGGTGGTGCCCGTCTTGCCGGCCGCTGGTCGTTTAAATCCGCGGTGGCGGGGATCGACGTCCGGTGCCGCGGTCGACAGCTTGCGGCAAGCTGAGCGCGTCGGGTGTCGAATGAAGAATATCGCCGCCGTATCGTGGATACCGTAGACGTTCGCTCCGTAAAATACCTCATTCAGATATAATTCTAAAAGTCGGTCCTTGTAGGCGGGGCGGTCCCGGCTATCCGGGTAGGTCGCGGCGAAGAGTGCTTCTATTTGCGTGGCGAGCAGGGCTTCCGAAAGCTTGTCTTTGAGACCGAGGTGTTGTACTACAACCGGGGCGGGATAGGAAAAGGGCATCGGCGTTTCATCGAAAAATAGGGCATAAGCGGCGAATTGGTCGCGGCTACGCGTCAGGCGTAACTCGAAGCCGGGCACTTTATTGCAAGATTTTAGTAGGCGTTCTATGCCATTCTGCTGTAGGAAGTTCTGCCAATTATGCACGACCTCTTGTAAGACGCTAAAGATACGTGGATTAACTACGTTGGCCGTGCTATCGGCTTCGGTTGTTATGGGTGGAGCCGATTGCTGCTGCCAATAGGTTATTTCCTCCGGCTCGATACGCAGGAAAGTCCAGGTATCAAGTGCTTTTTTGCGAGCAGCGGTTGATGCCGCAAGGGAAAGAGGGGGCCGTCGGCGAGGGCGATTTGTGCGATAATTAATGCATGGATGTGCAAGTGGCCGGTCGGTATGGCGGTTTGGCTGAGTCGTAAGTGCCCTTGTTGTAGATTTGCAGCGAAAGCGCTAAATCGCGCAGGGTCTCTAGCATCATGCGCTCAGGTATCAATCGGGTGGGACGGCGGATCACTTAGCCAATAAGCCGCATGGGGGCCATGGTGTTGTAGGCTATGGCGGTTTGTCAGGACCGGCATTGGCGTGTGGTGCGGTGTTGAGGCTAGGTCAAATTCCACTAGGAATCGGCGAGGCTAAGCGGGGCCGTCGGCGCGAGAATGCCTTGCGACGAGGGCGCCGCGCGGTTCGCGCTCGTAGATTATGCCGCATTAGGTAGGCGCGGGCATTTTATAGGTATTTGCGGTGAGGGGCAATCACGAGATGGCTTGCCCATTTGGCGGCAGAAATGGTACCTTTGCAACAAAGAGCAAAAAAGGGGAGACCGTGCAAAGATGAAACGCCTTAAAATATTGATGGTTCTCATCGCTACCGTCGGTTTATGGCACTGCGGTGGTGATGGTGGTAATGGTAATGGCAATGGCAATGGGCCGATTCCGGTGGGGCCGCCGGAGGCTCCGGGTGAATTGCGGGTGGAAAAGATTGGCGATGGCGAGGTTTGGCTCAACTGGCAGGCCTCTGCGGACGATGGCGATGTGCTTTATATCGTCTATCGCGCGGTCGGTGACAGTGGCACCGTGGCGGTCGATTCGACCTTTCTTACCAGTTTTCAGGATCGTGTGCTGGAATACAAACAGGAATATACCTACCATGTCACGGCGCTGAATACTGCAGGCGGCCAGAGCGGCCCCTCCAACTCGGTCAGCGGGCAGCCCTTTAACAACCTGGCGCCACTCGCACCGGTTACGGTCCGCGCCATAGCGCACAATATCTCTATCCTAGACCAATTGGATATTGTGCTCGATTGGGCTGAAAATGGCGAGGCTGATCTGGCGGGGTATCGGGTCTACCGATCGACGGAGGGAGGGTTGGCACCCGATGCGACCTTGTTGCAACGCGAAGTGGTCGTACCGCGCTTTGTCGACGAGGATATCGAGGTCGGAACGGTCTATTATTATCTGATAACTGCATTTGATCGCGGCGGAAAGGAGAGCGCGGTTTCGACTGAGGTGCACGATGTTGCGTTGCCTTTGCCGGTATTACTCGACCCTGTTACCGGGGGGCTGGTCCCTGCCGAACCGATTTTTATCTGGGGCAGCATGGCCGAAGCGCGCTCTTTCCGGGTAGTGGTCACCTCGTCGCCGACAAGCGGCGAAGTCTCCGCGATGCCGCTGACGAGCGATACCACCGCCGTATTTGTCGCCCGTGTCGAGGCGGGTAGTGCTGTCGAACTCGCCTCGGGGCAGATTTACTATTGGAAAGTTGTTGCCAGCACACAAGAAGGGGGCGTTGAAAATTCGGTCAGCCAAGTCGAAAGCTTCAAAATACGCTGAGCAAGTAGATGTCGGCGCGCTGCAGGTGATCGAGCAGTTGCGGGCGGCGGGATTTCAAGCCTTGCTGGCGGGCGGGTGTGTGCGGGATTTATTGTTGGGTCGAATGCCTAAGGACTGGGACATTGCGACGGATGCCGATCCGCGTGAGGTCACGGGGTTATTTGATCGTACCGTGTCGGTTGGCGCGCGATTCGGCATCGTAGTGGTATTGCTAGGCGATCGGCAATATGAGGTCGCCCGTTTTCGCCGCGATGGCCCCTATCGCGATGGTCGTCGGCCCGAATCGGTGGAATTCGCCGACGCCGAGGCCGATGCCCGACGGCGGGATTTCACTGTCAATGGCATGTTTTACGACCCGCTTAGCGGGGATTTACTCGATTATGTGCAGGGCCAGCGAGATCTCGAAGCGCGGGTAATTCGGGCCATCGGCGATCCGACGGAGCGGTTTAGCGAGGATTATTTGCGGTTATTGCGGGCGGTGCGTTTTGCCGCCCGTCTCGATTTTACGATAGAAAGTTCAACCTTTGCTGCCCTTTGCGCGCACGCGGAGCATGTCAACGCTGTAAGCGCCGAGCGGATCTGCGATGAGTTGACGCTATTATTGACCGAAGGCGGGGTCGTGCGGGGTTTGCAGCTATTGGACGAGTCGGGGCTTCTAGAGCAAGTGTTGCCGGAAGTTGCGGCGATGCGCGGGGTAGAGCAGCCGCCACAGTTTCATCCCGAAGGCGATGTTTGGACTCACGTCAAATTGCTATTCGAGCATCTCGGCAACGTCGACGCTGATTTGGCTTGGGGAGCCCTGCTGCACGATATTGGCAAGCCGCCGACCTTTATGGTTACCGATCGGATTCGTTTTAATTGCCATGACGCCGTCGGTGCGAAGATGGCTACGAGTATCTGCCAGCGTCTGCGCATGTCGAACCAGGCCAGCGAGCGGATCTGCGAATTGGTCGCCTATCATATGCGGATCCGCGATGTGAAGGAGATGCGCGCGAGCAAACTCAAGCGCCTATTGCGCCAGCCTTATTTTTCCGAATTGCTGCGATTGCACCGAGCCGACTGTCTGGCCAGCCACGGCAAGCTCGATCTCTACGAGTTTTGCCAGCAGCAGTTGGTCGATTCCGGCGAGGAAACACTGCGGCCGGCACCCTTGTTAAGGGGGGCGGATCTGATTGCCGAAGGTTATGCGCCCGGGCCACGGTTTAAGGCCATGCTCGCCGCGGTTGAAGATGCGCAATTGGAAGGCCAATTGAGCGACCGCGGCGCGGCCTTGCTTTTCCTGCGGGAAAATTTCAGCCCAGCCCTTGCTTGAGTAGCTTGAGTACGGGCTGGTGGCGGGAAGGCGACATTAGATAAAGGCCGGTCCAGCCCTCGCGGCGTAGCCAACGGGCCTGCTCGGCGGCATAATTCTATGCCGGCTTGTGCCTGATCAGCTTCGGATTCGTATTGGTGCAGACGAGTGAATACGGCCTCCGGCACGGTAACGCCGGGC
>JABHFS010000022.1 GCA_018672475.1 Gemmatimonadota bacterium | reverse complement strand
TGATCATGGTCGAGTTGAACAGTTTGGTCGCCGGTCAGCGGCCGCCGCCGCTCAGCTTGGAATTTCCGCAAGCCAATCGTGGTTTGCCGACCGATCCGAACGCTCTCATGCACTGGATTATCGCGCGTATCGCGGAGGTGGGTGGGGTTGAGGCGATGGAGTCGGCTGAGTTGGCTTATTTGCGCTATCAGGCCGATCGCCTGCTCGTATCCGAAGTGTGGTATGAAATTCCACTGGGCCGCCGCAATGTCGGTATCAAGCTCATTGGCGTATTGCAGCATGAACAACGCCTGCCTCTTTTGCTGCAGGTCATCGCCGACCGGACCTTGAGCGGGTGGCTGCAGCGTTTCTTCGGCGGTGATTTTCGTCACGGGGGGATTGTGCGCCGCAATGCCGTGCAGTACGGCATACGCATGTTGCGCGCCTGCGACGCCGAGACGCGCGAGGTCTTGCTCAGGGCATTGGCTGCCGATCCCTATTTCGAGGTGCGTTCCTGGGCCGCTCAGGCGTTGGGCGAACAATTCGCCTCTGACGACGGGATCGAACGCGGGTTGTTCGCCGCGCTCGATGATCGCTCGCCAGATGTAGTGATTCAGGCGCTTGCGGCCTTGGGCAAAGTCGGCCGTAGTGCCGATTTGTTGCAGCGCTTGCGCCTTTTTTATCTCCACCCAAACTGGCAATTTCGCCATGGAGTCATATTGGCCCTAATCGATTTTTTGCGGAGAGGTGTCTTGCAACCGGCGCAATTACAGGACGACCTCGACAGGGTTTTGGCGTCGACCCCTTATTTCAAACCCGAGTTTCCCCTTAATGAACGTCTGCGCGAATTGTCGAATTTAGTGCGCTTAACCCCTTCTACGCCATGATATATTACTTGGGCACCTATCTGCACGATACGGTAGAAGCCTTGTCCTTCTTACGCCTTTTAGATTCGATTAGTTTTCGCGCGATCTCGGGCGCTATAACCTCGCTGATGATCACGATCCTTTTCGGTGGGCGGGTTATTCTCTACTTCTACGGTCGCGGTCACCGCGATATCCCCAGGGATTATCTCAACTTCCAAGCCGCGGGCAATCAAGCCAAGACTTATGGCGGTGTTTTGGTCGTCGCCGTTATTCTGATCAGCATTGCGCTGTGGTGCAAATTGAATAGCGTGTTTGTCCTGCTTTGTCTTGCGGCGATTATTTGGTTCGCCGCGCTCGGATGGATTGACGACTTTCTCAAAGTTCGACATCACTCGAGCGATCGCGGATTATCCGAAACGGCCAAATTGGTATTGCAGATCTCCTACGGCACGGCCTTCGGCATTGTCTATGTCACCGAAGGGTTTTCGCCATTGCCGCCGGGGTTGGCGACGCAACTCTATCTGCCGTTTTTCAAAAACCCGGTAATTGACCTTTCCTGGGCCTATGTGCCCTTTATTGTCTTTACCATTACCGCGATTTCCAATTCCGTCAATATCGCCGACGGAATCGACGGGTTGGCGATTGTGCCGACGTCGTTTGTCGTAGCTGTTTTCGGGGTTTTTGCCTACGTATCCAGCCACGCGAAGATTTCGACGTTCCTCATCTTCCCCTTTATGCCGGGAGTCGGTGAGATTGCGGTGATCTGTTCGATCGTCTTTGGCGCCTGTTTGGGTTTTCTGTGGTTCAATTCCTACCCGGCCAATGTGATCATGGGGGATACTGGTTCGATGGCGTTGGGGGGATTGTTGGGCACCGTCGCGGTCCTGGTCAAACAGGAGTTTCTCTTTCTGATCGTCGGGGGGATCTTCGTCAGCGAGGCGCTGTCGGTGGTGATTCAGGAAAAGATCGGCATCAAGTGGTTGGGACGGCGCTTTTTTGTTCGCTCGCCGGTGCACCATCATTTTCAGCAGCGCGGCTTGGCCGATACTAAGATCGTCATCCGCTTCTGGATAGTCGCGGGAATTCTGGCGCTGTGCGGGTTGGCGACGTTGAAGATCAGATAGCGGATTAGGCGGTCTGTTGCGGAACTAAAAGAAAGTCAGTTTGGATATTCAGCACCGTGAGAGGCCCTAAGAGGGCAAGGCGAGTAAGGGCTTAACGCTAGAGAATCTTGAGCCCAAAGATACATAATAGCACGACCATCGTACCCATGGTGAGCGTGATCCATTGCGGCACATTTATGGTATCTTCGTCGTGAATTTCTCGATAGTAGCTTCGATACTCGCCCGATAGCAGTATATAACCCGAGACCAGAGCGGCTATGATCGAGATGACTAAAAGGATCGTACTCAAGATGTCAGTGGAAAAAATACGACTGATGCTCGACGCATAGGATCCAATATTAATCAGCAGGCCATATTCTCTCGTCAGCAGGCCATAGATAACGATGCTTAGGCAAAATGAACCGATGGCCATTGAAGAGAAGATCATCGGCAAGGCGATCGAAGTTGCAAAGGCTAAGATCCCAGTGCCGATAAGCATGTGCAGCCACATCCCCGCATAGGCGTAGAAGAAGGGGGGGCGTTCGAGTGACGCATGGCCGACTAAATATTGTGTAAACGAGATGCGCCTTGGCATGTTGAAGGCTCTTTGGGAAAGCGGGGAGATACGGGGGTAGCAAAAGCTGGGGGGAGTGGCGAAACATACAACAAGGCCCCGTCAAAAGTCAACGACGAGGCCTTGTTGTATATTTAATTTAATTTTAAGTCATTGTTTATGCTGCGGTTGCTATGCTTGGTGGAAGATCTTGGACACCTCGCTGGGCTGCTTGACGTTCGAGGTAGCGCACGAGGCGATAGGCCCCCTCGCTCGGTTGTGTGAAGGAAGCGGCTAACGCATAAATGGGGCCGCGATCGTCTTCGCTGTGGATATTGGATTTGACCAGCCGGGTCTCCATCTCCGCAAAGCTATCGTGCAATTTGTCGCAGGCCTCCTTGAAGGGATCGCTAAAGATGCGCGAATTGCGATTGCCCATTCGTCCAACCTGGCGTGTAGCCCATTCTTTAATAAACGCGTCGGGCGTGCTGATCGAGAGCATCAAGTGCTCGGTCTGAGGCAACCGGCGCATATAAAGCCGAGCTCCGCCACCGCTGAGATTGGTGAGTACGGCGGGTTTCCTCAACGTTTCGTCTTCTTCCCACGCGACGCTCGCTTTTAGGGCCGCTGAGATGCGAAAAGCGTCACGGCGCTGTTGTCGCTCAACGCGATTGGGCGCTTTGAGCAATAATACGGGCACGTGGCCATCAAGTTTGCGGCGGCCAAGGATTTCGCTCGAAAAATGGAAATCCGTCGGGCTTTGCGGAATGCTGCTGACGGTTACTCGGGTGCCACGGGGCGGTTGGCACTCAGGGGCAACATCAATGCAAAGCGCGCCGTCTTTGCTCATATCCTGTAAACGGCCCGGTTGCGGGCTGGCATTGGCACCGTCAAACGACAATAGAAACCGTTCGCCTATTTTTAGTGTATCGGGTAGTTTATGACCCCGGCGGGTTACTTTCATATCCTTACCTCCTTGTAAGAACGAGTCATCGGTGGACTCTACTAACAAGGATCGGAAGTTTTATTATTTTCTTTAGTATTATTTTATATTACTTAGTATTGCAATGAAATGAATGCTCTTACTCTAGGTATTGAAGAGGTTAAAGGGGTTGGCGCTAAACGGGCGGCGGTGCTCAATGAAGTCGGCATCCACACCTTGGGCGACTTATTCTATTATTTACCGCGTCGCTATCTCGACCGCAGTCGAACCTTGCCGATGGCACGCGCGCCCATCGGTCAGGAGGTAACGCTGATCGGCCATGTCCGGCAGATGCGTTTTGTCCCGGGACGTAAGCCTCGTTTTGTTCTTGTCGTCGAAGACGAGACCGACGATATCGCCTGTACATTTTTTCAGGGAGGCCGTTATTTACAGCGAAACTTCAAAGAAGGCGATGAACTTGCTATAAGCGGTAAGGTCGACCTTTTCCAAGGGCGTCGGCAGATGGTGCATCCTGAATACGAGTTTATCCGTACCAATGAGGATGAGCTACTGCATACCGGGGGTATTGTCCCGCTCTACACCTCAAGTGCGGACATGAAGGAGCGCGGTTTGCGCAATCGCGGGTTTCGGCGGATGATGCACGGTGCCTTAGAGGCATTTGCCGATCAGATCGAAGATGGACTGCCGTTGGCGATACGGCAACGGCAGGGCTTGGGTGAGTTGGGCGACAGTCTGCGCAAAGTGCATTTTCCTACGAGTATGGACGAAGTGGCCGTTGCGCGCAGGCGCCTGGCCTTTGGTGAGCTTTTCGATTTGCAATTGCGCTTGGCCCGTTTGCGCAAAAAAAGATTAGAGCAAGCTGAAGGCATTGCCTTTAGTGAGAGCCAAAAATTAGTTCCGCAGCTCTTGGCATCCCTGCCTTTCGAATTGACGGCCGCGCAACGCAGGGTCGGCGCCGAGATCTATGCCGATATGCAGAGCCCGCAGATTATGAACCGTCTAGTTCAGGGTGATGTTGGCTCAGGCAAGACGCTTGTGGGCTTGGGCGCGATACTTATGGCCGTTGAAAACGGCTATCAGGCCGCGTTGATGGCCCCTACCGAAATTCTCGCAGAGCAGCACTATATAAATATTAAAACGCTGGTAGAGCCACTGGGGTTGACCGCTGTCTTTCTCAAGGGGAAGCAGCGCAAGGCGCTCAGGCGCGAATTATTGACGGCGATAGAAAGCGGGGTGGCTCATATTGTCGTCGGCACGCATGCGCTGATACAAGAAGAGGTGCATTTTGCCCGTCTTGGCCTAGCGGTTGTCGATGAGCAGCATCGCTTTGGTGTGGTGCAGCGAGGGGCGCTCTACAAAAAAGGCGAGAAGCCCGATCTACTGGTCATGACCGCCACGCCGATACCCAGGACTTTGGCACTGACGCTCTACGGCGAACTCGAAGTCTCGGTGATCGATGAATTACCGCCGGGGCGCCAGCCGATCCGCACCGCGTTGAGGGCTCCGGATCGTCGCGATGCGATATTTGAGTTTGCCGGAGACCAAGCGCGGCAAGGGCGCCAGGTCTATGTGGTCTATCCGCTGATCGAGGAGTCGGAGAAGATGGACCTCAAGTCCGCCGTCGAGGCATACGAGGAGTTGTGTCACGGTCATCTGGCCGAATTTGAGGTGGCGCTATTGCACGGGCGGTTGGCGGCCGAGGAGAAAGCCGAGGTGATGGATGCTTTTAAAAAGAATCGCATCCAGGTTTTGGTCAGTACTACGGTGATTGAGGTCGGCGTCGATGTGCCGAATGCGACCGTGATGATCATTGAACACGCCGAGCGCTTCGGTTTAGCCCAACTGCACCAGTTGCGCGGGCGGGTTGGCCGTGGTGGGGAACAGTCTTTTTGCATCCTCGTCAGTTATGCGAGCGCGGGTGCCGAACTATCGGATTCGCGTGAGCGGCTGGAGATGATGGAACGGACGCAAGATGGTTTCGAAATCGCTGAAAAGGATCTGCAGATCAGGGGGCCTGGGGAGTTTTTCGGCACCCGCCAGGCGGGCATGCCGGAGTTTAAGGTCGCCGATCTGATTGAAGATGAGGATCTTTTGCAGAGTGCCCGAGAAGAGGCAACGCGGATGGTGGCCGCCGAAGCTTGAAGCCGCGCCCAAGAGTTGCCTTAGTCGGGGGCGCTACGGCTTTTTCTCTCTTGGGCGACCAGGCGCTCTATGCGATTTTACCCACCTACTATCAAGCAATGGGTTTATTACCGATTCAGGTTGGCATCCTCTTGGCGGCCAATCGGTTTGTTCGGGTCTTCATCAATCACGGGGTCGAGCGTCTTTGTCACCGCTATTCGCCGAATTGGTTGCTCGGCGGTGCCCTGGCCGGTGGCGCTGTACTCTCTGCCGTCTATGCGCTATTGCCGCTCTTTAGCGTATTGCTCGTTGCCCGCTTGCTCTGGGGAGTTTGCTGGTCCATTATTCGCCAAATCGGTATCACGACCGTGGTCGATAGCGTTGAGGCCGGGCATCTTGGGCGCAGTATGGGCTTGTATAGTGTGTTGACGCGGATTGGGTCGGTGTCGGGCAATTTTATCGGCGCGTTAGGTCATGACTTGATCGGTTTTACCGGCATCTTATTAGTCTTCGCGCTGGTTTCGGGTTTGGCGGTGCCCTTGGGGCCGCTTGCCCGGGGTGCATTGCACAAAAACGACGAAAGAAAAGGCCGAGTAGCCGAAGGGGCGCGCGCGGGTTGGGGGCTGCTTTTTGGCGGTTTTTCCCTGGGTTTTGTCGGGCATGGTATGATATTGTCGAGCCTTGGTCTAGTGCTGAAAGAGGGGGTTGGCGACGGTCTCCATGTCGCAGGCTTCTTCATCGGAGTCGCTACGCTAACCGGTGCGCTAATGTCGAGCCGGTGGATTGTCGATTTGGCAGCGCCGCTCTTGGGTGTATTTAGTGACCGTGTGGGCCGGCGTCGGGGCGGGTTGGTGTTTTTTTTCGCCGGCGCTGGCGCTCTGGCCTTGGCCGCGGTGGCGCCGGGATTGATCTGGCTGGGGGTCTCGGTATTGTTATTTTTCTTTTGTGCCGCCGGTGCCGGGGTCGTGATGGCGGCGGAAGCCGGGGCGCGCGGACCTCGGGCAGTAGCCTCCTATGTGACCACCTCGGATGCGGGGGCTTGCGTTGGTCCACTCTTGGCGTGGACGATGCCCGAATTGGATTTACCGACGGAACTTATCTTTGTTTGGGGCGGGGTATTTTATGCGGTGGCTGGGGGAGTAGCGGGGGCTTCCTTCGATCGCGGAAACTAGCTTCTCATAAGGATGATCGATCGAGTGCTAAAATAAAACCGGAGCTTGGCCAATGACTGTAGAAAGTTTGATTCCGCACGGGGACTTTGTTGGTCTCGAAGGGGTGACGCATCTTTGCACCGGCGGTGAGGCGCCATGGTTCAAGGATCAAGTCGAGACCTATGCTGAATTCGCCCGTTGCAAAAGCGGCGGTGACCGGGGGCGTCGCTTGATTTACGAGACTGGGGAACGCTGTCGCGAACGCATGGGCGCGCTGTGGGGGGTGCCAGCCGAGCGCATTGCTTTTATGCCCTCGGCTGCCGAGGGCATGGCTTGTTTGGCAAGGGGTTTGTGCTGGCAACCGGGCGACAATGTCGTCACGACAAATTTGGAATTCCCGTCGGTCGCCTACAATTGGCGCAATTTACGAGAAGAGGGGGTCGAGGTGCGACTCGTACCGCATAGCGACTGGCTGGTGCGCGAAGAGGACCTACTCGCCACCGTCGATGAAAGGACGAGGGTTTTAGCGATAAGTCAGGTGAGTTTTTACACCGGGCAAAATCTAAATATAACCGAGTTAGCCGCCGGTCTCGCCGGCACTGATACGCTGCTGGCCGTTGACGCGACGCATGCCGCGGGTGCGGTTCAGGTGCATGCGGCAAAAGCTGATTTGTGTGTCAGTTCCTCCTACAAGTGGTTGCTGGCTACGCATGGAGTTGCGCCCTGTTATGTGAGTGATCGGGCTGAAGCGTTGTTGCGGCCAACGGCTTTCGGCTGGCGCAATTTGGCGGTCTGGCCAGCACAGGGAGCAGAGCGGGCACCGGACGCGGAAGAAAAGCCGATGCCGGAAAGATTGGAACCGGGCAATCCGTCGATGGTTTCGGTGTTGTATCTTGACTACGCCCTCGAAAGAATTCTACAGATCGGCATCGAACGCATCGAGGCTCATAATCTCGATTTGTCGGAACAGGTCAACGCTGGGCTTGAGGGGTTGCAGCAAAAAGTTATATCCCCCAAGGTGCGTGAGCGGCGATCGGGCAATACCTGTTTTGCGGTGGATGACGCACATGTTTTATGTGAGGCCTTGGCGGATCGTGAGGTCTTGGTCTGGGGGGAGCACGGCCGCGTGCGGGTCTCGGGCCATTTGTATAATAACAGTGCGGATGTCGAGCGCTTCTTAAGCGTCTTGCAAGAGCTAATATAATGCCTTGGTCTGCGCGCCCGGCGATCGAAGTGCTGTTGCTGGCTCTGGTCGCCGGTTTTGGGGGGGGCGCGATGGCTGCCGCTGCGCCGCTTGGTTTTCCGCTCGACGACGCCTGGATTCACCTGCAGATCGCGCGCAATTTTAGCACCGGCCACGGCTTCGGCCTCAACTCCGACGAGCCGGTCTCGTTGTCTACCGCACCGTTGTGGACGCTGCTCGTTGCCCTACTTCATTTGTTGCCCTGGTCCATCGTCGCCTCGGTCAAGGCTGTTGGTGCGCTCTTGCTATTTGGCAACGCATTGTGCACTCGGCTTTTGGCTCGAGAATTGGGCTTGCCGGGAAGTTGGGCGCTGTTGGCTGGGTTGGTTGTGGCGCTGACGCCGCGTTTTCTCTGGGCGAGTCAGTCGGGGATGGAGATTTTACTCTATACGTTATTAGCCAGCGGGGGACTTGTGCTGCACATGCGCACATTTGTCGTCGCGCCATCGTTGTGGGGCACGGGCTTGTGGGCGTCGGCGGTTTTGGCTCGCCCCGAATGCGCGATTCTTTTTCCCTTAGCTGTCGTGGATCGTTGGCGGACGGAAGGCCGGCTGTTGGCGATGGTCGCGCTCTATTGGAAACACGTTCTACTTTTTATATTGTTGCTCGTTCCGTGGGTGCTGTTCAATCTTCGTTATGGCAGCGGTCCGTTGCCCAATACCTTCTATGCCAAAGTAGGCTCCTATGGCCTGATGGGCGCATTGGCCGATGGCGCTTGGCTACGGGTCGGCGCAGCGGTATTACTCTACCCGCTAGAACAGATGCAGGAATTGGTGCAGTTCAGCGTTGAAAACAATGTGTTGTTGACGGTGGCCGCGCCTCTCGGCTTGCTGGCCCTGATGAGGCGGGGTAAGGAAACATCGTGGTTAATTCCCCTGGTGCTGATCGGCTTTCCGATATTGCGTGGTCTGTTGGCGCCTTTTAAGGGCGCGACTTTCCAGCAGGGACGCTACGCGGCGTATTTGGTGCCGCTGCTGACGGTTGTTGGGCTGGTGGGGCTGCGAGAGGCTTGGACGGTGTTGCGGGAACAGTTGCAGGAAGGTCGGGCGAGGCGCTGGCGCTATTGGCTGCGGCGGTTGGTCTGGGTCTGCGTGCTGGGCAATGTGTTAGTGCTTGATCTGAGGCAAGGGCGTGATTATGCGGCGAATGTGGCCGATATCAACCAAATGCACGTGGCGATGGGACAGTGGTTGGCGGCCAATACGCCGGCCGAAGCAGTGGTGGCGAGTAATGACATCGGGGCCATCGCCTATTTTTCCGAGCGGCGGTTGCTCGATATCGTCGGTTTGGCGACCCCCGAGGTGCTGGGGTATTTGCAACCGGGTGTCGCTGCGGATTTGGGCGTGCTGCGCTATCTCGAAAAAACGCAACCTGATTATTTGGTGCTCTTGCCAAACTGGTATCCGCAATTGGCCGAGATGCACTATCTCTTCCGGCCGGTGCACACGATAGAGGTCGCGCCAGGGACCATAGCCGGCGGTACCCGGCTGGTGGCCTACCGGACGGTGTGGGCGGACGATTGAGCGGGGTTGTCGTGCCGTCAACTCGCCGATGCAATCAGGGCCGCGTTTTACAATGGCTTAAACCTCATTGCGGCCAAAATTCATCAAGTAGCTGCCGTATCTCTGACGCCGATGGGCTCTTTGCGAGCAATGCGCGTAAAGAGCCCACGGCTCCTATCCTTTGCGCTTCTTCTGCTCCAAAGCGCGCTATGCCCTGCGCATAAACCCGCCGCGCAGTAGCAAAATCACCTTGGGCTATATGGGCGAGTCCCAGATTAAACTGTGTCGTTGCATTGGGTTCGCGCTCTAACACAATTGAATAGTGCTCTATCGCTTCTCGGTATTTCCCTTGCACATATAGGAGCGAACCCAATTCGGTGTGAGTCGGCGAATTGTTTTGATCGAGCGCCAACGCGCGCCGATA
>JABHFS010000161.1 GCA_018672475.1 Gemmatimonadota bacterium | reverse complement strand
GCGCCATTTTCTCGGCGACGACATCATCATAAAATTTAATAGCGTCTTTGTAAAACCGGCCACGACCGGCAGCGCGACTCCTTGGCATCAAGACAATGGCCTGTGGCGCGACGGCGAAACCGAGCCCTTTAACGCCTGGATGGCGCTCGATCCGGCCACGCGAGAAAACGGCTGCCTGCAGTTTATTCCCGGCAGCCACAAAACCGAGATCGTGCCGCATGTCCTATACGAGGACAGCCTGCATGCAGAATTGCCCCGCGAACGCGTGCAAGAGATGATCGACAAACACGGAGTCGTGCACATAGAAGCAGAGCCGGGCGACGTCGTATGTTGGCACAGCACTCTATGGCACTATAGCCCGCCGAATCCCAGTCCCAACAGTCGCATCGCGATCGCGGGGGTGTGGAGCAATCCCGCGATCAACGGCGGCCTCAATCGCCCCTTAACCAAGTGGGGCATGAAAGATCGCCAGATCTGTCATGCCTTCCCGCCCGAACAAGCTGAATTTGAGGGGGGGGCGCCGCACAAGCCGGAGCCGCACAAAAAGATCGAAAGCACTACGCTAGCCCGTTAAATCAAGAAGCAAGGAAATAGAAAAAAGAAAAGGCCCGGGATACATCCCGAGCCTTTTCTTTTTAGTGCCGTGCTTTAAACGTTTACCGCTTCGCCTTCCACCCCTTCTCCAACTTCGCCGCCTTCTTCTTTGATAACCCGCCCAACACGTTCATCGCGTCAATCAACCGCATACGCGTCATATCCTGCCCCAACAAAGCCGCCGACTCAAACAACGGCGGACCTACTTTTTCGCCCGTCAGCGCGGCGATCAATGGCACCGTCACATCGCGCACAGGCCATTCCCAATACTCAGCCACCCCGCGCAACGCCGCCTCGATCCCTTCCTTCTGCCAGTCGAGCACCTCGTCCAAGGCCCATATCGCCGTCTGCAGCATCGGCGGGATCTCTTCGGCCTGCCGCTTTTTCGGCACCAGATCCTCGGCCTGCGGATCGACCTTGCGCGCAAAGAAAAAGGCCACCTGCGGCATAAAGTCGCCCAGCGTCTCCATGCGCTGCTGCAAAAAAGGCAGCATCTGCGCAAAGTGCTCGTCGTTGACCAGCCAATCTTTCAGGTCTTTGAGCAATTGCTCCGACGAACGATCCTCGCGCAGGTAGCGCCCATTGAGCCAGTTGAGCTTCTCCATATCGAAAATCGACCCACCCAAATTGATCTTATCCGGATCAAAATCCTCCACCAACTGCTCAAAGCTGAACATATCTTCCTCGCCAACCGGCGGGTAGGCCATCAGCGCCAAATAGTTGCGCAATGCCTGCGGCGAATATCCTGCCCGGCGATAGTATTCCACCGAGGTCGGGTTGCGCCGCTTGGACATCTTCGAGCCATCGGGATTGAGCAACAACGACAGATGCATATACTCCGGCGGCTCCCACCCATAAGCCTCGTACAAGACCAAGTGCTTCGGCGTCGACATAATCCATTCCTCGCCGCGGATCACATGGCTGATCTTCATCAGATGATCGTCGACAACCACCGCCATATGGTAGGTCGGGAAGCCGTCGGTCTTGATCAGTACCTGATCATCCACCTGCGCGTAGTCCAGTTCGATCTCGCCGCGGAAGCGATCCTTGACTATGCAGGTTCCTTCCTGGGGCATCTTCAGCCGAATCACATGGTCGAGCCCCTCGGCCAATTTCTCCGCGACCTCTTCCGCACTCAGATCCCGACAATGCCCGTCATAACCAAGCTTCGTCTTATTCTGCATCTGCTCTTTTCGCAACACATCCAACCGCTCGCTCGTGCAGAAACAGGGATAGGCATGCCCGCCATCGACCAACTGCTTGGCGTGTTCCCGATAAATCTCCGTCCGCTCACTCTGCCGATACGGCCCATACGGCCCCCCTACATCCGGCCCCTCATCCCAATCCAAACCCATCCACCGCAATGCTTTAAAGATCTGTTCCTCGTATTCAGGCCGCGACCGCGTCTGATCGGTATCCTCAATCCGCATCACAAACTTCCCGCCGTGCTTTTTGGCCAAAACCAGATCAAACAACGCCTGATACGCTGTGCCCACATGCACCGGTCCCGTGGGCGAGGGCGCGATCCGCACCCGTACGTCTGTCATCTCACTATCACCTTATTTGATTTAAAAGTTGAAGCACCCAAGCCCGAACCACCTCCCCCTAGTGCTTTTATTCGTATTTCCACCATCACTGAGGTTTTTCGAGGGTCTTTCTCTGAGCGGCTTGCTGTCCCAGATTTCACAGGATTGTGAAATCTAAGGATAGCCCTCGGAGGAACACAGGATGTGTTTCGAGAATGAGCGCAAAGAAATACCCTCGAAAAACCGTCCACACCTGCATTACCCCAAAGGTACAAAAATACCCCACAACCACCACAACGCAACGCTCCCCATTGCATATTTTCCTGTTTTGCCTAAGTTTACACCTATAATTGTAGGTGCTACAGTATACGCGACACACGCGCAAACCCCACCACACGCATCGTCCTTGCACAGAGCACCCCCCTTCCCGCCCTCTGCATATCGCCACGCCATACCGAACTGAGTAGAACCGAATGCTATTTACCGAAATTGAACTAAAACCCACTGTGCTCAAAGCCCTCGGCGAAATGGGTTATGAGACGATGACCCCGATCCAAGAACAGACCATCCCGCATATCGTCGCCTACAAAGACGTCATGGGCCTGGCCGAAACCGGCTCCGGCAAAACCGGCGCCTGCGCTATTCCGTTAGTAAACGCCATCGACACATCCGTTAAAGCCATCCAAGTCCTGGTCCTGGTGCCGACGCGCGAGTTAGCCCTGCAATACGTGCAGGAAGTCGACGAAATCGCCAAGCACTCTGAGACCGTGCCCTTCGCGATCTACGGCGGTTTTGACATGGACATCCAGAAAGCAAAAATCAACTACGGCGTACATATTCTCGTTGCCACGCCCGGCCGCCTGATCGACTTCATCTGGAACCACCGCCTGGACCTGACGCACGTCAAAACCGTCGTCTTGGACGAAGCCGACGAAATGCTCAAAATGGGTTTTATCGAAGACGTTGACTTTGTCATGGAATGCATGATGCAGGAGCACCAAACCTTGTTGTTTTCGGCGACGATGCCCAAGGAGATCGAGCGGCTGACCAAGCAGTATCTCAAGGAGCCCCAGCGCATCCAGCTCAACCGCGACCAAAAGGCTCCGCAGTCGCTCGTACACACCTTTATGCACGTCGGCCGCAACCGCTTCGAAAATCTCGTCGATTATATCAAAGACAGCGACATTCAACAGGCCATCATCTTCTGCAACTCGCGCGACAAAGCTTCCGACCTCAACCGCGACCTGCAGCGCAAAGTCGACTCGTGCGATATTATCCACGGCGGACTCGACCAGGACCGGCGCACCTCGATCTTCCGGCGCTTCCGCCAAAAGAAGATCCGCTTTATGGTCGCCACTGACGTCGCCGGACGCGGGCTCGATTTTTCTCACGTCACCCACGTCATCAACTACGACTTTCCCTTCAACACCGAGAGTTACACCCACCGCACCGGCCGGGCCGGGCGCATGGGGCGCGAGGGCACCGCGCTGACCTTTGTCGGCGACCGCGACCTGCGCGATCTCAAACGTCTGTTCAACTCCAACGATATCGAAGCCTTCTGGGAGGGCGATGAGCCCGATCTCAACAATATCACCGCTAAAAGCGGTGGCGGTGGTGGTGGTGGACGAGGTGGTGGCGGTGGACGAGGTGGTGGTGGCGGTGGACGAGGAAGAGGCGGTGGCGGCGGTGGACGTGGAAGAGGCGGTGGCGGCGGTGGCGGTGGTGGACGCGGAAGAGGCGGTGGCGGCGGTGGCGGAAGAGGTGGCGAAAAACCCGCCGCCAAAGCCGATTAACACACAAACACAGTACGCAACAAAAAACCGGTCCTACACTTTGGGCCGGTTTTTTGTTGCCCTTCCACAGATGCCTTGACTAGCCCCAACCCTTTTTTGTAGTCTTTCTGCGTCTCGCATCACGCTACTGTCTGCGCAATATTTCCCCAACTCAATCTCGAAACCCGAGTCGAGACCGGAGGTGAGCCCAAGGACAAACCCTGGACCGGCACGAGTTTTCTGCGGTCGACCTCAACGACTACCACTTCGTATTCGCCAGCGAGATCGAATTCGACGAGGTCAAAGGTTATTACGACGACGAAGTCTACGACCCGACGATCTCCTAACCTCGACAAGGAAATCCTATGAACGAGCAAGTAGCTTACGCCACGATGAGCGACCGCGAGAAATATCTCTTCGATCTCCAGGGTTTCTTAGTCGTCAAAAAATTCCTCGACGCCGACGAAATACAGGCCTTCAACGAGGCCATCGAAGCCAACGAGGACAAACGCGGCGAACACGCCAGCGGCCTCGAAAGCCCCGAACTGGCCGGCACGCACAAACGCGGCCACTACGCCGGCATGCTGACCTGGGACAAACCCTGGTGCCAACCCTTCCGCGACATCCTCGCACACCGCAAGCTCGTGCCCTATCTCAACACCTTCTTCGGCCGCGGCTGGAAACTCGACCACTCGCCCGATATCCTCACCGCCACCAAAGGCGCCGAAGGCCTCAACCTGCACGGCGACGGTCTGTCCACTTTCAACGGCTCGCGCTACTACACCCACCACAACGGGCGCATGCGCTGCGGTCTGATCAACTGCCAATTCTACCTCAACGACGTGCATCCCGGCGACGGTGGTCTTTGCGTAATCCCCGGCAGCCACAAAGCCAATTATTCATGCCCCGAGGACATCCGCCTTTACCAAGCCGATGAAGAAATCGTCTACCCAATCCCGCTTTCGGCCGGTGACTTAGTGATCTTCAACGAGGCCACCACGCACGGCACCCTACCCTGGCGCGGCGAGCAGGAACGCCGCACCCTGCTCTACCGCTACACGCCCAAATACATGCACTATGTCGGCGGCCACTACGAGACCAGCATGCCCGACTGGGTAGCCGAACTCACCGAGGCGCAACAGGCCGTACTCGAACCGCCCTATGTCTACCACCGCCCGCTGCTCGAAGACGACGGCGAAACGCTGGTTGCCCCCCGCCGCGAAGGAGAATAACATGGCACAGGACTGGCAACGCGACGAAGGCCCCTGTATCGGACTGGGCGAAGCCGGCGCCTTCGACGACATGCATCTTTTCGCTCCCTGCGTCGCCTATGAGGATGGCACCTACTCGCTGTGGTACAGCGGCTCGCAAAATACCGTCGCCGATCGCGTCTTCACCCTTGGCCTGGCCACTTCCAACGACGGCATCCACTTCGCCAAACACGATTGCACACCCGTCTGCCGCTTTACCGGCGGCCGCTCGATCCTCACCCCGACGCTCTTGCGCCATGCCGACGGGTCGCTCTGTCGCGAGCAAGGGCGGCTGCGCCTGTGGTTTTCCTCCTGCGACTTCCCCTCAGGCGACACACGCCACACGCTGCACCAAACCACCAGCGCCGACGGCATCACCTGGGACACCCCTTCCAACGAACAGCTCGAAAATGCCTACGCGCCGACCATTATCAAAGAAGACGGGCGCTATAAACTCTGGTTCACCGATGTCGGCCAGGAACCGTGGTGTATGCGCTATGCTGAAAGCAGCGACGGGAAAACCTGGCAAGTCACCCCCGAACCCGTCCTAGTCGTCGACCAGCCCTGGGAGCGCCATCGCCTGTTCTATCCGACGGTCGTCAAAATCGCCGGGCAATACTGGATGTGGTACGGCAGCTATAGCCAACACGGCGGCGAGGAAATGCGCACCGCCCTCGGCTGCGCCTACAGCGACGACGGCTTACAATGGCAAAAAGACCCGCAAAACCCGATCTTCGGCCCCGACGAGTCGCGCGACTGGGAATCGCATTATACGACCAGCCAATCTGTGTTGCGCCTAGACGACGGCTCTCTGCGCATCTGGTACGCCTCGCGGCCAGCGCCGCCTTTTGAGCACAAGTATTTCGCCATCGGCACGGCGCGCTGGCCGGACGCGCCTTAGGCGCACACCTGTGTTTACCTGAAAGAAAATCTCAAGCGGTCATTTCAAATCACGGAAGCGACAAGCCGATGAACCAACCCGAAACCTCTGTCACATCACGGATCGGACAATGGGCGTCCCGCCAACTCGCCGATTACGACGCGCACCACCCCGGCACGCTATTTGCCGAGGGTCTCGTGCTGAATGTCGCGGAGGGGTATGAGCTTCAATCTGCCGTGGCGGAGTTGCGTCAACGCCGAGGGGAACAGATTATCGGTTACAAGGTCGGCTGCACGTCGCCGAAGATTCGTGCACAACTCGGGATCGATCATTGTGTCACCGGCAGGTTGTACGACTCGGAACAACACGCGTCTGGCGCCGTGCTCTCGCGCACGAGATACGCAAACCTTGCGATCGAGGGTGAGTTAGCAGTCGAGCTGTCGCGCGAGCCGACCGTGGATGATTTTTCCGGGGTTGAGGTTCCCGCGTGTGTGGCGCGCGTGTTTCCCGTGATCGAGTTGCACAATCACGTGATGCGAGGTAAGCAGCCGTCGGCGGGGGAGCTGATCGCTAACAACGCGCTACACGCGGGTGTTGTCGCAGGGTGCGGCGCCAGCGCCGAAGAAACTTCTGGTGAACCATTGCTGGCGATATTCGCCAATGATCGATTGCTTGATGAGTGTGAGGGTGCCTCACTGATCCAGACGATTGGCTCTTCACTGGAGTGGCTGATGGAAATACTGCGGGCTCGTGGCGAGCGACTCAGCGCGGGCCAGATTATTTTAACCGGATCGATCCCGAGCTTGATTCCGGTGGGTGAAGACTGCTGTATTCGAGTCGATGCCGCGCCGTTTGGTCGCGCGGAGGTGAAGTTTATTACATGACTACTTTTCCAGTAAGAGCTTTACGTGGTTTACGACGACAGGAAGGTTGAGACATGAAAGGCGTCGCAAAAATCGGTACAGTCGGCGAAGAGCGGTTTGTCGTTAGCGAGCAACACCTGATCGACTTCGCTTACGACGGGATGCCCCAAATCCTTTGCACACCGTGGCTGATCTGGTTCTTAGAACACGCGGCGCGCAACGCCGTGCTGCCCCTGCTCGAGCCGGGCGAGAGCACCGTCGGGGTCGTCCTCAACGTCGAGCACTTAGCGGCGACGCCCCTCGCAGCAGAGGTCGTCTGTCGCGCGCGAGTGTTCTACGTCGACGGGCCGCTGATCTCGTTCCAGATTGAAGCCTACGACGAGCACGAAGAAATTGCCCGCGGCATGCACAAGCTGCGCGTGATCGAGGCCGCCCGCCTTGCCAAAAGGATGCAAAGCAAGACGCGACAGCCCTAGCGGCATACAACGGCGCCGCCAGCCACTGACACACATCCACACTAGCCTAACGGAGCACTAAAAAAATGGCAAAATATAGCGTCGCCATCATCGGCACCGGTCGCATGGGTGGCCTAATAGAAGACGAACTCACGACGAATCAGTTTTCCAGCCCCTACGGTCACTATCCCGCCTATCAGGCCATAGCCGAAACCGAAGTCATCGCCGTCGCCAACCGCGGCCAGGAGCGCCTGACGCGTTTCGCCGAACGCTTCAGCTGCGGCAATACCTATCTCGACTACCGCGAGATGATCGAGAAGGAAAAACCAGATATCGTCAGCGTCACCACCCCCTCGCTCGCGCGTGCCGAACCGATCGTCTTCGCCGCCGAGCACGGGGTCAAAGGCATCTACTCCGAAAAAGGTCTCTGCGCCTCGCTGGCCGAAGCCGACGCAATTACCGCGGCCTGCAAAGCACACGACGTCGCCTTCAACTGGGGTGCGATGCGCCGCCACCACGACAGCTTCAAGAAACTGCGCGATGCCCTCGCCGACGGGGCAATCGGCCAATTGCACTACGCGCAAATGTACAGTTACACGGATATCATAAAACACCACCCTCATACGCTTGACCTCGTCTCCATGCTTTTGGGCGATCCCGCCCCGCAATGGGTCGAGGGCCGCCTGGTCCAGCCGGGCGACCTGCTCGCCGCGAACGCCGCGCAACGCCCACGCGCCTATCCGTCCTACGACGCGGACCAACACGCCTTTATCCCGCCACCCGGCGAGGAAATCGCCGACCCGATGGTCGATTTCTTCCGTGTCGGCTACGAGGGCGGCGCCGAAGGCCATTTCCTGCCGGTCTCCGGCCTCTTCGACATCGAGGTCTACGGCAGCGAGGGCCGAGCCTTCGCCTGGGACAATGGCGAGACGATACGCATCCGCCGCAACAACCGTTCAGAAGGCACGATCGACGAAAAAACCATCCGCCCACAGGGCGAAAGCCCCACCGTCTGCACCATCCGCGACATCATCCGCCAAATCGAGACCGGCGAGCAGACCGCCGGCAATATCGACATCACCATGCAATCCGTAGAGGTACAATTCGGCCTGGCACATTCGCACTTACAAGGTGGCGCCCGCGTAGAGCTACCGGTCGTCGACCGCTCGCTCTACATCCCCGGGGGCTGAAAAAATACACTATGCAAGCAACGCTATATTCCCGGAAATTAAGAGACCAGCGATGCAACTGACCCACCCCGACACCATAGCCGCGATAACAAAAAAGTGGCGCGGTAAACGCGACGCCAACAACCGCCCGATGGTAGCCGACCGCCTGCTCAAACGCATGCAGTCGGTCACAATTGAAGAGGCCTGGCACGTGCTCACCGAACACGACTACCACCATAATTTCGCCGGGGATTGGACCGTGCTCTTTCCCGAAAAGGTCTTGGTCGGACGAGCGATCACCTGCCGTTGGGTACCGATTCGGCCAGAGCTGCATCAGGCGATCTCAGAGCAAGGCAAGCGAGAGGGCCGGATCGGCTTTCCCAACTCGTGGGTCATCGACGAGATGGTCAACGGCGACGTGCTGGTGGCCGATCTTTTCGGTGCGGTTAACCTCGTCGGCGACAACTTGACCACTGCCATCAAGGCCAATGGCGGGCGCGGCATGGTCATCGACGGCGGCCTGCGCGATCTCAGACGGATCAAACAAATACCCGACTTCTGCACCTATGTAAAACGCATCCACCCCGAAGCGATTCCCGGCGTCACCATGCCCGATATCAACGGCATCACCCGCATCGGCCCGGCGACCTGTATTCCGGGCGATGTGGTGTTGGGCACCGAGGCCGGGGTGATTTTTATTCCGCCGCACTTAGCGGCAAAAGTCGTTAAATTTTCCGAAGATCACGCCGCACAGCGGCGATAATACTATAATGGCGGATCACCCCAACAGACGCTTGCGCACGACAAGCGGCAAGTAACCCGCCCATCAACCCGGAGCCACACCTTAATGAAAACGATCGCCTATTTCATCGTCGCCCTCACCGCTACCGCCGCCTCAGCCGACGACTGGCCGCAATGGCGCGGTCCGCAAGCCGACGGCGTCTGGCGCGAAACCGGCATTATAGACGCCCTGCCTGACTCAGGCCTCACCGCGCGGTGGCGAATGCCTATCGCTAGCGGTTATAACAGCCCTACCGTCGCCGAGGGCCGCGTCTATGTAATGGACCGCCTCACCAAGCCGGAACAGACTGAGCGCGTGCACTGTTTTGATGCGGCAAGCGGAGAAAATCTGTGGTCATACGCCTATCCGCGCGACTACCGCGACATCGGTTATACCGCCGGACCGCGCGCCAGCGTCGTCATCCACGACGGCCTGGCCTACGCGCTGGGCACGATGGGCGACTTGCATGTCTTCGACGCGGCGACCGGCGATATCGTCTGGCAACGCGACCTCAACGCACAATACGCGATTCGCATGCCGGTCTGGGGCATCGCCGCATCGCCCGTCATCTATGAAGGATTGCTGATCGTACAGATCAGCGGCGAGGGCGCCTGCTTAGTCGCCTTTGACCACCGCACCGGCGAGGAACGCTGGCGCGCCCTCGCCGACCAGGCCAGTTATTCAACCCCAATCATTATCGAGCAGGCCGGGCGGCAAGTACTCGTCGCTTGGACCGGTGATAATGTCGTCGCCCTCGACCCCGCCTCAGGTCAAGTGCACTGGCAATACGCCTTTCCACCCAAGCAGATGACCATCTCCATCGCCTCGCCGGTTGTCGCCGCAGACCGGCTCTTTGTAACCAGTTTCTTCGACGGGTCGCTAATGCTCAAATTGTCTCCGGACCAATTATCGGCGACAAAGATCTGGCAACGCGTCGGCGCTTCCGAACAAAAAACCGACGGCCTGCATTCGACGATCACCACCCCATTGATCGTCGGCGAACATATCTACGGCATCGATAGCTATGGCGAGTTTCGCTGTCTCGACGCGGCGAGCGGCGAGCGTATCTGGGAAGACCAGACCGTGATACCGCGCGCGCGCTGGGGGACGGTGCACCTGACCCCGCACGGCGATAAGGTCTGGATCTTCAACGAACGCGGCGACCTGCTCTTGACTAGCCTCTCGCCCGAAGGCGTAACGATCCACGGCCGCGCCCACCTCATCGAGCCGACCCGCGACCAACTCAACCAGCGCGGCGGCGTCGTCTGGTCGCACCCGGCCTATGCCAATCGCCATATCTTTGTGCGCAATGACGAGGAGCTGGCCTGTTTTAGTCTTGCCGCCAAACCCTGACGAAGGGGATGCCGGTCTGGTCGCGGAGTGCGGCTCCGGGTGTTTCTCTTAGTCCCCCGGGCCGTCGCCCATCGGAAGGCTTGCGCCTCCACTCCCCCCGCACTAGCTCGCCAGGCCCTCTTACCCCACCCCACCCCGAAGAACACCCTACGCCGCACCCCGACCAGACCTCGGAAACTGTAGTGGTTTCTGCTAGGATCTTGTAAACCCTACAAAGTCATAATCTTTAGTTCAGACAGCGCATCGTCAGTGGGAATAGCAACGGCCTGTGCATCTTCAAGGGCGGAGGCATTTTTATTTTTTATTGTGATAATACGGGGCTTGGCGCGACCCAGAAGACAAGAAGGATCTCGAACAAGAAATCATCCTGCAGCTGTGGCATTCAGCGGATAAATACAACGAGCAGTACAAACTGTCGACTTGGATCTACCGCATTGCGCTCAATGTCGCAATCTCCTTTTGCGCCGCGAAAGCAGCCGCAAAAAAAGAATCTCACCGATCGACCAGGAGATTATCGAACGCGTCGCCGACGAATGCGAACCGCAGGGTCTCGAAAACAATCTCGAGCGACTGTACTACTTTATTTACCAGCTCGACGAGCTAAATCGCGCACTGATGCTCCTGTATCTCGATGCCCCCCCTATAAGGAGGTCGGCGAAATCCTCGGCATCAGCGAGAGCAATGTCGCCACCAAGATCAGCCGCATTAAACAACAGATCAAACAGGCCTTTAAAGCTGAACCGGATCAATAAATCGAGTCACCACATGAATATGGAACTGCAGGAACTCAAAGACCTTTGGCGCCAACACGATGAAAAATTAGCAAGGCAGGTCAAACTCAATATGCACTTACTAAAAAAGATAGAACTCAAAAACACCCGTTCGGCGCTGCGCAAGGCAACTCTCGATCCGGTCTTCAGTCTGATCTTCGGCTTTTTTATGCTGATTCCGTTGGTACCGTTCATTTACAACCACAGCCACCGGCCTCGCCCTCTACGCCCTGCTGCTGGTTATCGACAGTATCTCGCGACTGTCGATCATCGACGCGATCGACTACGACGGGTCCGTGATCCAAATCCAGCAGCAAGTAGAGCGACTGAGTATTCACAACCTGCGCTACACCTTGCCGCTCAATATTTCCTGGGGTGCATTATGGCTTTTTGTGCCGATCGTCTGCCTGAAAGGCCTCGGCGATTTCGATATCTATTCGCTGCACCAAGGCTGGATCATGTGAGATATTGCGATTTGCTCGCTGCTCGGGATCGTCTTCGCCGGACTCGCCGTCTGGCTGTCGCGACACTACAACACCGACCAGATCACCCAGCCCTGGCTCAAGAAAACGATGGACCAGTTGGCGGGCCGGAGTCTGGCGAAAGCCAGGGCCTCGCTCAAGGAAATAGAGGATTTCGCGCGGGAAAGTTGAACAAATTGCAGCGGAAGGTGACTTTCAACCGGATGATCGCAGTCGTCGAAAGCCATCATCCGCTGCGATACCGCCAATCAACCCACAATAATTTCAGATCCCGCACTACGCCCCTACCCACAAACCCAAGCATCCCTCGCCCACCAGCGCAAATCACATAAACCTTGCCTAGGCAATAACGCAAAACGCGATACACACTATCTATTGTCAAAAATAATAACATATTATAAATAATAGATATATATTCGGCATTGTAATTTACACTGCTTTTTTATCCCACCGCCTTGACGCCTGCACACTTGTTCACTACACTAAAAGGCAGAGAATTTCTTAGATTAGCAGGCACCTTTTACCAAACAGCGGCTCCTCTGCTCTCCCCCCGGAGCCTTTGTTCTCCCCCTGCAGTTTAAGCTTCTCCCATTGTCCGCCAGTCGGACGCCTGCCCTTTAGGCGCCGCGACTCTTTATATCATTTATAGGTTCTAGCGAAAACCACCAAAGTTAGCCGAGGGCAGTTTGCGGATATACCCGCAGCGGCTTTGCTGTCCCTGATTTTGCAGGAGAGCCCTCGGAGCCTCGCAGGAGCGAGGCGAGAATGAGCAAGGATATATCCGCAAACTGCCCATTCCCACCCAACTTTAGCGACCATCGATAGCAGCCCTATACCAAACCACTATGGAAGTAATGGCTAAAACCACAACCAACGGACACGCCAACGACAAAGCCGTCTACGACGAAAGCAAAATAAAAACACTTTCGTCCCTCGAACACATCCGCCTGCGCACCGGCATGTATATCGGCCGCCTCGGCTCGGGTTCTGACCTCGACGACGGCATCTACATCCTGCTCAAGGAAATTGTCGACAACTCCGTCGACGAGTTTATCATGGGCCACGGCAAGCAGGTCGATGTCACCATCGATGAAGACCTCGTTAAAGTCCGCGACTACGGCCGCGGCATCCCGCTCGGCAAGATCGTCGAGTGCGTCTCGGTGATCAATACCGGCGCCAAATACAACGACGACGTCTTCCAATTTTCCGTCGGCCTCAACGGCGTCGGCACCAAAGCCGTCAACGCGCTCTCTTCGCACTTCGTCGTGCGCGCCTACCGCGACGGCAAATACGCCGAAGCCGTCTTCTCGCGCGGCGACCTACTCTCTCAAAAGAAGGGCAATACCCCCAACGAGCCCGACGGCACCTACTTCGAATTCCTGCCCGACACCGAGATCTTCAGCGAATACGAATTCAACTACGAGTTCATCGAGCGGCGGATGTGGAACTACGCCTGTCTTAACAGCGGCCTGAAACTCATCTTCAACAAACAGAAATTCGAGTCGAAGCACGGCCTGCTCGACCTGCTCAAAACCGAAGCTGGCGAAGACGGGCTCTACGGCCCGGTCTACTACAAGGGCCAGTATCTCGAATTCGCCTTCACGCATGTGCAGAGCTACGGCGAAGCCTACCGCTCGTTCGTCAATGGCCAGTACACCTCAGACGGCGGCACACACCAAAGTGCCTTCCGCGAAGGCGTGTTCAAGGGCGTCAACGAATTCTACAAGAAAAACTTCAACGCCGTCGATGTGCGCGACGGGGCCTTCGGCGCGGTCGCCGTCAAGGTCAAAGACCCGGTATTCGAGTCGCAGACCAAGAACAAACTCGGCAACACGGATGTGCGCGGCTGGATCGTCAACGAGACTCGTGAAGCCATCGTCGACTTCCTGCACAAGAATCGGCAGGCGGCCGACAAGCTCGAACAGCGCATCGTACACAATGAAAAGCTGCGTAAAGAGCTCAACGCCGTAAAAAAAGAGGCCAAAGAAGCCGCCCGCCGCATCGAGATCAAGATCCCGCAGCTCAAAGACTGCAAGTTTCACAAGGGCGACAAAAAACGCGGCGAAGAAACCTCCGTCTTCTTGGCCGAGGGCGCCTCGGCCGCCGGCCCCATCGTCTTCGCGCGCGACCCCGAGACCCAAGCCATCTTCACGCTCAAGGGCAAACCGCAAAACCTCTTCGGCAAGACGCGGGCCTCAATCTACCGCAACGTCGAACTCTACAATCTGATGATGGCCCTCGGCATCGAAGAGGACGTCGAGCATCTGCGCTACAACAAGGTGATCATCGCCACCGACGCCGATGTCGACGGCTTCCATATCCGCAATATCCTGATGACCTTCTTCCTCACTTATTTCGAAGAGCTGGTCACCAGCGGCCACGTCTACATTCTAGAAACGCCGCTATTCCGCGTCCGCAACAAAAAAGAAACGATCTACTGCTACGACGAACGCGAGCGCAAACGCGCTGAGAAGAAGCTCAAGGGCAGCGCCGAGATCACCCGCTTCAAAGGCCTCGGCGAAATCTCCCCCAAAGAGTTCGGACAATTCATCAACGGCGATATCCGCTTGGTCAAAGTCGGCGTGCGCTCATTGGCGACCGTGCCCGAAACCCTCGGATTCTACATGGGCAAAAACACCCCCGACCGCCGCGACTACATTATGGAGCACTTGATCTAATGGCCTATATCGACAGCCTCTACGACGATTACTTCTTAGAGTACGCCTCCTACTACATCAAGGAGCGCGCTATCCCGCACGTCGACGACGGACTCAAACCCGTGCAACGCCGCATCTTGCATTCGCTCAACAAAATCGACGACGGCAAATTCCACAAGGTCGCCAATGTCGTCGGCCAGACCATGCAATACCACCCGCACGGCGATCAGTCGATCTACGGCGCGCTCGTAGTCTTGGCCAACAAAGACCTCTTTATCGAGAAACAGGGCAACTTCGGCAATATCCACACCGGCGACGACGCCGCCGCCGGCCGCTATATCGAATGTCGCCTGACGCCGCTGGCCAAGGAGGTGCTCTTCAACAAGGAGATCACCCCCTATGTCGATTCCTACGACGGCCGCAACCAAGAGCCCGTAGTCTTCCCCGCCAAGATCCCGGTCCTATTGGCGCAAGGCGCCGAGGGCATCGCCGTCGGCATGGCCACCAAAATCCTGCCGCACAACCTCGCCGAGTTGTGGCAGGCGCAGATCGCCTATTTGCAGGACCAGCCCTTCGAGATCGTGCCCGATTTCCCCACCGGTGGTTTCGCCGACTTCTCCGAATACAACAATGGCAACGGCAAGGTCCTGGTGCGCGCCAAGCTCGACACCTCCGACCCCAAGCGCATCGTAATCCGCGACGTACCCTTCGGTTCTAATACCGAACAGCTCATCGCCTCGATCGAAGATGCCGCGCGTAAAAACAAGGTCAAGATCGGCCCCATCTCCGACTATACCGCCGAGGAGGTCGAAGTCGAGATCAAGATGCCGCGCGGCACCTATACCGAGGAGATCGTCGACGCGCTCTACGCCTTCACCGACTGCGAGATGTCGATCTCAGCCAACCTGATGCTGATCAATGACCAGCACAAACCGCAGGTCATGAGCACCGTCGAGGTTCTGCAGCACAATGTCGACCGCCTAGTCGACATTCTCAAAGCCGAGCTCAATCTCGAAACCGAGCTGCTCAACGCCCGGCTGCACGCCAAGACCCTGGAGCAAATCTTCATCGAAAATCGCGTCTATAAGGCGATCGAAGAGCAGACCACCACCGCCAAAGTTACCGAGGCGGTACGCAACGGCTTGTTGCCTTTCGCCGACCAGATCAAGCAGGAGGTCACCGACGAGGACATCGACACCCTGCTCAAGATCCCGATCCGACGCATTTCGCTTTACGATATCAACCGCGCCAAAAAAGAGATGACCGATATCCGCCGTCGCCTGCGCGAAATCAGAGACCACCTGGCCGTCATCATCCCCTACACCATCGATTTTATCCAAGGGCTGCTCGATAAATACGGCGACCAGTTCCCGCGCCGCACCCAAGTCATATCGTTCGACAAGGTCGACGTGCGCGACGCGGCCAACCGCGACCTCAAGATGCGCTACGACAACAAGACCGGCTACCTCGGGCACCAGGTCAACGGCAACGTGCTCTTCGACGTCTCGCTCTACGACCGCGTGCTCTCGATCCGCAAAGACGGCTCCTACTCGGTCGTCGACGCGCCCGACAAGCTCTTCGTCGGCAAGGGCATGCTGCACTGCAGTTTTGTCGACAAGGACCAGGTCTTCAACGTCGTCTACAAGGACAAGGAGGGCGCGACCTATATCAAGCGCTGCATCGTCGACAAGTTCATCCTCGGCCGCAACTACGAGCTAGTACCCGAGGACTGCAAGCTGATGAAGCTGACCACCAACTCCGAGAAAAAAATCGCGCTCGACTACAAACCCAAACCGCGCCTGCGCCTGCTCAACGAGACCTTCCCGATCGACCAATACCCAATCCGCGGGTTGCGGGCGGGCGGCATTCGTTTGAGCTCTAAGGAGCTGGAGAGCTGTAAGCTCGTGTGAGACCAGCAGGCCTTAGCAGCGAGCGATGCCGCATCCTGCGAAACAACAGGCTCTTTGGGGCTGTGCCTTCAAAGTCGCCTCTGCGGCTAGCTACCGATGGAAAACGCTATCATGCTCAAAGGAAACCCGGGCCGTCCCGTCGTCAGCAAAGGAAGTCATGCTGATGCAATTTTATTCCGAGAAAGGTCGCCAGGGGAAGCCGAGCTTTGCAACACAGCGCGTCTATTTTAGCGTGGACACCTGGTAAGGGAAACCATGCCCGTTACCAGGTGTCGAACACTACAACCCTGACTGGCCGCAATGGTTCGATCAGTTGAAGTCCCGATTCAATTCCAGGCTCAACAGCCGATGTGCTCACTACCGAACACATCGGCAACACTTCCGTTCCCGGTATGACGGCCAAACCGATCATCGACATTCTGATCGCGGCGCAGCGACCTCGCCAAGGTCAAATCGCTGTTGGGCGAGCTAGGTTATTTCCGCCAGGTCGAAGGCCGCATTAAAGGCAAGCCTGCCGCCCCACCATCCCTATCTCTGCCGTTAAACTAGCCCAGAGCTAACACACCACATGGCCTTCCTAAATTTCCTCAGACGAAGCCCGAATACACGCAACGCCTCAGCGACCTCAAATCGCAACTATCCCTAACACGACCACGACCGACAAGCGTATATCAACGGTAACGAAATGCTGTACAAAGAAATGTACAAGGATATGAACCAGAGAGAGACGATATGACCACACCTCCAAAGCCCATCGCCCACTGGCCCCTAGCCGGCGACACCAACGACGCCGTCGGCGACCACCACGGCCAAGCCGATGCGCTGACCTACACCACAGGCCCTGACGGCACCGACGCCACCGCGGCTGAATTCAACGGCAGCAATAACCGTATCCGCGTCGAAAACCACCCCGACCTGCACTTGGGCACCGGCGACTTCACCGTCTCGGCGTGGATCCGCTGCCAAGCCCAAATGACGCATGTCTTCGGCGATATCCTGGCGAAATTCGACCCCGTCGGGCGCACCGGCCTCAACCTCCATATCGCCGGGTCATCACCGGCCTATAGCGCGATGTCCGACCAGCGCCACGTGCACTTCGGCATCGACGACGGCTATATCGGCCCCTGGCAAGATTACGGTAAACCGGAGCGGAGCAACTCCAGCGTCACCGCTACCGCCACCTGGCAAGGCGAGCTCTACGCCGGCATCGCCGACGCCGATACCCCCCAAAAGGCCTGCCGGGTGTTCCGCTACGGCGGCGAGCAAACCTGGCACGACTGCGGCCGGCTCGGCAACGACGACAAAATTCTCTCCGTTATGTCGATGCTCGTGCACAATGACCGGCTCTACGCCGGCGGCGGCAATTGGGATTGGGACAAGGCACTAAAAAAGATGCCCGGCTTCATCTCGGGGAAGGTGCATGTCTTCGAATACCAGGGCGGCACCGAATGGCGCGACCTCGGCCAGGTCGGCGAGGGCCACCGCATCATGTCGCTGGGCTCGTTCGACGGCGACCTCTACGCGGGATTGGGTCAAGAAGGCGGCGGCAAGGTTTTTCGCTATACCGGCAGCGACTGGCTCGACTGCGGCGCGCCGGATGGGCTAAATATCGAGAGCTTCCTGCCCAGCGGCGGCGCTCTCTACGCGGCGACGCACGGCAGCGTCTACCGCTACGAAGGCGACACGACGTGGAACTGCATCGGCAAAGACCCGCACGGCATCACCCAGATCCATTCGATGGCCGAGATCGGTGGCCAACTGTGGATCGGCACTTGGCCACAGGGTTATGTACTGCGGTGCGAACCCTCCGGCGAGTGGGTCATCACCGGACGTCTCGGGCTGCCGGAAGGTTTATTCGAATGCAATGAGGTGATGGACCTACGCGTTTACAATGGCAAGCTCTACGCCGCGCTAATCCCCAAAAGCCAAGTCTGGCGTTATGAATCCGACGGCCATTGGACACTCATCGCCAGCCTGGCCAGCCGGCGCGACTGGTTGCCGGAAGACCCCGATACCTGGTGCCGGGTTACCAGCCTGAACGCCTACGCCGGCCAGTTGTGCGCGGCGACCGGCAGCTGTTACAGCCGGGCTGAGCACCAGGACGCCGAGGACACTTTGGGCCGGGTGCACGGTTTTACCGCCGGCCAGGTCTGCAGCCACGAACGCGATATCGGCGGCGATTGGACGCATGTCGCCGCCGTGCGCGCGGGCCAAGAAACCCGGCTCTACGTAAACGGCAAGCTTTCTTCAACGGCCCAAGCCCCTGCGCACACGACCTTCGACCTGACGAACGCCAGCCCGCTCTATATCGGCTATGGCGCGCAAACCTATTTCAAGGGCGCGATAGCCAACGTGCGAATCTACGGCAACCGACTCGACGACGAGACCATCCGCCAGCACAGCGCCTTGAGCAGTTGATAATTGAGCGCTTAAACTGCCGATTTACCCCGAAAAATCGACCTTTAAAAGGCAACAATAGTCCGGCCAAATACTCCTGATTTATCTTCGCGTCCCAAACATGCGGTCGACCGCACGTTTAATTTAGCACACGGCGAGCTATCGCAAGCTCGCCAGCCACGCCCGCATCTCGGCCGGATCCTCTTTAAACATCAGCGAACCGGGCACAATAAAATCGGCGCCGGCTTCAGCGAGTTTCGGCACGGTATGACGGCGAATACCGCCATCGGCCTCGACCACGGTCTGCAAACCGCGGGTTGCGATCTCCGCCTTAGCCCGACGGATCCGTCCGGGTGCCGTCTCATCCATTTCCGCGCCCTTAATACCTGCTTTGGTCCCGAGCAAGCATAACACGTCCAGCCGCTCCCAATAGGGGTCGAGCAGGTCAATCTCCTCCTCCAACAATAGCGACACTCCGGCCTGTAGCCCCCTGGCTTTTATCGCGTCCAACACCGCACCCGGATCGTCGACCGCGTCGAAACAGAAAATGATGACATCGGCACCGGCCTCCGCAAAAGGCTCGATCCACGCGGACGGACCGGTCGTCATCAGATGTATCTCGAAGGGCCGTTCGCTGTGCGGGCGTAATGCGGCCACCAAATCGGGGAAAAAAAGCATCGTCGGCGAGTAGTGACCATCGGCCACGTCGAGGTGGAAACGCTCCGAATACGGTTCAACGCGGCGCATATCGGCGGCGAGGTCGACGAGATTGGCGGACCACAGCGAAGTTGAGCATTTGAGCATCAGTAGAACCTCTTGCTGCAAAGGGGCGAAAAGGCGCACAATATAGCCAAGACCGCGAACAACCGCCATTTGCCGAGCCGATGTGCTGCGACTTATTCTTTAAGCGTTGGCCAGGCGGATAGGCGATGGGGCCGCAACCCTAGTAACGATCGACAAATTGACTCCAGGCGTTAACCCAGCGGAGGGGCTGGCCACAGCGCGTATTTTCATGGGCTGATACGGGGAATAGGACCTGGCCGGAAGGGGGGTAAGTGGTCGTGATGACGGCCCGGGGGACTTTTAAAAAAAAACCGCCGTGGTCACCTCCGCAGCCCTCGCACTAACTAGCAAGAACTAAAGAGTATCCCTAGAAGTTGCGCGATGTACCAAAGACAATAAGGACCGAGTGCACAGATGACAACAGAACAATTAACCACTGCTCAAGACCTGCGCATCATCGCCCACGAATCGCCGGAATGGACCGGGAGCGACGATATCTACGCCGATAAAACGCGGCACCTGCGCGCCGGCAGGCGGATCGTTAGAACCTGCATTGAGGCCATGCGCGTCAGCGGCACCATTTCGGAATGGGAAGAATGGACCGGGATAGCCTTGCCCGAGCAGGGCGACTATGTGATCCCGCTAGCGCTCGCACCGCTCACCGTCAACCGCGAGACCAACCAGGCCACTCATCTCGAACCTAATGTCTGGGTCGAGCACCGAGTCGGCTGATGCGTACCGCTGCTGTGGCGCTCCTCGCCCTGTGCATGGGCTGCGCATCCATCGTGCCGATAGAAGAGATCGCGCCGGTCGTCGCCAGTGACGCCTTAGAGCGTCTGCCGCAAGCCGGCAGGCGACAGATCGCTACCGGGCGTATCGACTTCCCGCTCTTGGCCGCTGCCGTCTTCGTCGAGTCGAATCGCGAGCGCCGCAAGCACGATCTGCCATCACTCGCTTACCTGCCCGCACTCGAAACCATCTCGACGCTGCACGCCAGCGATATGGCTCTGCACCGATTCTTCAACCACGTCAATCCAGTCGATGCTTACAGACGCACCCTCGCCGACCGCCTGGACCTGGTCGATCTGCCCGCGTCGTTCTACGCCGAAAATATCGCGCGGACCTTCCCCTTGCAGATCGATATCCGCACGGACCAACCCGGCGCTCTGCACTCAACCGTCTACCCGCTCGATACCCCCGGCCAATTCAGCCTCACGCCCAACGGCCCACCGATCCCCCCCCACACTTATGCCAGCTTCGCGCACGACCTGGTCGAAGACTGGATGAACTCCCCCTCCCACCGCAGCAACCTGCTCGATACACAAGCGAAATACCTCGGCTGCGGCTGCGCGCTCGAAGTCGACGAGGTCGGGTTTCCGACGTTGGTCTGCGGGCAGGTATTCTACGCGTATTGAAAGAAATTTCCGCTTATAACAGCAGCAGCACAGGATTAAATCCTTATTAAATCCTGTGATACCACCAAACCCACGCAGACCGCCATGGCCGAATCGGCTTGGCAAGACTCTTTCCAAACAGCGGGCATTCGCCCCTATATCGTGGTCTACGAAGAATAAGACATAGAACTTAGTCGACCCCCACCCGCTGATCCGCCACAACCTCTCCGACCCGCGTCTCCCGCCCATCGGGCCACACCACCCGCACCAACGCCCTTTGTGCCGCACCTAAGCCAAAATGCGCTACCAACTCGCCCTGCGACAAATAACCGCCTGCCATGCCGAATTCCCGCACCTGCACCCGTCCGCCGGCCTCGACCCACACCTTCGCACCAACCCCCCGCGCCGCCGGCAATACCACTTGCAGCCAGTGCTTGCCCTCGTCGCCGTCGTTGCGCAACAACACCGCCCGACCGCCATTATTACTCACCACCAGATCCAAGTCTCCGTCCAAGTCCCAATCGGCCAACGCACTACCGCGACTGACGCGGCGCTCGATAAAAGCCGATACATCGGAAAACGTGCCGCCGTCGTTGCGCCAAAGCTGATTGGCCTGAGCGTGCGTGATCACCCCGCTCAGCATTTCGATGTGGGCGAGAATATGGCCGTTGGCGGTGAATAAGTCCTCGTCACCGTCGTGGTCGTAGTCAAAAAAATGGGCGCCAAAACCCACTCGCCGGAGGCTGCCCTCCGCCAAACCGGTAACATTCGTGCGATCGGCGAAGCTGCCGTCGCCCTCGTTGCGATAGAGCGTATTGGTCTCGTAGGCCAAATTGGTGACGAAAATATCAGGACGCTGGTCGCCGTCGTAATCGCCGAAGGCCACGCCCATGCCCGCCTCGGCCTTACCGCTCTCGTTATAGGCCGTCGCCGACGTCAAGCTTTGATCGGCGAAAATACCCTGGCCGTCGTTGCGGTAGAGGAAATTTGCGACACCGTCATTGGCCACATAAAGATCGACATCCCCATCCGCGTCATAATCGGAGGTCGCCACCCCCAAGCCCTTGCCGGCCTCATTGTACAAACCCGCCGCGCCCGTCACGTCTACATAACCCTGGCCGTCATTGCGGTAGAGCACATCCGATTGCCCCGGATAGGCGTCGGGTCCGCAATAGTCGCGCACTTGCGCTTCGCAAATTTCATTGTCGGATAGCTCGAAAGCGAGATAATTCACTGCGTAGAGATCGAGATCGCCATCGAGGTCGTAATCAAAGAAGGCCGCGCTCGTACTCCATGCCTCGTTAGCAACGCCCTGATCAACTAGGGTGAAATGCAGCGCCCCGTCGTTGCGATAGAGCGCGTTTGCGCCCCAATTACTCGCATAAAGGTCGAGATCGCCGTCGGCGTCGTAATCGGCCGCGGCGCACCCCATTCCGTAACCTCCGTCCTCCGCACCGGATGCCGCGACCCACGAGAAAGACCTGCCGTTATTGCGATAGAGGCGATTACCCTCGCCGGTAGACTCCGGCAAGCTATGGCCGTCGACCAGATATAAGTCGGCCAGCCCGTCGCCGTCAAAATCAGCGCCGCAGACACCCGCGCCCAAGGTCTCGGCGATATAATACTCGCCACTCGCGCCGTGGGTATGCACAAAATCGACGCCAGAATGCGCCGTGATATCGACAAAACGACGATGCACCGCTGGGGTGGGTAAAGCCGCATCAGCCGCAGGTTCCTGCACGATCGAATCCTGACCTTTCCCGCTAGCATAGGAACGCGCCGGATTACTTAGAATCAGCTCAAGGTCGCGCGGCGGATGCCCCTGCAACACAGCAAAGCGCGCCAGGGCGGCGCGGCTTTTTTCGTGGTTGGATATTTTTGCATAGGCCTGACCCAGACCGTACCAGGCATCGGCGTGCTCGGCATCGCGCGCCAATAAACGCTCAAAGTGCCGTATCGCCTGTTCGTCGCGCCCTTGTTGCGAACGCAGTTGCCCTAGCCCGTAATGGGCTTCCGGGTTTTCCGGATTCAGCGCCAACGCGTCCTGCAAATATACTTCAGCATCAGCCCGACCCTGCATCAAGTACAGCCGCCCCAACGCCGCATGTATGCGCGCGTCTTCGGCATCCGCCACCAATGCCCGTGAATAAGCCTGCTTGGCCTGGCGATAATAGCCCAGACTATTTTGCACCCGTCCCAGGTTGTAGTGTATGAAAGCCGCGCCCGGTGCCAACTCCACCGCCTTCGTCAGATGCGTCAGAGCTTGTTGCTGGCGGCCCTGCAATACATAAAGGCACGCCAGATCGTTGTGCAATACGGCATAATCCGCATGCAACGCCAATGCCCGACGATATAGTCCCTCGGCCCGATCCGCCTCACCGCCCACCACCAACGCCGCAGCAACGATGCGATAACACTCGACGAAGTCCGGCCGCGTCGCCAGCGCATTTTGGCAAAGACCCGAGGCCACGGCATACTCGCCGCGGGCGAAATACGCCAGCGCCTCGGCATATTCTGGCGGAGCCTCTTTAACTTCGACAGACTCGGGCACAACCTCGGTAACGGCCTCGGCACGTTGCGCTGAAAACTCCGTCGTAGGTGGATCATTCGCACAAGCCGCCAACAGATATAACAACACTAGATAACATGGCCTATACATCATCTATAAAATATAGCCTTGTCGACGCCTATCCGCTCCGTACGTCCCGCCGGAGCCTGGTGGATGCCTTGTCGGCGTCCATCAGGCTCCGTAGCTTAAACCACGTCATGGCCATACTGATTCTGCTCACGTTCCTGTCCAGCATGACCTTATCCGGTCTGATCTTCTACGAGCGCTACCTCGTCCAGGGATTCCTCGACAACTTCACCCTATTGCTGCTCGCCGGTGCCGGCTCCGTCGCGTTGTTCTGTATCGCCTCGTTAGCGCTCTTGCCGACGGCCAGGGGGGAGCGGGTGCGCAAAATCTGGCTCGGCCTGCTGGCTACCGGCCTGACGTACGCGGCAGCCGACATACTCGCCGGCTTGGCGCTAATCCCGCCGCTTTCCCCCGCCCTAGTCGGTGACCAAATCGTGCACCACCGCCTAGTACCCAACACGCATTCAGCCCTCTACAGCCGCGATTTTAGCTATATACAACGCGTCAACAATATGGGTCTGCGCGGTCGCGAAACCTCAGTGCAAAAAACACCGGGCACCCGTCGCATCGCCTTGCTCGGCGACTCCTTCATCATGGGCAAGGGCGTCGAAGACGAAGAAACTGCCGCCGCCGTGCTCGAACACGCGCTGCGCCAGGACGGCCACTTGGTCGAAGTCCTCAACGGCGGCGTCGACAGCTACGCGCCGATTCTCTCGCTCTTGCAGCTGCGCACGCTCTTCGCCCCATTAGACCTCGACCTAGTCGTGCTCAACCTCGATATGAGCGACCTCTTGCAGGAACAAGCCTATCGTGGCCGCGCCGCCTACGATAAAAGCGGACGACTAATCGGCGTCGACGGACGCCTCGACGAGCTGGGGCTGACCCGCACGCAACGCTGGCGCAACTGGATCAACGAGCATCTCTACTTTAGCCGCCTGTTCGTCTACTACATCCAGCATTGGGCACACCGGCACCAGGGCGTCAACGTCGCCAATGTCGTCGGCATGGCCAACCCCGCGATCCTCGCACACACACTCGCCTCCGACACCGACAATCGCGACGAGCAGTGGCGACTGCTCTTTTCCAGCATCCTCGACATGCGTACTTTCTGCGCCGAACGCGGCATCAACTTCATCCTGACAACCTACCCCTGGGGCCACCAGATCAACGAGCGAGAATGGACGCCCGGCCGGCTTGCCTTCGTGCCGGAGGGCGCCGTTATTTCGGACCGGAGCCCGCAACGCGTCCGCGACTTTGCCGCGAGCAGCGGCATCGAGTTTCTCGACCTTTTTCCCGCCTTTCGCGCCTACAACGGCGAGGCTCCGTTATACTACTCATTCGACATGCATTGGACACCCGCCGGACACCGCCTCTTAGCCCTCGAGTTGCAACGGCTTATCGCGGACCGGCCCTGACACCACGCCCGGAGATATAAACATGGATTGGGACCTAACGAGTTATTTCCCCGCCTTTAACAGCCCGGACATGCAGCAGTTCAAAACAACGTTGCAAAGCGATCTTTCCGACCTACGCCAACAAGCCGCTAACCTCGCGCCGCTCGACACGGACAACGCCGACGCCTGGCAAGCCGTCTTCCTCGCGTCCGAAGGCCTTACCGACCGGCTCTCGCACCTCGGCTCCTATCTCGGCTGTCTTTCCTCTGCCGACGCCCGCAACGAGGATTATGCCCGCGAAGAAGCGGCCTTCGCGCTCTTCGACGCCGAGAGCGAAAAACTCGACGTCGAACTACTGCGCGCGCTCAAAGACACGTCGGACGAAATTTTCACGGCCTTCACTCAGCGGCCCGAACTTGCCAATTGCGAACATTTTCTGCGCCGCCAGCGCGAAGAAGCGCAACGAACTATGAATCCCGAGCAGGAGATGCTCTCCGCCGATCTCGGGGTCGACGGACTGCACGCCTGGGGCCGCCTCTACGGTTCAATCTCCGGCAAGCTCGAATTCGACATAGAATACCCCGACGGCCGCAGCGAACGCCGACCGATCTCCCAGCGTCGCGCCTTGATGGAAGATCCCGACCGCCGGATCCGCAAAGCCGCTTTTGACGGCGGCAACCGCGCCTGGGCAAGCATGGAAGACGTCGCCGGTGCCGCGCTCAACGCGATCTCGGGCACCCGGCTGAGCCTCAACAAACACCGCGGCGTCGAGCACTTCCTCGATGTCGCCCTCTTCCAAGCGTCGATTTCGCGCAAAACCATCGACGCAATGTTCACCGCCATCAATGAGCAAATCGAGTTGCCGCGACGTATCCTCGCGCTCAAGGCGCGCCTGCTCGGCACCGAGGGCATCGCCTGGTACGACCTCGGCGCGCCCTTGCCCCTGGCCGACCAGGATCCGCTCTCCTGGGCCGAGGGCAAAGACCTAGTCGCGCGATCTTTTTCCGCCGCCTACCCGCTGCTGGGCGAATTTGTCAAACAGACCTACGAACGCGAATGGATCGACTACACCCCGCGCACCGGCAAACGCCCCGGTGCCTTTTGCACCGGCTCGCTGCTCAGCCGCGAATCGCGTGTCTATATGACCTATAACGACACACTCGGCGACGTGCGCACCCTCGCGCACGAAATCGGCCACGCCTTCCACAGCTATATCATGCGTGACGTGCGCACCTACGCGCACTGCTACCCGATGACCCTGGCCGAATCGGCCTCTACTTTCGCCGAGATGATCCTCACCGAAGGCATCCTCGCCGACCCCTCTTTCAGCCCGGCGCAAAAAGCCAGCGCCCTCGACCAGGAAGTCGGCCACGGCGCGATCTTCTTGATGGACATACCCGTGCGCTATCAATTTGAAAAGAAGCTCTACGAAGAGCGCGCCGACGGCGAAGTCGGTGTCAGCCGCCTTAAGGAGCTAATGGTCGAGACCCAGCGCGAAGTCTTCGGCGACACGCTTGAAGTCGGTGGCGAAGACCCCTACTTCTGGGCTTCGAAACTACACTTCTACATCTCCGACACGACCTTCTACAACTTCCCCTACACCTTCGGCTTCCTGCTCAGCCGCGGCTTATTTGCCATGTTCAAACAAGAGGGTGCCGACTTCCTGCCGCGCTACGAGGAATTCCTGCGCCTCACCGGCAGCGACACCGCCGAAGGGGTGGCCAAACGCACCTTGGGCCGCGACCTCGAAGACTCCACCTTCTGGACCGAGGCGATTCAAACATTAGAAGAACCATTCGCTGCGTTGGAGAAGATTCTACCGGAGGTACTACCCGATAATGCGTAGTCTTCTTAGAATAGTGGAACGGTCGGGTTAAGGAGAAACTTATAGCGGCTTTGCAGTCCTCAATTTTACAGGATAGTGAAATCGGGAACTGCCCTCGGAGCCTCACAGGATAGGCGAGAATGAGCGAGGGGGATTATCCTAATCCGACCCGTCTACCGGCCTACCAGCCACCCAAAGGAGCCCACTCATGCACCGCCTTCTCTTCCTCCCACTCTTCGCCCTCCTAATCACCACAGCCCACGCCGAAGACAATCCGCCCGCCGAAGGCTTCAACGCCGAAGACTCCGACACCAAAGCCATCGCCATCGCCGACGAGGTCATGAGCGCAATGGGTGGCCACAAAAACTGGGACGACACCCGCTATATCACCTGGCAATTTTTCGGATTCCGTCTGCACGTATGGGATAAATGGACCGGCGACCTCCGCTTCGAGCAAGGCGAAATGACCGTGCTGATGAATATCCACAGCAAAGAGGGCCGCGTCTTTGTCGCGGGCGAGGCCGTCAGCGACCCCGACACCATCGCCGCCAAGCTCGAACACAGCTACCGCGCCTGGATCAACGATTCCTATTGGCTGGTAATGCCCTACAAACTCAAGGACAGCGGCGTTACTCTGAGCTACCGCGGCGTCGAAAAAACCGAGGACGGACGCCCCGCCGACGCCCTCGAACTCACCTTCAAGGAAGTCGGCGTCACCCCGCAAAACAAATACGCGGTCTGGGTCGACCAAGAGTCGCACCTGGTCACCCAATGGGGTTTCTACCCCAATGCCACCGATGCCGAACCGCGTTTTACCGGCCCCTGGAGCAATTGGCAACGCCACGGCGCGATTCTGCTCTCCGACGAGCGCGGCAAACGCCAGCATACCGACGTCGCCGTCTTCGACGAGTTGCCGCGCTCCGTTTTTGAAGACCCGGCTCCCAGCAAATTTTCTTTGTCCACCGATTAAAGCCCGCGTGATCCATGCCGATAAAATGAATAGGAGTCTTCCCATTAAGGCGATCGGCACGGATCATGCGAATAAACCAACACCCACACCACGCCCAGGCCGTCTTCGCGACGGTCTCCTCGGCACCGCCTGCTGCGACTAAGCAGCATGATGAGTCGGCTACGGCTTCGACACGTGCAGAGGAAGAACGCGACACCGTCGAACTGACCCGACCCAATGTCCAGGCCATCGCACAACTGCTCAACAGCGACCGCAGCCTGCAATTGCCGCCGCTGCCCGCCGCATCGTCTCCATCCGCCCACAACGCGGGTCCGGCAACAAACCCGGATGCAGAGCCGGCGCCCCCAAGTGCGCCCATCTTAGGCGATACACAGGTAGCACCGAGCATTCCGGGTGACACCGGGCCGACAACCACCCCAGCAACACCATCTGCAACAAGCCCAATAGCCACAACTGGCGCAGAAGCAACGGGGGTGGGTAAAGGCGAAGGCACCGGCGCCCTGTCCGGGGGCACTGAAGACCTAAGCGATGATGACCAGCGTGAAGTACAAGAACTCAAGAACCGGGATCGCGAAGTGCGCGCCCACGAGCAAGCGCATATCGCCGCCGCCGGTGCCCACTCCAGAGGCGGCCCCTCCTACGAGTACCAGCGCGGCCCCGACAACCGACAATACGCCGTCGGCGGCGAGGTGCAGATCGACACCTCAGCAGTCTCCGGCGATCCAGAGGCGACGATCCGCAAGGCGCAGACCGTTCGCCGTGCGGCGAATGCCCCCGCCGAGCCCTCATCGCAGGACCGTAGCGTGGCATCGGCCGCCGCTCAGATGGAAGCCAAAGCCCGACGGGAATTGACACAGCAGCAGTTGCAAGAGATGAAGGGCGGAGGAGGGGAAGAAGGGAGCGGCAACGTTAGAGCGGCCAACGACGCTGGAGCAGCGCATAAAACCAGTGCGGTCGAACAAGCATCGGCAAGCGAAGAAATGTCTGTCGCTGATACAGGCGATTCCACTGCAAGCGAAATAGCCGCCAATGGCCCGGATCTTTCGGCCACCGGCGCCACCGGCAAATTCGTCAATCAGACCTCGGGCGATGCCGGCGCGCTCTTCGACCTGATCGCCTGAACCTTTAACCGAGCGTAGTACCTATTGCTGCTCGGCTAGCCGCAATGCGGTCGCCGCCGCTTCTTCATTGCCCCTGGCCCGTTCCATTTCGCCCAACGCTCTGCAGAATTGCGCTCGGGATTTGGACGTATCCGCGGCCCTCAGCCCGATTTCTACAACCCGCCTGATCTTTTCCATATCCTGTTGCAATAAATAAAAAAGCCGGCCTGTTCTCACAGGCCGACTAGTTTTCTGATGGATACCCGGTTTCACGCCGCCCGCAACTCGTTTTCAGGCGCATTCTCCAACCGCGAAAGCCAATACGACAGATCGAAGTTGTCATCGCCGGTCAAAAAGCGCCACATCTTGATGCGATTGACCGCCTCCAGACGCACTTCATTGCCATACCAACGGTGGTTGGCATTGAGCAGGCCGGGGATCTCCGCGTCATCGATATCGTCGGTATTCCACAGTTTCTTCTGCCGCACCGTCGGGTTGAGCCGCAACTTGAACATATAACGCTTGTTGTCGGTCAGGTTGGGTTGCGCGCAATGCCAGATGCCGTGGTGGGCTACCGCCACCGTGCCGGCCTTGCAGACCATCGG
>JABHFS010000021.1 GCA_018672475.1 Gemmatimonadota bacterium | reverse complement strand
GATCGGCGCGTCGGCGAGATCGCCGGAGAAATCGTCAACGATCTTGGTTTTGCTACGCAAGCTCTGGGTCGGCTCGTAGCCGTCGAGCCAGATATATTCTAATTTCGATTTAGGCATAGCTAAGTCACCTTTCTATGGGAATGCGGTATATGATGTGGAACAAGTGGTCGAATTCGAGCGGAATGACCGGGATAGATACCGCCGGTCGAGGTCGCTTGTTGGCTTCGGTTTATTTTTATTTAAGTTGCTGATAATAAAGAGCTTGACGTTTTTTTAGTGTTGAGGCAAAGCGTATAAAATAACATTATTTGACTCGCGGCACAAGTCGCCATCTGAACTGTTGGTCTATGTTGTGGAGGGAATGGGTATAGGAACAGGGTTTGAGTATGAGCTCCTGCGTTGCCGATTTATGTGGTTATCTATTGAACCAATCCCCACTGGGGATCACGGCGAAGGAAGCGCTTTTTTTAAGGATTTTTTCACCGGCTAAATAAACCCAAGCCTCTATGATTGTGCCATCGTCCATTATAATATCCATGCGCACGCGCCGGTATACGCCAGCGGATAATCCTTCATAATCGTCGTAGTCAGCTAGTGTTTTGTCATCGACGTCGTGCACTTCAACGATTGTGCCGCTGCCGTTGCTATCGCAGATCATGGCGGGAAAGCGTTGATGGCTGGGAAAAACCAACGCGGTATGATTAATGCGCCCGGTGTTCGTACTGCCGGTGCGCAGTGTGCCGTAAACGGCTAGATTCATGGTAGGTTTAACCTCAGTCAACGGTTTATTTGAGGGCTCAGCTGAGCGTGCAATTTATACGCTGGTGTAGCGTCTAAAATCGTTAGGGGGCATAACCCGGGGCAAGGGGCTTAATTATTTTGCATCCCGAACGAAGCAATTGATATGTTATAAAGTCTGCACAGCGTGTTGGTAAGGTCGGACTTCTAAAAAAGAGTACTTATTGATGGAATGGGCAATTGGTGTTGACGGAGGTGGTACGCATACCCGGGCAGCGATAGTAGATGCTACTGGTGTCGTACGCGGTGTGCGAATGGGGGGGCGCGGCAATTTCCAACGCATTGGTGCAACGGGTTTACAGGACTTGCTGGGGCAGCTATTACCCCCCTTGCTAGCGTTGGCTGAGCCGAATGAGGTTTCACTGTGTCTGGCTTTAGCGGGGGTGGGGCGGGAGACCGAACAACGGCAAATTGCAGCGATGGTAGAGTGCGGTGGCTGGACAGGCAGAGTGCGAGTGGAAAGCGATGCGCGCGCTGCTTTGGAAGGTGCTCATGCCGGTGCTCCTGGACTCATTGTCATTGCAGGTACGGGATCTATGGTTTTGGGGAGAAACGACCGGGACAAGATGGTGCGGGCAGGCGGTTGGGGGCCGCTTCTGGGGGATGAGGGCAGTGGGTATTCTATGGGTTTGCAGGCCTTGCGGGCTGTGACGCGTTGCCTCGATGGCAGTGGAGCGGATACCGCATTGGTTGCGGCGTTGGCGGTGGAACTGGGGCTGGAGGATTGGGACCAACTGGTACCTGAAGTATATGGTGGTAAAATAGATCACGGGTGCATCGCCGCTTTAGGGCCTGCCGTGTCGAATGTGGCCGATTGTGGCGATGCTGTAGCCTTGCATATCGTCGACCGCGCTGGTGCGGCCTTGGCGGAACAGGTCGTTGCTGTCGCACAAAGGTTGGAGATGGCTGAAAGTGTGAATCTGTCGTGTATAGGGGGCGTATTTGCCGAAGGAAGCTTGCTTGAAACGGCCTTGATGAAGGCAATCGCTCCGCAGATTAATGGTTTGCGTTTGTGTCCTGCGCATTTGCCGGCGGTGTTGGGAGCGGTGTTACTGGCCTGGGGCCGAAATGGAGATTTGCCGAGTGAGGAACAGCTTGCTCGGCTGCGCAAATCGAGGTTGCAGGGACTATGAGTCCCTTGACAAGGAATCGGCTGTTTTTATTATTACTTAAATCAGTATTTCCCCAGCTTCATACGCTTAAACTCGCTTATATCGGCTATGAACTCCAACCCTCTATCTAAACGCGAAGCCCAGATACTCCAGTGCCTAGTCAATGTCCATATCGCCATCGGTGATCCGGTGGGCTCAAAGACATTGTGCCAGAGCGAGAATCTAGGCGTTAGTTCGGCCACAATCCGCAATGCGCTCGCCAGTCTAGAAGAAAAAGGCTATGTATCCCAGCCCCATACTTCGGCAGGGCGTATCCCGTCGGAAAAGGGCTATCGGTTCTATGTCGAGCAAGCTATGGCGAAGGGGGGCTTTGGCCTCGACGCTGAGGGTATCGCTTTGCGACAGCGGCTCGAAACGGCCTTGCAAGAAGGTGATTACCAGGAGATCCTGCACCAACTGGCTTTGACTATTGGTGATATGTCAAATCAATTGGGATTGGTGTTGTCGCCGCGCTTTAAAGAGGGCATTTTTCACAAGCTGGAACTTCTGCGCTTGGAGGCCAATCGGCTGTTGATCGTTGTCACGGTGAATGGGGGCTTGATAAAGAGCTTGGTGGCCGAAGTCGATTCGGCCGTGTCGCAACGAGATCTTGAAAATTTGAGTCGTCTCTTTAACGAACGCCTGCACGGGTTGACGATGGCCGAAATACAGGCAACGGTACAGGAGCGCTTGGCCGTTCTCGGGCAGGTAGCGCGGCCGGTCGTCGAGGTGGTGGTGCAAGAGATTGAAATAATGCTGTCCACCAGTGGTGCCGATCTCCATGTCTCGGGTACCCGCAACCTCTGCTTAAAACCCGAATTCGGCGATTCGATTCAGGTCGCCGGTTTGGTGGATTTG
>JABHFS010000160.1 GCA_018672475.1 Gemmatimonadota bacterium | reverse complement strand
TGTAAATCTTCTTTGTCTGCGAGTTATCTGATCTCAAAATGTATTCAAACCAGAGCGTCTTGACTACCCCACTGAAAAGGCCTCTTGGCGTGCCCCACGAGAGTTGGTCCAGCTTGGGGGTGCGTATTTATTGAACGCAATGAAAATACTCGCAACAGAGGTAGGTCAACGATCGAAGGGCACACCACGGATACTTTCAAGCAAGAGCGATACTATGCGCTCTCAGGTGCATCCAAAAGGAGGGATGGAATGGAGAGGATTGCCCCCGACCGCATCGAGCGCGTTGCCCGCATCTACGGCCGCAACCAAGACGCCAGCCACGCCCTAGATCGGCACACATGAGCTACTGATGACGAAACAAGGCCTATTCTTTAACTTGGTAACCACGCAACAGGAAACCTCGGCCGTGATGGCCACCAGCGGATAATACAGGAGGACCTATACAATGGTGACAGCCAACGAAAAAAAAGAGCATTCGATCACCCCAATCACGGTGACGCACCCAGAAAACATCGACATCGACAAATTACAGCTCTTCCGCGAGCCTGCCTGGAAACTGCGGCTGACGATCGGCGACGACCGCTCGTATTTGCGCGTCAAAGTCGTGCGCGCCGCGCCGCTGTCGTATCCTGACCAGTACATCTCCTTTTTGGACGGCAAAGACGAGGAGATCTGTATGGTCGACGACCTCAAAAGCCTCGACCAAAGCGCCCGCGATCTGATCGCCGAAGAGCTCGACCGCCGCTACCTGACCGCAACGATCCAATCGGTCAGCGCCATCCGCAACGAATACGGTACCTCGTATTGGGAGGTGCAAACCCATCGCGGACAGCGCGAATTCGTAGTGCAGAATGTATCGGAGAATGCGCAATGGCTCGGCGATCACCGCTTGCTGATTATCGATGTCGACGGCAACCGCTTTGAGATTCCGCGTTTGGACGAGTTGGATAAAAAGAGTCTGGGGTTAGTCGAACAGGTCGTCTAAATGTCAACGCCCAACGCGTTCGATGCCAAGGACCGCCAGGTCATCGGCTCGTCGCGCTTTAATGGGTATTCCCCAGCGAGAAGCGAGATCGAAATAGACTGGACCTTCTTGGCCCGATCCCACTGGGGCGGCACCTATAACGACGCCATGAAACAGATGATGTTGGCCCATGCCTTTCAATTCGTCGACAACGTCCTCTTTCTTGTCGGCCCGCAAAACATGCGTTCGCAACGAGCCGTAGAGAACATCGGCGGCGAGCGTATAAAATGGCTTCGGCCATATCCTGGTCGAGCTGTGCGAGGTCTATGTCCAGGCTTTCAGCGCCGCAATCTTCGCTAAGCGCTCTGGTTCGAAAATACATTGAAAATTGTTCCCTCTATTCTCGTCTACCGATGGGGATACATCCGCCGTTGCGGATCATTGACCACATTAACCGGCTCCTCTTTCACAGGGTCGGTTTTTTTGTGTCGATTCGTAAACGAGATTGTGCCGAGCCGTAAACAGTCTGGTCGACAAAATAAGCTATAAACCACTAGCCCACGCACAACTCTCATCCCTTACAACTGCCATACCCACAACCCTTTATCGCTTCTCTACGCTATCGCATCCGCATATTCTGTTTTGTTTGGCACAACATTCGCGATACGCCCAATGACCTTAACCACATAACACACGTCATTTGCCGCCAACCACCGAGGAAACAGAGGGCGCACAATGGAGCAGATCCTACAAATCGTCCGCTTATTGCGCCCCTACTGGCGCTTTATCGCACAGCTCCTACTGATTGGCATCATGCTTACGTTTCTAAACCTACCCGGCCCCTATATCACCAAACTGCTCATAGACGATGTCTATCCGCATGTAGACTACACCCTACTAAACTTCGTGTTAATCATCGGCGCCGTATTCTCCATCACACTTGGCCTCACCGGTTCCCTAAGCGACTATTTTGAACGCTACATCAACATCAATATGAGCCTCGTCTATCGATCGCAATTATATCGCCATGTGCAGTCCCTCGATTTCAGCTTTTTTGACAAACGAGAAACCGGCGAAATCCTATCGCGATTCGAAGACATGCAAAGCGCGATCAACGGCACGATCGCCATGCTCAACGGCCTTGTCTTAAACTGTATCCAACTGCTTATCTTTCCCGCGATCCTATTCTACATTAACTGGAAATTGGCCCTCATCAGCTTGGCCGTATTGCCCTTCGATGCGCTATTGGCTTCGATCAGTCGCAGATTCTACCGCAAATCCTCGCACTATATCGCAGAAAGCTCGGCGGAGCTATCAGCCAAGTCATATGAGTCACTAGCCAGCATCCGCACCATACAAGCTCTGGGTTTAGAGTTGACCTTCTACCAAAAATTACGCGAGCTGATCGTAAGGGTTTCCAACCTCCAACTAAAGTCCTCGCTCTTCGAAAACGGGACCGGCTTTTTATCTATCCTATTCAAAACAGCGGGCTCGCTAGCCTACGGATGGTATGGATGGACACAAATTCTTCAGGGCAATTTATCGTTAGGCACCTATATGGCGTTCTCAGGCTATGTCGGCTATCTATATCGCCCCGTCGAAGGCCTTATCAGCCTCCTGCCGCAATTCGAATCAACACTAGTCCATACCAACCGATTCTTCGAAATCTACAATTTACAACCGTCGATCCAAGACCGTGCGGACCTGCCCAGGCTGCAAAATGTGCAGGGAGAAATTGCATTCCATGACGTGAGTTTCAGCTATGACGATTATGGCTGGATACTGCGCCAGGTAAATCTTACCATACCAGCCGCTGCGACCGTCGCCTTGGTCGGCCGCAGCGGCTCCGGCAAATCCACCCTCGCCAAGCTGATCCCGAGGTTTTATGATCCAGGCGAGGGCTACCTATCCATCGACGGCAAAGATATCCGCACATACCAGCTGAAATCCTTGCGCCATCAGATCGGTTTTGCGATGCAGGGCAGCATCATGTTTCAGGGCAGTATCCTGGAAAATCTGACCTTCGGCCGAGATATACCCTTAAATGATGTGGAAGACGCGGCCAGAGTTGCGTATATCCATGACTATGTGGCGGCCTTACCCGAAGGATACCAGACCGAAATCGGCGAGCAGGGCACCGGTCTATCCGAAGGGCAAAAGCAACGATTGGCGCTTGCACGCGTGCTCCTGCAGGACACCCCCATTTTGATCTTGGACGAACCGACGGCGGCATTGGACATGGAATCGGAGTTTTACGTCAAAGAAGCGCTCAAGACCATACGATTAGGGCGCACCACGATTATTATTGCGCATCGTCTCTCAACGATTCAGAACGCGGACGAGATCGTGGTGCTGGAGTACGGGAAAGTCGCCGAACAAGGGACACACGATGGATTGTTGCTCGAGAGCGGAGTGTACGCTGGGTTGCATGCTCAGACCGCGAGTATATGAGTTTGTAGTCGAATTAGCTTTGTAGAACTATCTGGGAGGACGATATGAACGATAGAGGATCTGAAGTGTGGGAGAGACAGGATTTTCCGCCGTGGTCTATAAAGGTGCTGCTCTTGTGGCTCGTAGGGTTTTTAGCTCTTTCTGGTGTTGTAGCCATTTTTTTCGCTTATGGCGTTTCGTACTTGATGAGCAACTACAATATAGAACTGAACCCAGGAGAACATTACTTCTCCATAACCATGCCCTCACATATAGCGTATAAAGGCCTGATATTTCTCTTCATTTTTCTTCAATTAAAGAAAACATCATTTTCCTTGGAGAACATTTGGATTTCGTACGAATTACACATGAGGCATGTAGTAATTGGCCTATTGGTTGGTACTCTCTTGATGTCCCTACATCTTCTGATTCATAGAGCCATTACAGGACAGATGGTCCCCCCCCCTCAATACCCTATGAGGTTTGTTTGGTACATAACACTTAGCATCGAACTGGTATCGGTCGCCATTATAGCTGGTATAGTAGAGGAAATTTTATTTAGAGGGATTATCTACCAGGCTCTACGCAAATATTATTCTTTAACAATATCATTACTACTCTCTACTACTATCTTCGCCCTATTCCATATCGATTTAATACTTAATCCCTACGCCATAACGTATGTGATTTTCTTCGGAGTTATCGCGGCCTTTTTATTTGAACAAACTCGATCACTAAACATCTGCATATCCTTTCACATAGCGGGAAATGCAACGGAAGCCTTAGTACGTTATCTAACACACATCATTCCTACATAATGACACTGAATTGTAGCTGTAATCCACTATCAATTAAAAAATGCAGGGCATCTTGGGAAACTCACACTTTACCCACAAAGGAAGACAAATGATAACCTTGAAAAAAAGACCTCTTGGCTCTTATGCTCCGAACATACAGACAGGATCTATGATTTACGCATATGAATCGACCCATCAAGATGCGACAAGAACCCACCAGCCTACCCCCGATCAACTTCGGAGACTTTGGGAGGAAGAACAAAGAAGGCAAGAATCAGCAAGAATACATGCAGAACCTGCACGGCAAGTAGCGATTGCTGCTGCCGCTGGAGCCACTGGAGGGGCCGCTGGCGGTCTTAAGGGAGCTATTGCAGGAGGCACTATAGCGGCGATAGCTAGTGCAACTGCCCACTGCCAGAATTGCCACAAATGAAATTATTCTTACAAGCTAAATTCTAATCACTAAACCCGTATAATAGAATATCTAAGTCCAGGTTCCAATAACAGTTAAGTCCACCTGAGTGCCCCAAGATCCCTGCAACTTATGTTTAAATTATGTCCATTTAACGCCCAAGATGTGCCCGCTCTG
>JABHFS010000159.1 GCA_018672475.1 Gemmatimonadota bacterium | reverse complement strand
TTTGTTGGTGTTGGAGATGGCGGGCGAGGGCGATTTGGCGTTGCATTTTTCGCAGCCCGCGCCGCTGCGACTGCATATCGAGGGCCGGGCCGGTGCGCGCTTGAGTCTGTCGCCGCTGAGGACAAGGGTGGGGCGCTCGGTCACTTTCGAGGTGTTTTCTTTTAGTGCCGAGGACTCGAGCGATCTCGCCCCCGTCGCCATTGCGGATTACGAATGGGAGGTGCCGGCGGCGTTGGGCGAGGTGACGGCGAAGGGCGCGTTGACCCTGACGAAGGTCTCGGGCGTGCGTGAGGATATCGTTTTTCGCTCCGACGGGGCCGAAGCGACCTACAATATCACCGTCACCCCGCATTCGGTTGTAGAGGTGGTGATCGAACCTGGCTCTATTGTGATCGAACCAGGAGCGCGGCAGACTTTCCGCGCCAAAGCGCTGGACCGCTACGGTAATGTGGTTCCGCGCAGCTTCGGTTGGCACACCGTGGGGGGCATCGGCACGATCGACACGCGCTCCGGCTCTTTTGTCGCCAGCGACACGCCGGGCGAGGGTTGGGTCATCGCAGTGGCCAATATTCTGTTGGTTTTCTCCGATACGGGGACTAGTGTAGAAGGCACAGGCAAAGTAGTGGTGGGTGCCCCCCGCCCCGAGCAATACGCGCTGCATCCCAATATTCCGAACCCGTTCAACCCCTCGACGCTGATCCGCTTCGACCTGCCGATCGCCAGCCAAGTGCAGTTGACGATTTACAATGCCTTGGGCCAGGAGATCGAGCGCTTGGTGGAAGGCTCGTTCGCACCCGGTGCGCACGAAGTCGAATGGGACGCGGCGGGTCATCGCAGCGGGATCTACTTCTATGAGCTGAAGGCCGATCCCTACCGGGCGCGGCAAAAAATGATGTTGCTGCGGTAAGGGGGTTCAGGGTGGACAGCGTGGGTGCGGTGTGTATATTGTAGAAAGATCATCAATGGAGGAATTATTATGAGCAAGAAAATAGCATTTCTCGTAGCCGGTGGCGCGCTCGTCGTGTTGTTGCAGTGGGCTGTGCCCGCGGCCTATAGCGCGGTGGTCGCCGATGAAGAGGCCGCCCAGAGCTGTCCGGCTAGCGGGTCCTGCCCGGTGTCGAAGCAGAGCGCCGAGGCCGAAGTATAGACTTCATCGCGCTGCTATAAATTGCCCGGTCCCTTTGTGGGGCCGGGTTTTTTTGTTGTTTTATTTGCAGATAACGTAGCGCAGGATTTCAACGACCTGTTCGGGGGCGTTGGCCACGGCGAGCGCGGCGGCATCGACCTCTTTGAGCGCGTGTTGTAGTTCCGCCGGATGCAGCACGATCAGCGGTTTATTGCAGGCGACGGCGAATCCGGCGTCGAAGGCGGCGTTCCACTGGCGGTACTGGTCGCCGAAGCGCACGACGATTACGTCGGCGCCGCGGATTAGGGTGCGGGTGCGGATGGCGTTGATCTGTGCGCCCTTGTGGTCTTTCCAGAAACTATTTTCCTCCGGACCGAGGATGTCGACGCCGCAGTTGTCGCTGGCGGCGTGGTCGGTGACCGGCGCGGTGAAGGTGACGGGCAGATTATCGGCGCCGTTTTCTATGCGTTGGCGCCAGTCGCTGTGGATTTCGCCGGAGAGGTAGATGGTCCATTGTTTGCTCATAGCTGGTCCTTTTGTTGGTGTTGGTAGAAGGCTGGACAATAGTAATTTAAGGGATGTGTGTGGGCAAAATGTTGCTTTGCGTATAGTAAGCTCGTATCTTCTGCGGCAACTGACTATAGGAGGGTTTTTATATGAAATCGGCACTTGAACTGGCGATGGAAAAGGCCGACGAGGCTGTTGGGGGCGCGGAAGGGATCAGGCTTTCGGACGAGCAGAAGGCGGCTATCGACGAGGTGCGTAAGACTTATGAGGCCAAATGGGCTGAGCAGGAGATCTCGCTCAAGGGGGAGTTGGAGAAGGCGGCCGGTGCGGATCCTGCGGCATGGGCCGAGGCGCAGAGTCAGGTGCAGACCCACATGCACAGGGTTCGCGAACAGCTTTTCGCCGAACGCGACGCCAAGATCGAGGCGATTCGCAATCAGTAGGGATTTAGAGGGATGTTGCAAAAAGGGGACGGCCACCGGCCGTCCCCTTTTTGCGTTTAACGCGGCGACGAGTCTGGTCGGTTATGGTTTGCAGATGAGTGCCGTCTATGCGGATGGTGTAGAGCGTGCTTTGCTCGGAGCAAAGCCAGGCTTACGAAGAAGCGCTTATTCTCAGCGCCCGACTACCAACGGTCCGCGAAACACCACGACATGCTCTTGATCTTTTGCGACGATGCGATAGAGATACGTCCCGTTGGCGAGTGGGGCGCCGGATTGGTCGCGGCTGTCCCATGGCGTTTGCTGGAATCCCGGCTCTTGTGCAAATGGCCCGAGTCGGCGGATCAGGCGACCCGTCAACGCGAATACTTCGATCTCGACTTCAGCGGAGCCTGAAAGCATATAGGTAAAAGCGCAGGCCCCTTTCACCGGGTGCGGGTAGAGCAGGGCGTTGGCGATACGCAGGGCATCGCCGAAGCGGAAGGCGATTTTGCGGCGACCGATTTCCTCGTTGCCGCTGAAGAGGCGGGTTTCGAGTTGGTGGCGGCCTTCGCTCAGGTCGGCGCGGGGGCGCCACAGTAGACGTGGCGGTGCGGGAAAGGCGTCGAGGGTGGAGTCGGGTGCGATCGCGCGCCCGTCTAAATAAAGTTCTATACGTGCATTGCTTAGGTCGGGGACATCGAGCAAGAGTCCTTGGCCGGGGCGCAGCGGATCGCCGCTCAAGAAGGTGCCGGTTTCCGGCCACAGCGTGAAGGCGAGCGGGATATGGCCGGGGAAGAATAGCGGGATTTCCAAGCGGTTATCGTTTGCGTCGGTGTCGAGTTGGTTTGCGTCGATGGTGGCGAACAAGCGCGCGCGCGACGGTGGCGTATCGAGGCTATCGAAGCGCACTGTGCGGCTTTCACCGCGTGCGAGGGGGCCGAGGGTCAGTTGGCGCAGGGGATGGTCGAGGCCGCTTTGTTCGAGGCTTAACTGGGCACCATCGCTTGCCGCGCCGAGGTTGCGTACCTGCAGTTCGATTTGTAGACCGGCCTGGCCTAGTGTACTGCTCGCTCGGCTGAGTGCTAGCGAGGGGCGCGGCGCAAAGTCGGCCGACCAGCCGCTGAGTTGCGCGGTCGGGTCGGTGAACCGCGCACGCAGGAGAATATACGGGTGGATGGCGGCGTCGAGCGCGCTGAGGTCGAGATCGCCGAGCGGCAAGTCGCGCAATTGCGGGTGGGGTGTCCACGTGTCGCCTTCGGCGACGAGCACGTCTAGCAAAAGTGGACCACTGCCGATGACCGAGAGCGCGTCCCAGCGCGCGGCCGGGCCGACCGGCACCGAAGTGAGTTGGCCGCGCGAGACTTGGCCCAGCCCCGGATAGCGGAACACCGCCGACGACAACAGGTCGCCCATCCACACTTTGTTGTTGATCCAATCATACTGGCCGGTAATGACCCGCGTTATGTCCTGATCGCTCTGCCACTCGTCGAGGAAGCTCCCGTCAAAGGCGTCGATCATGCGAATTCGGCGTTGGCCCTGCCACTCGACTAGATAAAGGCGTTCGCCGTCGGCGAGGATGCCGTCGGTCCATTCGAAAGTGAAGCCGGTCTCGGTCGGCGGCGAAGTGAATTCGCGCACGATGGACCAGTCTTGCGCGGGGTCGAAGACGCGGATCCGCCATTCGGTGTGGGCGCCTTTCTCGGAACTCATCGCGACATTGTAGATATGGGTGCCGTCGGAGGTGATCAGCGAATGGCCGTTTTTGACGCGACCGAATTTCCACTCTAGCAGGCCGTCGGGTACGGCGACGGTGTCGAGTACGCCGTCGATGGCGCGGATGCGCTCGATCTCGAAGGCCTTACCGCTTTCGTTGTAGATATAACCGTCGCTGTGGTAGGTTGCCGAGATACCGGCGGTCGTCGAGTCAGTGAGCACGCCGAAATTGCCGCTGCGGAAGGTGCCGTTTAGACCGGTGCCGATGCGGGTGAAATGGTCAATGCCCGGGTAGATCGTCGAGTCGTCGTTATACCAGCGCTTGGCGTAGAGGTAGGTGCCGTCGCTGACGAGTACGCCGGAACCCTGTAATTCGCGCACCGTGAAACCGTCTTCGCGTGTTGCTTCGGAAGGGTGCAAGGGCAACGAACGCGTCGAGGGGGAAAGGTGCCCCGCATCGTCGGGTACGAGATCTTCGATCGTGCCGGTCAACAATTGCGCCCCTCGCTGGCTCCACGTGGAGACTCTGTTGCCGAGGCGAAAGGAGCGGGTCGCGCTCCAAGGGCCAGGGGCTTGCGCGGAGTGCAGGCGGACCCGCCAGAAATAGGCCTGGTCGTCGGCGAGTTTGGGTGGTTCGTATACGGCTAAGCCGTCGATGGCGGTTTGCATCGCGGTGATGGTGTCGTCGGCGAAATGGGGTGTGGTGGCGATGGCGAACTCGCACTGGTAGGCGCGCCCGTCGAGCGCTACGGCGGCTTCGAGGCGCAGTGCGGTGCCGGGTAGTGTGGCCCCCGGCGTGGGAAAGAGCGGTGCGGGCAAGAGCGGTTCGAGAATGTTCAGATCCAACATTAAGCCGTTGTTCGTTTCGTCGAATTCGGCAATCCGGTTGATCCCGTCGAGCAGGACTTCAAGGCGGTAGGGGCCGCGTCGGGCGCCGACGGACCAGGCGAAGGAGAGCGTGCGGGTGCCGGTGAAGGGTGGTTCGATCGCAGCGAATAGAGTCTCCGGAGAGGCTTGGGCCGGGTGGCCTAGGATGAGCACCGAGAGGCTGTCGAGCGTCGGACGCCCGTTGTTGCGCAATTCTGTATCGATCTGCAGGGTGGCGTGGCCGCGGACCGCATCGGCGTCTAATTCGATCGAGGCGGGCGTGTAATCCGCGCCGTGGACCAGGGCCAGGTTTTGCGCTGGGTCGCCGATCAACTGCATGGTCAATACCGCGTCGACCCAGCTGGTGTGCGCGGCTAGGACCTGGATTTTAGCGAGGTCGAGCGCGGGACCGAACTGTAAGTTGCCGTACGTGAAGAACTGCTCGTAGAAAAAATTCGAGAGTAGGTTGTTCTGGGCGACGAAGCTCTTGGCGCTGGCCGAGATATAGGCAACGGCGCCGCGCTCGGGTTCATTGACTAGTACTTCGGCCAAGCCCTCAACGGTAGGGTTGGCGAAGAGGCCGTTGAGGCATGAGAGGGCTAGTACGAGTGGTGTGCGCCGGCCATTTTGTATTTGGCTCAGATAGTCCCAATCGGGTAGGCCCAGGCTGAAGACGAATTGCAGGGTGCCCGCGCTGCCGTGGCCATTGAAGTTGAGCAACAGCGCGCCGTCGTTGAAGGCGTCGACAAAAGTGCGGCCGGTGGGATTGGGGAGCGGGTCGTCTCCGGTGTTGTAGACTTTGATAGAAGTCAGGCCGGCGGGTTTGGTAAGGCGGGCGGCGAGCGAGTCGCTGGGATCGGCAAAGATGTTTTTGGGGTGGTAGTTGGCCAGGTAGATCATGCGGTTGCGCCAATCGCCGGCGGGCGGGTCGAGGTCGTAGCGGATGATCTTGTCGACGACTTGCTCGGCTTCTTTGGCCGAGGAGGCGGCGAGACGCCCGATGTGAAAATCGGGTAGCAGATCGTCGCCGTCGACTAGGGTGTAGAGGTAATCGCTCGGCGCGGTGCCGCGGCCGCGGGATTGGTAGAAGAGGCTTGGCACTACAGTGGGCACGCCGCCGCCTTGGATATTGCGGTAGTCCCAGGTTTCGTCGCCCAAGAGCAGGACGTAGGTCGGACGGCCTTGCCAGTTGTGATAGGCGTAGGAGAGGAAGTTGCGCACGGCATCGCGGTCGAAGCGTCCGTGGGTAAATTCGTCGTAAAGGTCCTCACTGGAGACGAGCGCTGTTTGCAGACCGAGGCTCTGACGGTGCATGGCGAGGCGGCGCCCAGCATGCAAAAGTTTGGGGTGGGCGATGACCAGGTAGTCGGCGCTGTGTCCGCTGCGCTGCCAACTAGAGGGAAGGTCGAGGCTTCCTCGGGGTGTCATCAGGGCAAGGCTGTCTGCGACGATATAAAGGGCGTCGGTCTCGTGATGATCTTCGAAAATCGCGACATAGTTCGGATCCGTGCCTGAGACTAGAGCATCGGTAAAGCGATAGCCGTTGGCGATGTCGAGCAGTTCGACTTGTGGGTGGCGGAGACCGCTGACCTTGATGCGGTGTCCGGCGGAGGGCGTTTGCGCGAATTCTAAGTGGCCGGTGCGGGTGGTGTAGAGGCGCCGGTAGTCGATGGCGAACCAATTGAGGTAGACCCAGTCGAATTTGGCCTGGTCGGGGATGGCCTGCACTAAAAGCCGGTTGGTGCCCGTTCGCAGGGTAGTAGAGGGTATCTCCCGCTCTACTATCAATTCTATTTGCCCTTCCCTTTGCGCCCCCCAGACGCGGTTATCGATCTCGGTGTCTTGGTTCAGTTTGATGATAGTATGGTGCCCCAGGTCGGTGAAACCGTGCAGGGCGACGCGGATGCGGGCCTGGTATTCTTCTTCTAAATAGGCGAAGGGCACGTCCCCGGCGGCGATAATAGAGCCTGGGCTTTCGGATCGATTTTCGACCAGGTCCCAAAACCAATGGTCGCGGTCGTCGTCCGGCGCTGCGTCGAGACTCTCGTAGTGGATATCGCGTTCGATATGGGCTGTGGTCCAGAAGGAGTGTTCTTCTGGATAGCCGGCGACGGGAGCACCGGAGCGTTCGCTGAAGCGCAAACCCGCGTCACCGCCCCAAGTAAGCCAATAGGTGTTGCGCCGGCCGTAGAGGCTGGTGAAATCGCGGTCATCGCGGCGGTAACGTCCGTGAAAGAGCAGGAAGTCCTCCGCGTCGAAACGACCATCGGCCTGGCCCTCAACGTGCAATGGCTGTTCTTGGCCCAAGTAGAACAAGCGAAAGCTGCGGGGGTCGATGGCTGCCGAGTTGGCAAAGGTGTTGAGCCAATCGGGGCTGATCCGGTACAATCCATCTTCATCGAGGTTCAGTTTGATCCAGGGGGCTTCCGGGTTGTACCACGTGTTCTGGGCGATCTTTGCTGCCGCCGGCGTCTGCGTCCAAGCGGCGGCTTGCTCGCGATTGAGTAAGGGGTTCCACAAAGGCTCGGGGGCGGTTGTCTTCGCGGCGGCACCGGCGCCGGGGAAACGTATCTCAACTAATAGGCGAGTATAGACCCGCAGGGTGTTGCGGGCGCTGTTGTAGCTATGGGGAAAGAGGCGTAGGGCGTGGGTCTCTACACCGCGCAAGACACCCAGGTATTCACTCTCAGCGCGTTCGGAGGGCAGATAGGTATCGGATACAGGTGCGTCGGGTAGGTCGAACTCTAGGTCGAAATCGGTAAACTCGACGCTTTCTGCGTCGAGGACCCGCACCACCGGGGTTATGCCGGGCGGGGTGGCGAAAATGCGTGCGAGAAAGGGCATTGCGGGCATATTCTCGCCAGTTTGCAGGCGGGGCAGGTCTGTCTGCGCGGCGGCCTGCGCGGGCAGGCGCAATTCGACGATCAGGCTTTGGGCATCGCTCCGTACGACATGGAGCGCATGATGGTCCACCGCATCTGCGGATGCGGTGGTTACCAAGAGCGCGGCAAGAAGAAAGTTCAGAAATGAGATAAAAGGCAATCGGGGCACTTGGGGCGATCGCGGTTATAATGCAGAGAGAAGATGGTATGGGCGCATGGCTCGTTTAAAGATAACAAGGATCCTTTTCCGCCGCCTGGCAAAGACGACATCGGACGAGTGTGCCGGTTCCTGGATCGCAATTATTGACAGTGTAATTTTTAGAGACTACTATCATAAAGTACTGAACGCCCACCGCGATTGAGGGGCTACTCAGCATGGGATCGGGGTGAACGATCAATATACAAGGAGAACGGGATATGGCGGAAAAGGCTAGCTTGAAAATTGGAGACAAGACGGTAGAATTGCCCATCGTCGTCGGCAGCGAGGGCGAAAAGGCGCTGGATATTTCCAAGTTGCGCGCTGAAACCGGCTATATCACCCTGGACCAGGGCTACGGCAATACCGGTTCGTGTCAGAGCGATATCACCTTTATCGATGGCGACAAAGGCATTTTGCGTTATCGGGGCTACGCGATCGAGGACTTGGCCGCGAATAGCACTTTTATCGAGACCGCCTACCTGTTGATCTGGGGCGAGTTGCCCAACGAAGAGCAGTTGAAGGAGTTCAGCGGGCTGTTCAGCAAGCACCAGATGTTGCGTGAGGGCATCAAACACCACTTCAACCTCTTTCCGCCGAATTCGCCACCGATGGCGGTCCTTTCCTCGGTGCTCAACGCACTGAGTTGTTATTATCCTGAGCTTATGGAGATCGAGGACGAGGAGACGTTCACCGAAGCCTCGGCCAGGATCATGTCCAAGGTTCGCACGATCGCCGCTTATTCCTACCGCCAGCAGTTGGGGCACCATATCGAGTATCCGCACCCGAAAAAGAAGTTCGCCGAGAATTTCCTGCACATGATGTTCAGTCAGCCCTACAACGAGTTCGAGCCCGATCCGATCTTGGTCAAGGCGCTGGACCTGATCTTTCTATTGCACGCCGACCACGAACAAAACTGCAGCACTTCGACCGTGCGCATGGTCGGCAGCAGCGAAGCCAATCTTTTCACCTCGGTCGCCGCCGGCGTCGGCGCGCTGTGGGGGCCGCTGCACGGGGGGGCCAATGTGGCGGTGGTCGAGATGCTCGAACGCATCAACGCGGAGAACCTGTCGGTCAGCGACTTCGTCAACCAGGTCAAGGACAAGAAGGCCGGTATTCGCCTGATGGGTTTCGGTCACCGGGTCTATAAAAACTTTGACCCGCGCGCCAATATCATCAAAAAGAGCTGCGAGGAGGTCCTGGCCAAGTTACATATCGACGACCCGATGCTCGATATCGCCAAGGAGCTAGAAGCCGTGGCGTTGGAAGACGAGTATTTTATCCAGCGGAAGCTCTATCCCAACGTCGATTTCTATAGCGGTGTAATACTCCGGGCCCTCGGCATTCCCAAGGAGATGTTCACTGTGATCTTCGCCATTGGCCGCATGCCGGGCTGGATTGCGCAGTGGTACGAGGAGAGCAAGTCCACCAAGATCAGCCGGCCGCGCCAGATCTATACGGGCTCGGTCGAGCGGACGTATCAGCCGATAGGTGAGCGGTCCTAATCGCATGAGTGTCGGAGCAGGCAAGGACGGGCCCTCTGAAATGACCTTCGACGGTGGCGTCGAGCTTGATGGGGGCTTCAACAAGCAGGATGAGCCTACGGGCGACGCCGTGCTGCAATGTCCTTCGTGTGGCCTTTTCCCCTTTGGCGCTGCGGTTGGCGGGCAATGCCCCGACTGCGGCACCGTGCTCGACGGCGAGGACCGCACTGAACAAAAAAGCGTGCTCTTGGCTGATGACTCGATCATGGCTCGGGGCAAGATCGGGGCGATTCTCAAGCAGATGGGTTGTCAGGTGATTGAGGCGACAGACGGCAATGAGGCGTTGCGTCTGGCGGGGATCTTCAAGCCGGATCTTATTATCCTCGATGTGATGATGCCAAACCGCGACGGCATCGCGACGCTGCGCGAATTCCGCAATGACACTCAGTTCGAGGATACACCGATGATCATATTGACTTCCAAGGCGGACGCAAAGACCGTCGGCTTGGCCCTGCGCAGCCAGGCCTCTGATTATATCCTCAAGGACGCCTCGGTCGCTGAGATCAAGGAACGTCTTGCGTTATACCTGGATGGGTAATAACGCGATATTTGCGGAGAGAATAAACGCCGCCGCTTTAGAAGCGGCGAGATAACTCGTCCCGCACGCGTGCGAACGCGGTTTCGATCAATGCGATCAATTCTTTAGTACCCTCCAATGAACCATCATGGCCTAGCTGTTCGAGGTCGTCGCAGAGATCGGCGAGTGCCCGGGCGCCGAGGTCCGTGCAGCTGCCTTTGAGGGTATGTGCTTCCCGTTCCATTGTTTCGGTGTCTCCGGCGGCGGCGGCGGCGCGTATGGCGGAGATACGTGCGTGCCCGTCCTCGGAAAATGTACCGATAAAATCATCCAGCGAAAAGAACCCTCCTTCTTCGAGCTGTTTGAGCTCCAAGAGTGCGGCCTCGTCGATAATGCAGTTCTCGTCGTCTAGTGTCCGCGCCAGGTCGTTAAGCGCGCCGGCCAGGCGTTCGAGTTCGGATTCGAGGCGCGTGCAACTGGCCTCCGCCGCTGCCAGGTCACCCGCGGAGATGTGGCCTTGCAAGGCCTTGGTCTGCGCGACGGCGGGCGCGGCGCCGAAGTTGATAATGGTTTTATGGAGATCATACGCCGCGCTGGCCACGGCTTCGCCGTCGCCGCGGGCTAGGCCTTCCCGCATCTGCCCGAGTAGCTGCGGGTAACTCTCGGAAAATAGTTTGAGCAGTTGGTGGAATAGCGCGGCCTCGTTCCGAAGGCGTTCTATAAGTGCTGTTTCATCAATCAGCGACAGGGCGTCCTCGGGCGGCTCATTTTCCCGCGTTAGCTTGTCGATCAGCCCCAGGATGAGCGCCCGGCGGATGGGTTTGGAAGTGTAGTCGTCCATACCGACTTCGAGGCAGCGCTCGCGGTCGCCTTTCATGGCGTTGGCGGTCAGGGCGATGATGGGCACGTGTCCACCTTCCCGAGCCTCGCGCTCGCGGATCGCGGTGGTGGCGGCGAAACCGTCCATTCCGGGCATCTGCACGTCCATCAGTACCACGTCGAAGTCGCCTGCTGCGAATTTTTCCACGGTTTCTCGCCCGTTGCGGGCGATGACGAGCTGGTGGCCCGCTTCTCTCAGCATGCCCACGGCGACTTTCTCATTGAGTGCATTATCTTCGGCCAACAGGATTCGGCGCGGTGGTCTGCCTTGACTCGTCTCGTCTTCGGCGGGTAAGCTGTCGGCGACGGGTTGGCCGCTGCCGAGGGCCAAGTGTATGGTAAAATGGAAGGTACTGCCCTCGCTCGGTGTGCTCTCGACCCAGATCTCCCCGCCCATCAGATCGACCAGTCGGGAGGATACCGCCAGGCCTAGGCCCGAGCCGCCGTAACGGCGGGTGGTTGAGGTGTCGGCTTGGGAGAAGGCGGCGAAAATGCGTTGTTGTTGTTCGCTGTCGAGCCCGATGCCGGTGTCTTGCACGGCGACGTGCAGCTCGATGCGCTGCTTGGTCTGTTGGCCCGTGACGCGGATGTCGACGCCGCCCTCTTCGGTGAATTTCAGGGCGTTGCCGACCAGGTTGATAACGATCTGGCGCAAGCGCAACGCATCGCCTTGCAATACATCCGGGACTGCCTCGTCGACTTTCAGCGTCAGGGCCAGGTCTTTTTCGCGGGCTCTGGGCTCGAAGGTTTTGACGATATCCCCGAAGGTGCGTCGCAGGGCGAAGTTCTTTGTTTCGAAGGTGTGTTTATCGGCCTCAATACGGGACAGATCGAGAATGTCGTCGATTAGCGCGAGCAGCGCATTGGTCGAAATGCGTACCACATCGAGGTGGTCCTGTTGCTCGGCGTCGAGTGAGGTCCGAGACAACAGATCGGTCATGCCGAGGATGGCGTTCATCGGCGTGCGGATTTCATGGCTCATATTGGCCAGGAAATCACTTTTCGACTGGTTAGCGGTCTCGGCGGCCTCTTTAGCCCGTTGCAGTTCTTTCTCGCCGCGGTACCGGTCGACGATATCCCAGAAGCGCTGGAACCCCTGGGAAAGGACTTGGGCGAAACGCGTCGCGATATCGATATCGCGTTGGGAGAAGGTTTTGGTGCGTCTGCGCTCGATGGCCAACGTGCCCTGCGAGAAGGGTACGTCGATGGCGTGGCCTCCCTCGGTCAGTTGTCGGCTGTGGGCTTGCCCATTTTTCCAGGTCTGGATCACCCAAGGTCGTTCTAGGGGACCGTCGCCGACCGGCGAAACCGGCGACATGAGCCGGGTTATGGCGGCCAAGGGATTTGCAGTCGAGGGGGCGATGGTGAGAAAGTCACTGCCGTCCTCGTTGACGATGTGGATCGCGGTTGTATTCGGTTTTACTTCGAGCTTGTCTAGCTGCTCGTGGATCTCGTGGACTACCTGTACCAGGTCCTCGGGCCGGTCCATACCGGCGATCTGTAGGCGGATGGCGGCTTCGGCTTCTTCGAAGTGGTATTCCCAGCGCAGTTTCTGCTCAGCCTCTTCGCGTTCGGTGACTTCGCGCTGCAGTGATTCGTTGGCCCGGCTCAGTTCGGCGGTACGTTCAGCGACACGCATTTCGAGGTCGGCGTTAGCCCTTTCGAGCTCTTCTTCGATACGGCGTTTGTAGAGCGATATTTCTATCGAGGTCTGCAGCTCGCGGTCCTTGAAGGGCTTGAGCAGATACGCGAAAGGCTCGGTGGCCTTGGCTCTTTCGAGCGTGGCATTGTCGGAAAAGGCCGAGAGAAAAATCACCGGGATGCGCAGATTGTCGCGGATGTGGCCGGCGGCCTCGACCCCGTCCATATCCCCAGCGAGTTGGATGTCCATAAGCACCAAGTCAGGGGCTACACCGCCGGCCTTCGCGATGGCGTCTTCGCCCGTCGCCACGTGCAGGGGCACCTCGTAGCCCATCTTCTCGAGCTTGCTGATGATGTTCATGGCGATGATAGGCTCGTCTTCGACGACCATGATCCGGGTTTTACTCACGACGCGGTTCCCTCAGGTGTGGCAGTGGTCCAGGAGGTCAGTTGTGATAGAACCTTTTCCGCATCGTCGGCCAACGCCAGGGTCCGGTCGAGTGTGCCCAGCGGGCTTTTGATCGTGTGGGCACACTGCGCGAGGCCCTCGGAGTCGCGGTAGAGCCCGGCGGTATTTTTCTTCCAGAAGCGCGCCACTTGCTTAGCCGCCCTCTGGCGCGGGTGCCGGTGGTTCGGGTGGGGCAGGGGCGGTTGAGACTCGCACGGCGGCGAGGGCCTGGTCGAGTACTTGCACTCTGATGGGTTTAGTGACATAGTCGTCCATACCGGCGTCGAGACAGCGTTGGCGATCGCCTCCCATCGCGTGCGCCGTCAGGCCGATTATGTGCAACCGCTGGCCGGACCCCTGTTCCCGAAGCCGCAATGCGCGCGTTGTTTCGAGGCCGTCTTTGCCCGGCATCTGCAGATCCATCAATACCGCGTCAAAAAGACTGTCCCTCGTCAGATCCAATGCTTCCTCGCCATCGTTGGCGACAGTAACGGAATGGCCTCGCTGCTTCAGCAGGCCGATGGCGACCTGCTGGTTAAAGACATTGTCTTCGACGATGAGGATATGCAGGTTCGGCTGGGGTGAAAGTGATTCGCTTTCCACGACGGTTTGGTCTTTAGGCTCTGGCCGGGTCTGGAGCGGAAAGCGGACGGTGAAGGTGAAGGTGCTGCCCACGCCCTCCTCGCTTTCGACCTCAATCCGACCGCCCATCATCTCGGCGATTTGGGCGCAGATCGAAAGTCCTATCCCAGTACCGCCGTAGCGGCGGGTCGTCGAGGCGTCGATTTGTGTGAAGGACTCGAAGATGTCTTCGCGCTTGTTCGCCGGGATGCCGATGCCGGTGTCGCGCACCTCGAATAGCAGGGTGGTCTGGCCCGGATCTAGTTCCAGGCATCGGACGCTGACGGTGATTGCGCCCTGCTCGGTGAATTTGACGGCGTTGGAAAGCAGGTTGATCAGAACCTGTCGGAGCCGTGATGGGTCTCCGAGCAACGCGTCGGCCACGTCCTCGTCGATCCGGTAGTTCAGTTCGATGTTTTTTTTGCGGGCGTGTAGGGCCAAGGTTTTGACGCTACTTTCGACTATTGGGCGCAGATCAAAGGCGATGTTTTCGAGGTCGAGTTGTCCGGCTTCGATCTTGGAGAAATCGAGGATGTCGTTGATGAGTTGCAATAGCGAATAGGCCGAAGTCTTGACGATATGAAGGAATTCGCGCTGGCTGTCGTCGAGGGCGGTTTCGAGGGTGAGTTCGGTCATGCCGATGACCGCGTTCATGGGGGTGCGGATCTCGTGGCTCATATTGGCGACAAACTGGCCTTTGGCCTGGTTGGCCGCCTCGGCGGCCGACAACGCCTCTTTGAGGTTGTCTTCGGTCTGCTGGCGCACGCTGATTTCGCTTTCTAAGTCGGCGTAGTACTGTTCGCGGGTGGTGATATCGTTATTGCGGTTGAAAGCTTCTTCGAGTACGGTGGCCAGTTCCTGCAACGATACAATATCGCGTTTGGAATAGGCGTTGGGCAGGTGGCTGTTGACCGCGAAGGTGCCATGGGCGAAGGGCACGTCGATGACCGAACGGATTGCTCCGCCGAAGGTTTTATTTAACCTTGCCAGCTCATCGGCGCCGTCTTCGACCGCGAGGTCGCGGCGGTAAAAAGGGCGCCGTTCGCGCCAGGCCTTTGCAAAGGCTTCGATGGTCTCCATGGTTTCGGCGCCTTTCAACTGCTTGAGCTGCTGGCCCGAGCTGTCGATGGCGTAGGGCATGAAGACCAGCGGATCACTCGTGGGCTCGACGATATTGATACCGCAATTGTCGAAGGGGATATTGATGGCGATCAGCCCTTGGTGCAGGGCGTGCAGGACCTGCGCGATATCGCCGGTGTTCTCCATCGCCCAGATCTGTTCGCGCATGCGGTGCAGGACGGCCTGTTCGCGCTCGTCGCGCAGGCGGTCTGACCCGTCGCGCACGACGCAGGTATAGAGGCGGCGGCCGCTGGCGGTGAACTCGCCGACGGACAGTTCCATTGGAAAGGTCATGCCGTCTTTGCGTTGACCTTGGACGAGAGTACCCTGGCCGATGAGACCTTTCCGCCACCCCCTGGCGAGGAACTTGGCGATGTACTCGTTGGGTTTGCTGCGGTGGGGCTCAGTCATCAGCAAGCGGATGCTCTGGCCGACTATTTCTGGTGCGGAGTAGCCGAAGATACGCTCGGCGGCCGGGTTGAAGACCTCGCAAAATCCGCGTTCGTCGATGATGGCGAAGCCGTCGACCGCGTTCTGTACCGCGGCTTGGAAGCGCTGCTCGGTTTCTTGGATTTCGGTAATGTCATTGGCGACCCCGACGACTTTCCAGTGTGTGTCGTCGAGATGTTCGATATGCGTGTTCTCGATCAGGTAGTGCATCTTGCCGTCGCGGTCGAGGCTGCGGAAGCGAAAACTATAGAGCGTCTGGCCGGTATCGAGCGCTATGCGGCTGACGTTGTCGCCTTGTTTACGGTCTTCGATCGGCCTGGACTGGAACCAGGCCTCGGCATAGCTCTGGCCGGGCGCGAGGTCAAGCGGCAGGAAGCGCTGGGCGGCTTCTTCGTTAACGATCCGGGTCTGCCACTCGAAATTGTCTTCCTCGACCTTGTAGACATAGGCCTCCCAGGCCAGGCAGTGGGTCTGGTCGAAAATGTTCTGGGATTGATGCTGCAGAGTTTGATACGAAGCTATTTCTACCAGCCGGCGGCAGCCATCGTTGAGTAAGTGGGCTATGCGCTGCAATGGGACGATATCTTCTTTATTGAAGGCGTTGATTGTAGAGCTGTTGATGGCCAGGGTGCCGATTTCGAAGGGCACGTCGATCAGCGAGATATTGTAGGGCAAGAGAGACAACTTGGTGTCGGGCTGATACAGGGGGTGCCCCGAACTCCAGGTCTCGATGACCCAGGGATAATCCACCGCGTTGTTCGAATCCTGGGGCCAAGAGCGGTCTATCAGGCGCTCGAAGGCGATATTCTGTTGTTGGGGATAGATGGATACGAAATCGGTGCCCGCATTGTTGACGATTTGGATCGAGGCAGAGTCGTGCTCGATGCCGAGTTGCTGCAATACGCGGCGAATTTCTTGCAGTACGTTGTTGAGGTCCTGTGGACTGCGCATTTGCACGATCTGTTGGCGGACCGTGTTTTCAGCCTCGCTTAGCTCGTATTCGCGTTGCAGCAAGTGACGGGCGAGGGTATCTTGGCGGAAGAGCCAGATGAGCGCTATGGCGCTGCTTCCCAGGAGAAGTACAGAGGCGATATGCCCGATGGGCGGGGGGGCTAGGGGGATACCGTCCCGCAGCATAATGCTGCCGGCGCAAAGGCCGATGACGGCAACGAGATAAGAAAGGGTCCTGCGACTCATTAATTTTGTTGCAGTTATTTTAAGAGGATACAAAAACGGGGCTAATTTCGGGTGAAGCTCCTTACCTAATTTTGTGGATAGCAAATATTGGAGCAAATTATAAGAATAGTAAAGATTGGGGGCAAATTAGCGGGTGGGGGAGTCTTAGTGCGAAACGCGCGCGATAGCGGATAATGGCCGCGTCGATCTCGGTGTCGGGGGCAGGGTAGAGTCGGGCCGGTTCCCACGGGTAGTCGTAGAGTGTATGCGGTTCGGGCAGTGGGCCGAGTTGTTCGAGCAACCGCCGGTGGTTCGGTTGCCAGCCGATGTGTTCAGGGTGTGAAAATGGCCGAGGGCGTGTATATAGGCGACGGGGGTTGCGGCCGCCCTTTAGGGGTTTGTTGCCGGCGAGGATTTGCTCGAGGTCGTTGTCGTCCTCGCCGAGGTCCTCTATGACGATGAGTTCGCCTCGCAGTCCCCGCCGTAGAAGACGGAGAGGCTCGGCGGATCGTGGGGAATCTGCGAGAACAGTTCTAACGCAGCCCCGTCGGCGAAAAAACCGTGGGTGATCTCGGAGAGCGTCGGGCTATCCGGGTAGTAAGGGGAAGGATTGTCCTGGCGGATCTTTTGACGACGACGGTGGCCGGGGTCGCGGAGTTGACCTGCATCCTGCAGCGCAGCAGCAGGATGCGCTCGACTCGTTTGCTGATGAAACGGTCGCTTTGGCGCTCGCTGGTGTCTGATATTAGCCTCCGGTTTCGCATTGGATTCGCGGGAGATCCGTGTGGAGAAAAGAGCAAAGACTCTGCCGTGTCAAGGAGGGGGTGGATTCGCCTCGGTTGACCTTAGCATTGCTCTAGTATTGTTTTAAGAGTAGCAGATCACACTTAGCGAATCGAAGATTCTCTCGATGTGAAAGGAGCAGGCGATGCAGCCCAGAATCAGCGCGCGCCACGGCAAGATTACTGAAGGCACGAAAGAACATATCGCGCAATCCTGTCGCAAACTCGAACACTATTTCGACGGTATCCTAGCCTGCGAGGTCGTTCTCGATAAGGAAAAACACGGTGACAAAGTCGAGATCATCGTTAAAGTACCGCAACACACCTTTACCGCGTCGGCGTCGGCGGACAACCTCTACAAAGCGCTTGCCGATGCCGAAGCCAAGGTCGAAGTGCAATTAAAGAAACACCACGATAAAATCGTGTCGCACCACTGAAGTCTATCACTTATGGGTAGAAACCCTAGGTATTTAAAAGATGGCCCAGTTTTTCTGCGGCTTTGCAATGGTCGGTGCCATTGTCAATGATCTCAGCTCGCTATATATTTGAATAAAGGTCTTTATGCTAATTCACCCCATTACAGCCCATGTTGAGCTATGATCATAGGTATTCCGCGCGAAACCTTTGCTGGTGAAAATCGCGTTGCCCTCGTCCCTGATGCAGTGTCCGGCCTAGTCGCTCTCAATAGCGAAATCATAGTGGAACCCGGTGCAGGAACGGCTGCGGGTTTTGCTGATACAGACTATACCGAGTGCGGTGCGCAAATCGCCGCTGACCGCGACGAGGTCTTCGCCCGTGCCGATGTTGTATTGCAGGTGCGCACCTTCGGGGCGAACCCCGAAGCCGGGCGTGCAGACCTTGCCCTTGCCCGTTCTGGTCAGATCATCATAGGTGCTTCGGACCCTTTGACCGCGGGGCCGCAACTGCGCGAATTGGCGACGACGGGAGCAACTCTTTTTGCCATGGAACTGATTCCGCGCATTACCCGGGCTCAGAGCATGGATATT
>JABHFS010000158.1 GCA_018672475.1 Gemmatimonadota bacterium | reverse complement strand
GGGCTATCGCCATTAAAGGTGGGGATGCAAAGACGGCGAAGGCTCCGGGCCAAAGCGCGCATGCCGATGTTGAAGGCAGCGTCGACGTGGCGGCGGTCGATATGGTTGAACCGGAAGAAGTGAGCTTGCCTGAGCTGAGCAGCAAGGTGCATGAAATCGGTAAATTGCTGGTTTCGATAGAGCCGAATGAACAGCAGGTCTGGGGCTTGGTGATTAATCCACTGGCCCAACTGCAGAATCTGCGGGCGGTGGCTCGGCAAATCGGCACCGCCGGCACGGGCGCGGACAAAGCGTATAACAATGTTAAGCAGATCGCCCGTTATCTAAAGATAAAGGACTTGCTCAACGTGAAGGAGCCTTCGGTGCACAAGGACCGAAACTTCATGCTCGAGATCCGCACGTTTATCAATAGTCTCAACAACGATCGAAAATTTGAGTCGGACAGCCGTCACTTGGTTCCGCTCAAGCGCATCCTCGATTATGCGGCGGCGGCTTTGGTGCGGCTCGAAGCGCTGAAGACCAACTTTAACTTCTCAACTGCACACCCGGAGAGCTATACTCGCGAGGCGGTGACGCTCTATTACGAAGAGGCCTTGCGCGCCCTCACTGATTTTGCCGATCCCGAGATTCGCGGCAGCGCCCGGGAAAAAGCCGACGCCGATACCGATGTATTGCTATCGATATTCAGCGTGGAGGAGTTCGTCGAGAAGATTCTGCACACGGTCCGCGACTACGTCACGGGGTTGCGCGACGGCGGTCATAGCAAGTCCGTCACTGAATTCAAGGCGGCTTGCGGCGGGCAGCCAATTGAGTTCGAGGGGGTCGAGTATGGGGGGGATTCGAGGGGAGCGGTGCCCGATGCAATGTTGGCTACCAGCGATATGGGCGATGTATTCGACGAGGCTTATCGCTATGTCACGACCGAGGCTTGGGGAGTGATGGAAGAGGTGCATCAACCCAAGGTGGTCGCCGGTCGCATCAAAGAGATCTTGCGCGAAATACTGGTCGGTACAGCCGTATTCACACCGGAGATGAGGCGGCACCTAGGAAAACCCACAATGGCTTTGGCGGTGGTCGGCCTCGACAAGATCACGGGCAATATCAATTTGAAAGAATATTATGTCCGGCTCCGCGGTAACGGCGAAATTGCCTTTATTGAGGATTTTGAGGACGGAAAACACGTCGATCTTTTTGAGATGCGCGAATATAAACCGAGTCGGGTGCACGCGGCGGTTAAAAAGAAGAAGGACGAGGACGGTACTGAGGAATTACAGACGGGGCGCAAATATCTGTTCACCATCGGCCGCACCGATAAGCTTTTCGGTTACACACCCAATGACCTGGTCAATGGCTGTATTCGTGGCGACGATGGCGGCGGCCCCAAGGCTTTTAACGTCTTTTAGGAGGCACTATGGCACACCACGAATTTACTCCAGATCACTACCATACCAGCATCGGTTGGCACGAGCCGGTGCTCGAGATCGCGCCTGGTGATTCAGTCGCGACGAGCACCGTTGATGCCCGTGGCCAGGACCGGCGTGGCGAAAAGGTTACCGAGCGCGGTAACCCGATGACGGGTCCGTTCTATGTAAAGGGCGCGGAAGCGGGCGATACCTTCGTAGTTTGCTTCGACAAACTCTACCCCAATCGCGATTGGGGTTGGACGGGAAAACAGATCGCGCCGAATGTGTTAGATCCGGGTTTCGCAACCGGTTTTCAGCCAGATGATGAACCGCTGCGATGGCCTGTCGATCTTAAGGCGGGTACGACCGGACAGCCGGATACCTTGCCCGGCTTGCAATTGCCGCTTTGCCCGATGGTCGGCTGCTTTGGGGTTGCGCCGCCGCGCGGCCAGGCGATATCAACGGCGACTTCCTCGACTTATGGCGGTAATATGGATTATCGCGGCTTTGTCGAAGGAGTAACCGTCTATCTGCCGGTCGAGGCGCCTGGCGCGCTTTTTTTCCTTGGGGACGGCCATGCGATCCAGGGCGACGGCGAAATCGTCGGTACCGGTGTGGAGATTTCTTTTGATGTGACCTTTAGCGTCGATCTGATCAAGGACAAGCAGATCGGTTGGCCCAGGGCGGAAAACGAGACGCATCTCCTCGTTGCCGGCAATGCCCGGCCGCTGGACCAGTGTGTCGAGCATGCGACGAGTGAGTTGGTGCGTTGGCTTGAAGAGGACTACGGGTTGTCTGCGCAGACCGCCCATTCGCTTTTGGGACAGTGCGTCGAATACGATATGGGCAATGTCTTCGACCCGGCCTATACGATGGTCTGTAAGATCGAAAAAGCACTGCTTGAACAGTTGGGTACCAAGCGCGATTATTGAAATTGCACATCGCAAATAGACCAGACAAAAAAAGGCCCCGGTTAAATTTGGGGCCTTTTTTTGTCTAGTGATTCTGATCGGTGGGAGCGCGTTATAACTCTGAGATCGAGTCGAGGCCCTCGGGCTGCGGCAGGACGTAGCGTACGGATTGTATGGTGCCGTCGCGCCGTCTGACCCGCTCTACCCGTTTGCACTTGATTACCGAGTGTTCGATCAGCAGGTCGTCATCGATTTGGCAGCCGTAGAGATAACTGATGCCCTTGACCGTCACCCGCTCGCCCACGCGCATTGGATGTTCGTCGCTGCCGGTCATAATCACGCCGGACTCAATCCGGCTTTTTGCGCCGATGCGCAGGTTGCCCTTGACGATATTGCGGCTGAGAATTTCGACCCCGTCGCCCAAGACCAGGCTTTGTCCTTGGTAGCAACTCAACTCGACGCCGACGCCAATATGCACGTCTTCGCTGAGCACTACATGGCCGTGCAGATGGCTGCGGTCGCCGATATTAACCCGGCGGTTGAGTCGCACCTCGGGGCCGATGTGCACCCCCTTGCCGATGACGATATCGAGCGGGCCGATATCCTTGTCCATTAAGAGGATCTGCTCGATTACCTCGTCGGCGATAAAGAAATCCTGTTCGTCGGCGATGGTAATCGTGTCCATGAGCCTTTCGTAGGCCCAGCGCCGGGCGATGGTCTGCATCTGGTGCCAGACGCTCTTGACATTGAAGGCGAGAATTTCTTCCTCGCTGTCGGCTACCGCCGCGCGCACGATCAACTGGTGCTGGTTAAAGATCTGCACCAGGTCGGTGAGCATCAGTTCGCCTTGCACATTATCGGTGTCGATTTGCCGGATATAGGTGCGCAGCGCCGCTTCCTTGAAGGCGAAGACACCGGTGTTGATCTCGCTCGTCTCGAGCAGTTCCCGCTGGCTGAAGGCATAAGTGCGGCCATTGTAGACCGCTTGATACGGGGTTTGCGGATCCAGGCCGAGGATATCCTTGTGTTCCCTGATCTCGATGACCTTGTCCCGGTCCTCACCCGAGGGCGCGCCGTCGACGTCCGTGGCGGGCACGCGGACGATGCGGCCGTAGTAGTTGGCTGCCGCCGGGCCGCTGTAGAGGCCGGTGAGCACCATCATATCGCAGGAGACTTTTTCGAAGCTGGTGCGAAATTGCACGACGACTGCTTCGGTCAACAGGCCCATGTCGCCGAGGAAGATATAGACATCGCGGTCGGCGGTGGCCTCGGGGAAAGATTGCAGGCCGACGCGGACCGCGTCGCCGGTGCCGGCCGGTAGTCCGAGTACCGGGTTTTCTTGGTAGGCGAAGACCCGACCCGACTGGGCGCTGGTGGCTTTAGCGACGTCGGCGCCTTTGATGCCGACGACGATGATCTGGTTGGGGCTGTCGAGGCCCTGTTGTACGGCTCTTGCGACGCGCAACGCCGTCGGGCGCCCCCATATTTCGTGCAGCATCTTGGAGGTCTCGGAACGGATGCGTTTGCCGTGACCGGCGGCGAGGACGATGCCGATGCGCGGGATGTCGTTCTCGATTGGCGAATTGAGCTGGGCGAGCAGGTCGCGGACCGGCTCTTCTTTCATGTGGGTTTCTCCCTGGCTAGGATTCAAATCAGACGGATGGGCTGCTGCCGGGCAAATTGAGGTCTTCGCCTAGGGCTAGACGCATAAGGCATTCCTGCATCTCGGTTTCTTCTTCGCCGGGGCTTGGGGTATGGCGGGTGTAGGTGCCATTGGCGCGCATTTGTCGGGATTTGGTGCGGTCGGCGATCGCCAATTCGATCAGGTCTCGGTAGATGCGCTGTCTGAGCCCCGGGTTGAAGATGGGGAAGACCACTTCGACCCGACCGCGCAGGTTGCGGTCCATCCAGTCGGCGCTGCCGAGCCAGATTTCCTCTGTGCCACCATTGGCAAAATAGAAGATCCGGCTGTGTTCGAGGAAGCGTCCGATAATGCTGTAGACGCGGATGTTTTCGCTGATATCGGGCATGCCGGCCCTCAGACAGCAGATGCCGCGCACGATCAGGTCAATCTCGACGCCGGCCTGCGAAGCCCGGTAAAGGGCTTTGATGATCGCTGGATCCATCAGGCCGTTCATCTTGGCGATAATGGCAGCGGGTCTGCCGGCGCGAGCTTGTTCGCTTTCGCGTTCGATGCGGTCGAGCATGCCCCGCATCAAGCCGGCGGGCGCGACCAGCAATTGCTCGAAGTTGGTTTCGCGATTATGCGCGGTGAGCAGGTTGAAGACTTCGGCGACTTCGGCGGTGATTGCTGGTTCGGCGGTGATCAGCCCGAGGTCGGTGTAAAAGCGGGCGGTGGTGTGGTTGTAGTTGCCGGTGCCCAAGTGTGCGTAACGGCGCAGGCGGTCTTGGTCACGGCGGACCAACATCGAGAGCTTGCAGTGGATCTTGAGGCCCATGATGCCGTAGACCACGTGGATGCCGCTCTCTTCCATGCTCTTGGCCCATTCGATATTGGCGGCCTCGTCGCCGCGGGCCTTCAACTCGACGAGCACGGTAACTTCTTTGCCGCGTTCGGCCGCGTTGATTAGCGCCTGGGCCACCTGCGAATCGTCGCCGGTACGGTAGATGGTTTGTTTGATCGCCAGGACTTTGGGGTCGTCGGCGGCCATGCGGATAAAATCGATCACCGTGGAGAACGATTCGTAGGGGTGGTGCAGGAGGATGTCGCGGTTGCGGATCGACTCGAAAAAAGGTTCCGGTTCCTTGGGTAGTTCGCGTTCGACGGGCGAGAAAGGGGGGTATTTGAGCGAGGGCCGCGGGACCAAGTCGGAGAGGGCGATGACCCGGTGAAGATTGACGGGGCCGTTGGCGCGGAAGACCAGGCTGTCGTCGAGGGCGAACTGCCGTTGCAGTAATTTCACCAGGCGGTCGGGCGCGCTGGCGGCGATTTCGAGGCGGACCGCGTCGGCCTGGCGCAGGTTGATGACTTGTTCCTCGATCTCCTCCAGTAAATTGTCGGCGTCTTTTTCGTTGACGTAGAGTTCGCTATTGCGGGTGACGCGAAAGGGAGCCGAGCCGAGGACTTGGTAGCCGCGAAAAAGGTTGCTAGTCTGGAGTTCCATAATGCCGGCGAGTGTGACGAAGTGCAGCCCGTCGCCCTGGTCGGGCAACCGCAGGATGCGCGGTAGCACACGCGGCACGGTCGCCACGCCCATCATCGACTGACCCTGGCTTTCGAGTAGTGCGCCGATGCACAGGGCCTTGTTGATCACGCGGGGAAAGGGATGGGCCGGGTCGACGACGATGGGGGTGAGGATCAGTTCGAGCTCTTCTTCCCAATATTTGTGCACGAAATCTAGGTGTTCGCCCTCGAGTTGGCGCGCTTCCCAGAAGAAGATGCCTTCTTCGGCTAATGCTGGGATCAGGTCCTCATTCCAGCAGCGGTATTGCTCGGCGACCTGTTGGTGGGCCAATGGCGCGATGCGTTCGAGTTGCTCGGCGGGGGTCAGGCCGTCGGGTCGGCTGGGGTTGGCGCTGGACTCGTGTAATTGCAGGACGCCGGCGACGCGGACTTCGTAGAATTCGTCGAGATTGCTGGCGACGATGGCCATGAATTTGACGCGTTCCAACAGGGGATTGCGTTGGTCGAGGGCTTCTTCGAGTACGCGCGCGTTAAAAGCGAGCCAAGAGAGTTCGCGGTTGATATAGAGCTCTGGGCGGTCGAGATCGAGCTTGGGCTGTGTTTTGGTTTTGCTCATAGCGGCATTGTCTGCATCTGTGTTTTGGGTTTTAAATTGTATGCTAGACAATGGGATAAGTCAAATTTGGTGGGCGGCTGCGAGTCTGTAGCTTCGAGTAATTATAGTCTCCTGGTCTGTCGCTCTTCGCAGCGCTTTCGCGTAGGCTCTCTGTCGCACTGTTCTGGGCTAAGGTCGATAGGCGGCTGCGGGGTCGGTCGCTTCCGGGCGATTTAGTCCCCGCAGCCGTCGCCCATCGGGTTGTCGCCCCTTAGGTGGACCAATGTTGCCGTACGAATTCGGCATCTTGCAGAGCGTTGTCGATAACGGTCTGTGGGTCGAAGACTGCTCCTTCGGGCGGGAAGAGTCCGGCGGTGAATTCGAGGGAAAGCAGGCCGTCGAAACCACTGGTTTTGGCAACTTGCAGCAAGCGCGCGCAATCGTACCAATCTCCATCGGCCAGGCGCGAGCAGGTATTGTCGGACATGGTGCGGTTTTGCAGGTGGATATGGCGTATGGCGGGCGCGAGTGTGGAGAAGAAGGCTAAGGTCGCTTCGGTGTCCTGGTCTGTGTAGGGTTGGAAGCAGAGACCGAGGTTGCTGATATCGGAGAGTTCGGCGAGCATACGGTTGATGCTTGCTTCGGTGTCGCAGAGGGTATTGCCGTGGGTTTCGAGCGTGAGTTCCATGTTGTTGTCGGCCAATCGGGCGGCCAAGTCGCGCAGGCGTTGTAGCGATCGTTGCCAGGCGGAATCATCGGCGTCGGCACTGGCGAGACGGCCGGGGAAAATCTTAAAAGTAGTGGTGCCTAAAATCGCGGCGTAGCCGACCAGGCGTTCGAGTTGTGCGGCGGCCTCCTGGCCTTGTGTTCCTTCCAGGTGCAATATCGGATAGGCACCCAAGGCGACGCTTGCAAATTCGAGTGCGTCGAGCTGGTCTTTTAATGCGGTCAGTTCATTGTCGGTTAATCGGGATATGTGGTATTGCCAGATCTCAAGGGTGGTAAACTCGGCTTTTTTTAGCGCCGGTAAAAGCTCGCTGAGCGGACGCGTGAGTATCTTGTCTTTAGTCCAGCGATTGATTTCGAGCATGATCGTATTAAATAACAGGCGCATATCAGAAATGGGCTCCGAGTTTGATGTTTTCTTCGGGGTGGCTAGCTATTTTGGGATACTCCTCGGCCAGGTCGGCAAAAGGCACGATGGGGTGCACGATGGGTTTGCAATCGACCTGCCCCTCGCTGAGTAGACGCCAGCAGACCTCGTATATGCGGTCGTTGTTCCAGTTCGGGTGGTCGGGGTTGGGGTCGCTATTGGCACGCGAGAAGATAATGGTCGGTCGGTTCATATGGGCTTCGGCACCGAGATCCAGGCCGGTAAGCCAAGCGCCGGGATAAGCTCCGCAGACGACGGTGCCCAAATAGGCGATGCCGCGCAGGGCTTGCTGCAGGGCGGCGGGGTGGCCGCTATAGTCGATGATGACGTCGGTGCCGCGGTTGCCGGTGGCTTTCTTGATCTCGACCCCGGCATCGCATTGGTTTGGGTCGAGTGCGAGGTCGGCGCCGAGTGCGAGCGCGGCCTGCCGCCGGTTTTCGAGCGGGTCGACGGCGATGATCGGATAGGCGCCGGCCAAGCGGCAGAACTGCAAGACCAACAAGCTGATCGCGCCGATGCCAGAGACGGCTACCGCGTCGCCGATGCGCACTTTGCCGTCGCGCACCGCGCTGAGGGCGAAGTCGGCGGGGTCGAGGCAGACGGCGGCCTGCCAGGGCACACCTGCGGGCAAGGTGCGCACGGTTTCGGGCCAGATATGTTCTTCGCGGAAGGGGCCGTAGTTGAACACCTGGTCGCCTTCTTTGAGCAAGGTGACGCCGGGGCCGAGTTCGACGACCTCGCCGACGCCCATATTGCCCAGACGCACTGGGTATTTAACGCCTTCGCCTTTGTAATCGAAGACGCGCAATTCGCGGTCAAAGCCGCCGCGCGGGCTGGCATAGCCCTTGAATTGCGACATCTCGGTACCATGTTTGGCTGCGGCGAACAGGCTTTTGACGCGGACCTGGCCCTTTTCAAGGGCGACAGATTCGTATTCCTGGAAGGTGGCTTGTTCTTGGGCGGGGGCGATCAATTCTCTGGGCATAGGGTAGATCTCTTGACGCAAGGCGCGGTTTTGGGGTTTATATGGTGCGGCTGTAAAAAGCGAAATATACACTAGCTGAGATTGCTCAGCAATTCACTGAGGAAATACCATGTCGGAACGCGTAAAAATCTTAGTGCCTGGCGATAATCCCACCCAGATCGGCGGTTCGCCGCACCTGGAAAAACTCGCGTCCTACGGGGATCTTGAACTATTTACGGACACGCCCGCCAGCGTAGAAGAGAAGATCGCCAGGGCTGAGGGCGCCCAGGTCATTATCAATACCCGCGGGGTCGTCACTTGGCGCGAAGAGATGCGTTCGCTGCCCGATTTAAAAATGATCGCGACCTGTTCGATCGGCACGGATATGATCGACTTGAATATTGCCAAGGAATTGGGCATTGTCGTTTCCAACCAACCGGGTCGCACGGCGCCTGTCGTCGCCGAGCATATGTTCGGCCTGATGTTCGCCTTGTCGAAACGCGCTTATTTCCAGACCGCTGAATTAAAGGCGGGTCGGTGGACCCGAATGATGAATACCATGTTGCAGGGTAAGGTGCTGGGCGTGGTGGGCACGGGGGCCATCGGTGTGGAGATGGCGCGATTGGCCAGGGCGATCGGTATGGAGATCGTCGCTTGGACCTTCAATCCTTCGGACGAGCGGGCGAAAGAATACGGGGTGCGCTTTGTCGAACTGGATGAGTTATTGCAGATGTCGGATGTGGTCAGCCTGCACGTCAAACTGACGGAGGATTCCCGGCATCTGATCGGGGTGCGGGAATTGGCGTTGATGAAGGAAGGTGCGTTGTTGCTCAATGGCGCGCGCGGCGACGTGCTGGATATTGCCGCCTTGCGCGAAAGCCTGCTAACCGGGCATCTCGGCGGGGCGGGATTGGACGTGTTCGCAGAGGAACCCTTGCCGACCGACCATCCGATCCTCGACTGCGAGCAGTTGGTGCTGACCCCGCATGCCGCCGACCAGACGCTAGAAGGGGTGAATTTGTTGAACGAGGGCGCGGTGGATAATGTGATCGCATTTCTGGAAGGGCGGCCGCAGAATAACGTCGCGGTATGACGGGGGCGGGACCGTTAATTAAAAAGGGGCAGTGTTTGTTTGTCCCAATTAAAACCAGCAGGATCAGTACCTATAAATAGGAGGACATATGTATCGTTCATTGGGACCCGGTGCTATTGGTGTGCAGGTCAGTAGCTTGGCGGACGGGTTGGATTTGGCGGCTCGGCACGGTTTTGCGGGCTATCATTTCGGCATTGGCGAAGTAGCGGCAATGGGGGCGTCGGCGGCATTAGAATTGGCCGAGAGCAAGGAAGTGAAATTGTCGGGGTGGGGTTTCCCGTTGGATTTTCGCGGGGATCAGGGTGTATACGACGAGGGCATGGCCGAGTTGCCGGCGTTGGCAAAGGCGGCGGCGGCGGTGGGCGTATTGCGCACGGCGACTTGGATTATGCCGGCTTCGGACGAGCGGACCTATCAGGAGAATTTTGCCTTCCACGTCGAGCGGCTCAAGCCGGCTGCGGCCATTCTTGCCGAGCACGGAATTCGCTTCGGCTTGGAGTACGTCGGGCCGAAGACCTTGTGGGACAGCAAGCAGTATTCCTTCGCCCACACTATGGAACAGATGGGGGAATTGTGTCGGGCGATAGGCGACAATATGGGTTTTCTACTCGACAGTTGGCATTGGTATACCTCGCACGAGACGGTGGCGGATTTGCGGGCTTTGTCCGTCAATCAAGTCGTAGACGTGCATGTCAATGACGCGCCGGCTGGCGTTGCTATCGACGAGCAGGTCGACAATGTACGCGATTTACCCGGAGCGACAGGGGTGATCGATATCGCAGTATTTCTCGGCGCATTGCAGGAGATGGGCTACGACGGGCCGGTGATGGTCGAGCCTTTTAACCAGCGGGTGCGTGATATGGAACCGGAAGACGCGGTGGCGGCTACGGGCAAGGCGCTGGCCGGTGTCTGGGAGCAGGCAGGGTTGTCTTGAGCCTGAGCGTTGCCCATGTTTTTCCGACCGACCGCGTTGCCTATTTGATGCGTGGGCGGTTGATGCGCTTGCAGGAGGTGGGTCTTTCTGTCAGCGTAATTTGCGGCGACCGAGGCTATGGTGACCGCTTGCGCGAGTGCGGGCTCGATGTGGTACAGATCCCCTTCGCCCGCGAGATCGAGCCGTGGACGGATATGCGTTGCTTGTGGGCGCTCTGGCGCGCGTTGCGCGACGGTAATTATGATATCGTCGATTCGCACAATCCGAAGGGGACCTTGCTCGGGCCAGTGGCTGGGCAGTTGGCCAAAGTCAAAGCCGTGGTGCATACGGTGCACGGTTTTTTGTTCAACGAGAATAGTCGGGGTTTGCACAGAATCGCCGCCGAGGGGGCCGAGCGTTGGTGCGCGCGGTGGAGCGATGATTTGCTATTTCAGAGCCGCGAGGATTTCGACTATGCGCGTGCGCACGGGTATAAGAAGTCGGACCGTTTGCATCTGATCGGCAACGGAGTTGACGAGCGGCGCTTCGATCCGACTTTGCATCCGGAAGCGCGGGCGGGCAAGCGCGCCGAGTTGGGGTTTGCTGAAGAAGATCTGGTAGTGGGGATGGTGACGCGCCTGGTGCGCGAGAAGGGTTGCGTCGAATTTTACCAGATGGCCGCCCGGCTCGCCGAGCAATGGCCGCGGGCGCGTTTCCTGATGGTCGGAATACCGGAGGAGAAGGATCAGTCGGATGCGGTCGATCCGGTGCAGTTGATGCGCGAGTACGGCGTCGCGGATTCTTGTATCGCGCTGGAGCACCGCACGGACATGCCCGAGCTTTACCAGGCGATGGACGTGTTGGTATTGCCGTCGTATCGCGAGGGCTTGCCGCGGGCGGTGATCGAGGCCGGGGCGATGGGTTTGTCGGTGGTCGCCAGCGATATCCGCGGTTGCAGGGAAGTGGTGGTTGCCGGTGAGACGGGCTTGCTTACTGCGCTGAAGGATGTCGAGGCATTGGTTGCGGCGGTCGCGCGCCTGTTGGGTGATCGCGACCTGCGGATGGCTATGGGGCGTGCGGGCAGAGAGAGAGTGATGCAACATTACACCGAAGCGCAGACTACCCAGCGGGTGGCCGATTGTTATCGGCAGTGCATAGAAGAAGGCCGCTGAGGATCAGCTGGATCTGGGCTTCGGCTTTTTAATTTGGCGCGGATAGCGCAACCTGCAAGTATAATATTGACGAGTTAACCTATAGACATATAAAGGCCCTGAAATGAAAATATTCAGGGCCTTTATATGTCTATAGGGCAAATTGTGGGCGGTTTAGCGGCGCTTCTTCCCCCCGACGATCCCCCGTTTCACTTCGCGTTCGAAAGCGCGCAATTCCTTCGTGCCGTCCAGAATTCCGATCTCCATATTGAACTCCCGCACCTCGCCCGGCTCGATATGCTGCAGCGTCTTGTGTTTGCGGTTCCAGGCGCGGCCGAGCACCGAGCAGTTGCCCGGTTCGATACCAGTGACATAGGTGCCTTTGTGGAAGTGCTGCCATTGGTTGACGATGGGAATCTCGTTGCGCTTGAATTTCCAGTAGAGCCCCAATTCGAGCTTGTCGTTGAGCAGGCCGACATGCACATTGCCTTGGCGGTCGGCTTGCGGGCGGTGCACGTAGACATCGTCGTGGGCTTGTTGTTGTGGGCCTTGGGCTACCGCATAGTCGTCGGGGCCGACCTCGCGGTCGTGTTGCCATTCGGTGCTCTTGCGGCTGTGCAGCACTAGGCGGCTGCCCTGGTCGAGGAGCGGGAAGCCGGGGTTGCAGTGGTAGACGAACATCAGCGGCGAGCGGTCGGCGGCCAGGTTTTCGATGCGGTCGCAAATGCGCACGCGATTTTCGCCGAGCACGGTCGTGATCTCGCGCGTGAGTTCAAGGTTTTCGGCGAAGACCTCGGCTTGGCGCATCTGGCCGCGGATCTTCAGCACGTAGTCCTCGCCCTCCCAGCCGGCGCTAATGCCGACGTTTTTGGCCGGGATATAGGAGAGGCGGCCGTGCAGCGGCATTTCGGCGTTTTCCTCTTCGGGGTCGACTTCGGGGTGGCCGACGAAATTGAGGCCGCAGGAGGTGACTAGCCCGCCGAACCAGCCACGCCCCCAGGCGAAACCCTCGGCCTCGTAAAAGGCGGGGCCGACGTCGCCGGGTCCGGAGCGGAAGCAGAGCGACTGGCCCTTGTAGTGGGCGGAGGCGATATCGAGGGCGCGTCCGGGCAAGACCGAAAAACTGAAGCCCGAGGCGTTGAAGACCTCGATGAGGTCGGCGCCGCGCTCGAAGCCTTCGCTCAACTCGGCGCGGCGCGCGTGCATGACTTGGCTGATGTCGCCGACGCGCTCGAGCAGTTGGCGCCGGGTGAAATTGCGTCCGAAGAGTTTGGGCATTATCGGGCTCCAGGTAGTGGTAGGGGGCTACATTGCAAGGGACATAAGATAGACAGATCGCCGCCGGTGCTCAACGCCGCGGTGCAGTGAGGTTTCGGTTGTCGGGATTCTGCCAGGCCTTATCTTAAGTCGGTGGTGCCATTATTCGCTTCAAATGGAGAAGTCATGTTCGAAATTTACCGCAGGCGTGGTAATTTTAGTCTTAGCACTTTGCCCTTCTTGTTTTTGCAGGCTTCGGTACTGCTGGTTTTTACTACCCATTTTTCTTGGACCGGATTGCTGTTGTGCATGTCGTGCTATTTTATTCGCATGTTCGCCATAACGGGTTTTTACCACCGCTATTTTTCGCACCGGACCTATGCGATGGGGCGGCCGATGCAGTTTCTGGCGGCGCTACTGGGCGCGACCGCGACACAGAAAGGGGCCTTGTGGTGGGCGGCGCACCACAGGATGCACCACAAGGCAAGCGATACCGAGGCCGACCCGCACAATTCGCACGAGGGTTTCTGGCATGCCCATTGGATGTGGTTTCTCTACGAGGCGAGCGCGGTTACGGAATTCGACCGCATACCCGAGCTCGCGTGTTATCCCGAATTGCGGCTATTGGATCGGCTGTGTTACTTGCCCCCCTTCCTGATGGGGCTGGGGCTTTTCGCCGTCGGCGGTTGGCATTGGTTAGTATGGGGTTATTGCGTCTCGACCTTTCTGCTGAGTAACGGCACGTATACGATTAACTCTTTGATGCATTATTGGGGCCGGCAACGCTTCTACACCGGCGACGAAAGTCGCAATCATTGGCTCTTGGCCTTGCTGACGTTGGGGGAGGGGTGGCACAACAATCACCACCGCTATCAGGCGTCGACCCGCAACGGTTTTTTCTGGTATGAGATCGATCCTACCTATTACCTGCTTAAATTGATGAGTTTCGTCGGCCTCGTCCACGATTTGAAGCCGGTGCCGGACAAGATTATGGAAGAAGCCCGGCTCAACCGCTACTTGTGGCGGGAAGCCAAAAATGAGGGGGCGGTCTTTTTACCGAGTCAACTTGGGGTGCGCGACTTGTTGGTGCAGATGCCTTTCTCAGCCCAGGGTTTTGTTGCAGAAAACTTGCGACGGGTGCGCGGGGATATGCGGGGTTTGGGACGGTTGTTGGCGGAACGCGGCGATGAATTGGGGGCTGATGTGCGGGCGTTGAGCGGTCTTATCGCCGAACGAGGGCAACAATTAGGCGAAGATATCCGGGCCTTGGCAGAACACGAGCAGAAAGGTGAACTGCTGCTTGACTTGCAGGGATGGGGTGAACAAGTGTCCGAACACGGCCGGCGCTTACGCGGTGAAGTGGAGGCCGTGGGCGAACAGGTAGCCGAGCGCGGCCGGCGCTTACGCGGTGAAGTGGAGGCCTTGGGGGGGCAGGTGGCCGAACGCGGCCAAGCGCTTCGGCGCGAAGTGGAGACGTTGAGTAAGGAAGCTAGCGCGACTGCTGGGCAGTTGGCCGAGGAGATGGCCGCGTTGCGCGAACAGGTGACCGAGACGATCGGCCATTTGCGCGAAGAGACGGAGGTGTTGGGCGGGCAGTTGGCCAAACGGGGTCGGCGTTTGCGCGAAGAAACCGAGGAGTTGCGCGACGAGGTCGGGGTGACGGCGCGGCAGCTGATGTTGGAGTTCGAAGCGCTGAACCGGCAAGTGGCCGAACGCGGGCAGCGTTTGCGCGGAGAAGTCGAAGCGTGGAGCGGTCTATTGCCGCATATGGCCTGAGGCGATTGTTTAGCGTTTTTTCTGTATATTGTGGATGGAGAAGTTGCGGTCGTGGTTGTTGCGGATAAAGCTGTCGAGGGCGTCGCGTAGGGCTTCGAGCTCTTCGATTTGGTTGCGCAGCGGAATGAGTCGTTTGACCGCGGTATCCAGATCCTTGTACATCTTGTCGTTCGAGCCTTGCAGTTCCTTGTTCGAACTCTGTAGCAGCTTGACGCGATTGCTGAGCAGTTGCAATTGGTCGCGTTGTGTTGCGACTACTTTTAGATGTTCGGTTGCCTCGCCCTGGTCTTGGGTGGCGGCCCCTGCGGCCTTTGCCTCCCGGGCGATTTCGGCCGCTTTTTCGGCATTCTCTTCGGCTTCGACCATTTTCTGTTGGTAATCTTCGAGATCCGCGGCCATCTTTTCGAATTGTTCTTCCATTTCTTGCTGCTGCTTTTCGTGCCGTTGGCGGCTCTCTGCGTAATTCACTTCTAGTTTCGAGACCCCCTTGAGGCCCTCGTCCAGGATCTGGCGCCGGATATCGATATCGCTCGCGACATTCTGGGCGTATTCCAAGAGGTCGTCGGCCTTCATCTGATCCAGCTCTTCGACCGGTTTGAGTTCGATCTTGCCCGAGGTCAGTTCTTTGAGCTGTTTGACTTCGGAGAGCAATTGGTTGCGGGCCGCGCCTATTTCGCGCTCCATGACCCCGATCCGCTTGCGCAAAACCCCGATCGTCTGATCTTTGGCGTTGAGGTCGCGCTGTATCTGGTTGTTGCGCTGTTGTAGCTCGATGAATTCCTGGTTGCTGTCCTGGCGGTCGGAGCGCAAATCGTCCTCATCGCCGGTGGGCAGCCGTTCGGCGTGCGGCATGAGGCGCAGGTCCTCTTCGATATCCTCGAGTTGTTTGTTGAGCGCTTCGACTTTTTTGTCGCTGAAGGCGAGCTTGCCCCGCAACTCTTTGTTCTTGCGTCGGAGCTCGGCCGAGTCGTCTTCACTGTCCGCATCCTCGTCGATATCTGAATATTTAGGAAATAGTGCGGTGAAGGCCTCGCCGTTTTCGCCGCGATCTGCCTTGTCATCACCTCCGTTGCGCTGGGTATTGAGTTGCTGTTCGTAGTCCTTGAGCCGTTCGAGGGCCCGACGGCCAGCACTGCGCAACTGGCGGATCTCTTTTTGCGCGTCGCTGAGATCGTGGATTAACTGCTCGCCGGTGCCCGGTGCCTCGCCGTTGAGGTGGGCGTCGACGATTTCGTTCATCTCGGGCAGAGTTTTCTCGACGAACTGTTGCCATTTTCCAGTGCCGAAACCGCAGGCGTGCAGCAAGGGGGCGACATTCTGGAGGTCGGCGTCGAGAAAATTGCCGAGCTCGGCCTTGATATGGTCCTCCCAGCCGGGGGAGTATTTTCGCGGTAGGTCCGGCAGCTGGTCGGGGAAGGCCTGGCGCATTTTTATGTAATAGCGGGCGAAGACGTCGCGGACCAAGCTGTGCCAAATTTCTTTCTTGGCCTGCGCCTGGTCTAATTGGCCCTGCGTCGTCAGACCGACTTTGCCGAGCATATTTTTCAAGCCCACGATGAGTTCCCCTTAGTTCAGCATGCTCAGGCGATCGGAAATGACCTGGATGTTTTGCTGGATTTCTTTGGCGTCGGGCGGGGTGTCGGCCCAACGGAGGTAGGCGTTGAACGCGTCTACCGCCTTGCCGTATTCGCGGATCCAGTAATAGAGGAAACCGAGATCGCGGTAGTTTTCGGCTTCGGCGGGTTGCAGCCAGCTAATTCTTATGGCACAATGCACGGCGGCGGGAAACTGGCGGGCCTGGACGTGCTGACGCTTGAGGTTGCGCAGCATCCGTGCCAGGATATCCAGCGGCGAGGTCGGTGCGAGATAGTCCGCGGCCAACTCGAGTTTGCGTCCTTCGATAACGGGCAGCCTTTCGCCTAGTTCGTTATTGTCGACAAAGGCGCCGTTGGCGAAGGGGTCGACGAAGAGCGGCTCTGCGAGTTCGGTGCTGCGCACCAGGAAGTGATAGGGAAAATTGACGCCGGCTAGGGAAAAGTGTAAACGCCGGCCCAATTCCAGATAGACGACGGAAAGCGTGATCGGGATGCCGAGGCGGCGATCGAGAACTTCGTTGAGATAGCTGTTGCGCGGATCGTCGTACTGGTCCTGGTTGCCGCGAAACTCAAGGTCGGTAAACAGATACCGGCTTAAGTTCGTAAGCTCGGTGGCCAGGACGGGGGATGGGGCGTAGCGCGTGCGAAAATCCTCGCCCAAGCTGTCGAGCTTGTGCAGGTAGTGATCGATGTCCAGGTTGGGATAGGCTTGGCTGGCGATGAGCAAGGCGCCCTGGTCTAGGGGTACATCACGACCATCCCGCGCCTGTTGAACAAGCGCGAAAAAAGGATCGGAAGGCTGTGAATACATTGCAATTAGCTCTTTCCGTGCAAGCGTGAAGGAAGGGGCCCGGGATTGGGGGCATTTCTGCACAAGCTTCATCGGCGCCGGGAGGTTAAGCCTATTGGGTAGTAAAATATCCGGGCGGGCTAAAATCCTAAACCACGTATTGCAGACCTTTATAAAGCTTATATCGGCAATCTTGCAAATAGATTGAGGTCCGTTAAACGGAGCGGTTGTAAATCCAGCTGAATTGGAATGATGTAGCTTCGGTTTGGCGTTTATTGTTGCGCTCGGCCAGTTTGGCAAAACGTGGACCGAGTTTACATAGGTAGTCTTGGGCTTCGGCCGCTTTGCCTACGAGCCCGCAGATCGTTTCCAATTTCCATTGGCGGACGAGGTGTTGGATGATCTCGGCGTAGTCATTGGCGGTATAAACCCCGAGGCGTTGGGCGACGGTTGAGAAGTGGTCAAAAAGGTCTGGGTCTTGGTCGTCGGTCATCAGGTGGGCGGGCATCACGACCTTGTGTTTCATCAGATCGTAAAACGCCAAAATAGCCCCGGCGGGGTCAACTTCAATGATTTTTTTGACAAAGTTGGTATAGGCTTTTTCGTGGCGTGCCTCGTCGCCGGCGATCAGGCCGCAAATGGTTTTGAGGTGCGATTCGCCGGCTTTTTGCGCGAGACGCGCTACATTGCTATGCGAGATCTTGGTCGCCCGCTCTTGGAACGAAGTGTAGACGAAGCCCTTGTAGGGGTCTTGTGCGGCCTGGGGGTTGAAGCCGTTGCGGATGAGGTGATGAATCGTTACCTCCACGGCGCGCATGTCGACTCGGCCGGTGAGATAGAGATATTTATTGAGCAAATCGCCGTGGCGGTTCTCCTCGGCCGTCCAGCCACGAGACCATTGGGCCCATGCGCTGGTATCCGTGCCTGTGGTATCAGATACCCCTTCGAAGGTGTTGAGCAGGGTCTGGTAGGTCGGCAGGGCTTCTTCGGTGATCATATCGCCGACGAGAGCGACTAAGATGTCGTCGGGCAGGGCCGCTGCTCGGGTGCGGAATTCGCGGACATTATCCTCCCAGCCCTCTCCGCTCATGTCGGGCAGATAGTCATTGGCCTGCCAGCTGTCTTCTACCGATTTGAGCAATTGCAGCTGGTCGCTGACATAGCCCTCCATGCTCTCAATAACTTCCCTTTTGTGCGAATTCAACGAATACTCTCCCTAGTCGACATATTAGTTCTGTAAGTATGTAAGACTAAAAATATCTCTCAGATTAAAATCCGTAAATAGAATAGATGATTCAGTTCGGTCGTCAAAGGAATCACTTGATTTATATCCTATTGTATAATATATATTTAAGGTCTAATGTGGCAAATTGGAAAGCAGGTGCAATAACTGGCGCGATTACCCTTGTAAGCACCATTTATACGGCAATCTCTGCAAAAAGGCAATTCGGCGATTATTGAGATTATGAATTATTCGACAGCTGTTCAACTCGATAAAGTATGGAAGCGTTTTGGGGCCGTAGAGGCGGTGCGAGGGGTTTCACTGCATGTACCGGCTGGGTGTATTTACGGATTATTGGGTCCCAATGGCGCAGGCAAGACGACGATCATTCGCATGATTATGAGCATCTTTTTTGCCGATGAGGGACAAGTCAGCGTGCTGGACGGTCAGGATGCCGCCGCAGTTAAGGACAGGCTCGGTTATCTGCCCGAGGAGAAGGGGCTTTACAAGAAGATGAAAGTCGGAGAGTTGATGACCTACTTCGCCCGGCTTAAAGGCATTGAAGACCGGGAGGCTCGGCGCCGCGCCGACGAATTGTTGCAGCGCTACGGGTTGGGAGAATGGCGAGAGCGGCGTTGCGAGGCGCTTTCAAAAGGTATGGGCCAGAAGGTGCAGTTGCTCATAACATTGATCCACGAGCCGGATCTGGTCATTCTCGACGAACCTTTTTCAGGGCTCGATCCGGTCAACCGCGATCTGATGCGGGACGTAATTTTGCAGATGCGTCGAGACGGCAAGACCGTGATCTTCTCGACGCATATTATGGAACAGGCCGAGCAGGTATGCGACTATGTGGCTTTGATCAACAAGGGAAAAAAAGTCCTCGACGGCTCATTGAGCGAGGTGCGTTCGAGTGGCGGGCGGGCCGCGGTACTCGACTACGACGGGGACGGGCATCTGTTGCGCGATCTGCCGGGGGTGGCCAAGATCAACGATTCGGGGAAGCAGGCCGAACTACTGTTACAGGAGGATGCTGACGCACAACAGGTATTGGCGGCGATTTTGGGCAAAGTGCAGATAAGGCGCTTTGACCTGCGCGAGCCTTCCCTGCACGAAATTTTCATCCGTGCCGTTGGGGGAGCCGATGATGCGTAAGATTGGCTTGGTCGCCTGGCGCGAATATATGGACAATGTCCGCACCAAGGGGTTCTGGATCGGCATCCTGGCCTTTCCGCTTATCATCGTTTTGAGTGCCACGGTGCCGATTCTATTGACGAAGGCCAAGGAGGCGCGCAACTACGCGGTCCTCGACCATTCGGGTTTCGCGTTGGCTGAGGTCGAAAAAAGGATCTTGGCCGATGATCTGGGGGTGGTGCTTGAGGCGGCGGCACAGCGTTATCGCGATGGAAGTCAGGCGTGGGATCGGTTGCCCTCCCCAGTCAAGGCGGCGGGGCGGGTCTATGTGAGTATAGCGGAAGCAGAGCGACAGGCGTTGATTGCGGCGCTGGCGGTTGTCGAGGCCGACGCCTACTTGGCCGACGAGGTCGCCGTGCAGGTGCCTGAGTTGGCGGCGGGGCTCGCCGAGTGGTGGCGGCAGGTTTCGGCCGAGGAATTGGACGCTCTTGATCTGGAGCTTTCGCGCAGTCGCTATGCGCGGGTGGCGGTACCCGATGTGCCCGATCCCCAGGCGGCGCTTAGCCAGATGGTAAACGATGGCGAGCTCTTCGCCTATTTTGTGATCGGAGCCGATATCGTCGAGCGCGACGAGGGCTGTAAATACGTCTCTTTGAACCTGACCGACCAGGACTTGCGCGGCTGGTTCGCCCGGCGGGTATCGCAAGTGGTGCGCGCCCGGCGCATCGAGCGCGAGGGGATTGACTTGAAAGTGGCCGGTTGGTTGCAGGAGTCGGTGCTTTTTAAGGCGCGCAAAGTGGATAAGCGCGGTTCGCAAGTGGAGATCTCGTCGGTGGATACGGCCCGCCAATGGGCGCCGATGGTTTTCGTCTATCTGCTGTGGGTCGCGATATTCACCAATTCGCAAGCGCTCTTGACCAATACGATCGAAGAGAAGTCGACCAGAGTTATCGAGGTCCTGTTGTCTTCCGTTTCGCCCTTTGAGCTGATGGCCGGCAAGATCGCAGGCATGGCGGCTTCGGGGTTGACGGTGGTGGGCACTTGGGCTATTTGCATCGGGATCGGTTTGGCGGTGGTGCCCGGAATGTTAGGCGGGAAGGACGCATCCTTTGGCGGTATTATCGTCGACCCGCTCTATTTACTGTCTTTTCTCTTCTATTTTCTCTCGGGCTATTTGCTCTATGCCAGCTTGTTGGTCGGGATCGGTTCGGTGTGCAATAGCTTAAAAGAGGCGCAGAACCTGATGCTGCCGATTCTGATACCGCTGATGTTGCCGCTGATGGCGATGGTCTTAGTCAGTCAGGATCCGAACGGGACCTTCGCGCGGGTTATGTCGTTCATTCCGCTTTTCACGCCCTTTGTGATGATGAACCGCGCCGCGGGGCCGCCGCCGCTGTGGGAATATTTGGCGACGACGGTGCTGATGGTGGTCTCGGTCTATCTGGCGGTGCGCGGGGCCGGCAAGGTTTTTCGCATTGGCATCCTGATGACGGGTAAGCCGCCTAGGCTGCGCGAAATCGTGCGTTGGATGGTTCTAAAGGAAGGGGTAAATCCGTCAGAGGGTGAGGGGGTATAGAAGTGGTGTTAAGGGGTGATGTGGGTATGGGCTGCGGTCAACCCTTCCGCCTAGCAACTTCAGAAGTGGGGAGGGTGGGGAGGAGTGTTTCTTAGGTGGGGTCGATACAGGAAGGGTCTTCGAAGGTGGCGGTGTTGACGCGGGTTGAGACGGGGTGGGAGGCCATGTCGTCGTTGGTGTAGGGGATTAGAGGGGCGGTGATTTCGGCGGGGTTTTCCAGGGAGTTGTCGAGCCAGGCGGATTGGCCGGCTTGGTCGAGGATGACGGGCATGCGGTGGTGGATCTGGGCGGCGAATTTGTTGGCTTCGGTGGTGATAATGGTGCAGCTGCGGACGATTTCTTCTTCGGGCGAGGTCCATTCCTCCCAGAGTCCGGCCATGGCGAATGGGCGGTTGTCGGCCATGTGCAGGTAGTGCGGGACTTTACCGGCGTCGGTCTTTTGCCACTCGTAGTAGCCGCTGGTCGGTATTAGGCAACGACGATAGCGCAGCGCGGCCCTGAAGGCCGGTTTTTCCGCGACCGTCTCGGCGCGGGCGTTGATCATGCGGCTGCCCATTTTCTGGTCTTTGGCCCAGAAGGGCACCAAGCCCCATTTGTGGGCGTCGAGGGTGCGGCTTTGTTCCTGCTTGCCGTCGAGTACTACGGCCACCAGTTGGGTGGGGGCGATATTGTAGCGGGGGCCGATCTCGATCCGCGTCTGGTCGATGGCCAACTCCTCAAAGAGGGTTTCGATTGTGTGATGGAGGACGAAGCGTCCGCACATGGTGACTGTCTCCGCGAAAAGAGGTGTGGTGTTAACGAACGCAGGCATTGGGGCCGCGTCAAGGAATTTCCGATGAATCCGATCGACGAACAATTGCGGCAGGAGTTGATCGCGTATCTAGGTGGCTTCGTCTCCGATCGCCGCAAAGAGCGGATGGAGCAAGTACTCGCTTGGCGCACTCGTTTCCTGACCGTAGCTCTCGAGGATCTGTATCAGCCGCATAACGCTTCAGCGGTGCTGCGTTCCTGTGATTGCTTCGGGGTGCAGGATGTGCATGTGATTGAGAATCGCAATGTCTATGAGGTGCATGCCGGCATTGATGTCGGCGCCTCTGGGTGGTTGGATTTACACCGCTATTCGGATTCGTTGTCGGCGCTCGAAACGCTCAAAAAAAGAGGCTACCGGCTCGTCGCGGCAACGCCGCACCGCGATGACAGCGCCTTAGATGAGTTGGCGGTCGACGCGCCGCTGGCGGTGTTTTTCGGTACCGAGGATTTGGGGTTGAGCGAGCAAGTATTAGGGGCGGCGGACGAGTATGTGCGGGTGCCGATGTACGGTTTTACCGAGAGCTTTAATATCTCGGTTTGCGCCGCATTGGTTTTGCGTGAATTGACCGGTCGTTTGCATAAGAGCGGCGCTGATTGGGGGTTGGCAGAGGGGGAGAAGGAGGATTTGCGCTTGGCGTGGTATCGTCGTTCGGTGCGTGGGGTGGAGTTGATTGAAGAGCGCTTTATGGCGGAGCGTGGTCTGTGAGGACAGTTCGTGAATCGGTAGATAAGCGCTGGAAGGCGCTGGAAGGCGCTTTAAACTCAACGACGGTTGGGCCGGTTATTATAGCGGTCTCGCCCATATCGAGTTGCGGGCGTTTGACCGTGCCCGACGTATGCCAAGGATTTGATCGAATAACCCCGATAAGGCGAGGGAGTTGATACGGATTATAGCAGCGCGCTCAGGCGAAGACGTTTTATGAAGCAGACCTATTTCAGCGGCGGGTCGTTGATCCTTCCCGATCAGATCATCGCCGAAGGGGCCTTGCTCGTCGAGGGAGGTAGGATCGTCGCGGTAGGGCGTGAGGCTGATATCGCCTGTCCCGAGGGAGCCGAACGAGTGCGGGCCGACGGCGGTTTTATCGGCCCCGGCTATGTCGACTTGCACGTGCACGGTGGGGCCGGCGCGGATTTTATGGACGCTACGGCTGAGGCCTGGCAGACGGTGTTGCGGGCGCATGCCCGCCATGGGACTACGAGTTGCACACCGACGATGACGGTCGCCCCCTTCGCGCAGATATTAGCGGCGCTCGATTGGGCAGTTGCGGGGGTGGCCGAGCGCGGTTTTGGTTTGTGGAATGGTGAGCCTGGTGTACGGGTATTGGGTGCGCATTTCTACGGCCCCTATTTTGCCCCGGGTGCGGAAGGCTGTCATCCCGGTGCAGCGCTGCGTCCACCCGTAGCGGAAGAATACGAGGCGTTTCTGCAGCGCACCGAGGCGATCGCCTCGGCTACGGTAGCGCCGGAGTTGCCCGGTGCGGAAGCTTTTTCGCGCGCTGTGGTTGAACGCGGAATTTGCCTGAATATAGGACATACCAATGCCACCTTCGTCGAAGTGGAAAAGGCGTTGACGTGGGGGGCGAGCCACGTCGACCACCTATTCTGCGCGATGTCCGATAAGAGCAAACTGAGGTCGTTGCCCGGAGCGCCGGTGTATCCGATGCGCGGTGGGACCCTGGAAGCGGCGCTCTACTTCGACGAACTAACGACGGAGGTTATCGCCGACGGTAAACATCTGACGGCGGATTTATTGCGGCTGGCGTTAAAATTCAAGGGGCCTGAGCGTTTGGCGCTAGTCACCGATTGCAATCGCGCGTTGGATCTACCTGATGGCGAATATATGTTCGGGCCCTTAGAAGGAGGGGCACGCTTTGTGCGCCGCGACGGGGTCGGCATTATGCCGGATGGCAGCGCCTTGGCCTCTGGCTGTATGGGCATGGACCATATGGTGCGCACTTGTTATGCCCAATCCGGCGCTTCGCTGGACGAGGTGGTGCGCATGGCCAGTGCGACACCGGCAACGATTTTGCGGCGACAAGATATCGGCAGTTTGGCAAAGGGCAAGTGCGCGGATGTGCTATTATTGAACGAGGATCTAGAGGTGATGCGCGTATTTATCGAAGGGCGGGAGTTGTTGTGATTGTTGGCGGATCCCGCCGCCATTGGCGCGATTCGCCAGTATGAGCGTTTAGTGTGTTTTTCTCAAATCAATTT
>JABHFS010000157.1 GCA_018672475.1 Gemmatimonadota bacterium | reverse complement strand
TTGTCGTCGCTGGCCGGTGGTGTGTCGCCGTTGTCGTCGCTGGCCGGTGGTGTGTCGTCGTTTTCGTCGCTGGTTGGTAGGATGGTTGGTAGGATGGTTGGTAAGATGGTTGGTAGGATGGTTGGTAGGATGGTTGATGGTTCGGTGGGTTCGGGCGCCGGCGCCCAGGTTAATACGAGTTGTTGCGAAGTCGAAAGACCCCAGGGGTTGGTGCGGATGATATTCACTGCTTGCGCGCCGTGGCGATCGCCGTCGGAGAAAAAGGAGACGCGTTCGTCGTTGATTTCCGTGCGGATAATCGGTCCTGAACCCAATAACTCGACTGACCAGGCTCCGGTAGCCGGATCGAGGCCGCTTAAGTCGAGGGTCTGCGTTTCTCCTACCGGTGACTCGTCCGGGCTGGCGATTACTTGGTTTAGGGCCGGAGGACCGTGCACGACGATAGTGGTGCGCGTCTGGTTGGTGCCACCTTGGCCTCTAATCGTCAGTAATGCCTCATAGGTGCCTGGTATATCATAGGTGACTTGCACGGTTTCGGGATCGTCAAAGGTTTGATTTTTGCTGTCGAATGTTTCGAGGAAGGTGTAGCCAAAACCTTGTGAGGTATTGGTGAAGGTGACGGTGAGTGGAACGCCGCCTTCCAGTGGTGATACCTGGAGCCCGGCGGTTGGCATAGGGGGTGGTTGGATTGTAAGCGTGCCGGTAGCCGTGCCGGCGTAGATGGGATCGTTAATGGTGGCGACGACCTGATAAGTGCCGGGGTCGCCGGGGATGTCGGTTGAGCCGTTGTAGGTCGTCACAGTCGTCAGATTCGCCGGGTCTGAGGTGCTTATTAGCATTTTTTTCTGGCCGTCAAAAACAACGTGGGTGTTGCTGGTAAAGTGGATAGTTGCCTGGGCTTGGCCCACATCAAAGGAGGCGCTGGTGGCACTGGTGATACTGCCGCCGGATGCCGATAGGGTGCGACCTTGACCGATGCCAGTGATTTTGAGGTTGCTAAAGGAGGCCGTGCCGGCGTTGGCGGTGGCGGAGCTATTTTCGATGCTGTCCGTGGTATTGAGCGCGAGTGTTGCGGTTTGCGTAAAATCGAGATCGGTGGTGCCTTGCGCGTCGCGCGCCTGTAGTTCGGGTTGCGTGCCGACAGCCAAGCCGCTGAGGGCGTCGGCCGGTTGGCGGCTGAAGACCCACTGGCTGGCGACGACGTCGGCGCTTAAGGACGAGCTGGAAATGGCTGTCAGATCCCCCTCGCTGCCGCTGCTTTGGTCATCGAAGGAGAGGGTGAATATCCCACCGTCGGTCGCCGCATCGTAGCGCAGATCGGCAAAGGTGGCGATTCCGGCGTTGGCGGTGGCCGAAGTGGTGCCGCCAATTTGGCCGGATCCCGATTGTTTGCCGGCGCTGACCGCATCGCTGAAATCGACATCAAGGTTGCCCGCCGTGTCGTGCGCGCGGACAATCGGCTGGGTTTGGAAGGCCGAACCGCTGAGCACCTCGTCGTTTGTATCGACCTGGCGGGTGTCAGCAGGTGCAGTATTTAGGACGAGTTGCGTGGCGGTGATGCTGAGTGTGGAGCCTGTGCCGTTATTGACGGCGGCGTTGGCACCGCTCATCTGGGTGCCGGTGCCGGATACGGTGAGGTCGGTGTCGCCGTCGATGGAGAGGATCAGCGTCTGGTTTTCGCTGAGGTTGCTATTGTCGGAGTAGTAGGCGTTGACGGTATAGGTTTCATTTGCAGCGTTGGCGACGGAGATAGCGAGGCCGGAGAAGGTGAGGGTGTTGGCGCCGGAATTGTAGGTGCCGCTGACATTGGCGGCGTCGGGTCCGTTGAGGCGGAAGGCTACTTTGGCGAAGGGGCCGGTACCTGAGGTGTTGAGCACGATTTGTGTGACGGCAAGGGTTAGGCCGTCGGAGGTGCCGCCATCGGCGAGGGTAAAGTCGAAGATGGCGACGGCAGCGCCGGTCGTAGTCGCCGTTGAGGGCAGCGCGGTCGGTTCGCTGACCGTGCCGGCAGCGCTAAGCGTGCCGTCGGTATTGAGGGTGTAGGCGGTTATTGCACTGGAAGTGGGTAGGGTGGTGATATCGCCTTCGGCACCGCCGGCAGTGTCGTCGGCCTGCAAGCCGACCGCTTCGGCATTGGCGGTGGCGGTATAGTTAGTAGTCAGTCCGGTGAAGGTGGCGATTCCGGCGACGGCGGCGACGGCGTTGTTGGTGTAGGTGGCGGTGCCTGCGCCGGTTTCGCTGAGGGTGACGGTATCGGTAAAACCGGTATCCTTGACGCCATTGGCGTCTTGCGCTTCAATGACAGGGTCCGTGGTGAAGTCGAGCTGGGCACCGCTGGTTAAGCTCAGCGGTGCAGGTTGGGTGGTGAAGACGAGTTTTGTGGCGACGACGTCAGCGGTCAACGAACTGGACGTAGGCAGATTGGTGATATTGCCTTCGGCACCGCCGGCAGTGTCATCGGCCTGCAAGCCGAAGGTTTCACCATCGGCGGTGGCGGCATAGTTGGTGGTCAGTCCGGTGAAGGTGGCGATTCCGGCGACGGCGGCGACGGCGTTATTGGTATAGGTGGCGGTGCCTACGCCGGTTTCGCTGAGGGTCACAGTATCGGTAAAACCAGTATCCTTGACACCATTGGCGTCTTGCGCTTCAACGACGGGGTCGGTGGTGAAGTCGTACGAGGCGCCGCTGGTCGGGCTCAGCGGTGCGGGTTGGGTGGTGAAGACGAGTTTGTTGGCTACGACGTCAGCGTTCAGTGCACCGGCGTTGGCTGTGGACAGGTCGGTGCCGACGCCGTCCTGATCGTTGGCGGTGAGAGTGAAGGATTCGCCGTCGGCGGTGGCGGTGTAGGCGAGGCTGGTGAAGGTGGCGACGCCGGCTGTGGCGGTTTGGGTGCTGTTGCTGAGCGTGCCGGCAGAGCCCTCGGTCACGGTCACCGTCTCGGTGAAATCGGTGTCGGTGATATTATTGGCGTCTTGCGCTGCAACGACGGGTTGGGTGGTCAGCGCGGAGCCGCTAACGGACCCTGCGGGTGCGGTGGTGAAGACCACTTTGGTGGCTACGACGTCGGCGGTCAGCGCACTGGCGTTGGCTGTGGACAGGTCGGTGCCGACGCCGTCCTGATCGTTGGCGGTGAGAGTGAAGGATTCGCCGTCGGCGGTGGCGGTATAAGCGAGGCTGGTGAAGGTGGCGACGCCGGCTGTGGCGGTCTGAGTACTGTTGCTAAGGGTGCCGGAAGAGGCTTCGGTCAAGGTCACCGTCTCGGTGAAATCGGCATCGGTGTTGCCGGCGGCATCCTGGGCGGTGACGATGGGCTGTGTGGTCAAGGCCGAACCACTGACGGACCCCGCAGGCGCGGTGGTAAAAGCTACGGTGGTGGCGGTGATGTTGAGTGTGGTACCGGTGCTATTGGTTATGGCGGCGTTGGCTCCGCTTATCTGGGTACCGGTGCCGGATACGGTGAGATCGGTATCGCCGTCTATGGAGAGGATCAGGGTCTGGTTTTCAGTGAGACTGGTATTGTCGGAGTAGTAGGCGTTGACGGTATAGGTCTCGCTGGTGCCGTTGGCGATGGAGATAGTGAGGCCGGAGAAGGTGAGGGTGTTGGCGCCGGAACTGTAGGTGCCGCTGACATTGGCGGCGTCGGGTCCGTTGAGGCGGAAGGCTACTTTGGCGAAGGGGCCGGTGCCCGAGGTGTTGAACACGACTTGTGTGACGGCAAGGGTTAGGCCGTCGGAGGCGCCGCCATCGGTGAGGGTGAAGTCGAAGATATCGACGGCGGCGCCGCTCGTAGTCGCCGTCGAGGGCAGCGCGATTGGTTCGCTGACCGTGCCCGAAGCGCTAAGCGTGCCATCGTTATCTTTGGTGGTGAAGTCCCAAGTGTCCTTGTTGCTGATGCCGGCAAAGCCTTCAGCTGATCCATTCTCGAGTGCGTTGGCATCAATAAAAACGTAGTAGCGTGTACCGAAGCCCAAGGCCGAAAGGGTGACCGTGACGAATGCGCTACCTGCCGCATTGACGTTGCTACTGGTAACGGCAATGGTTTCTACGGTTGAGTCGTCGGAATATTTCTTGATGGTGATATTGCCAGAGGAGCCTTTGACGACACTCTGGTCAAATTGCACGATTAGGCTCGTGCTTTCCGAAACTCCGGTGGCGTTGTCATTGGGGGTGATAAAGTTAGATACGACTGGTGCAACAGCATAAGCAGGGCAAACTGCTAGCCCTATAAGCAGTAGAATGCCGAGGCTGCGATGCAGGCAAAAAGCTGCGCGCGCAATATATAGGAGGCGAGAAAACGCCATTTTGTTCACGCCGAGGAGGAGTGGTTGCGGAATATACCGCGATATTCTAATTAACGATAAAATTTGACATTTTTCAAGTCAAATAATAACAGGATGTTGGAGTGTAGATTGATAAGGTTGATATCAGAGAACAATCGGGACGTATTATATACGTCTAAGCATGGGGAGGGATGATGTTTTCCTATGTAATTTCCGTTTTATGGCAATAGTTATCCCATTTACACCAATGCATTTGGCGCCATAATTCTACCCATGTTTTTGTAGAGACATAAAAAACGCGGTGGAACAAGAAACTGTTCCACCGCGTAGGTCTTCTATCGGAGACGATATTATAGGTTATTCGTCGTCATCCTCATCTGCTGCGTCATTTTCTACGGGAGCGCTCTCAGCCGGAGGCGCGCCACCATCGTGCGCGTCGCCCCAACTTTCCATCTCGTCGTCCTTGTCGGCGACGGCTTCCTCGACCGGCTCGACTTCTTTGATCGGGTGGTCTGCGAGGTAGCCCTCGTAGTCGGCCTGATCTTTGTCCTTGAAATACTCGCGGGCGCTGAGCACGATCTTTTTCTGATCCTGGTCGAACTCGATGACCTTCAGCGGGAGCTCCTGACCATCTTCAAAGCTCTGGCGTGGGTTTTTCAGTCCGTCGATGGCCAGTTGAGAAAGCGGCACGAAGCCGTCCACTTCGTCAATCAACGAGACGACCACGCCGCGTTCGAGGATGCGCGAGATTGCGCCTTTGACCTCGGTACCCACCGCGTACTGCTCGCCGAAACCGGGCCAGGGATTCTCAAACGCCATCTTATGGCTTAGCGAGATGCGGCGGCGTTTGATATCGATCTCGGTGACCGTCACCGGGATCTCATCGCCTTTTTTGAACATTTCGCTAGCTTGGCGGATACGCTTGGTCCAGGACATATCCGAGATATGCACCAGTCCGTCGATATTGTCCTCAATCTCGACGAAAGCGCCGAAGTTGGTCAAGCTGCGGACCGTGCCTTCGAGTTTGGTGCCCGGCGGATACTTGGAGTCGAGCGTTTCCCAGGGATCCTCCTCGGTCTGTTTCATACCGAGCGAGATCTTCTGATTTTCGCTATCGACTTTGAGCACCATGACCTCGACGCTATCGCCGATATTTACCAACTTAGAAGGATGGCGCACGTGTTGGGTCCAGGACATCTCGGAGATGTGTACTAGGCCTTCGATGCCCTCTTCGAGTTCGACGAAAGCACCGTAATCGGTGATCGAGACCACTTTGCCGCGGATCTGGCCGTCGATCGGGTATTTGTCCTCGATATTCTCCCAGGGGTGGGTGGTCAGCTGCTTGAGTCCCAAAGAGATGCGCTCGCGCTCGCGGTCGTAGTTGAGCACCTTGACCTTGATGCGGTCGCCGATGGAGACCAGTTCCGAAGGGTGGTTGACCCGACCCCAGGACATGTCGGTGATATGCAAGAGGCCGTCGACGCCGCCCAGATCGATAAAGGCGCCGAAGTCGGTGATATTCTTGACGACGCCCTCGCGGACCTGACCCTCTTCGAGGACCTTGATGATCTCCTCGCGCATCCTGCCGCGTTCCTCTTCGAGCACCGCACGGCGCGAAACGACGATATTGCGTCGCGCCTTGTTGAGTTTGATGATCTTGAAGGGAAACTCCTGGCCGATGAACTGATCGAAGTTCTTGACCTGGCGGATGTCGATTTGCGAACCGGGCAGGAAGGCTTCGACGCCGAAGAGGTCGACGACGATACCACCCTTGATGCGCCGCATCAGTCGGCCCTCGACCGTGTTGCCGGTGTCGTGAGCGTCCTTGATCGAATCCCAGACGCGCATGAAATCGGCTTTTTGCTTGGAGAGAACGACCTGGCCCTCTTGGTCCTCGACATTCTCCAGGAAGACCTCTACTTCTTGGTTGATCTCGATGGCCGAAGGATCGGAGAACTCTTTGATGGAGACGGCGCCCTCGGACTTGAAGCCGATGTCGACCATCACCTCGCTCGGGCCGATCGATACGACGGTGCCCTTGACAATCTGGCCTTCTTTGATACCAGAGATGCTTTCTTCGTAGAGGGCCATAAACTCGTTTACTTGGTCCTCGTCGTATTCGGACTTCTCTAGCTCCTCGATACTGACGTTGCCGTATATCGGCTTTTCCTGCGGCTCTTCCGCCGCGGTAGTTTCTTCAGTCATGTTGGTGAAATCCTCGTGAGGTACACGTTAAAGCGAAGCATCTGCACGGTGGTGCAGCCTCGCTGTTTGTGAAACCTCGGGTGCGGTTTTTCCGCATCCGAGTTACTCGGCATTTTCAGGCGCCGTTTTTGCGGGCGAGTTCGACAATGTGCTCGACCTGACCTTCCAACGTCATCGCAGTGGTGTCGATTTTGGTCACTTGCGCGTCTACGTTGGTGACGCCATAATCGCGCTCGGCGTCTTCTGTATCCCGGGCTTCGATATCTGCTCGGAGTTGATCTTTGCTAATGCTCACCCCTTTTTCCATCATTTCCCGATGCCGTCTGTCGACGCGTTCGGCGAGTTCGGCGAACATGTGGATCTTTAACTCAGCGTCGGGAAAGACCACGGTTGCCATGTCCCTTCCTTCGGCGACTATGCCGCCTGCAAGGCCCATGCGCTGTTGCTCGGCAACTAGGGTGCGACGGACCTGGGGAATGTTGGCATACGAGCCTACCTTGCGGTTGATCTCGGGCCGGCGGATCTCTTCGCTGACATCCTCTTCGTTGAGCAGGACGCGGCCTGCTTGCTCGTGGGGCTGCAAATCTATGGTCAGCTTTGCCAATAGGGTCTGCAAAGCCGGCAAGTCCCCAGGGTCCACATCGCCGCGAGTCGCCGCCAGTGTGACGGCCCGGTACATCGCGCCGGTATCGATATGGCGATAGTCCAAGTGTTCAGCCACGCGTTTCGCAGTTGCGGTTTTGCCCGCACCAACGACGCCGTCAATGGCGATTATTATGCCGCGAGGCCTCATAAACCAACTCTGGCTTTCAGGTCCTTGACCTCTTCTGTCTTGAGACTCCGATACTGACCCTCGGCCAGTCCGTCACCGTGTAGCCCGGCGAATTCAACCCGCGCCAATTCGCGGACTGGATGGCCGATGGCGAATAGCATGCGGCGGATCTGGCGCTTGCGTCCTTCGTGTATGCAAAGGCTCAGCCGTGCCCGCTTTTTATAGCCGTCGTTCCAGCGGTCCTCTATTTGCACCTCGGCAGGAGCGGTTGGACCGTCGCCAAGGTCTATACCCCGACGTAGTCGGTCGATCTTGTCCTCGGTCGGGTCGCCGCTGACAACGGCTACATAACGCTTGTCGACGACAAAGCGCGGGTGCAAAAGTCGATAGCCCAATTCGCCGTCGTCGGTTAGCAGCAGTAGTCCAGTTGTATCCATGTCGAGGCGACCGACAGGTACTGTGCCCGGATGCAGACCCTGTAAAAGGTCATAGACCGTTGGCCGCTTACCGGGATCGCTGCGGGTCACCAAATAGCCGGCCGGTTTATTTAAGAGCAGATACTCATATTGATCGGGCAGTATGACCGGCAGCCCTTGATATTCAACTCGGTCGGTGTTTACATCGACAACCCGGCCTGGTTCGTCGACGATTTCGCCGTTGATGCTTATAACCCCGTTCTGTATCAACTCGTCGCTGCGGCGCCTTGAGGCAATGCCGCAACGCGCCAAAAAACGATTGAGCCGCATCTGTTGTTCAACTGCGCCAGGCTCAGGAGCTTCCATTCCTCTCCATGTCGTCTATATTCGATTCGTCGTCATCCTCCTCGGCATTGGCGATATTGGCTGGATCTTCTTCGCCGTCCGCTGCTGCTATATTATCTGCTTCTTCAGTGGCAGATTCTCCATCCTCTTCGCCGTCCTCACCTGCTTGCTTTTGCAATTCGTTCAGTTCGAGAGCGAGTTGACGGGCTTCGGCTTTGTGTTGGCCCTCTGCAAGTAGCTCTTCCAGCTCTTTGGGTTTGGGCAATTCGGAAAGGCCTTTAAGGCCGAAGTGGACGAGAAACTCGCGGGTGGTCCCGAAGAGCATGGGTTTGCCAATGCCTTCGGAGCGGCCGACGATTCTCACCATATTGACTTCTAATAATGTATGGAGCACGCCGCCGGAATTTACGCCGCGAATACTGTCGATCTCGATCCGGGTCACCGGTTGTTTGAAGGCGACGATGGCGAGAGCTTCCAGACCTGCTTGTGACAGCCTGACCTGGTTTGAGGTTTTATGGTATTTTCGCAGCCAGGGACCGTATTCTTGGCGTGAAGCCAATTGATAGCCGCCGGCTATTTCGACAACGAGGATCCCGTGCCCCGCATCCTCATATTGAGCGTTAAGCGCGTCGACGGCTTCGCGGATGTCTCGGCCGTTGTATCCTGAGAGCAAATTGGTTAGACGGCCTGGTGTTACTGGTTCGGATGCGGTGATCAGCAGCGCTTCGATGATCGCCCGGGCTTTGAGCGGGGCTACGTCGCGCGATGAACCATCATTGTCGTCTGCGTCGTTCGCGTCATTCACGACATTATCGTCTGCGTCGTTATCAGTGTCGCTCACTGGTCTTGACCGCCTTCGCCGCGGTCGGCTGAGATAACGAGTTCACTGCCGCCTTCGCGGCCTTCGATCCAGATCTCGTCGAAGGGGCGAGCCTGTTGGACGCTTATGCGTTGCGATTTGAGCAACTCTAGGATTCCGATAAAGGAGGCGATTAGGGCGTGTCGGTCCTTGCCTTGCAACAGATCCATGAAGCTTATCCGCGAGCGTTTATCGAGCACCGACAGAATATTCTCGATGCATTCCTCGACAGTGATTTCCTCTTCGAGGATATGGTGCACGATGTTCTCCGGCACCGTATCGATCACGTGCTTGTAAACGGCCAACAGGTCAAAGAGCGAGACGGGGCGCAATTCAGCGGCCCCCTCTGCCTCGGGGCTGTGCCCGTGTTGATGCAGGTAGACGTTGCTGCGTTCGTCCTTGCGGACCCCCAGCCAATCGGCGACTTCTTTGAACTGCTGGTATTCTAATAAGCGTCGTATCAGCTCGGCGCGCGGATCGCCCTCGCCCTCGCCTTCTAGGCCTTGTTCGTCCCGGGGCAGCAGCATCTGCGACTTGACGCGCATCAAGGTTGCCGCCATCAGGATGAAATCGCTGGCTTGCTCGATATCGAGGCGATGGATTTGTCCTAAGAAGCCCAGGTACTGCGTGGTTATATGGGCAATGGGAATATCGTAGATATCGAGTTCGTCTTTGCGGATTAGGTAGAGCAGCAGGTCCATGGGCCCTTCAAAGACCTCGAGCTTGACCTCATAGAGGCTCGATTCGTCTTCCTGTTCCAGCATCTCGCCTTCCATGATAAATCCCATTTGTCGCCGACCCGGCGGGAGAGCCTACCCGACGACTTACTTGTCTGCCTTAGTTAAAAAAAAGATACGGTTTCCAGCGCTGGTCTTCGGCGCCAATAAAATTCCTGATAAAGGTCACATTATTGGGCTGCTTGGGTTTAACGCGCAACATCAGCCCGGCCTGGTCGGGGCTGTCCTCGCCCTTTTTGCAATTACAGGTGACGCAGGCGCAGACCAGGTTTTCCCAGGTGCTTTTGCCGCCCTTGGTACGCGGTACGATATGGTCGATCGTCAGCTTGCCGCCCTTGCTTCCGCAATATTGGCATTGGTGGTTGTCCCGCTTGAGGATATTGCGCTTCGAAAGCACTACCTTTTGGCGCGGGGCTTGGATATAACGCCACAGACGAACCACGCTGGGCACAGAGTGGTCTTGTGATACGGAACGAATCACAAGACCTAACTTCTCGACCGCCTCGGCCTTGCCACGCAAAATGAGCAACAAGGCTCGCCGCACGCTGCATATGCTTAGGGGCTCATAATTCTGGTTGAGGACGAGTACGGATTTTTCCAGCACGTGTCACATCCAGATTGAGGCAATGAACTCGGCACGACAGAAAATATATAAATAGGTTACTTATATAATAAAGTCAAGGATGTCGAGCCGGATCAACCTAGTGATTGTCGAGTAGTTCGGCATATTCACTGGGGCTGAGCAGATGTTGGAAGTTGTCGGGATCGTCGATGTGAATCTTGAGCATCCAACCGGCCTCGTAGGCGTCTTTATTGATTTGCTCGGCGCTTTCTTCGAGCGTTTCGTTGATTTCGAGGACCTCGCCAGAGATTGGGGCGAGGAGGTCGGCGACGGTCTTTACGGCTTCGACTGTGCCAAAAGCCTCCCCCATCTCAAGGTGTTCACCTATTTCGGGCAATTCGACGAAGACGATATCTCCCAATTCCGTCTGGGCAAAATCAGTGATGCCGATTGTCGCGATGTCGCTGTCCTGTAGTATCCATTCGTGACTCTCTGAATAGACCAGGTGGTCGGGGATTTTTGTCTCGCTCATGGTTTCCTCCGGGTAGATCTCAAAGGGACAATTTCGTATTGGCCACGTAATTAGTATCGAATTTTCCGGCGATGAAGTTAGGCTCTTCGAGTAGGGCTTTGTGGAAGGGGATGGTCGTGGCCACCCCTTCCACCGTAAATTCGCTCAAGATTCTGCGCATTCGAGCCATCGCATCCTCGCGATTTTGGCCATAGGCGATAACTTTGGCCAACAGGGAGTCGTAATAAGGTGGTATTTCGTAATCCTGGTATATATGGCTGTCGACCCGGACGCCGGGGCCGCCGGGCATATTGAGCGCGGTAATGGTGCCAGAGGAAGGAATGAAATTGCGCGCGGGATCCTCGGCATTGATGCGGCATTCGATGGCGTGGCCCGTTAATTTTATATCGTCCTGGGTGAAATCGAGGCTTTGGCCGGCGGCGATGCGTATTTGTTGCTTGACCAGGTCGATGCCTGTAACCATTTCGGTGACGGGGTGTTCGACTTGGATACGGGTGTTCATCTCCATGAAGTAGAAATCGAGGTTCTCATCGACCAAATACTCTATGGTGCCGGCGCTATAGTAGCCAACAGAGGCCGCGCCGGCGATGGCGGTTTCGCCCAAACGGCGGCGCAGGTCCTCGTCGACAACCGGCGAGGGGCTTTCCTCCAGTAATTTCTGATGGCGCCGCTGGATCGAGCATTCGCGCTCACCGAGGTAGACGATATTGCCCTGTTCGTCACCGAGTACCTGGATTTCGATATGGCGCGCCGTTTCGATCGAGCGCTCCATATATACGGCATCGCTGGTGAAGGCGTTGCGCGCTTCAAGGCGGGACATTTGCCAGGCCTCCTCCAATTCGTCTAGGGCGTGCACGACCCGCATGCCGCGGCCACCGCCGCCGGCGGAAGCCTTCAGGCGCAACGGGAAGCCGACTTTTTGTGCCCACTCGCGGGCCTCTTCCAACGACTGGAGTTCGCCCTCGCTACCGGGTACTACGGGCACGCCTGCTGCTTGCATTGTGCGGCGGGCGACGGATTTGTCGCCCATTTTGCGGATGGCTTCGGCGGACGGTCCAATGAATTTGATACCGCATTGCGCGCACAACTCGGCGAATTCGGCGTTTTCTGCTAGAGGGCCGTAACCGGGATGGATGGCATCGGCGTTGGTCAGTTCGGCGGCGCTGATGATATTGGCGAAATTGCGGTAACTGTCCTTGCCAGCCGCCGGTCCGATGCAGACATCCTCGTCGGCGAAGGATACATGCAGTGAGCGAGTGTCGGCGAGGGAGTGCACGGCCACCGTCTCAATGCCCATTTCCTTGCAGGCGCGAATAACGCGCAACGCGATTTCACCGCGGTCGGCTATAAGTATTTTCTCGAACACGGCTATGAACTTGGCCGGATTTTGAATAAGGGCTGGTTGTATTCCACCGCTTGCGCGTTATCGACGAGAATTTCGACGATTTCGCCGCCGACATCGGTCGGAATCTCGTTCATGATCTTCATCGCCTCGATAATGCAGACGGTTTGGCCGTTGTCAATGTGGGCCCCTTCGCGGACAAAGGGGTCGATCTCCGGAGAAGAGGCTCGGTAAAAGGTGCCGACCATAGGCGAGAGGACTTCGTGTAGGCCGTCGTCGATTTTTTCGACCGGTGTAACGGCGGTGGCAGGCGGCGCCGAAGGTGCAACGGCGGCGGGGGGTGCGAGAGGCGCTGCTATAGTGGTCGATGCATGACCTCGGCTCAGACGGATGCGAGTACCGCGCCAGAAGCTGTGTTGGACTTCGAGTTCGTCAATATCGCTGTCTTGGAAGAGTTGGATCAGTTTGCGGAGCTTGCCTTCGTTCACAGGTGCTTTCGTCCTTTCTCAGGCGCGCTCGACGTAGTCGCCGGTGCGGGTATCGATCTTGAGTTTATCGCCTTGATTGATAAAGAGTGGTACTTGCACTATATAGCCGGTTTCGAGCGTGGCTGATTTGACGGCGCCGGTGGCGGTATCGCCTTTGATGCCGGGTTCGGTGTGGGTGACTTCGAGGTAGACGAAGTTGGGTAGATCGACGTCAATGACCTCTTCGCGGGCGATGAGCAGGAAGGCGTTCTCGCTCTCCTTGAGCAGACCTGCTGCAGTGCCGAGCACTGTTTTCTCGACAGGACTCTGCTCATAGGTGTCCAAGTCCATAAAGTAATAAAGGTCGCCCTCGGAGTAGAGATACTGCATTTCGCGTTTTTCGAGCCGGACCGCGTCGACCTTGTCGCCAGAGCGGAAGGTGCGGTCGAGCACTGCGCCGGTTCTCATGTTTTTGAGTTTGGTGCGCACGAAGGCGCTACCCTTGCCCGGTTTGACGTGTTGAAATTCGGCGATGGAAAAGATTGTGCCGTCGATGAGCATGGAAAAGCCGTTTCTAAAATCAGTGGTGTCTGCCATATTGTCCTTTTTATTGCTTGACGCTGCTTTTTTCTAGTGACTCTAATTTACTGCGGATAATGGTGTTGCTCGGGTCCAGTTCGAGTAATTCGCGGTAGGTTTCAATGGCCTTCTGCGTCAAGCCTTGGATCGTGTAAATCTCTGCCAGGGTCATAGTGGCTATGGGTTTGTCTTCAGGGTGATCAGGCTTGAGCGCTGACGGGGGCTTGGGTTGCTCAAGTACGGGTTCGGGTTCGGGTTCGGGTTCGGCTTCCGGCTCTTGCTCGATTTCCTGAAAGAGCCGGAGCAATTCGGGGTTATTTTGGGCGGTTGAATGATCCGCTGATGGAGCCGGTAGCTCTTTTGCGTCAGTAGAGGCCGCGGAGGCTTCTGTCGTTTCAGTGTCGGATGAAGATAAAAATAATGAAGAGGTTCCGGTAGTCGCTTCCTCTGTAAGAGCGAGGTCGACGAAGGACGCTATGTTTTCTGCTGATGTGAGTTCCGCCGGCGATTCGTCAGGGCTTGCAGACTCTGTTATTGGCTCAGTTGGTTCCGGAGTGTCGGGTGTTTCATCTTGTGATACCGTTCCGGAACCGGTTATGGCCGAGCCCGAAAGGAAAGAAGTGGGCCTTGGCGTAGGTGATTCCGGTTGGGATGGTTCCATCTCAGGCCCCAATGCGGCGGCAAAAGGTTCGGCAGAGTCTAGTTGTTTTAGATCGTTTTTCAAACCAGAAAAAGCTGTGCCTAAAAGAAATGAGGACGTCGGCGATTCGGGCAGGGGATCACCGGGGGTGTCGGCTGTGGTTGCCTGGTCCTCAGCCGTCTCATCTTGTGCAGCGTTCGCGGAGGTTCCCGAAGAAAAGAAAAAGTGTTTATCTGCCTCAGCGGCGACCTCGGGTAATGCTATATCGTCGAGGGAAAGGTCTTCAGGCTCTTCTGAGCTTGTCGTTCCCGGGGCATTCGCCGCCGAGGGGCTGCCGAAAAGAAAAGGGGCCGATGATGTACTATCGCCTTCATCTACCGTCTCTGGGGCCAGGTTGGCCAGCGAATAATCTTCGTTTTCTGCGGTGTCTTGTGCACTCGCGGTCGCATCAGGTGCAAGGGGCGGCGAGGATGCGGGTTCGGTCTCTGGAGGTGGTGTCGACGACGAGGGCGTTTCTTCCGTTAGGTTCGACATCAAAAAAGGTGTTGGTGTTTCGAGCTCGGCCTCGGCGGCCGGTGATTCAACAACTTCTTGTACGTCAGATTCGGTCTCTGTAGCGGCCTCTTGCATTTTAGTGTCGGGCTCGTCAGCAGAGGATTCAGCGGTTCCTTCTATTGCAGATGGTTCGGGTTCCGGGGCATACTCTGTAGGCGTCGCAGGAACAGAAAAACCTGGTAGTTCTTGCGGTTTGAAGATGTCGGAGTCTTCAGGTAATACCTCCGGCGAAAAAATGGAGACTTTGTATGGATCCGCATCCTTGTCTTTTTTGCCCTGCTCGGAGAAGCGGATCCAGCTTTCTACTTGTGGTTTGTCTTCTTTTTCGCCGCTAGCTTCGGCTTGTTCTCGATCGTCTACTTCAGCCTTTTTGTCACTGGGAGCTTCGCTTGAAGCGCCCAGGGGCTCTTCAACGCCTTCTGTGTCCGCAGTTATTTCGTCCGCGCGCTCTTCTTTAACGTCGGCGGCTGGCGGTGGGTTGGCGGTTGCGGCGTCGGGCATTACTGACACCGATGTTTCAGGAGGGGGAGGGGTGCCGTCTGTCGTGGTTCCTTCGGCATCGACAGTCGGCGGCGCATCGGGGGCTTCGGGCAGCTTGCTGCCGAAGATCTCGATGCCCAATGCGGCGACTGCGTCGCCTTGGCTGTCGTTTGCGGCCGGCGCTGTTGTTGGAATATCGTCGCCGGGATCTTCAATTTTACCGATTTCGGATGGGGCTGCAGGGTCTATCGCGGCAGTAGCCGCGTTCTCTTCGGTGAAGAGCGGATTGGGCCCTTGTTCAAATGCCTTGAGCGCGTCGCCGACGTCGGGCGAGTCGGACCATTCGAGTAGATCTTGGACCCGGGCAAAGGGTTCGGCTACCTCGTTGACGGGGTCCTGCTCCGGGGCGCCGGCGATAAGGGCTTCGGCGGATGTTGCAACGACGGGGCTTTTATTTATTTCGGGCAGGGGAGTGACTTCGGCGGCCGGGTCGTCTTCGGTCGCGTCTTTGCGGGCAGTATAGGTGAGCTTGTCGATCTGTTCGTTCAGGGTGTCGTCAAAGGGATCGAAATAGGCGGCCTGTTGTAGCGTCTGCAGGGCCAGGCGGGCCACCCCGAGTCGTTGGAAGAGATCGGAGATGCGTTTATAGCTGCCGGGGTTTTCAGGGTCGAGGCGCAGGGCGTGGTCCATGGCCTCGCGCGCTTTTTCGACTTCGCCCTGGTCTTCGTAACACTTGCTGAGCACGACGAAGCCGGTGGAGTAGTCGGGGAAATTGGCACAGCCCTCTTCGCAGAGAGATAGCGCACGTTCGGTCTGGCCGCCATCGAGGTAGAGATCGGCCAGGCGAGCGAAGAGCGGCGCATCCGGCTCGCGCCGGAAAGCCTTTTCCAGTTTGGCTATCGGATTGGCCATGGTAATGGAGGTCATTTCAAGAGGATGCTGATGAGGGGCTATTTTACGTTCTGGACTGTGAAATGTCAAGGATTTAGAAAGGGCCTAAGAGACGGGCAGAGATGGAGATGGGGCCGGTTTCAGCGGGGTATCCCTTGACAAGGCCACGGAGGGCTTCCACCTTTTCGCCCTATATAACGGAGCGCGCTCATAGCTTCGGTTGCTAGAGTAGCTGACTCTTAATCAGATGCGCCACAGAAAATAAAAACACTATAGAATGTCCCTTTTTCAATGTTGACCAAAATGCCCTCTGGCACATATAGTGGATTCGACGGGCTTGAAAGTGTATGGGGAGGGGGAGTGGAAGGTGCGCTAGCACGGCTATTTCAAACGGCGGACCTGGCTCAAGCTCCATGTGGCGGTCGACGAGGCAACCGGTCAAGTCGTGGGGCACGACGCCCAATCGGGGCGATGATGCCAGCCAACTGGCGCCCCTTGTGGAGCAAACGCTAGCGGCGGTCTCCGCCGCTGGGAGCCGACGGGGCTTATGATAAACGGAAGGTGTTTTCGTATCTGGAAAAGCCGCTGACCGGGCCGGCGATGGAGGCGATGAGGTTGTAGCGGTCGTGTAGGTGGGCGATGGTGGCGTTGCTGATTAGGCCGGTGGCGCCAGTGATGAGGATGTTTTGCATGGCTTTGGGCCGATCTGGTTTGGGGTATCCTCCTTCGCTCATTCTCGCTCGCCATCCCTGGCGGACTCTCAGAGGGTGTTAGTCGATTTTGCTGTCCTGCAAAATTAGCTAACACAATCTGCTCGCGCAGAATACCCCAAATCAGACCTGGCAAGCTGTAGTGTACCGCTTGGAACACATTATTGACGCAGATCGCTTCCGCAAATCCGAAAACGCGCTGATGTAGTTTGACCAATTTTACTTTTTTTTTAAATTCGTATCATCTTACGAAAGGAATAAAATGCAAAACAGACGTAAAGATTTAATTGACATTTTAAAAGAAAAATCACCATTAGCTGGGCAACTAACAGATTATGAAATGCTCGAAATAATCCGTTTAATGCCGCTACATGCCTATCGCGAAAATGCAACGATCCTAACGAAAGGTGAGCCAGCTAATTCACTTATGTTTCTCATCAGTGGAGAGGTAAATGTCCATCTAAATGAACATCGAGTAGCAAAACTAACTCAGGGAGATGTTTTCGGTGAAGCTATGTTTTCTGATCAAGGAATACGGATTGCTGACGCCGTTGCTGTAGAGCCCACAGAAGTTTTATTGTTTGATCATTCAACGTATGAATATCTCCTCCGGGAGGATACAAAAGTAGCCCTTAAATGCAAATTAATATTTGAGCAGTTATATAAGAAAAATTCAATGGCTAATGAATATTTTTTTACTAAAGATCCTGCGAAATACCTTGCCTTAGTTGCACATAATGAAATGAAAAAATCCCTGGTTAATTTTGTTCAATCCCATGTGAAGAAAATCAACATGTTCCCACTTGTAGCGACAGGCACTACGGGAGAATTATTGTACAAAGAAGCCAAAGTAGTTCTGACGAAAAAAGTAAAATCTGGCCCTTTGGGTGGAGATCAAGCGATCGGCCAAATGATATCGAATGACAATATTTGTGGCGTCATTTTCTTTCGTGATCCGCTTTCAGCGCATCCTCATCATGCCGACATAGAAGCACTTGGCAGACTCTGCGATGTCTACCAAATTCCACTTGCTACCAATCCAACAACAGCGGTAGCAGTTTTAAACTATTTAACTGACGCCGAACAATATGAACCACCACTTGTTAATAGTTTGTTAGACGATTATAGCCAACAACAGGCGCAGGTAGTTCAAGGTGAAAGTACCCAATCCCAAGATTCTCCATAAACTTAGAACCGAACAGGTTAACAGGGCTTTCAACGCTGCAGTGCGCGTTTAATAGTTGCGGATTTTCGGTATATAAAAACTCGTTGGGGGTTCGAATTTCCAACCTTTGCTGAGTCGACTATCCGCCTGTCGGATTTTAGTGGACGGACTCGTTAGATGGAAAGGGCGGGGGTAGGCGGACTTCGAGGGCTACGCCGTCCGAGGGAAAACTGCCAGCGATGTAGCGTCGATTATTGAGTTATGCGGCGAGCTCCCAGGCGCAGGCGTGGCCGTAGACACGGGCGGTCCCGGGCACGACCGACGCCAAGTTGAGTGCGGGGTGGCAGGATGAGGGCGGCTAGCTTCTCAGCAAGTGTGCCATTTAGATCATTCTAACTCTAACCACTTTGATATTCACGTCATCTTTTTGTTTTTTTGCTCGCTTGCTTGTGTGTGCTGATTGCTAACGAGTCCGGTTGCTGATGAGCTTTGTGGCCTCTTCTATCCGAGCAGTTTGTCTTGTTGGGTAGCGCTAAGTACCCCCTTCCATAATGCACTTTCAAGGTCAACCATTCGCCGTTGCTCGGTTGCCAATGCAATTGGAACATGGGTGAAGAAGTTGTTCCAATGTCCAATCAGAAGATTTGTTTTCCCTGCCATTCCTGCGTGCACTGCATGCTCCGCGAGCTGATAACAGAAAACTGCATCGGATGCAATCGCAGGAACACTGCGGATGTGGTAACTGGGGTCCAAATATTTAATGCTGACTGCTTTGTTGTTGGCTGAGAAGTACTGTCCTATTTCGCTTTTAAGTCGTTCGCCAATGTCGTCCTTGAGAGCATTGGCGGATTGGTCCTTATGTTTTGGTGAGTTTTCAAATAGGTTCTGTCCTGCCCCCTCGGCTACGACAATGACGGCATGGCTATTTTCTTCAAGCCGTTGTGCCAGGGCTTCGAGCAGGCCCCTTGCGCCTCCCAGGGAAAAACTGACCTCGGGGACAAGGCAAAAATCCACTACAGAGTTGGCGAGTGCTGCCGTTGCAGTGATAAACCCAGAGTCGCGGCCCATCAGCTTGACAAGGCCAACACCACGTTCAGCCCCTTCGGCTTCATGATGTGCTGAGGAGATGATTTCTCCGGCAATCTGCACCGATGTTTCAAAGCCAAACGTCTTCTCCACAAAGCCCAAATCATTGTCTATCGTCTTGGGAATTCCGATCACACTGATGCCAAGATTTCTCCTGCCAATTTCTTCGGTGATTGCCTTGGCTCCTTTTAGCGTGCCATCGCCTCCAACGCAGAACAGAAGGTTCACTTTCAGTTTGACAAGCTCATTGACCATTTCTTCTGGGTCTTGATTTTCCCTTGAAGATCCAAGGATTGTTCCGCCTTGCTTGTGGATTGTATCGACTATTGGGCGGTTCAACTCCAGCGGTTGATGCGATGACTTCTGGGTCAGCCCTTTGTAGCCATAACGGATTCCTAGAATGCTGTTAACTTCGTATTCAAGTTCTAATACTGTGACCAGCCCCTTGATTACGTTGTTTAATCCAGGGCATAGGCCGCCACATGTAATGACAGCAGCTCGCGTGCTCTGTGGCCGATGAAAGATCTTCTCTCTTGGTCCTGCCTTCTCAAAGCTGGGAAATGTCTTGCATGTGCTGATCTGGTTCAGGATATTCTTCACTTGGCTTGAAAAGGCGATCCTTTCGTCATCCTCTATAAATTGTCGTCCGGTAACAGGTGACGGGATCTCGCGTGGGCCTAAATCAGAGACATTGAAACTAAATAAGTCTGGATTTTTTAGTACGTTTTCGTAGATCATCCTTCTCCATTATAAGTGACAAATTATGGTGTATCACTATCGACGTTTTCTTGGCAGTAGGTAGGGAGAGCCAATGCCTCTTGTCCAATGTTTTCAGATGCAGTAAGAAGGTCTCGGGCAATGCCGTCTTCAATTGTTGCAATATCTACCTGTTCGCAAGAGTCGACATTATCAATTTTAATCACAACAGTTCCAGCCACACAACCCTGTGTCCTCTTCTACGGTGAGTCCGGTATCTTTAAGTGCGTCGACTACTACGTCGGCAGCCGATTCTTGGTTGTCCTCCTTGCCTCCCTCTCAGGTGCCGAGTGGTTCATCCGCTGTGTTATCACTGCTAGTATATAGTAATCCCACGAAGAGATAAAGAGATAAAGAGATAAAACTTGAACTCAATATAACCTAAATAAGGTAAGTGTAGGGTGATTAGGATCAGTTAATTAGAAAAATATCACACGAGCTATTTACATAGTATGAATCCCTTGAAATTACGATTGTAGAGCTTCAATCTAAAACTGAGTTAAATGGAAGATTGATCAAATTTCATCACAAGGGGCCGGGGTATTTCGTGGTTACGCTGCGTGTCGAGGGGCCTTAGGGTAAAGCCCGACACGTCAAAGTGTAGCAGGTGGTAGTAAAGTAAAGGGCGCGCTGCGGTCAGCCCGGGAACGCGGCGCATTTTAGGCGATTGCGAAGCGGTAAAGGCGGGCGTTGCCTAATCGGATGCTGATCGGTCGGGCAGAAGGTTGCCGCGCGGCCTGTCTCCTAATGGATGGGCTGACGGACGCTGTCTTCAGTCACCGGGCGGGTCCGGACTTGAAGTACGACAGCTCGTGGAGGGGGTGTATGGGAATTATAAAAGTCTTTTTAGGTGGACCGGGCAATTTATATTGGTGTCTTATCGCCTTCTTTCCTGCTGGGTATTCGCCTTTAGGTGTCCGCTCTTTTAGGGTTGGCCCGCCCGATCGACGAACGGGCTCGTTTTCGATGCAAAGGAGCCGAGGGTAGCAACGAGGATCTGGCCCGGTACCTTTAGCAGAGAGTGTGAGCGATGAAACTGCCCTCACTCGGCGAGCCGCGCTGGTAGAAATGTTCGGCGGCATCGCAATCGGGCTGCACTAATTGGGACGACAATAAAAACTCAACTCGATGGAGGTGGAATTTTGATTCTACGAACGATATTCTGCGGAGTGTTTGGCCTTCTGGCCGTATTGGGCATGAACTGCTCAAGCGAAACGGTTAATCGGAGTGCTCAAGAAGATTCGCCAAGCGCTGTTTCCGGTGAGAACATGGTTACGCTAGAGAGTATTGCCGATCTTTGGCAAGAATACGAGGCGAGTACCAATACAACATGTATCGAGGCACTTAAAATTGCCATTGGTGAATCGGGTCTGACCGGAAACCCTGATCCTGCTGGCCAAATTCCATGTACGGGCAAGTGCATAAATGCCAGCGCCGTTAATTCTTTTGGCGCAACCGGAATTTGGCAAGTCAAATGCCCGGAATCGAGTTCGGTTCTTATTTACAACGCATTTCAAGCTAATGGACTGATTGATGAGACGGGGCAATGTGCCGATCTCAGAGTCCCTGCCCATAATGCGTTGGCTGCGTCTTTGCATATAACTATTTCGTGTCCCTATTATGAGCAAAACGGATTCTGCAAACATGACTGGACTGGTGATCAAAATCACCCCGATATCGCAGGCGGTTATTACAATCAATTCACCCTTGCTGCAACAACGGCATGTGCAAACTCAAGGATCTGACGTAGGCATACAAACTTGTGGCTAGGGGAATGAAGAAGAGTCGTTCGAAACTGCATCATACACCAGCGATTGCCGATGGTAATCGCTGGTCATATCTCATAAATCGCCGTTAGCACGATAGAAATCTTTCTCTCGCTGAATCAGCCATCGCCCGAGCATCGTCTATGTATTGATCCTCTCCGGTTACATCATGCAGCTGTTTCAGAAAAGATATTGTACGACCCTATTTATCTGCATAGGGTCCTTCTTTACCTGCGCCCTCTGAATACGACCTGTACCAGGTAGCCTCTGTTTCGATGGTTCCCGGCGGAGCATTCTTGATCCATTTAGCTGCGATCAACATATCGGAATCTTTAGTTGGTGGTAGGCATGGGCATAGGTCTTGGCAGTGTATAATGGGGTATTGGTATCCAGTGACATAGGGTCTCCACAGATCCAGATATCCCCTTAGTTATGCAGCTGCGTAGCCCTCTGACGAGTCAATGTTGTCAGTGCACATTCGGGAATCTGGAATTGGTGTACCATCCATTTCGAGAGCCCCGATAACTTTCCTGATGTCTCATCAAGCCCAAACTTTGCGTAAGATAAAAGCAGCAAGCCGATGAAGTGACGTGCTTATCGGGTTTTGTTGAGATCGTTAAGTTTTTTATAAAGAAAAAGTTATTCTCTGTCGTGCGTCGAAGAAGCTGTTTCTGCTACAACTTTTCCACCTTCAAGGCTTAGTTCCGTTTCTTTCTTATCAAACATACCCGCTGATGAATCGTTGAAGACGGATTCATCGAGCTTACCTTCGCTTTTAGCGACAACGATTGAGACGACCGCATCACCGGTGACATTGACTGCGGTACGAACCATATCCAACAATCGATCAACACCTAAGATGAGACCGATCCCTTCCAAGGGGAGTCCTACTTGCGCAAAAACCATCGACAGCATGATAAGTCCTACACCAGGAACCCCTGCCGTTCCAATCGAGGCGAGAACCGACATTAAAATCACCATTAGATAGCCAGACATTCCGAGGTCTATATTATACATATTGGCAATGAAAACGGTGGCAACGCCTTGCATAATAGCCGTTCCATCCATGTTGATCGTTGCACCAAAAGGAACTGAGAATGAGGCGACTGAGTTATTCACGCCGAGCCGTTCTGTTACCGTTCTTAACGTGACGGGAATCGTAGCGTTTGAACTGGATGTGCTGAAAGCAAATACTTGCACATTCCTCATCTTTGCCAAAAAAACGAGCGGATTGAGTCTCCCCAAAAAAGCTAATACGGCTTGTAGCGTTACTAACATATGAAGTAGTAATACGCCAATTAAAACGAATACATAGCCCACTAAGTTTAAGAATAAATCGAATCCTAGATTAGCCATTGCTTTTGCAAGTAGGCAAAACACGGCGTAGGGTGCGAATGACATGATGAGTCCAACCATTTTCATCATGACTTCATTCATGAGTTCTATGGTTTCGACGAGCGTCCTTGCTTTCTTTCCAACCATCAAAATGCTGATGCCTGCTAGGATAGCGAAGAAAATAATGGAAAGCATTTCACCGCTAGCCATCGCCTGAATGGGATTACTTGGAATGATATCAATTAATACATCTGAAAGGGGTGGGGCGTCTTTCCCTGTAAATTGGGTATCAGAAGTGGCATTCATTCCTTCGCCAATACCAATGGTTGCCGCAATCCCGATAGCACTTGCAATGGCCACGGCTGTCGTAAAAAGATATAGGACAAAGCACTTACTTCCGATCCTTCCTAATAGCTTTATATCGCCAATGCCACACACGCCACAGATCAGCGAAAACAATACCAAAGGAACCACTAACATTTTAAGTGCATTAACAAACATCTTTCCCACGATATGGAAAAAACCATTGATGACGTATTCATTAAGCACGGCCCCTTCAGCCAATAAGGAATTATCGAAAACTTCCACATTTAAGACATTGATTATTAACCCTACAGAAATCCCTAAAAGCATCGCGATTAATACTTTAGCGGTTAAGTTCATTTTGAATTATTTACCTTGTTTTTTTGATTTATTGAAATGCTCTGTTAGCTACTGTAACTGGAATAGGCAGACAGAACCCATTTTGAGAATTTGATTGAATTCGTTCTACGCTATGCTCGATTCGAGCAATAAATTTGGTTCCGCTACATCTTCATCCGAGCGTCGATCTCAATAATTTTTGCTTGTAGATAACGAAAGATCTTTAACTAACCTTGCCTGCGATCATTTGACAATATAACCATTTACGACCCCGTGTATAGAGAAACCGTTTCGAGTCAAGAGAGTGGTTCACCAGCATTCTTTTATCGCTCTGCAGTAGACTCGGAGACAGGAATTAGGTATTGAGAGCAGGGGCCAGTACTCCCAGAGATTTCGCGGCACTTCGTATCGCCTGAGCTTGCGCCCCGGATGGCCTAGGTAGATCGCCGTCCGTTTCGTCCAGGACACCGCGTTGCTGCAACAGCCTCAGCAGGCGATGGGCGGCCGTTTCAACGATCCGCTGAACATCGGTATCGCGCAAGGGGGGCGCCGGCACGAACACCGGCGCAGCCCCTTTCTTGTCGCTGGCATATACGCCATCCAGCATCAGCACGTGGGAATGCGGATTTAGATTTAACGCGCTGCCGAAGCGCTGGACATGGTGCCTACGGGGAAGCAAGGTGCGTTCCATCCAGCACCGCCCCGATCCACCTTCCGGCATGTCCGTCTTCCCAATGTTGTTAATGGCCACAGATAGCCCTTTTGCAGAGGCCGTCTCGGGGCAAGATACCCGGTAGGACCATGCAGCGTATGGAAACGCTCTGAAGAGGGTAAAGAAGGGGATCGCTGTTTCCGTTGCGACACAAGGTGTATACGATCCTGCACCATGGCCGGCCGCCACGCCTCAGAAATCGGCGCCTGGGATAATGGCGCGCTCTACGCCGCAGCCGCAGCCCAGCATGGCCAACTACCTCAGCAACGCCGGATACGACACCGTGATGCCAGGCAAGATGCACTTTATCGGCCCAGACCAATTGCACGGCTTCAACCGCCGACTGACCACCGATATCTATTCTTCAGATTTCAACTGGGTCAAGCAGGAGTGGATCGATATTAAGAAAAATCAAGGCCACGACTACGATGAAGTAATGAGCAACCGCCAGGCCTACAACGCCAAGGGCTACACCGGCGAAGGCGTGCACATCGGCCAGTGGCACAACGCACTGAGCTATGACGAAGAAACGCATTTTCGCTCATTAGAATATCTGCGCGCGCGTGGCAACAAACCCGACCCTTTATGCTGGTCGCCTCCAACCACCACCCGCACGAGGCGGTTGGCATGCCCTGTAGCATGGCGCGCCAAGGCCAGTACAAGTACAACTATATACACGGCCACGATCCGCAACTCTTCGACCTCAAAACCGACCCGGGCGAATGGATCAATTTGGCCGCCGACCCGGCGTATAGCGAAATAGCGACGGTCTGCGCCAGGCTATTCTAGAGCGCTTCGAACCCGAGGCCATGGTGAGCCGGACCAATGCAAGTTTGTTGCGGCGCCAACTCATCGACCAGACTATGACCCGCCACGGCCAGACCTGGTGCCATTTTCCCGAATACAATTATAGGCGCGGCGCGTCGGACCAACACCTATCCTAAAGACTATCATGCTAAAATCGTCTTGGCAGACGTCAAAGGAGACGACTTCGCATCGCCAAAGAAAACGTTTGCTTTGAAAATGAGGGATACTTTCGTCGCCTAGCCGAACAGGATACGGAAAAATGCGAAGCGCCCGTCGATATCGAACACTGCGTGCTCGCACCCGGCAAACGCAATTTCCCCTATCACTGTCATGCCACGGGTTGGGAGATGTATTACGCGTTAAAGGGGCAAGCCGGCATGCGGGCCGAAGTCGGCATCGAAGAATTCAAAGCCGGCGAAACCGCGATCTACCCGCCCGGCGACGCGCATCAGATTATCAACGAGAGTAGCGATGATTCTTGACAGGCAGACTCATTGGTTTATTTTAGAACCCGCTTGTGGTCAGGTCGACTGTGTATCTCACAGTTCTATAAAAACGATTTCAGATGTTGACCAAAACAAGCGGTATTAGATGGTCAACGCTGGACGAAAATTAGGTTAGTTGGACGAATTTTGAATCTGTTAGTCTATAAAAGGTTGTTGTAGCATAAAGACTTAGCATCGTAAGTAGAGTAAAAACAGTATTAGGTGCGCCTATAGCTCAGTTGGTAGAGCAGCTGACTCTTAATCAGCGGGTCCGGGGTTCGAGCCCCTGTGGGCGCACCATTTATTATCAAGGGATTACGAGAGCAATTTTCGTAATCCCTTTTTTATTGGTGTCATTGGGTGATATATATGGGCCGTAAAGTACGGTTTAACGGCTCATATACCGGTAATTTACGCGGGGTTGGTGGCCGTTCGATGAAGGGGGAGAGATGACCTGGGATATGGGATGTTACTTGCTACAGGATGCCAACTGTATGTATCCTTGCCTCGGTTGGATAATTTATGCCGGGGTTGTCAAAGCAAATGGCTAAAACGGAAAAGAAATACAAGGCGCGGGTCGTTAATCGCGTCCTTTACCCGGTCATCGGGCTTTTTGCCTGGACAGTATTTTCCTTCGCGATGGTTGAAATTCCGATTGAGAATTTCAATAACGAAGAAAACTACCTGATGTTGGGGCTATAATATGGCTATTATTATTGCAGGCTATACAGCACTACTCTGCGCATTGGGCGTGCGCAGGAAGAAAGGCGGCGACGAAAGTGGGGAATAGAAACAGAACCAGAAGGACTATTTCAGGGGTCGTTGTATGGAAGAGCTCTCATGTGGGGGCTATTACACGTTTTGAACGGATAGGGGCATCGTAAAATGAGCCAGTTTGAAGGAATTGTACCCGCC
>JABHFS010000156.1 GCA_018672475.1 Gemmatimonadota bacterium | reverse complement strand
CCCACAGCGCAAATGGCGCAGGAGCGGTAGGCCTCGGTTGGGGTATGGACGATGATATTGCGCACCTCGGCGAGCCTGGTGACCCAATAGTTTTTTATATAGCGCAGTCGGGCTTCCTTGCGCGCCAGGCCGATCGCTTGGTTAAAGCGCACTGCTTCGGCGATAGCGAAGAGCAAATAAGGCGGGCGGGTGCCGAAGTGGCCGAGTTTTTGGATTTTGTCTTTGGCGTAGTTCCAGTCGCCAAATAGAGGCCACAGCTTTTTGATTTTTTCCTTTCTGACATAGAGTAGGCCCGTGCCGATAGGCGCCATCATCCATTTGTGTAGGCTGGTGCCGTAGTAGTCGCCGTGCAGGTCGGTGATCGGGTCGGCGAGGTGGGCAAACGAATGTGCGCCGTCGATGATGACTTCGACGCCTTGTTCGTGCGCCATGTCGCAGATGCGGCGCACGGGGAGCACCTGGCCGGTAAGGTAGACGATATGCGATACTAGGATAACCTTGGTATCGACGGTAATGGCTTTCTGGTAGGTTTTGACGATTTCGTCGTCGCTCATGCTGTTGATCGGGATGTCGAGCGTTTTGTTGACGATGCCTTCGCGGGCCGCACGTTGTTTGAAGGCGACCTGCATGCTGCCGTATTCGTAGCGGCCCCAGATCGCTTCGTCGCCCGCCTTCAGGTCGAGCCCCATAATGACGATATTGAGCGACTCGGTGGTATTGCGGGTAATGAGGATTTCCTCTTCGGCACACCCGGCGAAGAGCCCGAGCAATCGGGTCGTGCTTGCGATGTCGTCGAGCCAACTGTCGCGCATATAAAAGGCGGCGAGTTCGTTGACGCGCCGAGCCTGATCGTTGACCTCGTCGATGCCGGCATCGGGCTGAGGGCTGTAATAGCCGCTTTCGAAATTGATGAATTGGGGTGAGAGGTTGAAGGCGCCGCGGACACTGGACCAAAAATTTTCGTCGGTAGCGCTTTGCAGCGGGGTTTGCGCGCCAAGCTTTTCGCTCGCGGCGTGGATTTGGCGTGAACTGCCGGGTTCAAGGAAGGGCAAAGCGGAGGCGGCTAGGGTGATACCGGCCGCCTTTTTAAAGAAATTCCTGCGCGAATCGGACATGCGCGTTACTCCTTTATTCTTCGTATTTGGGGTCTAACGCGTCGCGCAGGCCATCGCCTAAAAAAGAGAAACCCAGCATGGTCATGGCGATGGCGATGGTCGGGAAGAGCGCGAGGTGCCAGTAGACGCGGACATAGGCATTGCTGACGCCGACCATTTTGCCCCAACTGGCGAGCGGGTCATTGATGCCGAGACCGATAAAGCTCAAACCCGCCTCGGCGAAGATCGTGCCTGGGATGCCGAAGCTGACGGCGACCAGGATCGGGGTCAGTGCGTTGAGTAACAGGTCGTGGAAGATGATCTTGCTGGACGGTACGCCCAGCGCCTTTGCGGCCAGGGCGTATTCCTGTTCGCGCAGGGTGAGGAACTGCGCCCGCGTCAGGCGCGCGATGCCGATCCAACCGGTAATGCTGAGGGCAATGATAATGGTCGGCAAGCCGCCGTCGAGCACGGAGATGATCAAGATCGCGAAGAGCAGACTGGGGAAGGCGGTCATCACGTCGATGACGCGGGAGACGGCGAAATCGAGCCTGCCGCCGAAATAACCGGAGAGGGCGCCGACCGGCACGCCGATCAGTACTGCTATGGCTTGTACTAGCAGGCTGACGGTTAGCGAGGTGCGGGCGCCGTAGATCAGACGGCTGAGATAGTCGCGGCCGACCTCGTCGGTGCCCAGGGGATGGTCCGGGTGTTGGAAGGGTTCGAGCAGGACCTTGTCGAAATAGGCGTGGTCATAGGGGAAAGGTGCCAAAAAATCGGCGAAGATCGCCAGGAACGCGACAAGGCCGACAATCGCCAGTCCGGTGACGGCGAGGCGGTTGCGACAGAAACGCCGGCTGGCGTCGTTCCAGAAGGAGCGGTGCTCGAAATCGATCCCGTCGTCGAGGTCGTCGGCCATTATGCCTCTTTTTTTGCGCCGAGCTTGACGCGCGGGTCGATCAGGGTGTAGGCGATATCGGTCAGCATAAAGGTTATGCCCCACAACAATGCCACCAGCAGGAAGGTCGCCATGATCATCGGATAATCCCGATTGAGCGTGCTGGTGACGAAGAATTTGCCGAGCCCGTTGATGCGGAAAATCGTTTCGATGAAGATGCTGCCGGTGATCAAATTGGGTATTTCGGTGCCCAGCGCCGTGACCATCGGGATCTGTGCGTTGCGCAGCACGTGCCGGCGCATGACTTTCGACTCGCCGAGGCCCTTGGCCCGGGCGGTGCGTACATAATCCTCGCGGATGACATCGACGATGCTAGCGCGTGTGTAGCGGGCGATGATGGCCATCGGCGCGAGGGCATAGGCCAAAACCGGCAGGATCCAGTCACTGCAGAGCAAGTCATAACAAAGACAGTCACCGGATTTGCCCCAACCGCCGGTGGGCAGCCATTGCCGCGTGACCCCGAAAAAGAGGATAAACCACATCGCGATAACAAAATTGGGTACGGTGACGCCGAGCATCGAGAAAAAGGTCACGATATTGTCGACCCAGGAATTTTGATGGTAGGCGGCGAACATACCGGCAGTGATCCCGAGGCCGAAAGCGACGATTATCGTCATGATGCCGACCTGCAAAGTGACCAGCCAGGTTTTGCCGATGAGCGCGGCGACGGTCGTCTGCGGTTGTTGGTAAGGGATGCCGAAGTCGAAACGAACGGCGTGACTCATATAATTGAGATACTGCTGCCATACCGGTTTGTCGAGGCCGTATTTGCGTTCGATGTTTTCCCGCGCCGCCTTGGGCAATTTGGCCTGTTGCGTATCGAAGGGGCCGCCGGGTACCGAGTGCATCAGGGTGAAGACGATCATCGATACCGCGAGCAGGACGAAGGCCAATGCCAAGAGCCGCTGGGCCAGGTAGATTAGCATGGTTTGTCTCCCCTGTCGGGGGCTGGGCGGTGTGCCGCCGGGGATATCTCGGGCCGTTGCTTCATTGTAATTATTGCGCCTTGCCGATATAGATATCGCCCCATTGCCAATCGTTGCCGGAGTGGCTGCCGTAGGTGTCATTCGGGCCGGGATCGCGAATGCTGGCACCGCGGACCTTGGGCCGCCACAAATCGCCCGCCCAGCGGTGGGCGATAAAGGCCCCACCGACATCGTCGACGAGGATGCGTTCAGCGGCATGGAAGAGGCTGTCGCGACGTGCGGGCTCGCCTATCAGGTTGCTGGCTTCGTCGAGAATTTCGTCGAAGCGCTGGTGGCGCCAGGAGTGGCGCCCACTGCTGACCCAGATGCCGAGCAAGTTGATCGGGTCGGCGAAGTCGATGGCATAGGCGACAGACCCCAGGGCAATTTTTGTCGGCCGCTCGTGCAGCGCATCCATAAAGACCTTGTTGTCTTTGTTCGATACCTGGATGTTGATGCCAAGACACTGCGATATCGAAGCGGCGGCGGCTTGGTAGACCGCGGCGATGCCCGGATTTTCGTTGCGCAGCCACATCACTTGTGGTGGAAAGTCGGCGCCATTGGGGTAGCCGGCCTTAGCCAAGTGCTCTTTGGCCAAACCACAGTCGAAACGCTGATAGTCGGTCAGGTCGCCGGTGATGTCGGCGGCGGGAAAACCCGGCATTAACATGGTGTGCGCGGGCACGGCCTTGATTTCGCCGTAGATGCTTTTGACGATGGCCTCTCGGTTGATTGCGTGCGCGAAGGCCTTGCGCACATCGAGGTTGTCGAAGGGCGGGTTGTGCGGGTCGAAAAATACATAGTCGGTGCCGATCAAACCGGGGCGCAGATAGTTTGCTAACAGCTCAGGGTCCCGCTCGATCGTAGCGAAGTCGGCCGGTGACAGGTCGTTGAAGTTGATCGTATCGATTTCGTTGTTGAGATAGGCGATAAAGTAGGTCGCCGGCGACATGTAGATACCTTCGATGCGCGCCAAGCGCGGCGGTCGGTAGCCTTTGTAATGGGGGTTGGCCTTGAAGACGACTTTAAAACCGTGATCGAAAGACTCCAGCATAAAGGGCCCGGAGGAAACGGCCGTCGCCGGCTCGTTGTTATAATAGGGGCCGTGCTCCGCGAGGGCCTTTTTTTGTAGGGCATAGGCGTATTTCATAATCTTGGGTAGCGGCGGGAAGATGCCCTTGGTGATAATTTCCAAAGTGCGGTCGTCGATGGCTCTGACGCCCAATGCCTCGACGGGCAATTCGCCGGCGATGACCTCGTCCCAATTCTTGATGCCGCCTTTGTCGACGAAGGTGTAATACCAGGCGAAATCCCAGGCGTGGTCCGGGTCGGCGCTAAAGCGAAAGGTCGCGACATAGTCGTGGGCGGTGACGGGTGTGCCGTCGCTCCACATCAGACCTTGGTGTAAAATAAAGGTCCAGGTTACGCCATCGTCGGCCACCGACCAGCTTTCTGCCGCACCGGGTTGGGGGTTTAGCGCCTTGTCGAAGGTGACCAACGGGTCGTTGAAAAAGTTCGAACCGCAATAGGGTTGGTAGACACTGACGGAGAAATCGAAGGTGACGGCGTTGGCGGAGTTGTTACAGGGGATGCGCAGGACTTGCTCGGCATAGGGCGCCGCGTCCGGCGGCAAGGCCAGGCCGGTGACGGTCTTTTCTTGTGCATTGCTGGTGTGTAGCCAGAGCGCCAGGACAAGCGGTGTAAATAATAGCGAGCGAGTGGGCAAACCGTATATAGTCTTAATCTTGTTCTTCCTTTGCCTGGGGGCTTTTTGCAGGGGGCGACGAAGCGGCGGGTTGGCGCAATAAGCATGCGACCTGACGACCATCGCCGATATCGGTTAGCTGAGGCACCGTTGTTTCACATTGAACTTGTCTTTCGGCGCAGCGCGGATGGAAAGGACAGCCAGAGGGTATGTCGGCGGGGTTGGGTATATCGCCTGTGAGGATAATGCGCTCGCGGCGTTTTTTGGGATTGGTTACTGGCACAGCCGATAGCAAGGCTCGTGTATAGGGATGCGATGGATCGCTATAGAGCGCTTCTTTGGAAGCTAACTCGACGATTTTGCCCAAATACATTACGGCCACACGGTCGGAAATATGGCGCACGACGCTCAGATCGTGCGCGATAAACATAAAGGTCAGCCCCATCTCGGACTGAATGTCTTGCAGCAGGTTGACGATCTGGGCTTGCACGGAGACATCGAGGGCGGAAACCGGTTCGTCGGCGACGATAAATTCCGGCTCAACGGCCAAGGCGCGGGCGATGCCGATGCGCTGCCGCTGGCCGCCGGAAAACTCGTGCGGGTAGCGGCGGGCGGCATTGGCGGGCAGGCCGACCATCTCTAAAAGTTGCGCGACCCGTTCGCCGACGGCTTTGCCTTTGGCGAGGCCATGGGTGACGATGCCCTGGGCAACGATCTTGTGTACCGTCATGCGCGGATTTAAAGAACTGTAGGGGTCTTGGAAGATGATCTGTATTTTGCGACGTATCGCGCGCATTTTTACACCAGACATATCACTGATATTGGTACCGGCAAAACTTATTTGGCCGGAGGTCGGTTCGATAAGGCGTAGAATCAGCCGGCCCAGGGTCGTCTTGCCGCAACCGCTCTCGCCGACGATGCCGAGGGTCTCGCCGCTGTGCACAGCCAGCGAGATGCCGTCGACGGCTCGCACTTGGCCTATTTCCTTGCCCCACCGACTCTTGTTGACGGCGAAGTGCTTTGTCAGGCCGACGGTGGTTAATAAGGGGGTTGGTTCAGCCATTGGCTTTCCAACAGGCCGTTTGATGGCCTTCATCGGTTTCGACCAACGGAGGGGCGGCCTCGCGACAGTGCTCGTCGACGAGCGGGCAGCGCGATTGGAAGCGGCAACCGACGGGCAGACGGCGGAGATCCGGTACGGTACCGGGAATGATGTCGAGTCGAGTCTGGTCGGTATCGAGCTCGGGGATTGAACGGATCAGACCCTGCGTATACGGGTGACGGGGATTTGCAAAGAGCATTTCGGTGGCCGCGCTTTCGACGATTCCACCGGCGTACATTACGGCGGCGCGGTCCGTGGTCTCCGCGACGACGCCCAAGTCGTGGGTGATCAGCAGGATGGCCATGCCCAATTCTTCCTGCAATCGCTGGAGCAGTTCCATGATCTGGGCTTGCACCGTTACGTCGAGCGCGGTGGTCGGTTCGTCGGCGATCAGTATCTGGGGATTACAGGACAGGCCCATCGCGATCATGACCCGCTGGCGCATACCGCCTGAGAGTTGGTGCGGGTATTCGTTGGCGCGTTGTTCGGGGGCGGCGATGCCGACTAGGCGCAGCATTTCAACGGCGCGGTTGTGGGCTTCGGAACGCGATACGTCCTGGTGTAATTCCACCGCTTCGGCGATCTGGCGCCCGCAGGTGATTACCGGATTGAGGCTGGTCATCGGTTCCTGGAAGATCATCGCCACGTCGTTGCCGCGTACCGCGCACATTTCGTCATCGGAGAGGTCGAGTAGTTCGCGGCCGTTGATGCGGATCGCTCCACCTTCGATTTTGCCCGGCGGGTCGCTGACTAAGCGCATGATCGATAGGGCGGTGACGGACTTGCCGCAACCGCTTTCACCCACTAAGCCGAGAGTCTCGGCCGCCGTCAAATCGAAGGAGACCCCGTCGACGGCTTTCGCCACTCCGGTTCGGGTGTGGAAATAAGTTCGCAAGTCATCGACTTCGAGCAGAGGAGTGGAGCCCGCGGTTTCGGATGGTGGCATAGGGTGTCGATTTATTATGGAAATGCTAAGCTGTTAAGATAGCAACGGATCTTGAATACAGCGGTATGTGTTGCCAAGAGATCTGTTCGTCTATCGAGGCGGTGTTGCGCCTCTTTGGGCCCCTTGACCGCTCAGTGGCAATGCGGCTTTATTAACTCAGTGCCCGCTAGCGGTGTCGGGCGGCCGTCGTATAATATAAGGGCAGGTACATGCGTTGCAAGCATCTGTTTGCCGCGCGTCATTGGAAGCTCTCGGTGACTGTTGTTATATACCGCGTGGGATAACGTGTCCACACTGGAACAACGCTTAATAAAAGCATCGGCCGCGGCCGATTGACGAACGACAGGAGCAGCACTTGTCCGAGTTGAAAAAATATTGGCCGACGACCGAAGAAGAAGAACGCTATTGGCAGGATCTGTCTGTGGAGTTCATGGATTCACCCGATGAATCCTATCTCAATACCGGGTCTTGGGGCGTGTTGCACCGATCGGTTTTTGCGGCGCTGGTCAAAGGCTTAGAGGAGTTGGAAGGCAACCCAACGCAAAATCGCAGTCAATTAGTCGAGCGGATGAATATAGCGCGGCGAGATTTGGCGGCCTTTCTCAACGCGCAAAGCGAAGACCTGGCCTTTACTACCAACGTGACGATCTCGATGAACCAGGTGATCCATGGCCTCGACTGGCAAGCCGGAGACGAAATTCTGGCTTCCGATCAGGAATATGGTGCCATCGATAATGCTCTGCACCATGCCGAGAGCCGTTATGGTGTGGTGGTGCGGCGGGCACCGGTTTCGATCCCGCCGGCCGGGCCCGATGAAATCGTCGATTCTTTTCGCCGGGCGCTAAACAAAAAAACGCGATTATTGTTTGTTAGCCATGTTACTTCGCCATCGGGGCTGATCACACCGATCAAAGAGTTGGCGGCCTTGGCGCACGAGCACGGGGCAATGATCGCTGTCGACGGAGCGCATGCTGCGGGCCAGATCCCACTCGATCTGACCGCTTATAATTGCGATTTCTACGGCGGTAATTGCCACAAGTGGCTCTGTGCGCCAAAGGGCACGGGATTTCTGCATGTCCAGCCTGCAGTACAAGGTAAGCTGCACCATATCGCCGTCAGCCACGGTTATGACAAAGACGGCCCGACGCGCAACGACCAGAGTTTGCTCGAGATCAAGGGACAGCCCTTCATGTGGCAACTGACCAGTATCGGTACCCGCGAGTTGTCTTGTTTCGGCGCGGTGGCCGAGGCTGTCGTGTTACAGAACGAAATCGGCAAGGAGAAGATCGCGGCCAGGGGCCGGCAATTGGCTGCCTACCTGCGGCAGAAGATGGCCGATACGGGATGGGTGGATCCACTCTATTCGCCGCATCCAGAGCTTTCGAATTCGCTGTCGACATTTTGCCTTAAGGGCTTTGGTGAGGTTAATCCCGGCCAGGCTCTGTATGAGCGATACAAAATCACCACGCCGATATGGGGCGAAGCCGAACCGGGGTATACGCAACGGGTTTCCACGCACATTTATAATCACTTTGCAGATATCGACCGAATGGTCGAGGCGCTTGCAGAGATTCGGGAAGGATAGGTTTTGTTGATTAAATATATCGTGGTGTCCTGCGCCTTGTTGGTTTTCGCCTGCCTGGCCCCCGTCGAGGCCGAGGAAAAAACCATACATGGGCGGATCCTGCCTACGGATGCAGTACCCTATGGCGAGCAGGTCTATCGCATTCCCTGCAACAATACCCGCAATGAAACTACCTTCGACTTTTCCGTCAGCGTCTACCAGCGTTATTGCAATTCTGACCTCTTCAACGATACGCTGGTCGACTTTGATAAATCGTATACGCCGCAGCCGGCGTCGGCCGAGAGTTGGTCGGTGGCTGACGATGGGGTCACTTGGACCTTTATGCTGCGCGAAGGCCTGATGTGGAGTGACGGTACGCCGGTCACTGCCCATGACTATGTCGCGACCTTTCGCTTTAGTGCCGACCCGGACCACGCCTGGGATTTGGCCTGGTATTACACCTTTATTGATAAGGGGGGTATCAAGAACTGGGACGAGGTCATCGCCGGCGAATTCCCCGTCGAGAAGTTGGGCGTCAGGGCTGTCGACGACCGCACTTTAGAAATCGTCACTAAGGGCATTTTTCCGCCGCTGCCCAAGATCATGAAATACGCTTTTACGTTGCAGAAAAAAGCGCTCGAAGAACACGGGCCCTATTACAACAACGATCCGGCGACCTCCGTTTCTTCCGGCCCCTATATGCTGGAGACTTTTGACCCGGGTAATAAGATCGTGGTGGTGGCCAATCCGCATTACACGGGGTATCGGCCGCCACGTTTGGCGCGCATCGAGGGTATCTACATGTCACCGGCGACTTTCTTTATCGCCTATCTTAACGATGAAATCGACACAATAGGCGCAAACGAATTGTCGCCGGCCGATTTCGCGACCATCGAACGAGATCCAGAGCTCAAAGCCAATTATCTGAGACCGGGTATGGTCGGCACCGATTATTTATTTTTTGACACTTATACACCGCCCTTTGATAACCTCGACGTGCGCAAGGCCTTTGCGCACGCAATCAACCGCGAGGCTATCGTCAAGGGCATTTACGGCGAGATCAAGGCGATGCCGGCGCATTCGATGCTGATGCCGGGTTTTCCCGCCGCCGACACCGAGGGCGCGCTAAAGGCCTATCAGCGTTTTGACTGCGGCCTGGCCAAAGAGCATTTGACTAAGGCCGGTTATCCGAATGGCGACGACTTTCCGCCGCAGGTGATGTGGATGCGCAACGAGTCGCCGGGTATCGCGGCGGTCTACCAGGCGACGGCGGCTTCTATATCGCAATGCCTGGGGGTTAAAATGCAAGTGTCGAACAAGGACTCGAAGATTTTCATGGACGAACTCGACGACCGGCCCACGGGTATCACCCTGGGCGCCGTCTCCTATACCTTGGATTTTGTCGATCCGACCAATTTGCTGGGGATTTGGGAGTCGAGCGGTCGCCACTCCTGGCGCCACGAAGACTTCGATCGCATCTTGGACGAAGCCAGCGGCATGCTCAATGAGCCGGAGCGCCGCGAGGCGCTTTTCCGCGAGGCCGAGCGCGTGCTCGTCGACGATGTCGGCGGGGCCTTTATCGCGCATCGCTGGCAGGGCACCCTTTTTCGCCCGACGGTGCGCGGGGAGAGTATCCGCGAGCCGGGGCCAAACGGCACCTATGGCGCGCACTTCGGCAACGACACGAATATCAGCACACTCTATATCGGCAAAGCCCAATAAAATAACGACGGCAGAATCGGCCGTTTTATAAACGGGTCTCATCGCCCAATTCCGGAGTCCATGAAAAATGACCAGCAACGCCAATTTAACGCCCTATCAGCCCACCTGGGAATCGCTGGACAAAAGGCCTCTACCTGCGTGGTTTAACGAGGCGAAGTTCGGGATCTTTATCCATTGGGGGGTGTATTCTGTTCCGGCCTGGCGCCCCTTGGGCGGCGAGCGCTACGCCTCTTACGCGGAGTGGTACTACGCCAGCGTCATCGGCGATACTGAGCTGGGTGGTGACGCGTTCCACAAGGGGCGTTACGGGGCAGATTTTGAGTACCGTGATTTCGCCCCGCTCTTTTCCGCCGAGCTTTTCGATGCGGATTATTGGGCCGATCTCTTTTGCCGCTCGGGTGCAGGTTATGTAGTGCTGACCTCCAAGCACCACGACGGCTATTGCCTGTGGCCGAGCAAAAGTCCCTACAAGAAAAACTGGAACAGTCTCGATATCGGCCCCGGCAGGGACCTGCTCGGCGAATTGACGACTGCCGTGCGCGATAAGGGATTGAAAATGGGTTTGTACTATTCGATTATCGAATGGGAATCCAACTGGACCCATCGCGACCCGTCGGGCTACTATGTCGATAAGGCGTTGGTTGACAAATATCGCATCCCAGAAGATGAGTATGTGGAGAAGCATCTTTTGCCGCAATTGCGGGAGTTGGTGGAAACGTACCAACCGGCGTTGATCTTTTCGGATGGGGGGGAGTGGGACGGCGGCGAGGATTATTGGCAGACCAAGCAGTTCCTCGCCTGGCTTTACAATGAGGCCCCCAACAGAGACGAGGTTGTCGTCAACGACCGCTGGGCTAAGGATATGCCCGGCAAACACGGGGATTATTTTTGCAGCGAATACCAGGATAGCGATGCCGCGGGAGCGGATCACCCCTGGGAAGAAAGCCGCGGAGTCGGCGGTTCGTATGGGTATAACCGCGCCGAAAATATCGATAACTACTCGACCTCGCGGGAATTAGTGCACGAGCTGATAGACGTGGTTGGCCGCGGCGGCAATTTTCTACTCAATGTCGGGCCGACCGCCGATGGCCGGATACCGGTGGTGATGCAGGACCGCTTGCGTGATATCGGCATCTGGCTCGCGGTCAATGGGGAGGCGATTTACGGCACTAGGCAATGGCGGCGGGCAGATGTCGATGGCGGGGCGAATGAGCCAAGGGTCTATTACACCGCGAAGGGTGATGACCTCTACGCGATCTGCACGCAATGGCCGGTGCGCGATCTGGTGATTAAAGGTTGCGGTGCGGGGCAGGGGGTGCAGGTTGAGATGTTGGGGCTGGAGCGGCCGGTATCCTGGCAGGTAGACGGCGGTCGCTTGACGATCGCGCCTCCTGTTATTTCGCCTGCCGAAGTGCCGTGTCAGCACGCCTATTGTTTTAAAATTAGCAACGGCCTGGTTCGTTAGCCGTGTTCTTATAACGTATGCGGAGGGCTGCGGGGCTGACCGCGGTGGGGATTTTTAATAGTCCCCTGGGCCGTCGCCCCTCGCAGCACCTTCGCGCTGACTCACCGCCGCCCTGCCCGACCAGGCCCTAAACTACTCCCCGCCCTTAAAAATATCCACCGCGGCCACCCCCTCCGCTATGCTAACCGCCTTGGGTAAAGGGTGGCCGTGGATCCGATGATATGCCCTAATGATGAGGGAATGTCGCTTCCTAGAGATTCGACAGGTAGGACAGTTTGAGCAGTAGAACTCTCTCGTCCGGGCGACCGTCGCCACGGGTTTCGTTATAGGCGACGAAGAAATGGCTCTTGGGGCTGTATTCCCAGCCGAAGAGGGCGCTGATCAGGTGGTTGGCGTCGGTGCGCTCTTCGGGTACGAAGCGTTTTTGCCGCTCGGTCTGAGCGAAGATGCGCAAGAAAGTGTCGCGGGTGAACAGACAGGTGGTGCGCAGTGAGCCAACGGTGAAGCGGCCGTCGACTTTATCCGCCTGGTCGAGGGTTTGCGCGAAGGTGCCGCCGATGTCGATCGCCAGATTGTCGCGGGGGCGCACCGTGCTGAACAGCGAAAGTTGGCGTTGTTTGCCGACGGCCTGGCGATCGAAATTGAAGAAGTCGCCTATATTGCCGCTGAGTTCGGCCGAGGCCATGCGCGAGGAATTGGTCTCGACAGAAAAGCCGTATTCATTGGCGTTGAAGACGTCGGTCAGTTCGATCTTGTGGCTGCGGTCGTAGTAGAGCTCGAAGAAGCTGATCAGGCTTTCGGTCAGTTCCATACCCGCCGCGAGTTGTCCGTTCCAGCCGACGAGGTCTTCCTCGAATTCGGATGAAAGCGTCCTGCCTGTGAAGTAGGCGTCATCATAGAGGCCCTGGGCGATATTGGCTCGGCCGCTGACGAATGGGCGGTGTCCGTGCCAACGCGGGCCATAGCTACCGAAGAGGTCCACGCTCTGCCAGCCGCGAAAGGGTTCCTTGCGTAGGAAGCCGGTTTGGTTGGTTTCGAAGAGGGGATCGACCCTTTTAATGTCTATGACGGTTTCCCAGAGGAAGTTGCGCTGGCTGAATTCCAGGGTGAGGGCCGAGTTATCACTGTCCGGTCCATCCTGGAAGCTCATCGCGTATTGGCCTTGCAGCTTGTAGGTCTTGGCGAAGTCGATATTGGCGTCGATGCCGCCAACCCTGCTGTGGGCACCGTCGAGTTCCTTGCCGGCGTACATGACGCCGATATTCGAACGGCGCAGCACGTCCCTTTTGACGCGTAACGCGGAATAGAGTGCGTCTTCGCTCTGGGTCTGGTCTTCACCGAGTTCCAAAAGCCCGGTGCCGCCGGTTTGGCTGTTGAGAAAACCGACCGAATAGTCACCGATCTTACCGGTCATTTTGCTGCCCCAGACGATATCGCCGCTACTGCCGATGCGCCGGCTGAAAAACAGGTCGAGCGGCGTTTCGAAAAAGCTATTGCCCTCGACGAAGAAGGGGCGTTTTTCGGGGAAACGGGTGGGGAAACGGGTTAGGTTGATCTCGACTTGGTCGGCTTCGACTTGGGCGAAATCAGGATTGACAGTGAGATTGGCCTTTAGTGCCGGGGTCAGGTTGTATTGCAGGTCTAGACCGATTGCGCCCTGGCCGTCGGTGTCTTGCCCGGAGGTCTTGGCCGCGCCTCCGAGTGTGTAGGGGGTCACCTCGAAGAGCTTGCCCGACTCGATATCCGAAAAACCGACGGCGTGCCCCAGGTCGGACATGCGCGTATAGACGCCCGCCTGGGTCATCTGTTTCCACACCGTCCATTCGTTTTTCCGTTTGTTCAAACGTTCGATATCGAACCCCCAGACCTGGTCTTGGCCTTCGGGAAAGCGGAAATTGGCGAAGGGGATCTTGAACTCGGCCGTCCAGCCCTTATCGTCGATATGAGACTCGACCCACCAAATTCCCCTCCAGTTGCGGTCAGAGTTAGTGTCGTCGTAGCGGTAACCGTCCGATTGGATACCGCCCGGGGTGGTGGCGAAAGTGTAGCCGGTGCGGTGGTCGTGGTGTGGGTCGATATAGAAGGAGATCCAGTCGGAAGGGAAGATATCGCCGCGTCTGCCGAGTCGGTTGATGACTTTCTCCGGTTCCGAGTCATAGCAGCGAAAACCGACATAGAGGTTGTTGCGATCGTAGACGATGTAGAATTGGGTGTCTTCGGTGGCCGGCTCGCCGCGTTGCGGGGCCAATTGACGTGCACCCTGCGCCGAACTCGCCGCTTGCCAGGCCGCATCGTCCAACCGGCCGTCTATGGTCGGGGAGGTCGCGTCGTCGGCTATGCGGTGAGCTTGGATCACATGCTCTCCGAGGTCGCCGGGGTGGGACCAGAGGGCAAGGGGGGTAATTAGAGATATAAATAGGGCGGCAAGTATTATCAATTGATTCCTCCGGTGAGACGGCAATATATTGGCGGATATTTTATACAATATAAGGCTGATCAGGATAACGGGGACGAGATAAAAAGAATAAAAAGAGGGCAGTGAGTCTTTGTGCCACGTTCCGGGTTAAGCTTAGCGCCTGTTGCCGCCTTCGGGCCCGACGTCTGTGTCGCTGAGGGCGGCGCTCTGCAGGACCTGGCTATATCCGGGATATGTGACGGCGTACTCGAAGCCTCGCCCCGTGCCAGCAGCGCCATAACGTCCCTGTTTGTCCAAGGCGACGAAATTGAGGGCCAGTTCCTCGGCCGGGCGCGGGTCGGCTGCAATCACGCGGCGAATCGTTGCACTACAGGCTTCTTCTGGGTGCAGGCCTTGGCGCATGTATTCTACGACCAGAAATGAGGCGCAATAGCGCATGACATTCTCGCCCAAACCCGTGGCGCCGGCCGCGCCGATCTCGCCGTCGACATAGAGTCCGCTGCCGATGATCGGCGAATCGCCGACGCGCCCCGGCAGTTTATAGCCCCAACCGCTGGTCGAGCAGCCACCGGCGAGGCGGCCTGTGCTGTCGAGGCCGAGCAGGGCGATGGTATCGTGGTTGTCCGGCGGATGATTTTGCACGCGCCATTGCTCCCATTCGGTGCGTCTTTCCTCGGTCAAGAGCTCGACGCTGGCGAAGCCCTGCGCAAGCGCGAATTGCCGCGCGCCGTCACCGGCGAGCATCACGTGCTTGGTGTTGTCCATCACGCGACGGGCGACGGAGATTGGATGCAAGATGCCTTCGATGGCGGCGACGCTGCCAGCGCGCTGGCCCTCGCCGTCCATAATACAGGCGTCGAGCTGTACTACGCCTTCGGCGTTGGGGATGCCACCGAGGCCGACCGAAGGGTTGCTGGCATCGGCTTCGGCTACGTGGATGCCTTGTTCGACGGCGTCGAGTATGGAGCCGCCGCCTTGAAAAACTTTAAGCGATTGCTCGTTGGCCGGTTTGCCGAAAGTCCAGGTCGATACGAACAAAGGGTAGTCGATGCTCATTGTTTTATCCTTTGTGGCATGGCTTGCATCGGCCAAAGCCAGTCCGCCGGCGGCAAGGGCGGTTGTTTGCATGAATTTCCGACGGCTGATGCTCATTTTTTGTTATCATCGTCGTCATCGTCATCGTCATCGTTATCACCAGCATCGTCCTTATAAGCGATGGCGGCGATTTCGACTTTGAAGTCAAAGACGATTTGCGCACCACCAGTGCAGGCGCGCGCGGGAAATTGTTGTTTAAAATAGGAGGCGTAGGCCTTGTTCATCTGGTGGTAATCTTCGATATCGTTGAGCCAGACGGTTACGCTGACGAGGTCGTCGTAGCTATAATCGTGTTCTTCGAGGATGCGGCCGAGGTTTTTCATGATCTGGTGGGTTTCGGTCCCGACAGACTCCTTGACGTCTTTGCCGTCGACAGTGCGGGCTATTTGTCCGCTGATAAAGAGAAAGCCATCGGCCTGGCGGGCGGCGCTGAAGGGCAGCGTTTTGATGGCGACGGCTTCTTGGGCGGTGGCGGCAGATGATATAAATAGGGCGCAAGCCAGGGCTGTTGTAAGCAGGTATCTCATGATGATTGCTCCTTGAGCTAGTAGATTGGCGGTGTCCGTTTTTATTTTGACGGTTAATAAACGGAATGCGAGAGCCTGCGACAACAAGCGGCTGATCGTCGTGGCCGTTTTACCTTTGATTGATGGTCGGTGGGAGAGGGACTATACTAAGCGCAGATTATTCTGTGAAGGGAAACTATGGAACGACGAACTTTTGTGAAGAGTTTGGCGTCGACGGTTGCCGCGACGCAAATTTTGCCCGGAGTGACCGAGGCGCTGGAGCAGCAAGTCACGCGTTTGCGGACGGATATGAGTGCGTCCGTCGATGATGCCAAACTGTGGCGGCGGGTGCGGCAGGAGTTTACGCTCAACCCGGGTTTGGTGCATTTCAACTGCGGCAGTGTCGGCGCCACGCCGCGTCTGGTTGTCGACGCGATGGCCAATTTTACGCGCGAACTGGAGGCCGATCCCTATCACAATGAGTGGGGTGGCCTGGGAGCCGGGCAGGAAGCGGTGCGCGAGAAGGCGGCGGAATTTATCGGCGCCTCGCTCGACGAGGTGGCGCTGACGCGCAATACGACCGAAGGCATGAATCTGGTCGCCACCGGGCTCAACTTGCAAAAGGGCGACGAGGTTCTGACGACGAATCACGAGCATGGCGGTGGTATGGTCTGCTGGCAATATCTGGCTAAACACCATGGCGTCAAGATGCGCTATGTACAGATGCCCAACCCGGTAAAGAACAAGGCAGACATCCTGGAGCGCATCGAACGGCATATCAACAAGCGCACGCGCGTATGTAGCTTTAGCCACATCGACACGATAACGGGTCTGCAGATGCCGCTGGCCGAAATTGCCGAGATGACCCGCCCCAAGGGAATTATCTTCGTCTGTGACGGGGCACAGGCCCCAGGTATGTTAGATGTCGACGTTAAGGCGTTGGGCGTCGATGCTTATGCCTCTTCGAGTCATAAATGGATGTTGGCACCGAAAGGCACGGGGCTGCTCTATATTCGCAAGGAAATACAGGACCGGGTCCATCCCATCATGCTCTATTCGGGGTATGGTGTGTACTCCGGATCTTCGGGTACGCGCAATGTACCGCAGATTCTCGGGCATGGCATAGCGATGGATTTTCACAACGCGATCGGTCGGCCGCGTATCGAAGCTCGCTGTCGGCATTTGAGTCGCTTAGTGCGCGATCGCTTGCGCGATATACCGGCGCTGACGCTATTGACCCCCGAACAAGAAGAGCTGTCTTCGGGGGTGGTGACCTTTGCGCTCGACCCCGCAAGAGGCGATCGCGGTGAGATCGTAAAGCGTTTCTGGAACGAGCATAATATGATCCTCAAACCGGCGCAGGGGACCTATGCCTATGTGCCCGAAGAGCATGTCAAAGGGCCGCATGCCCACTATAATCCGATCCGTATCTCGACGCATATATTCAATAGCGAAGACGAGGTCGAGAAGATGGCAGGGCTGATGAAGAAGATGTTGGCCTGAGGTCGGGGGATCCAGAACGGAGAAGGGCCGCCGATGCATGCCGGCGGCCCTTCTCTGTTTATACCGGTTTAGTTCGAATAGACCACCGACTGGTTATACGGAATAATCAGCGGCTCGACGCCTTGCAGTCCAGCGGCCCATTCTTGTGGGTCGTAGTCGCGGCTAACGAAGCAGGAGTAATGGGTCGGGCTTGCCGTTTTGAGGCCCAGCGCCGAGGCGATCTTGGCCGAGCCGTCAAAGAAGGGGAACTCGCCTTCTTTGGGGTGGTTGGTCAGAAAGCCAATATCGGGTTTTAGTTCGCGGATCGGTGCCAATAGCTCTTCGTGATTGCCAAAAGTGTTGACCGGGTCGCCGGAGATGTAGATGCGGACGCCGCCGGCTTCGACCACATAGCCGAGATGGTTGACGTCGGGCGGATCAATGCCGTCGTCGGGCAGGCCGGCGGGTGGTTTGGCGTAGACGGTGTGCGCCGTCATCGTGCCTAATTCGGCGGTGTCGCCGGCGGTGACGGTCACCGAGTCATTGTCGATATTTGACGCGCGGATGTGCTTAATGCTTTCTTCCGGCCCGACAAAACGGACGTCCGGATACGTGCCGACGATGCGTTCGATTGATTCGATACAGGTGTGGTCGCCGTGATCGTGCGTCAAGAGCACGTAGTCGGTGCGCAACGACTCCTCATTGAGTGGCGGACGCGCGTGTACGAAACGGTCGGCGGGGCGCTCGCGCGGGTAGTAGGGATCGACCTGCACGATAGTGCCCTGGGGATCCTTGAGCCCTAAAGTGCTCTGACCGAACCAGTGGATGCCAACGGAACCTTTGGGTACGACGAGATCTTCAAACGGGTGCATGCTGTTTCTCCATATATAATAAAGCCGGGTTGCGGCCCGGCGAGTGTTCTGTATTTTCCGTTAAGATATACGGTAGAGTTGGTAAGGACAAATTGGGAGGAAATTATGCAACGACTCGCGTTTGTAATGCATATAAAAGAAGGCTGCGCGGCCGAATATGAGAAGCGCCACGACGAAATCTGGCCGGAGTTGGTTGAATTGATCAATAGCTCGGGGGTGCAAAACTACAGCATCTTCCTGCACGGGCTGACGCTTTTTGCCTATCTGGAGACGGAAGCCCCGGCGGCAATAGATACGATGAAGGACAATGAACTGACCTGGAAGTGGTGGCGCTATATGCAACCATTGATGGAGTGCAACGAGGATGCATCGCCCGTGATCGAAGTGATCCCCCAGGTCTTTCATATGGATTAGGCATGAGTAAAACTACACTTTTCGATACTTCATACCAGCGCCGCAAGTTGGAGCTGCTCGATTTGTTGCTCACGCGGCTCAGGCCGATCTATACGCCGGAAGAGATCGAGGCGCTCAGAATCGACGCGGTCGACCGGCAAATCCTCTCACAGCGTTCGGGGCGCGGCTTCGTCGATCGCGACTTGCTGGAGACGGTGTTGGGCAATCTGCTTGAATGCGTTGCGCCCGGATCGCATAACGCCCTTGGCCCGGAGCACCAGAAGCAGGAGTTGGATGAGGCCATCGGCGAGATCGCCGACCAGCTTTACGCGATGATCGCCCAGTCGTATTTGGCCGTGGGTGAGGATGAATACGCCGAAGAAAAGGCATTGATGAGCACCTTCGGTTTATTGTGGGAGCTGCCCGAACTCAAGACCCGCGCCCGTTGGAACCGCTTCGCCTCGCTCAGGGACCCGGCGGTCTGGGACGCGTATCTGCTCGACAACTGCAACCTCACCCAGGAACAGTTGTTGGAAATCGATTTCCCGGCCGAGTTGGAAGAGACGATTCGCCGCCGCGACTTCGATCACTATCGCAACTTCCTCGCCGAACTAGAATGCAATTTTATCTTCGATTACCAGATGCAACTGGTGATGAGCACCTACCCGGGCTGGCGGGTGTTGTTCTACCACGATGTCGCGCACGCATTGACGCGCAAGGGTACCGTCGAAGGCAGTCCGGGGCTTGAACGGCGGCCGGTGCCTTTATTGCCGCGGGCGATCTCCGAGTTGGGCGGGCGCTACTACCAGGCAGATATCCACCCCGAGACACGCATCGGCGACGCGACCTTTCTCGACCATCCTCATCGAGGTATGACGACTGGGCAGACGGGCATTATCGGCTCGGGCTGTCATTTCTATCCCTGTACGCTCGGCGGGTTGAGCGACAAGGTGCAGCAGCGGCATCCTGAAATCGGCGATTATGTGTTTATCGGCACGGATGCCGGTCTTATTGGTCCGGTAAAAGTGGGGGATCACACGGTGATCGGGGCGACGGCCGAGATCAACGGCGTAGTGGAGATCGGTCCCCATTGCCATATCGGGGTCTCGGTATTTATCGGCACAATTAAGTCGGGGGCCGTGCGGCCCGGGAAGATCACATTGGGGCGGGATGTGCGGATCGGGGCCGGGACGATTATAGAAAATGCCTCCGAACTCGATCTGGTTATTCCCGAGCGGGCGGAGATTCCGGCGCGCAGTTATGTGACCAACGACGGTTGCGGACAGCCCAAATTCGTGCGGGAGTAGGTTGGCTGAGGGATTTTATATGGGGCGTAAAAAGAGCCGCGTGGTGCCATTGATTGGCACCGCGCGGCTCTTTTTGTAGTGCTTCGGTTTTATGTCGCTCAGAAACTGATATTGATCCCGATGCTGAATTCGTTGTGGGCGACCGTCTTGTCTTCGGTGGAATTGTTGAGCAACTGGTCGGCTGCTCCCTCGGGTACTTCGACGCCGATTTCGTCTTCGATCTCGTTGAGGATCTGGTCCTTGAGCGCGTCTTTGGCTAGGGCCGTTACCGAGAAGACCGAATAGCGACGGATATCCACCCGCAGCGACAACTTTTCGTTGAGCGCGTAGCGCGCGCCGCCGCCATAGCTTAAGGCGCGATTGGTCTGGGTGTCGGCCAGGGTCGAGAGCGCGGCTTGTGCCGCGTCGGTGCGGTCATCGGTGCTCGGCAGGTCGGTCGACAATACGGTGATGGCGCCCAGCCCGATGCCCAGGAAGGGCGCGATCATCGTGCCGGTAGGAATGTTGACCATCAGGCGGGCATCGTAGAAGATCGCCGTGGTCGATTCACTGCCCAAGCTTCCCGTCCGCGAGGGGCGGGCGACCATCAGCGAAGTTTCGCCGCCGATGATAGAGCTGGACTTGCCCCAACGGACACCGGCACCGACGCCATTGTCGAGGCTGGCCTCCTCATCGAAGCCGACCGAGGCAACAAAAATGGAAAGATCCGCGGCGGCGGGGCCTGCGGAGACTGCTAGCAATAGGGCAAACAATCCTCCCCTAAACATAGATAGCTCCTTGTAAATGATGAATTCCTGTAACTGGTTTGTTGTATGGTACTAAAGGCCGCTTTGCAGTGCAAGCGCGGCCTTTACATATTGCGCAATAGAATGAAGGTCAGGCCTGTCTCCTGTTGTTTGGCGTCACCGCTTAGCCCCAGCGTGACGCCGATATTGAGCACGCTGCCGTCGCCGATGCTGATGTCTATATTGGGCCCGAGGTTGACCGCGAGGAAATCCGATAAACGGTCGGTGTTCGAGGTGATAAATAGATCGAGATAGGCGCTGTATCTATTGTTGAAGACCTTAACGGGTTCGATCAACGCATCGACGACAATACCTTTGCCGCCATTGTAGCCTTTGAGCAGGCCGAGTTGGAACTGGGCGTTGAGCATAAGGCCGGTGGTTAGCTCGGTAGAATTCATCAGGCCGAGCGAGAGCCCTGGGTGGTCAACACCGCCGGCGGGGACCGTCAAGTTGAAGGTCGCGGCACTGTGGTGGCCGAGGCTGTATTTTGCGCCGACGACGAGGGACGAGAAGTTGGACTCAGTATCGTTTAACCAGCCGAAGGCGAATCGCGCACCGGCCTCGACTTTTTCGTGGGGGTTGAACTTGGCCATCGCCACCACGTCGCTGGTATTGAAGAGATCGCCTGTGTCGGATACTACAACGCCGGCGTCAATACTGGTTTGGCCCAGCCCGGCGGGCAGGACGAAATAGGGATCGTAGTTCAAGGGTTGGGCACTGGTCGGGTTGATCGTTAGAAAGAGGACGCTGATTAAAGCGCAAAGCAGACGCATAGGGTCTCCTGCGGGGTGGAAAAGTTAAAAATAAGAGCCAGGCTCCACGCAATCGCAGAGCCTGGCGCGCATTCATTCTTTTAGAAGCCGCAGCGTTTACAGGCCTTGAAGAAAGGCTCTGCCATCGCATAGGCGCCGCGGAAGACCATATCGCTGGTGAGCGGGTGCACGCAGATCAGGCGCGCGCCGTTTTCGATGGCTTCAACCATGCCGTCTTCGATATCCTTGGGGTCTTCCATCGCGCCGTGGCCGACGACGCGTCCGGTGTGGATACCGCGTTCGGCGGCAGCGCGGAAGAGCGCGTTGACCGCGTCGTTGATCTCGGGCAAGTCACCCTCGCGTAAAATCGCGTCGAAGGGGCCGACAAAACCGCAGGCTTTGTTGCGGCCCTGCGCGGCCATTAGGTCGAGGACTCTGTCGCGGGTTTCGATATCTATAATGTACTCTTTGGTCTCGAACTGGATCCAGCCCTGGGTCTCGGTTTCCGCGCCGCGCAGCTGGTCGGGGGTGAACATCATCGTGCGTTCGCCGTCGCGGACCGGATAACCGCCGCGGTCGTCGGGGGTGGCGGAGCCGGGCACGGGGAAATTGACCGAGCGAAAATAGCGCTCGGCATCCTCGTAGGTGGTGCCATAGGGGCGCATTGTCGCGCGGGCACCGAGTTGGTAGGCGTCGCCGTGTTCGGAACAGGCCTCGCGGGCCAGGCGCTGGACCGGCAGGATCCCGTGGCGCGACTCGATGGCGTTGTGTTCGCGGCCGTACCAGCCTTCCCATTGGCTGTGCTCGGCGTCGTTGACGATCCAGGACCAGCCGGCTTTGGCCCAGGAATGCACTTCGGCCTCGCGCAGTTTGTGCCAGGGTATGTCGTTAAAGCCGCCCAATAACGGTGGGGTCTTCTCGACCGACTCGCTCTGGTCGAGAATGGCTTTGAGTGAATTGCGGGTCGGGTTGAGGGCGTAGTCATACGCGCGTTGGGCAAAAACCTCCGCGCTCAAGGGACGACTGCCGCCGATAGCTTCGATTGCGTCCACTGAAATCACCTCCATGTGTTGCTATAATGCGATAGGTCAGATTCGGAAGGAGAAAAAATCGCGTACGGGCGGGATACTGGCAAGCCGAGTTTGCCGGAATCTGTGACAGCGGCTACTTTCGGCCGATGGTGAACGAAGAAGCTTCCATCCCCGTTGAGTCTAACGCTGAAGTAACGATACGGGCTCTGGTGCTGGGTGCGTTGCTGGCATTTTTCCTCAACCTCGCCTGCCCCTATACCGTGCTCGTGCTGCAAAACGCCGGTTTGACCTCCGACTATATCACGGCGGGGGCAATGATGGTGTTTATACTATTGGTCGGCCTGGTCAATCCGCTATTGAAAGTAGTGCGCCGATCCTGGGCGTTGCGCACGAGCGAGTTGGTCGTCATTTATGCAATGATGATCGTCGCCTCCGCGATACCGACCTGGGGCCTGGTAACCAACCTCTTCCATATTCTCACCCGCCCCTTTTACTACGCCACGCCTGAAAACCGCTGGGTCGATCTCGTGCAGCCGCTGATCCCCGCCTGGTTGGCGCCGCGCGATCCGGAGGTGGCGCGTTTTTTTTACGAAGGGCTGCCCGACGGAGTTGGAATTCCCTGGGGAGCTTGGTTGGTGCCGCTATTGGCTTGGGGCAGCGCGATGTTGGCGGTCTATCTGCTAATGATTGCGACGATGGTCATTTTTCGTCGGCCCTGGGTGGAACAAGAACGGCTGGTTTTTCCGCTCGCGCAGTTGCCTTTGGAGATGCTGCGCGGCAATGACGAGGGCATCTTCCCGCTGATCTTCCGCAATCCGCTGATGTGGGTCGGGTTCTCGCTGCCCTTTGCGATCCAAATGCTTGACGGACTCAACCACTACTTTTTTTTCGTGCCGGAGATCCGCTTGTTATTCGACCCGTTATTGCTTTTTCGCGATAGTGTGCGGTTGAATATATTCGTCAATTTCGCCATCATCGGCGTCACGTATTTTCTCAACCTCAATGTCGCGTTCTCGGTGTGGTTTTTTCATCTTTTGAGCCGCTTCCAAACCGGACTCTTCAATATTATTGGTTTCCAGATTAAGGGGCACAACGAGGCCTTGACGGGGTCTTCGGTCGCCTTATCGCACCAGGGGATGGGGGCGATGCTGGTATTGGTCGTCGCGATTGTGTGGACGGCCCGGGATCATCTGCGCCGGGTTTGCCGGGCGGCGTTTATGCGCGATGGCGGGGTCGTTGACGGCGACGGTGACGAGATCCTCTCTTATCGGGCGGCGGTGTGGTTGTGGATCGGCTGTGCGGCTTATTTCTTCGGCTGGTTGCTTTTCAGCGGTGCACCGCCCTTAGCGGCGGCGGTTTTCTGCTTCGGGGCTTTCGCGATCTTCTTGGCCATAGCCCGTGTCATCGCCCAGGGCGGGGTCGGTTTCACCTCGTCAACGATGCTGCCCCAGCCTTTCACCGTTTATACGCTGGGGACTGAGATGATCGGCTGGAAAGGGCTGGCTTCGATCAGCTTGAGTTATTCTTGGGCGGCGGAGATGCGCACTAGCGTCATGGCTTCGGCGGCCAACGCGCTCAAATTGGCGCATAACAATCGGGCGAATCACCGGCGTTTATTCTGGGGGTTGCTCATCGCCGTCGTCGTCGGTCTGATCGGCGCGTCCTGGATCACGCTCTACTTGAACTATACGCACGGCGGGATCAATCTGCGGCAATTCGGCGTACCGTCGTTGGCTTATCGTTTTCTCGAAGACAAGATCAACAACCCCATCGGCTGGGAACATATTCGGCCACGGTTATTTTTTACCGCCGTTGGTGCGGCGTTGATGGGTGGTTTGATCTATATGCAGCATCATTTTCTGTGGTGGCCGTTGCACTATATCGGTTTGCCGGTCAGCGACAGTTGGGTGATGGGGGTGGCCTGGTTTTCGGTTTTTCTGGGGTGGATATTGAAGGCGGTTATTTTCAAGTTCGCCGGAACCCGGGGGTATGTGACCTACAAGCCGCTATTTGTGGGGTTGATCGCGGGACAGTTGATGGGTGGGGCGGTATGGATGGTGGTGGATTTTTTCTTGGGGGAGATGGGCAATGTGGTGTTTGTAGGGGTGCGGTGAATGGTTGATGGTTGCTTGTAATTTTTTAATATTGTAATCATTGGGCGTTGTGCGTGGGGGAATTTTAGTATGCGCACGCGTCACTACGCGATACGTGCCCTGCGGGAGCTCGTTTTACAAATCCTGCAAAGCTCCGAGGGCAGTTCCCCTACGCCGCATCCTGCGGCTTCGGGGACGGCAAGTCGCTGCGAGTGGACACACTAAAATTACCGCATAGCGTTTTTGTAGAGTTCCCAATAGGGAGAACGGGCTTGGGTGATAACCATTTTTCGCAAGTTGATATTTTGCAGATTCCCTCAAGGAGAGAATGAGAGTGAGTGATCGTGATAAGGTCTATAGGGGCGCGGCCATCGGTTGGACCGGTCGGGGCAATTGGGGGCATGGGTTGCATCTTGGTTTGAAGCATCACGAGCGGGTTGAGGTCGTAGCGGTTGCAGATGAGGGCGAGGAAGACAGATTGGCTAAACAGGCTGAATTGTCTGCGCCCAAGGCCTATGCCGATTGGCGGGAGATGCTGCGAGAAGAACAGCCGGAGATCGTCACGGTGGGGCCGCGGTGGACCGACAATCATCTGGAGATGGTAATGGCCTGCCTGGAAGTAGGGGCGCATGTGTATTGCGAGAAGCCGATGACTTGGAACTTGGCCGACGGTGATGAGATCGTGGCGAAGGCGAAGGTGAAGGGCAAAAAGGTCGCGGTGGCGCATCAGGGTGCGTATTTGTCGCGCATACAGCATGTAAAGGAGATATTGGCGGCGGGGCGGATTGGTGAGGTACAGGCGATCTATGCACATGGAAAGCAGGATCGGCGCGGCGGTGGGGAGGATATGGTCGTGTTGGGCACGCATTTGTTCAATATGATGCGGCTTTTTGTCGGGGATGTGGATTGGATGTCGGCGCATATAACGCACGAAGGACGAGAGCTGGAAGTCGGTGATGTGCAGGAGGCGGATGAGCCGGTGGGGCCGATTGCCGGCGATTGCGTTAACGCTTATTTCGCGTTTAAGAGCGGTGTCGCCGGATTTTTTGATTCGCGGAAATTTACCGAAGGTGGCGGCAAGCGAATGGGGATGGAGATTGTCGGCAGCGAGGGCACGATTCTTTTGCGGGGTGGTGGCAGCGGGGTGGCGATGCTCTATCCGCACACGGTGCTGGATCCAGCGGATCAAGGACAGCGTTGGCAGGATATTGACGAGGTGGCCGATGAGCCGCTGAGTATGGGCAATGATCTGGCAATAGGCGACCTGATCGACGCGGTGGAAAACGACCGCGAACCCATTTCGAGCGCACGTGACGCCGTGGCGGCGCTGGAGATGATTCTTGGGGCGTACGAGGCACAAATCACCGGCGCTAGGGTGCATTTTCCCTTACAGCGCCGGCATCCATTGCTCGCTTGGGGAGAGGGATTCTATGGAAGCTAAACTCGTTCCACACGAAGTTATACCCTGCGACCAACTGCCTGCTGGGCAATATCGCGATCTGCCGGAACCGCCGAAATGGCGCAAAATGGTCGGTCCGAGCATTCTGCTGCTGGGTTTGTCGTTGGGCAGCGGCGAATTTGTGCTTTGGCCTTATATAACCTACAAATTCGGCTTTGCCGTATTCTGGGCCTGTATGGTCGGGGTGCTGACGCAGTACTTCATAAATATGGAGATCGAGCGCTGGGCGCTGGCGACCGGAGAGACGGCTATAACCGGATTTTGCCGTCTATGGGGTGGATGGGCCGGAATTTTCTTGCTGGCTAATGTTATACCGTGGATGTGGCCGGGTTGGGCTTCGGGGGCGGCGACGATCTTGACATGGGAACTGGGCGGTGACGAGAGCGTGCGCGTCGGCTATTCGATTGCGAGTTTGTTTTTAGTGGGGCTGGCGCTGAGCTTGGGGCCAGTGGTCTACAATACGGTGGAGCGGATACAGACGGTATTGGTCGCCTTGGTGCTGGTATTTTTGCTGGTCATCTTTTTTCTTGTCGTTGAGCCTGTTCACATCTGGGAGATGTGCAAGGGGATCGTCAATATCGGCTATATACCGGAGGAGATGGAGTTGCCGCTCTTTTTGGGGGCGTTGGCCTTCGCCGGGGCCGGTGGCACGATGAATCTGGTGCAAAGCGATTTTATTCGCGACAAGGGCTATGGGATGGGCGCCTATGTCGGACGGTTGACCAGCCCGTTGACCGGTAAAGAAGAAGCTGTAGGTGATATCGGTTATCACTTTGAGCAGACCGAGCAAAATATGCGTCGTTGGCGCGGCTGGTGGCTGGCGGCCAATCGCGAACACCTGATCACCTTCTATGGGCTTTCGGCCCTGTCGTTGATGCTGCTGTCGCTGATCGCCTATGCCACCGCTCGACAGGCTCCGGGATTAGAACAGGGTTTGGGGTTTATCGATGCCGAAGGGGATTTTATTGCCGGGCAGCACGGTGGTTTTTTCAAACATCTCTTCAACTGGATGGGTATTGCGATCCTGCTGACGACGGAATTGGGACTATTAGACGCTTGCGCGCGGATTTCTACCGATATCATCAAGATTAATTGGTTGCGCGAAAATGAAAAGTGGAGCAAGAACCGACTCTATTTCTTATTGCTCTGGGCGCAGATTCTTTTTGGTACACTGATCATGCTCTCGGATTTTAACAAGCCGGTGCAGTTGTTGATACTCAGCGCTTCGCTCAATGCAGGGGTAATGCTGATCTACTCAGTATTGTTGTTGTGGATGAACAATCGCGTGCTCAAAGGCCCATTGGCGATGCATCCAACGCGTTTTTTGGCGTTGATCTGGTCTTGCGCCTTCTTTGGCTATTTTACTTTTGTTACGATACAAAGTCAGTTGCCCAAACTTTGGCATTAAGGACTATGCTTGAAATTCGGCGTATTATGGACGAATTATCCGTTTTATTGCATTTAATTTTTTAAAAAAACGGCTATAAAATACCCACTTAACTCGGTGTTAGGATAATTCAAATTATAGTTTGACAAGCTATAATCGGCTATTTATGCTATGGGGCATTAAAATGTCCCGCTGAAGATTGCAATTGAGCGGGCACTGGGAAAATAAATCATACGTCAAGCTTTCACTTCATCTCGCACAACTCATGGGAGAGCAACCATGCACATCGAGAAGAGGAAGTGGCGGGTCGTGCTTTGGGCGACGCTTATTAGCGCCTTAACAGCACTACCTGCTTTAGCCGGCAATGGTAAGATCGCCGGTGTGGTGCAGGACGGGTCTGGGCAGGCCTTGCCCGGCGCGAATGTAGTCGTCGAAGTCGGCGGCGAGAAAGTCGGCGCGATCGCCGACGACAAAGGCCGCTACTTCTTACTCAATATTTCGCCCGGAATGTATGCTGTCAAAGCTAGTTATATCGGGCATCAAGCCACCATACAGACGGGCATACAGGTTCGACTCGATCTAACGACTCTGGTCGATTTTGATCTGCCGACGGCGGCGATACAGGGCGAGGCGATGGTAATTACCGCCGATGCACCGCTCGTAGAGCGATCGTTGACAACCAGTCGGTCCACAATTGGCCAGGCGGAACTGAACAATACGATGCCGGTCGGCGATCTTCAGGATCTGATCAATACTACGCCGAGTGTCTTTCGCGGCTACATCCGCGGTGGCCGCAAGGCCGAGGCCAAGGTGTTGGTCGATGGTATTGATGTGTCTGATACCTATTTTCGCGCCGGCGAAGGGGCTAATACTTACAATCCGTATACCGATGTGAACCGCACCTCGGATGGGGAGTTTACTGCCGTTGGCATTAATGCAAGCAATGTGCAGACCTTGGACATCATCGCCGGAACCTTCAATGCCGAATATGATGCCGCTAGTGCTGGGATTATCAATGTGGTGACTCGTGAGGGCGGTGATGAGTTAGAAGGGAGGGTGTTTTTCCGCATGGGCATGGGCGGTAATCGCAACTCCGGTGCCGAAGTATACGACGGCTTGGTTAATCCCAAGCCTGCCGAAGACGGCACGGTCGACAAAACTACGTACTACAATTTGTACGAAGAGGCTCGTGATGGACTATTGGCGTCGGAGGACGCCGCAGAAAAAGCCAAGGCTGAAAAGTATTACACCTTTAAACCGTCTGACGTGACCTATGGTGACAATCCGGCGACAGAATTTGAACTGTCGCTCGGCGGTAAGTTGCCGCTGCCCAATACGAACTTTTACCTAACGACGCGCTATCTCAACGACGAAGGGCACTTACCTAATTCCCTGAATCGTTCGCTGCGCCACTCGTTAAAATTGACCCACCGAGCCGGCGATAATCTCAAGCTTTCCGGTAATCTTATGGTGGATGATGGCGGTGAGTTGGGTGGCTGGGTAAACCGCAACTTCAGCGGGAAGATGGCTTATTATCCACAAGGCGCCTTGGGCAACAAGAAGCTTGGTACCATGGCTTATTTGGGTGCCAATTACTCGATATCTTCCAGTACTTTCCTTGATGTCAAGCTCTCCAGCGTCACCCGGTCAAGTTCCTTTGGTTATTCGGATGACAACGGTGATGGTGTTGTCGAAACTAGTGAAAACGGTGACTTCATCTTTATCGACAGCAAGGAGAAATCGGAGAAATATCTCGGCGTAGATGGCAGCGGAGCCGATGCCAACGGTGATTTCACGTTTTTTACCACCAACCCAGGAAATTCGAAAAATTTCGATCTGCCTTTTGGCGCGAACCAGTACCGACTGGCACAGCCGGGCTTCTTTTTTGAGGAGCTTAACCGCGATGTGACTCAACTGAAGGCTGATCTAACACACCAGCTGAATTTCAATCATCAGGTCAAGGTGGGTGGATTATACCGTATGCACAATGTTTCTCAGCTGATGCAGCGGACCCAAGTCACGGTGGGGTATAGCAACTTACCCTTTGAAATTGGTGAATATCAACGCAAGCCGAAAGAGATGGCGCTCTATCTGCAGGATAAGATAGAGTATGAGGGTATCGTAATAAATGCCGGTGTGAGGTTGGATGGGTTAGATGTTGATGCCGAGCAGATTGCCAATTTCTTTGAGCCCTCTGTCGAAGCCGAACATACGTATGGTAATGGCCAGACCCAGACCTATCGTAAACCAGTGCGGAATGGTCAGGTTGATACCAAGTGGTTTCTGCAGCCAAGGCTTGGAATCTCTCACCCGATCAGCGAGAATGCGGCCATGCACTATTCGTGGGGCAAATTTTATTCCCCTCCGTCGTTCTCTACGCTATACGATGACTACGGCAGTTTCGCCAACCCCTCGTATCCCACGATCTTCGATGTCAATGCCGATCCTACCACGGCGACGGCTTATGAGATGGGGCTGCAGTACAGCTTCCACCCCGACTATTTGGCAGATGTCACGGCCTATTACCGCGACATCGAAAATTATGGACATCTATCTTTTACGGTTAGTCCGGCCAATGCTGGTTTTGCCAACTACAACTTAAATACCACGGGTGGCTACGCGGATAGTCGCGGTATTGAGTTCGGGATAGAGCGGCGGTCAAATAGCCGTATTAATGGGCGCTTTAATTACGCTTATAGCTACATCAAGGCGTCGCGAAGCGGTAACAACGCAACGCCTTTTCCCGACCGTCGGTCGTTTTCGCACAAAGCCGATGGCGATGAAGTGGCCTTGCAAACGGGGTTGGATAACAAGCAGGCCTTTAATACCTACCAAGCAAACGTCAACGGTGGTGGAAATCCGTTGGTCTCCGGTTTTGATCGCACCCATCGGGTTGGCTTGACTGTGCTGGCCAAGCTTCCTGCGGCGATCGGCTTGGCGCTCATCACCACGGCCGAGAGTGGTTTTAATTACAATGTCACGGCGACGACCGAAGATCCCAGGGCTCGCGAAAGTGCGACGGCACCTTGGAATATGCGCATGGATCTTCGCTTTGATCGCGGCATCAGCGTCGGCGGCAATAAACTCGGCGTGTTTTTGGAGGTCCGCAATCTAATGGATCGTGAGAATATTCTAACCTTCGACAACCGCAATATACCGAGCCAGACCAAATGGGAAGAAGACGGAGATCCCACGGGTGATCTAAACCGGGCCTTCACTCGTGAGAGTCAGGCCATATATGATATTCCCCGGATCGCCAACCTCGGCATAACGGTAGACTTCTAGGAGGATTTGAAAATGACTGGACGCAAAGGAAGAGTGTTGCTGGTTGTGGCAGCCTCGCTCATGGTCGTGGCCGGTGGGGTTGCCGCCAAGGAGGGGGGCGTCTTTACCGCCGGTGACATCTGGGAGTCGTTCCTGCCTAGCAATGCAGGACGCTATTATGGTGGAGAGGTGGATAATCCGCTCAAGAGCTATGATCTGTTCCGTATCGGCAATTGGGATCGTCAATGGACTACGCCGACACAGATGTATCCCGGTGGCGAGAATTTGCATATGCCGTGGGGGCAGGATCTACAGATGTCAGAATATAGCCCGGATGAGATCAATAATTTCACTGACTCAACCGCTCCAAGGGCTAAACAATATTTACACGGTTTCTACACAAATAATCTGGCTGGTGCCGGTGACGGGAATCGCGATTATACCAGTCCGGGCGCAGAGTGGGTCGATGGCGATCGCAACGAGATGCAGTATAAGGGCAGTATGCCGACGAACCTAGGTGTCGATGTCAAGTGGCGCATGCGCCAGTATGCGGCCAACCACGCCAACCTCAACGATTTCATCATTGTTGAGTTAGAATTGACGAATACTGGACTTCTCGATGCCGATGGCGATGGCGTTGCCGAGCGAAGCGATAATCGCATCAATGCGTTGACCCTGCACATGCAGAACGAACCGATTAATTCGATGAGTAATAGGAACAATGGGCGGCGTGGCGCTTCGGGTTGGTTCACCGGTCCAACATCGGGTTATGACGCTACTGCTGATGCCGACGGCGAACCCTGGGACGTACCGGTAGTTTTTACAGGGCCCTCGCCCAGTAAACTCAATGAACCACATCCGGTGTTTGGTGGTGACCGCGGTTGGGCGGCCGACGACAAGCGTAAACTGGGCGGTACCATGAATCGCCGTGGTTACTATTACGATATCCACAATGGCATGCAGTGGATTGCGGCTAAACAGGGCGCGATGCCTACGATCGGTAGCAATGCCGATCAAGCGGATAAGCGGACCATTTACGACAGTCATCCGGTGGGTGCAGGAGGGCAGAAGGGCTGGTTTACTTCGGTGCTCAAGGATGATGGTGGTCGCGCCGATCCGCGCATGAGTCATATTTATGCCATGAGTTCATTTTTTAATGGCGATACAATTGGTAGCCGCGTATGGGACAAGGGCGCATCGGTTCAAAATGAGAGTGCGCTTCAGCCCGATCCGAACTGGTTTGATCCCACACATCCCGATATCGTCGCGGGTGATCCGCTGTCGTTCATCAATGCGGTTCGCCCTGAAGGCGAGCGCGGACAGCCACTCGGCGACATGAAATACAATGGCACATTCGTGCAAAACTGGGAGGTCGATCCGAGTAAGTCTCTGGGCGATCAGCCGGATTGGGCGTGGACGCATGGTTACACCATAGATCATGGTTTTGACGGACAACTATTAGTAGGTGTTGGCCCCTTTTCGCTGGAAGTCGGCGAGACCATGACCGTGGTTTTGGTAGAGTATGCGGGGTTCCGCTTGCAGGGAGTTCGCAAAGCGCGCTCGACGGCTCAGTGGGTCTATGAGAACAACTTTCAGGTGCCGACACCGCCGGCTACTCCCGACATCCAAGTGGCCCCCAATACCGACGTTAAGATCGATATTAAATGGGACGATGTAGCAGAGGCATCCGCTGATTTTGCGGGCTACAAAGTATATCGTTCGGCGCTCTTTCCCAAGGTCGATTCGCAGCAGGTGGGCATCCGCATCGTCGATAGCTATCACGAGCAAACGGTTGAGAATCCCGATGATGGGACGCTGGCGGAATTCGGCGAAGCCAACAACCCGAATATCAGTTCAGCGGCCTACAAGCCTCAAGAGTCCGCTGCGTGGGGCCCTTATCGCTTGATTAAGCACATACCGGCCAGCGAACTCGGGATGTATCTCAATGACGATGCCGACAGTGGGATGTATAAATATAAGTTTGCCGATGAAAGCGATCTGGTGACGTTTGGATTCACCTATTACTACTATGTTGCGGCTTACGACAACGAATCCGGCGAGATAAACGGCATGCCATTTAGCTCGCTCGAGACGCACAGGCACAATTTCAATGGCCGCGACGGTCTGTGGAAAAACACCTATCACTATGCGACGGCTTCCACAAATTTCCCTGTCGATCTGGCGGGAGAAAAAGGTATCGGTGCTCCGTTTGTGCTCAAATCGCCGCTGGTAGCTGCCTCGCAGTTGAAAGACGGCAGCCTCAAGGTCCGGGTTCGACCGAACCCGTATAAGCGAGGTGCTTTGCACGATACGGGCACTGAGCACAAGATGCTTTTTAGCAATCTGCCGACCGCTACCGAGATCACGATTTTCGACGTTTCGGGCCAGGTAATAGACCTCCTGCGCTTTAATGGCACTAACGCCTTCGATGGTACATTATTTTGGGATATGTTTTCAAAAGATGGTATTGAAGTGGCGAGTGGTCTCTACATCTACGTGGCTGAGTATCCCGGCGGGTCGCAAACCGGGCACTTTGCCATCCTGCGCTGAATTGATAAAGGAAACGGAGATTTAAGACATGCAATTAATAAAGATTATCATCGGGTTGGGAGTAGTCGGACTTGTAGCCGTTGCTCAGCCGTCTGAAGCAGGTGTGCGGAAATCCGGTCTTACTGGTGCCGCTTTTCTCAAAATAGGTGTCGGTGCACGGGCCACGTCGCTGGGCTCGGCCTACACCACGGTAACCGGAGATGTTAACCAGATGTTCTGGAATCCGGCCGGTACCGCTCTCGACCAAGGCGCGAGTCAGGTGCTGCTGTCGCATAATGACTGGATCGCAGATCTTGCTCACGACGCGATTGGGTTTACACGCGATATGGGAGACCTTGGAACATTCGGACTCGGAATTGTTACCATGGGTTTGAGTGACATCGCTGCTGATCGCGATGAAGTTCCGCAATTCGTATTGGAGGCGGGTACTTTCCAGCCCAACGATATGGCAACGGCAAACAGTTACAGTTATCGTGATCTTGCGATTGGGCTGACCTGGAGTCGGCACGTCACTGACCGGCTCGACATGGGGATTACTGGTAAAATTGTACGTCAGTCGATCGATGGTTTGAGTGCCAGTGCCTATGCGGTTGACCTCGGCGCAATTTATCGCACCGAGTTCTATGGTACTCGAATCGGTGCGCGGATCAATAACTTGGGCAGCGACCTGAAATTTTACGACATTGGTGCCCCCTTACCTTTGCTTTTTAGCATTGGTTTGGCAACTGATCTGGTAGACAATCGGGACGCAGGCACGCGGATTACGCTACTCGCCGACGCCACCAAGCCCCAAGATGCCGAGCAACTGCTATTTACTGCAGTCGAAGTTGAATTATTCGATATGCTGCAGTTGCGTAGCGGTTACAAATACAATTACCAAGGCGTCTTGGGCAGTCGTGGTTTCCAAGATCAGAAAGTCGATGAAGTGGATGGAACTTCCTATGATGTACCGCGCACCGAGCAGGGGATGACGGCCGGAGTTGGACTTGCATTGGGCATGGGCGGTTATGACGCTACGGTCGATTATGCGTTCACTTCGTTCGGGATCTTGGATAGTGTACACCAGTTTTCTCTGCAGTTCAGCTTCTGAGTACTGCAAAGAAATGTCGTTTAGATTAGCCTCCGGGGCGGCCTCGCTCCGGGGGCTTTCTCTTTGCCTGGGGGTGACTGGTGGCTTTAGCCTCTAGTTTTATCACTCTACTGATGCTGTCGGCAATGGTGTTTGCTATGCCGGCAGCGTCCACCGGGCTGATAACCGAGGGGTTGCGTCGTACGGTGACTGCGTTGGCGGCACCCGCTTCGCGAGTGACTGGTTATCCAGGGGCCGAGAGTGCCGAGCGTTGGTTGACTGCTGAGTTACAGCGCATGGGCGTGGGGGAGATATATCGGCACCCGTTTCCGGTGCCGATACCGATCGATCAGGGATTTCGGCTTGCATACGGCGCCGAATCCCTTGAGTTGTTTGGGCTGTGGCCGAATCTGGTGCGCACGCCGACTATCGCAGCATCTGGAATCAAGGCTAAATTGGTCTATTGCGGAGACGGGAGCCTTTTTGAAGGGCAACCGATTGCCGGGCGGATCGTGCTATTGGAATACGATTCGGGATCGGCCTGGGTCGATGCCTTCCACTTGGGTGCCGAGGCCGTTATCTTGCTCGAGCCTGGCGAGACAAATCGCAAGCAGGCCGAACAGACATTTCTCGACGTCCCCGCGGATCTGCCTAGGTTGTACGCTAGGGCAGAAGAAGCGGGCCGTTTACGGACCCTGGCGGCCGCGCAAGCTGAGGTTAGCCTGCGAGGCCGGATGGTCTGGCGTGAACGGCAGGCGCATAATATCGTCGCGATGGTTCCAGGCAGTGATCCCACGTTGAGAGGCGAAGCGGTTCTACTCACCGCTTATTACGACGCCATCTCACCGGTCCCGGCTTTGGCACCGGGTGCGGAACAGGCCGCTAGTGCTGCCGTATTGATTGAACTGGCGCGATATTTCGCGGCGCATAGGCCGCAGCGTACCGTCGTGCTAGTATGGACGGCCGGTCACTTTCAGAATATGGCGGGGATGCGCCACTTGATGCCGGTGCTGATGGCCGCCGCTGGGCGGCGGTCTGGTGAGGTGCCGGATTCTGAACTTCTGCAGCGCCTAAGTGCGCTAGACCTTCGCTTTATTGCTGGCTTGGACCTCTCGTCGCACAGTCCTGTGCTTGGTGTTTTTCGACCGCGCGCACCATATCGCACGTCATTGCAGGCCCCGCCGATCACGGCGCGTTTGATGGGACTAGTCGGAGAGTATGAGGATTCAGTCCTCGAAGGGCGACAACTGCTGGTGAACGGCTTGAAACAGGACTTTGCTCGTCAGGGCTTAGGCAGTATGGCTCTGACCGTCCCGTACGATGTATCGGTGGCCGCACTGGCCGGAGCTCCGGCGCTAGTATTCGCCACCGTTAACGATAGTCGGGCAGCCATCGATGCGCCGACTGACTGGCCAGGTGCGGTCCGTTTCGATTGGCTGGCGGGGCAGGTCGAGTTACTGCGGTCGGTGGTCCCCGAACTGGTTGACGATCCTCAGTTGGACCGATGGGAGTGGGGCAACGATGCATTTGGCACCATCCGCGGCGATGTAGTCCACTACGGCCCACGCAGTTACTTACCTGACTTGCCAACGTCCGGAGCACTTGTGCGGGTTCGGCTACGTCAGCCGACGTTGGCCGGCGTACGGCCAGATTTTTGGGCTGCGGCCGACGATTCGGGGCGCTTTGTTATTCCCGGTGTGGAGGCGGGTCTGATCTATACCCAGCCGGTGCGCTTGGAAGCTTATCGGCTCGATGGAGAGACCGGCGAGGTGACCGACGCGCCAGACTGGGGAGTCAATGGAGAGCGCAAGTTACCTGGTCGCTCGTTGACGCTGTTGATGGACGCTACTGAAGAAGAGGTACAAATCGTCACCGCCCCGCTGAAGGGCACCACGCTATTCGGTCTTTTTGACCCGCGCAACTTGCTGACCCCAGAGCGATTGCAAGTGGTCGATGCCCGGATCGAGGCTGAACCGAGTATATTCGGAGCCTGCTTGCCGTTGACCGCGCCTGAAATGGATCTCTTCGGTTATGCAAACCGGGTCGGGTCGTGGACTGAGTCGGTCGGTGTGCTCTTCGCCAAGCCAGGATCGCGCTTCAAAGGGGTGATGGCGACCGGGCGTTATGGTTTGGGGCGTCGCTTATTATTGCTCAATGGCTCGGCTGACACCCCGGAGGGTAAGGGCTACGAAGTCACGGAGCAGGGACGGTTAGTGGAGACGACCTATCGAGTGGCGCAAGATATGTACTGGTTAAATGCGGCACGGATCGGCGAATTGCAGAGCCACGGGGTGCGCAATGATCGCCTGACGGCTTTTCACGAGCGTTCGGCGCAATTGCTCGAAGAGGCAACAGAGGCCCGCGCCGAGCTTAGGCATCGGGATTTCTTCGATCGTGCCCGTCGCGCTTGGGCATTGGCGGCGGCGACGTACCGCGATGTCGACCGCACGCAATCCGGTGTGGTGCAGGGGGCACTTTTTCTGTTGGCGGCGTTGATCCCCTTTGCACATTTCGCTGAGCGCTTGGTCTTTGGTTTCGCCGATTTGCGGCGGCAGGTCCTAGGGTATTTTGCACTCTTTCTCGCCGGTTTCGCCGCGTTGCGCTATTTGCATCCGGCCTTTGAACTGTCAATTTCGCCGGTGGTCATCCTGCTCGGATTTGTTATTCTCGCCCTAGGGATATTGGTAACTGGTCTGGGCATGGCGAGGTTGAACCGCGAGTTGCAAGAGTTGGGCAGCAAGAGGCGCGGGCGGGCGGCGGTCAAGCGCGGCGGCATGGTGACCACCTCGATTGCCGTGGGCTTGGCGCATATGCGGCGGCGGCCTTGGCGCACAGGGCTGACGTGCGGAACGTTAGTGTTGTTGACCTTTTCGGTGCTTTCTTTTACCTCGATCCGCGCTTCGCTGCGGACGAATCGGGTGCAGATCGGTGTTGGTGCGGCCTATGACGGCGCGGTGGTCAGGATGCCGGGATGGAAGACGATGGAACTCGAAGGCTATCACATGCTGCGCGATTGGTTCGGGACGCAACGAGTCGCGCCGCGGGCATGGAAGGCCGTGACATCGCTGTCGTCTTCGTATCGGATCGAGCGCGATGATCGCGAAGGCGCAGGGCTCGGTGTGTGGGGTTTTACCGGTTTAATGCCGCAGGAAGGTAATTTGACAGGGCCGCAGCAGGGTATAGTGGCCGGGCGGTGGCTTGCGGAGGGCGAACAGGATGTCTGTTTGTTGCCGGTCAGCTTGGCTGATTCGTTAGGTATCGATGCGGCGGGTTTGCATGGGGCTCGGGTGCGGATTTTTGGCGAGGTTTTTCGGGTGGTGGGTTTGCTTGCCGATGATGCGCTCGACCGGCCAGATCTCAGCGGCGAATCGCTGACTCCGCTCGATCCGGAGGCACAACAGCCGACCGAGGCCAAAGTCGGCGGCCAGGGCGGTCAGTTACAACCTTTTGCGCATCTGCCAGGGGCCTCGACCCCGGTATTGCCTTTTGCGGCGCTGATGCGCTGGGAGGGCGCGCAGTTGGCGTCGGTCGGTATAGGCTTTCCCGACGCAGGAGCAGGGGCCCAGCGGTCGTTGGATGAATTGGCGGAGACCTTAGATCTGAACCTCTTTGTTGGGCTTGGTGGCCAGCGCTTTCTGGTTAATACTGTCGGCGTCGCTTCGGTTTCAGGTTTGGGCCAATTGGTGGTGCCCTTGGCTATCGCCGCGTTGATTGTATTCAATACGATGTTGGGCGCGGTCTATGAGCGGACGCGTGAAATAGGGACCTTTAACGCGATCGGTTTGGCGCCGGGGCATGTCAGCGGGCTCTTTATGGCTGAGGCGGTGGCATTGGGGGTGGTCGGCGTGGTGTCGGGGTATTTGTTGGGGCAGGCCGCCGCGCAGCTCTTGGGCCATTGGGGTTTATTGCAAGGTTTACAACTCAACTATTCGTCGTTTTCAGCGGTGCTGACCATCGGCCTGATCGTCATGTTGGTTGCTGCCTCGGCGCTTTATCCGGCTCGGATGGCCGGCCAGATCTGTACGCCGGGGATCGAACGGCGTTGGAAGTTGCCGACGGATGTCGAGGGGGACCGGATCGATATACGGCTGCCTTTTTCGTTGGCCCGCCATGAGGCGGTGGGCATGGCGGCATTTCAGGCCGAATTCTGGGCGGAAAACCGCGAGCAGTCGATTGGGGCCGGGTTTTATGTCGAAGCGCTCGGCATTGAGCGCGAGGGGGATAGCATACGCTTAGAGGCTCGGGTTTGGCTGGCGCCTTTTGACCAGGGTGTAGTACAGGATACGGTGTTGGAGATCGCGCCTGGGGTCGATCCGAATTATTGCGATATAGACGCTCGTCTGGAGCTTGCGGCAGGGGATCGTTCGACTTGGCACCGGGTCGTTAGGACTTTCCTCGATGATGTGCGTAAACAGTTTCTGGTATGGCGGACACTGGACGCGGAAGATCGCCGTTACTACGCGGAGCAACTGCCGCATTGGCAACGGGTGCAAGACGAGGTGGAAGCTTGAATTTCGCGACGGGGCGCTTGGCCTTGCTGATCGTCGGCATTACGGTGGCGACCGGTTGGTTAGTCCAACGCGTCGAATTGATCTACAAAGGCCCGTATCTGGCCGGTGCCGGCAGCTTCCCCGGCGAACAAGTCTTTCTCGCCATGCCATTGGGGGTTTTGGGCGCGCTGGCGTTAGTGCGCCGCTTTATCAGTCCAGGTGACCGGGCAGTGCTCTATGCGGCGCTGGTGGTCGGTGTCTCGGTGACGGCTTCGGGGATGATGCACCGTTTCTTGCCGGGTTTGCTCACTGGTTTTTATGGAGGCTTTGCCCGCGAATCCGGACCTTATTATCGCTTCTTGAGCATCGTACCCGATTGGCTGGTGCCCGGTGGGCTGAATTCGGCGCCGGCCGTGGCCGCCTTTGAAGGAGGTGCTACAGTGCCTTGGGGGGCGTGGTTGTTGCCCTTGGCCGCTTGGACGGCTTTTTTTGCCGCTTTTTTTCTGACAACTTTTTGCCTCGTCTCCCTATTGCGCGAACGCTGGTTGCACACCGAGCGTTTGGGTTTCCCATTGCTCGAAATGCCGCGGGCGTTGATTGCGGGCGACCTATTTACCCAGCGCATGTTCTGGTGGGGGATGTTGGTGCCTTGCGTGCTCTTCGGCGTTAACGGGTTGCACCACTACGCGCCGTCGGTGCCCGAGATTTCAACGCGTTTGAATCTGGCCGATTTCTTGCTCGACGATCCTTGGAAAGCGATGGCGACTTTTGAGTCCCCTTTCTATTTCGATTTTGTACCGCTATTGGTCGGGGTCGCCTTTTTGGCACCGGTTGAAGTCTCATTTAGTACTTGGTTTTTTTATATCGTCACCCGCGTGCAGTTGCTGCTGACCTATTTTCTCGGTCGTCAGGAATACCGCGGTGATTTTATTCCCGGGCACGGTTCGCCATGGCTCGATTGGCCTGGCCACTTTCCTTTTTTTATGAACCAAGCGCGCGGCGGATTGTTGTTTTTGGGGGTCTTTAGCCTGTGGACGGCGAAACGCTCGCTCGCCGCCGCATTTTCCTGGCGCAGTGGGGTTGCTTGGGGGTTTGTGTTGGGGTTGGCCTTCCTCTGGTTTTGGCTCACGGCTTTGGGCGTGCCGCCCTTGATGGGGATTTGTTCGTTAGTGCTTATTTTGCTATTGGGCTTGGCCTTCGCCAGGCTGAGGATCGATGGCGGTCTGCCGATCGCGGGGACGCCGCAAATCGTCGGTTATATATTTTTTGTCGCGATGGGCACGGGGGCGGGGCTTTTCACGGATTCGACCTATATGGCTTTCGGTTTTTTGGCGGTCTTCGGATTTACGATGATCGGTCTCTGGCCGGCGCTGCAGTTCGAGGGGCTCAAGCTCGCCGAACTCAACGGCGTGTCGACGCGACGGATGGTTTGCGGAATGGTTTTGGGTTTGTTGGCGGGGCTTGCTGCCGGTTATGTTTTTTCGCTGGAGACGATTTACGAACACGGGCTTTTCGCGCTGCAAGAACAGGGCGGCGCCCGGTCTGAAGCGAGGATCGGCCGTTATTACAATTATCTGATGAAGGATGCGGGTGGCACTGACGGCCCGACCGATTGGGTGCGGCTCGGCTTTCATGCCGCCGGTGCCGGTTTTACCTGGATCTTGGCATTGATGCGGCAGCACTTTTTGCGCTGGCCGCTGCATCCGATGGGTTTTGTCTTCGGCACCGGTTTTGGTTGGATCGTTTGGGGTTCGGTCTTTTGCGGTTGGCTTTGCAAGTGGCTGGCGGTGCGCTATGGCGGCGCGCAGACCTATCGGCGGGTCATGCCATTTTTCCTCGGACTCATTTTTGGTGAAATATGCATGCGGCTATTGTGGGCCGGGGTGGCGTTATGGCAGGGCGAAATGGGCGGAGGGTATAGAATCTAATGGCTGAAACGAGTAAAGAGACGGATGACCTAGAGTCCTATCGCGGCCTGATGGAGCCGCCCAAAAAATTTACTGAGGGGTTTACCGGACGCACCGTGATCGGGGCCTTTTTTGTCGGTTTCATCATGATGCCTGGCGCGATCTACATGGGCTTGATCGCCGGAGTCTCGTTGGGGGCGGCGGCCGAATGGGTGACGATCATCCTGTTTTCCGAGTTGGCTCGGCGCTCGTTTTCGGCCTTGACGCGCCAGGAGATCTACCTGATCTACTATATCGCCGGCGGTTTGGCCGGCGTTGTCGGTGGCACGATGCTGGCGGGTGGTCCCTTCGGGCAGTTGGTCTGGCACCAGTATATAGTGCAATCGCAGGCGGCAGCCGGTTTCGGGATCACTGAACACATCCCGAGTTGGGTGGCCCCGGCGGCCGACTCCGAGGCGATCACCGGACGCAGTTTCCTGCACAAGGCCTGGATCCCACCGATAGCGGTGTTGGTCGCTTCTCAGGTCCTTTCGCGGGTCGAGTGGTTTACGTTGAGTTATGTCCTGTTTCGCGTCACTTCCGATGTCGAGCGCTTGCCCTTTCCCCTGGCTCCGGTGGCGGCGCAAGGGGCTACGGCACTGGCCGAAGGCGACGATGAGCAGGATAGCTGGCGTTGGCGGGTCTTTTCGATCGGTATGGGGATCGGCCTGCTCTTCGGCTCGATCTATGTGGGCCTACCGGCCCTGACCGGTTTGATCGCCAGCGACCCGATCTCGTTATTGCCCATTCCTTGGATCGACTTGACCCCGACTACTGAGTCCTTTCTACCGGCCGCGCCGCTGGGCATCGGCACTGATCTGGGGCTGGTATTATTGGGAACAGTGCTGCCTTTTTGGGTCGTCGTCGGCTCCTTCGCCGCGGCGATGGTGCACGCTTTGGGCAGCCCGATTCTCTACCATCTCGGCGCGTTGCCGCATTGGCGCCCCGGCATGGATACGATCCTGACCAACTTTGCCAACGATATCGACGTGTGGATGAGCGTTTATATCGGCGCCGGTGCCGCGGTGGGACTGATCGGTATAGTGCACGCCGTGCGGTCGTTGGCCGCGTCGCGAAAAAAAGGCGAACGCGGCCGGTTGCAGGACACGCCAGAGGGGCGCGGCGACTTTCCGTTGTGGTTGGCCCTCGGTGGTTATGCGTTGTCGACCTTGGCGATGATCGGCTTGTGCGTGCTGCTGCTGGAGGATGACGATTTTCCGTTGATTTTCTTATTGTTATTCGGTTTTGTCTTGACGCCGATGCTAAGTTATGTCAACGCACGCATGGCGGGGTTGACGGGCCAAACCGTCAGCTTTCCAATGATCCGCGAGGGGGCTTTTATCCTTAGCGGTTATAAGGGGATCGATATCTGGTTCGCGCCGATTCCCTATGCCGATCACGGCCGTCGGGCACAACTCTTTCGCGAAGTCGAACTGACGGGCACGCGTTTTTCCTCGATTCTCAAGGCTGAGCTATTGCTCTTGCCATTGAGTATCGTCTGTGGTTTTGTCTTCTGGTCACTGATCTGGCAGATGGGGCCGATTCCCTCGCCGGCTTTCCAGTACGCGCAGACCTATTGGCATTTAATCGCATTGCGCCAGTGTTTGTGGTATTCGGCGACGTTGGGCGGCGAAACGCTCTTTGATCAGGCGATCAAGGCTTGGTGGATCGTCGGTGGTTTTGCTTTTGCCGGCGGGGCTTTTGGAATATTGTCTTTACTGCGTTTGCCCATTTCGCTGATCTATGGTTTTGTGCGCGGCTTGTCGGGCTTGCCCCATATGTTGATCCCGGAAATGGTCGGTGCATTGATCGCGCGTTATTCGCTGGAGAAGAAATTTGGCGTGCAGCGCTGGCGACAGTATGCGCCGGTGTTGTTGGCGGGGTATGCGTGCGGGATGGGGTTGATCGGCATGTCGGCGGTGGCGATTGCGTTGATTTCTAAATCGGTGACGCAGTTGCAGTATTGAGAAGGTCGTTTCGTTCGACGGTCAGCCAGGGGGCATTTCCCAGAGCTCATTCTCGGACCACGTCCTGTGGTTCTCCGAGGGGCGGTCTTATCCGATTTCACTTCCTGTAAAACGGGATAGCGATCGGCTCTGATAAATACCCCCAAGCTGACCTCGGCATTGTTTTCTCTCTACCGCAGGATTCCACGTCAACGCTATTTTATCGTAACCGCCTACATCTTCTTTACTTCTTCTACCGCTTCCAGCACCCGCTCGACATCCGCTGCCGTATTGTACAAATGCAGCGAAACGCGGATCGCGTTGAGACCGCCTTCATAGATCCCACGCACCCGCAAACCGTAGTTTTTCATCATAAAAGACTGTAACTCGGTATAGGGCATATTAGCGAGCCGGAAAGTAACGATGGCGCTGCGGGATTCTGGCTCGTCGGGCGAGAGAATTTCAACGTCGAGTTTTTCGAGGCCTGCGCGGAGCAGATCGGCGAGGGCGCGGTCATGGTGATAAATCGCGTCGAGCCCGAAGCCCTCTAACCAGGTCAACGCGGCGCCGAGCCCGGCGACGAAGGCTCCGTTGAGCGTGCCGTATTCATAACGTTGCGCGCTGGGGTGGAATTGAAATTGGCCGGTGGCCAAGTCGAAGGGGCCGTCGTTGGAATAGGCGCCGATATAGGTCGCTCTGATCAGGTCTAACGCGTCTTCGCGAACATAAAGCAACCCCGTGCCCTTGGGGCCGAGCAGCCATTTGTGGCCGCTGGTGGCGTAGGCGTGACAGCCGATTGATGCGACGTCGACGGGGATCATGCCGACGGCTTGCGCGCCGTCGACGAAATACCAGAGTCCACGGTCTCGCGCCCAAGCGCCGATGGTCTGGACGGGCAGGACTTGGCCATTGGCGCAGGAGACGTGCGGGATGCTGAGGGCGCGGGTCTGTGGGGTGTATAACGCTTCAATTCGCGTTAGGGTTTCAGTTGTGGTCGGTGCGGGTTCAAAGACTTTGATGTGGAGGCCGTCGCGTTGCGCGCGGCCGAGCCAGGCGAAAATATTACCGGCGTGCTCGTGGCTACTGGTAATGATCTCGTCGCCCCAGCTAAAGGGCAACCCGCTACAGACGATATTGGCGCCTTCGGTGGTATTGCGGGTAAAGGCGATCTCGTTGGCCAAGCAGCCGAGCAGTTCGGCGGCTTGGCCTTTGACGACGAGCCAGTGTTCGTCGTGTTGGCCACTGCTGTTTTTTCCTTCGAATGCCCTAATGCTTTGCACGATCGTATCGACGACGACTTGCGGTGACAGGCCGAGAGTGCTGGTATTGAGAAAGGTCAGGTCGGCTTGGTAAGGGAGTTGGGCGCGCAGGGGGGCAAAGCGGTCGTCGATCACGAGCTTATCGCCGCAGGGCGCGGCGGGCGCTGAGCGCGCGTTTGATCCATTTGCTCTTATATCCTTCTGACACATAATAGGGTGTAAGGTCCCCACCGAAACCGCGTTTAAAAAAGGCCACGGCGGGGATGTTGGCGCCGACGAAGTCGAAGTATTTGTGTTCGATTTTGCAGAGATACTGCCAATAAAGCAGCGATGTCGCGCCGGTATTATTGAGCGTCGGGTCGGCTCCCGCAGCCCAGGCGTAAGCGGTGTCGAAACCGTTGACGAAGACGACGACGGATGCGACTTGTCCATCGGCTGATTCGATTTTATAGGCTTGGCCCAAGCCCGTTTTGAGGACCGCGGCGACGAAGCGTTCGGCGGTGTCAGCGGCGACGGGTGCGCCGTCAGATTGCTTGTTATAGAGGGCCTCATAAAGACGACGGAAGAGCGCGACGTCATCGGTGGGTTGCAGCGCATAACCGAGTTTTTCCGCTTTGCGGATGACGGTGCGGGTGCGGCGTTCGATCTTGTCCCACAAGGCTTCGCTGTCGCTGGGATCTATTTGATAGGTGTAGCGTAACCGCGCGTCCCAATTGCGCCAGGTAAAGGGGCGCATATCGGTGATGGCGGGTGGGTGGACCAAGAAGACATGGTCATATTTTTTTTCTAAATAGTCGATCAATAATTCGCAGGCCCGATGTTGTTCGGCCTCGGCTTTAGCGGGGCCTTTGCTTTGTACTGGGGCGAGCAGTAAACCTGTGTGCGGCGTGAGTTCGGGCGTTTCGAGGCGGTTGAGGCCGGAGCGCTTGCGCGCGAGGCCGGAGAGGCCAGCGATAAGGTTGCCATTGCGGAAACATCCGATGCGGTGGGCTTCGCCGTCGGTGGCACGGGCAGCGCAGTTGAGCCAAGCGCTCGTAGAGAAAATAGTACCGCCTAGGGCTTGTCGGACGAAAGCATCCCAGAGGGCATCATCGCTAACGAGGTGTATTTCGTAAGTGTCGGGCATATGTCAAGTTTACAAAAAAATGGTGATTTTTGTTAGGGTGAGTCTGAAAAATGCGATATGGCGATTTTTATCGATTTCTTCAGGTAATGCTTTTGGGCAAGACTCATAGCCATATGTGGTTGTGGGATTTTTTAAATTCCATTTGCATCGCTGACACGAAAAAGTGGTAGTAAAACACGAGGAGAGTTTACTCGATCGTGCAATAAGGGAGGGATCGAGCGGCTCGTCTAGGCGCATTGGGGGTCGGCGCTGATGGCAACCGCATTTTTTTTGCACGCGTTGGCGCGGATCATACCTTATCGGCAGAGGGCGATATTGAGGCGGCGTTGCACCCATAAGGCTGGACCGACCTTGGCTCTGCGTTGCAGCAACGCACCCCGTATCGCAGGGATATGGGCCCATAAGCGCCTTGCCCCAGGTCGACTCGCTCGCGCTTTGGGCAAGGCGGTATTTTTGACATCTCCATCGTCTCTTGACATCCCCTTTTATCTATTATATATTTGCTCATCTTATATTGAAGCTAACTGCTTGGGTTACTTGGATTTAATCGAATGAATACGCAGATCCCTTCCGTAGATCCCTCCTTCGTCCAGGCCGCTTTTTTGCCCCGGGCCTTCGTATGCGGACTCCTTCGACCCCTCCTTATTATTGATCTACTCATTAATAAGCAGCTCAAGTAGGCTTCGCTCCACAATCCATTTTCAACAACTGAACAACGGACGAAGCCTCTGCAACAGTTCAAAGGCCGCTAGCAAGCTATGTCTATAAAACAACCTCAATTCCTCAATTCTTAACTAAGGAGATACTCCCCCATGCAAATGTATTACGACAACGATGCTAATCTCGACCTGCTCTCGGACAAGACCGTGGCTGTGATCGGCTATGGCAGCCAGGGCCATGCCCATTCGCTCAACCTCAAGGAGAGCGGTGTTAAGGTGGTGGTTGGCTTGCGCGAGGGCAGTAAGAGCCGCGCCGAGGCCGAAGCGGCCGGATTGGAGGTCGCGACGGTGGCTGAGGCCAGCAAGAAGGGCGATATCGTCATGATCCTGATCAACGACGAGGTCCAGGGTGCGGTCTACGAGGCTGATATCAAACCCAACCTCGAAGAGGGTAATGCGTTGGCTTTCGCGCATGGGTTCAATATTCACTTCGGGCAGGTGGTGCCGCCGGCGAACGTCGATGTGTTCATGGTTGCGCCCAAGGGGCCGGGGCATTTGGTGCGTCGCGTCTACGAACAAGGCGGTGGCGTGCCGGGTTTGCTGGCTATTTACCAAGATGCTACTGGTCGCGCGCACGAATTCGGTTTGGCCTACGCCAAGGGCATTGGCTGCGGTCGTGCCGGTGTGATCGAGACGACCTTCCGCGAAGAGACTGAGACCGACCTCTTCGGCGAGCAGGTGGTGCTCTGTGGCGGGTTGACCGAGTTGATCCGCGCAGGTTTTGACACCTTGGTCGAGGCCGGTTACCAGCCCGAGGTCGCCTATTTCGAGTGCCTGCACGAGGTCAAGTTGATAGTCGACCTGATCTACGAGGGCGGTATCGCCAATATGCGTTCGTCGATTTCGGATACCGCAGAGTACGGTGATTTGATCAGTGGCCGTCGCGTGGTCACGGACGAGACCCGCGCGGAGATGAAGCGCATTCTCGCCGATATTCAGAATGGAAAATTCGCCAAGGAATGGCTCTCGGAGAATAAAGTCGGCCGTCCGGTTTACACCGCGATCAAACGCCGGGATTCCGAGCACCTGATCGAGACTGTCGGCACGAAGCTGCGCGGTATGATGAGCTGGCTGGACGACAAATAAACAGTATCTGATACATGATGAACTGGCTGGACCACAATTAGCAGCAATAATCCGAAAGGAGTGAGATGGATGACACCCCTACTTAACGAGTTGAGCTCCGAATCCGACCTTAGGTCGGTAGGCGATCTCTGCACGGCTGGAGGGGATCGTCTGCCGCAACAACTCTCATTTCTCTGGCCAGAGCACGAGAGAAAAATATCATGACGGATGCAAATCACGTTTTCATTTTCGACACCACCTTGCGCGACGCCGAGCAAACGCCCGGCGCCTCGTTGAACGTTGCAGAAAAACTGGAAGTTGCGCAGCAATTGGCGCGACTGAAGGTCGATATCATCGAAGCGGGTTTCCCGGTGTCCTCGAACGAGGACTTCGAGGCGGTGCGCAGGATCGGGCAGGAGGTCGAAGGTCCGGTGATCTGCGGCCTGGCTCGCGCCGTGGCCAAAGATATAGATCGAGCGGGTGAGGCGCTGAAAGACGCGCCGAACCCGCGGATCCATACCTTCGTCGGTACTTCGGAGATCCACCTCAAAGGCCAGATGCGCAAGGGCCAGGAGGAGGTGCTGAAGATGGCGGTGGCTGCGGTGGAGCAGGCCAAGTCTTATTGCGACGACGTAGAGTTCTCGCCGATGGACGCGGCCCGCACCGACCCCGGTTATCTCTTCGAGGTAATCGAGGCGACGATCGCGGCAGGGGCGACGACGATTAATATTCCCGATACGGTGGGCTACGCGGTGCCCGAGGAGTTTGGGGCGTTGATCGAGCAGATTATCGCCAAGGTGCCCAATAGCGACCAGGCGATCATCAGTGTGCATTGCCACGACGATTTGGGTATGGCGGTGATCAATACCTTGGCGGCGATCAAGGGCGGTGCGCGGCAGGCCGAATGTACGATCAATGGTCTGGGTGAGCGGGCCGGCAACGCCTCCTTGGAGGAGATCGTCATGGCGCTGAAGACGCGTCAGGATCATTTCGGCTACACGACCGATGTGGTCAGTCAGGAGATCATCTCCACCAGCCGCTTGGTCAGCCGGCTGATGGGGATCGCGGTACAGCCCAACAAGGCCATCGTCGGTGCCAACGCCTTCGCGCACAGTTCGGGTATTCACCAGGACGGGGTGATCAAGCAGCGCAACACCTTTGAGATTATGGAGCCGAAGGACGTCGGTTTGGACGATACCGAGATCGTGCTGACGGCGCGTTCGGGGCGTGCGGCTTTGCGCCATCGATTGCAGGTGTTGGGGCACGAGCTGGAGCAAGAAGAATTGAACCGGGTCTACGAGATCTTCGTGGAACTGGCGGATAAAAAGAAGGAAGTTTTCGACGAGGATCTGATCGAGATTGTCGGCGGCGAACCAGGTGAACCGACGGATCATTATGAGTTGCAGTATTTACATTCGGTTAGCGGCACGGGTACGGTGCCTACGGCGACGGTGCGTTTGCGCATTGGTGACCAGACGGTGCAGGAGTCGGCCTGGGGCGACGGACCAGTGGATGCGGCTTATGCAGCGATCTGTCAGGCTTGCGGCACGGATATCCGCGTTGAGAACTACGCAATACGCGCGATCACCTCGGGTAGCCAAGCTTTGGGCGAGGTGACAGTGCATTTGTCTAGGGCTGAGGAGAAGGTACGGGGGCGCGGGGTGTCGACGGATATTATCGAGGCCAGCGCGAAGGCCTATGTCGATGCGCTGAACCGCTTGGTTTTGAAGAGCGTTAAAGAAGAACATCAGACGGTGTAGAGGAGAGAATAGAAATGGGTAAGACATTATTACACAAGGCTTGGGACCAGCATACGGTGCGCCAGTTGCCCTCGGGGCAGACTCAACTTTTCATCGGTTTGCATCTGGTACACGAAGTGACCAGCCCCCAGGCTTTCCAGATGCTCAGGGAACGCGGTCTCAAAGTTCGCATGCCCGAGCGCACATTCGCCACGGTGGACCATATTGTGCCCACGGATTTGACCGAACGGCCTTTTATCGACGATTTGGCCGAGCAGATGATGGTGGCTATTGAGCAGAATACGAGCGAATTCGAAATCCCGCTCTACAATATCGACGACAAGCGCCAGGGCGTGGTGCACGTTATCGGCCCGGAGTTGGGGCTTACCCAGCCGGGTATGACGATCGCCTGCGGCGATAGCCATACTTCGACGCACGGAGCCTTCGGTGCGGTGGCCTTCGGTATTGGTACCAGCCAGGTCCGCGACGTGCTGGCCACCCAGTGTCTGGCGATGGACCAGCTCAAGGTGCGGCGCATCGTCGTCAATGGTAGCTTGAGCGAGGGAATCTATGCCAAGGACGTGATCCTGCATATCATCGGCCAGCTCGGGGTCAATGGCGGGGTCGGCTATGGTTATGAATACGCCGGTTCGGTCATCGAGGCGATGTCGATCGAAGAGCGGATGACGGTTTGCAATATGTCGATCGAGGGCGGCGCCCGGGTCGGCTATGTCAACCCGGACCAGACGACCTACGATTATATAAAGGGCCGCCCGCATGCGCCGAAGGATTTTGACCGCGCGGTCGAGTGGTGGAATTCGATGGCTTCGGATGCCGACGCCGACTATGACGACGTGGTCGAGATCAATGGCGCCGATATCGGCCCGACGGTGACTTGGGGCATCACGCCGGCCCAGTCGGTCGGTATCGACCAGGCCTTGCCCGAGTTGGGGGACTATGCGGATGCCGAGCGGGTCGTCGTGCAGGAGGCCTTCGACTATATGGACTTCAAGCCGGGCCAGAAGCTCGCCGGCACCAAGGTTGACGTGGCCTTTATCGGTTCATGTACCAATGGCCGGCTCTCGGATTTGCGCGAAGCGGCGAAAGTTGCCCGTGGGCGCAAGGTCGCTGCCGGTGTTAGGGCGCTCGTGGTGCCCGGTTCGCAAGAGGTGAAGGCCGCGGCCGAAGCCGAGGGCTTGCACGAGATTTTTGAGGAGGCGGGATTCGAGTGGCGGGGCGCGGGTTGTTCGATGTGCCTGGCGATGAATTCCGACAAACTCCAGGGACGTGAGCTTTGTGCGTCGTCGTCGAACCGCAATTTCAAGGGCCGCCAGGGCAGTCCGACTGGCCGCACGTTGTTGATGAGCCCGGCAATGGTCGCGGCGGCGGCGGTCTCTGGCGAGGTCGCCGATGTGCGCGGCCTGGTAAACTGAGAGGTTGATCATGGAAAACTCAAGTGTGATTGCGAATGTAACGGGCAGCGCGGTGGTGGTGCGTGGTGGTGATATCGACACAGACCGGATCATCCCGGCGCGCTATTTGCGCACGGTGACCTTCGAGAATCTCGGCGAGCACGTCTTTGAGGACGATCGTGCGCAAGGAGATCATCCCTTTGACGAGGAACGTTACCAAGGGGCATCGATTCTTCTGGCTAACGCCAATTTTGGTTGTGGTTCGTCGCGTGAGCACGCGCCGCAGGCGTTGACGCGTTGGGGCATCAACGCTTTTGTCGGTGAGTCTTTTGCCGAGATTTTCTATGGCAACTGCATCGCCATGGGCCTGCCCTGCTTGCGGGTATCGGCCGAGGATATGCAGACTTTGATGGCCGCGGTCGAGTCGGATCCGGCGCAGGAGTTGGTGGTTGACCTCGAGGCCCGCAAGGTCCGTTATGCCGGCGGCGCTGTCGCGGCCGATATCGCTGACGGTCCGCGTGAGCAGTTTATCAAGGGCAATTGGGATTCGCTGGGCCAGCTATTGGACGCCGGTGACCAGATTGGTGAAACCGCCGCCGGTCTGCCCTATACCAACGGCTTTGCGGTTGCTGGTTGAGTCGTAGATTTAGAAAAATCGCATATTTTTTTTAAAGAAGAAGGACATTATGCGCATCGAAGTATACGATTCCACCCTGCGAGACGGCGCTCAGACCGAAGGTATTTCCTACTCGTTGGAAGACAAGCTGCTGATCGCTCGGCGGCTCGATGCGCTCGGTGTTGATTATATTGAAGGCGGCTGGCCCAATCCGACCAACCCCAAGGACCTGGCTTTTTTTCAGGAGGTTGGCAAGCTTGGTCTGCGCGCCAAGGTTACGGCCTTCGGCAGCACGCGGCGGACGACGAATGCCGCAGAAGAGGACGAGACCCTGGCGACTTTGCTCAAGGCCGGTACCGAGAGCATTGCCCTCTTCGGTAAGAGTTGGACGCTGCACGCGACCGAGATCCTGCGGGCCACGCTCGCGGGCAATGTCGAGTTGATCCAGGACTCGGTCGCGCATCTCGTCGCGCACGGCCGCGAGGTGGTCTACGACGCCGAGCATTTTTTTGACGGTTACAAGGCCGATGCCGGTTATGCGATTGAAACGCTATTAGCCGCAGAGCACGGGGGCGCGCGGATTCTCGTGCTTTGCGACACCAACGGCGGCACGTTGACTAGCGAGATCGGTGAGATCATCGAGGCGGTGAAAGAGCGCATCGGCATCCCTTTCGGTATCCACGCGCACAACGACTCCGGTGTCGGTGTGGCGAATAGTCTCTTGGCGGTGGAGTTAGGCGCAGTGCAGGTCCAAGGCACGTTCAATGGTTATGGCGAACGTTGCGGCAACGCGAACCTGTGCTCGATCCTGCCCAACCTGGAGTTGAAGATGGGTTATCAGACCGTCGGTCGGGAAAAGTTAGCAGACCTGATGGGCTTCTCGCGCTTTTTGAGTGAGATTGCCAATGTGCACCACGACCACCGTCAGCCCTTTATCGGCGAGAGTGCTTTCGCGCACAAGGGCGGAGCCCATGTAGACGGGGTGATGAAAGTCGCGCATTCTTTTGAGCATATCGAACCGGAATCGGTCGGCAATGAAAGGCGTTTTTTGGTCTCGGACCAGTCGGGGGGGGCAACGATCGTCAACAAGCTGCGGCGTTTCCTGCCCGGTGTCGAGAAGAAGGATCCACTGGTCTCCCAGGTATTAGAACGGGTCAAGCGTCTCGAACATGAGGGGTATCAGTTCGAGGCGGCGGAGGGGTCATTTGAACTGATGGCGCGGCGGGTACAGGGCACGTATGAGGATCTGTTCACCTTAATCAATTTCCGCACCATCAACCGCAAAACCGGAGTTACGGCCGAGGACGCCGAGGCGATCGTCAAGGTCGATGTGGGCGGCGTGGAATATCACACGGTGGCCAGTGGCGATGGTCCGGTCAACGCACTCGACCAGGCGTTGCGCAAGGGGCTGGAGCAGAAATTCCCCTCGCTGATCCAGGTGCATCTGGAAGACTACAAGGTGCGGGTGTTGACCAGCGGTGACGGGACGGCGGCGAAAGTGCGGGTGTTGATCGAGTCTTCTGACGGCAGAGATGTGTGGGGTACGGTCGGGGTTTCGGAGAATGTGATCGAGGCGAGTTGGATCGCGTTGGCAGATAGTTTGCATTATAAGTTGTTGAAGGATGCGTTGGAGGCTGCGGGGGAAGGGCCGACGGCGACTGGGTGAGCGGCTGGCGGGGAAGCCCCAGGGCTTCTGCTATTATTGCAATAATCTTCGTTAAAAAAGAAACAAATAAAGAGTGAAGAATAAGGAGTATCCCCGGTGAAAATCATTGATGGTGGGAATGTTTGTTCGGCGAAGGGGTTTCAGGCCGTCGGTTTGGCGTGCGGGGTGAAGGAGGGGGCCAAGGATATGGCCTTGGTGTTTTCGCAAGAAGAGGCGAGCGGGGCGGCAGTCTATACGAAGAACAAGGTGCAGGCGGCACCTATACAAGTGTGTCGAGAGCATCTTGCCGACGGCAGCGCCAAGGCGGTGGTGCTCAATTCGGGCAATGCCAATGCTTGTACTGGGGAAGAGGGGTTGGCCAACGCGCGGCGGATGTGCGGTTTGACGGCCGAGATGTTGGGCCTAGATGCGGCGGAAGTGCTCGTTTGTTCGACGGGGGTAATCGGGGTGCAGTTGCCGATGGAGGCGATTGAAACGGGGATACCGCAGGCGGCAAAGGTGTTGTCCGGCAAGGGCGGTAAGGACGCAGCCGAGGCGATTATGACGACGGATACGGTGCCCAAGACTTTTGCGGTCGAGGTGGATATCGCAGGCGTGAAAGTGCGCATCGGGGGCATGGCCAAGGGGTCCGGTATGATCGCGCCGAATATGGCGACGATGCTCTCGGTTATAACCACCGACGCCGATATTGCACCCGAATTGTTGCGCAAGCAGCTCGGGTTGGCGGTCCGAAGATCTTTCAACTGCATCACTGTTGACGGTGATATGAGTACCAACGATACCGTTATCGTCTTGGCCAACGGGGCGTCGGGTGCGCCGGCGATTGAAGGTAGCGGCGAAGCGGCAGATGATTTTTACGCCGGTTTGGAGATGGTATGTCGCGAATTGGCCCGTCTAATCGCCCGTGACGGCGAAGGAGCGACGAAACTGGTTAGCATCCGGGTTAACGGCGCAGGCAACGAGGCCGAGGCACGGCAGGTCGGTTTGAGCGTGGCTAATTCGAATTTGGTCAAGACCGCCGTTTTCGGCCGCGACCCCAATTGGGGGCGAATTCTTTGTGCGGTGGGTTATGCAGGGGTCGATATTGATCCGGATAAGGTCGCCGTGTCGCTTTGTGGCACGCCGATCTACGGCGCTGGTGCCGGGCTCGATTTTGACAAGGATAGGCTTATTGAAGCGATGGGGGCTGAAGATATTCCCATCGAGATCGATCTCGGCCAGGGGCCGGAGCAGGCGGAGATTTTTACCTGCGATTTTAGTTATGATTATGTGCGTATCAACGCCGAATACACCACTTGATCATTTGTGTATATGACAAACAGTAAGTTGCCAATAAATAAAATGAACCGTCTATAGGATTCATATAAAAACTTTCTTATTTCGTTCCTTTTATGAGCAGCGGACACTAATAATTGGCCCGGTTAGGGTGTGAGTGTTCTGGTTTGTATAAAGTCCTCTGGGCTGAGATAACCGAGTCGACTATGGGGTTTTCTCGATTGTAATGTTGGCGCCCATCCGCGATGGCCACTTGCGCCTCGCGCCGATTCAATAACATTTCTCGGCGTAGAGATTCGCCGCGCAAACGACTGTGAAAACTGGCGATGTATCCATTTTTCCGGGGACTACCCGGGTCAATATAGATCGCTTTGGTCTGGTGGTCTGCGAGCCATTGCTGGACTTTAGCGGCGATAAACTCGGGGCGATTATCACTACGCATAAAGCCGGGCACCCCGTATTGGATCATCGCTTGTTCCAGTACGCCAAGACCTGAGCGGCGGTGATCTGCCGTCCGACCTGGATGGGTAAAGATTGGCGGCCATACCTATCCAGCAGCGTCATCGTTTTCAACGTACGGCTGCCTTCTTGGGTTTAGGTCGCACTTTAAGCCCTTACCGTCGACGAATGCGCTGGGCTTGTTTACGACGTACCGCCCAGCCCTCTCTTGCCAACAAAAGTAGATATGGCCAAGATAAGGCGATGATCTGCTGGTCAACCTGCTTTTGGCGATCATTCAGCGGCTTCGGCACATATCGATAGGTATAGCAGGGCAAGTCCAAGGTAGGTGCAGGCCCTTCGCACCGAGCACAGCCGCTGCAGCACCACGTGTGTCACAGCCGACATTTTTTGCGAAGGGCTTACCTTACCATTTTTTTGAATAGGCCTCTTTGCGCATTCGATTTTTCAGCGTCGATTCGGCCAACATCTTTTTTAACTCGGCGTTTTATTTTTCTAATTCCTTGAGCCGTTTGGCATCGGCCAATTCCATGTCGCCGTATTTCTTTTTCCAGCGATAGAACGTCTGCTCTGAGATGTTGTGCGTGCGGCAAACAGCTTGAGCGGTTTCACCGCCATCGGCCTGCCGTAAAATACGGACAATCTCTTAGGTGCGATGTGTTTTGTCTTTCATGAGTATTTCTTAGACGAATCGGAGGAATACTGATGAAATGCAAAGCGCATACTTTGGCGATCCCCAGGTGGCTGTATGCCTATGGGGCGATCAACCTCAGGCCCATATTTTATATAGCTGCCCAAACTTAGGTTTACGACTACGCTGCCGCCCGGCTCGCCACTCACCAGGAGGCAGTTCACCATTTACGGGGTGTTCTAGATGGTTTGCTCGTTCAGCGGCATTATCGGTAACGGGCTGTTTCCCTGAACGCGGACCGCGGTCGGATTTGACACCCACCTCTAACTATCCCTCATTATCCCGATAACAGGCACAGCCAGATTGCGACAGAAGCTCTCCGATAGCCCGCCCACACTCAGACGGGCTCCTAACGCGATCAATTCGACAGAACCCGAGGTAATCCGATGTCACGCACAAGCACTAATCGCCGCACTTTCCTAAAAAAAACCGCTGCCGCCACCGCCGCCCTCACTCTCACGCCCACCCTCGGCTTTCCCAATTTACACCTGAAACCCTACGCTGGCCGCTCCCTCACCATCTACCAGCAGGCCTCTCCGATCTTCGAAGGCGCCTTCGAACTCTTCCAGCCCTATTTCGAAGACCTCACCGGCGCCAAAATCAGTTTCGTCTCCATCCCTGTCGCCGACATGGGACAGCAAATCGCCCTCTCGCTCACCGCCGACAAAGGCGAAATGGATCTCACCTGGTACTACGCCGTGTACCCCCTGGTGCTGCAGGGACTGGTTCAACCCATCGACGACTTTATCAAAGACCCCAATCTCACGCCGCCCAAGTGGGATTTTGCCGACTACCTACCCGGGGCACTCGAATCAGGCCGCGTCGATGGAAGACTCTACAACCTCTCCGTCACCGCTAATGCCTTAGCCTTCTACTACCGCACCGACAAAATTGCCGACGCCGGTTTTGTCGATGAGCAGGGCCGGGCTGTGCCGCCCGTCACCTGGGACGATGTCCAGCGTTATGGGCAGGCGCTCGACGCGCGCCGCGACAAGCCCCTGCTGCTGATGTACTCGCCCAATGGCACCCAGTGCACCCAGATCTGGTTGAGCCTGTGGCTGTCGCAGGACTATACCTATATTTGGGACCAAAACGGCAAGTGCATCGTCAATAACGCCGACGGCTTGGTGGTGACCCGGTTGTTGAAAGACTTACTCAAGTGGGCTTCGCCGACCAACGTCACCTGGGACTTTCCCGAGGCACATGCCGCCTTCCAGCAGGGTCGGGGTGCGATGCTGCCGCAGTGGAATAACCTCGGCGGTATTTACAACGATCCCGCAAACTCATTGGCGGCGGGCAAGCTCAGCATGGCTCCCTGGCCCAGAATCAAAGTCAGCGCTAGCGACGCTGGGCACTGGTACTCGCTGATCGCGGCCAACTCGCCCGACAAGGAACTGGCCTGGGTATTGGTTCGCGAATACAATAGCTACGCGTGGCAGAAAAAATTCTTCCTCAATTCGGCGGTCAATTTCAATCCCTCGCGCAAAAGCGTCTACGACGACCCAGAAGTCAAAGCTGCCTACCCCTGGATCCACGCGATCCGCGATTCCAACAACAACGGCCGTGGCCAGCAGACCAGGACCCTCGAATGGGACGCAGTCCAATTGGTCCTGCAGGAGGAATTGGGACCCTACGTCACCGACGAGACCAACGATGCACAACAGGTGCTAGACCGCATCGCCGCCCGCGTCGATGAGATCACCCGGGCCAGCGGCCGCTTTAAAGGCTAGCAGATGCCCGACGCCCGCACCACTCCTTGGCTATTCATGACGCCGAGCATCGTTCTGCTCTTGGCCGTCGTCGGTTATCCGGTTCTGTTGGGCTTCAAGCTCAGCCTCTACGACTGGCAGTTGGCGACCATCGGCCAGGAGCGCTACGTCGGGCTGGCCAACTATATCGAACTGATCGATAACGAGCGCCTGTGGGGCTCGATCGAGTTCACCCTCTTTTATGCGCTGGCCGCCGTTTGTATCGAAATTGTCCTCGGCACCGCCCTGGCGCTCTTGCTCAATCAGCCCATCCGCGGCATGCGTTTTTTCAACACCTTGTTGCTGGCCCCGATCGCTCTGTCGCCGGTCGCTGTCGGCGTTACCTGGAAGTTTTTTCTCAACGCCGACTACGGTACCATGACCTTCCTACTGCAGGAATTCGGCATCGCCGACTACCAAACGTGGTTGGTGCAGAAGTCGGCGGCGCCGTGGGTGCTGATTGGGATCGACGCCTGGTGGTCGCTGCCCTTTGTGACCGTCATCCTGCTAGCCGGCTTGAAGAGCCTGCCGCCCGAACCCTTCGAGGCGGCGCAAATCGACGGTGCCCGCAGCTGGCAGTCCTTCTTTTACATCACTCTACCCCTACTCAGGCCGGTTTACCTAGTAGTGCTGGTCATCCGCGTGATGGACGCGCTCAGGGTCCACGAGCTGGTTTTCGTGCTGACCCAGGGCGGTCCCGGCCGCAGCACTAGCAGCCTCAGCTTCTTGATCTGGCAGACTGGCTTCAAGCTGCGCGAGATGGGCAATGCCACCGCCATCGGCATGGCCTTCCTGGTCTTTATCGTCTTGCTGACCGCGGTCCTCACCAAACTCCTCGATCGCCAGATCAGCGAGGTGCGTAACTAATGTCGGCCGCTCGTTTCAAAAAGATGCTGGCGCTGGCACTGGCGTACCTGGTCATCGTTGCGTTCTGCGTGGTCGAAATGTTGCCGATCTACTGGGTGGTCATCACGTCCTTCAAGACCAATCTCGAAATTTTCGGCGGGCACCCTTTAATGCCGCCCTTTTCCAAGGCGACTCTCGACAACTACGCCTATGTCTTCAAGGAAACCGGCACTTCGGGAGTGGCGGTGGCGTCCTACCTCAAGAACTCGCTGATTGTCACCACCTGCACCATCGCCATCACCATGGTCGTCGGCACACTAGCCGCCTACGGCCTGGCCCGCTTTCGCATGCGTGGCCGTTCGCTGATGGCGATGTTATTCCTCGTCGTGCGCATGGTCCCGGCGATGGCCGTCGGCATCCCGGTCTACCACATGGTCCGCTCGCTCGAACTGCTCAACACCCACTTCGCGTTGATTCTGGTCTATTCGGCCTTCTTGACGCCCTTTGTTATCTGGATGATGCGCGGTTTCCTAATGGACATCCCGGCCGAGCTGGAAGACTCGGCCCGCATCGACGGTTGCAACCGTCTGCAGGCCTTCTGGCACGTGACTGTGCCGATGGCGGCTCCGGGGCTGATGGCCACGGCGACCTTCACCTTTTTGGGCGCTTGGAACGAGTATATCTTCGCCTCGCTGTTGACCAGCACCCCCGACGCCCAGACCACCACCGTGCTGATCGCTGGGCAGATCTCCTTCGATCAGGTCTACTGGGGCCGCATCGCGGCCATTGCTACCGTACTGATTGTCCCTGCGGTGGTCTTTATCCGCTTTATGCAGCGCTATTTGATCCAGGGATTGACCATGGGCGCGGTCAAAGAGTGACATTCGCTCAGATTTTCCGTGCATTTACGGATCGGCCGCGAAACCGAATTATCGTTCCAACCTATGTCCAGATTATCCCAGCCGCTGCAAGCGCAGCACGATATCGTGGTTGAACGGCGGTAACGCAAAGACCGTCTTGGGGCCACCCGAGTGCAGGGTCCGGGGGGAATACAGACCAGTTTGTGGGGAGAAGCAGGCGGCTTTATAGTCGCCTTTGGGCAGATCTATAACCAGCTCGCCTTCAACACGCTCACCGGCACTAGGATCTCCGGCTTCGCGGTGGTCGGCCAGGTAGGCGCTGTAGTCTTTGCACGGGACACCGAATACGACCGCCAGCGCGTGTTTCGGGTTTTGGCGGACCAGCATCGGCATGGGGCGGCTATGGACCAGGTCTAGCGCATGGACATACTCGGAGAGATGCCGCATCCAGTTGCGGATATGGCGTTGGGATTGGGGCGTGCCGGTTTCGAGATAGTTGTTGATGCTGAAGTCGATGACATCGTAGTGGGCGCCGCACAACAAGGCCATCCAGGCGCGTTTGCGGTGTATGGTCCAGCCGTGCAGGTCCTTGTACTGACTGGCGCAGTTGTCTTCGTCGAGGTTCAGCGGTTTGGCTTCGGGGTAGAGGTCCAGGCAGTACTGCCGGTAGGCTTCCAGGTTCAGTTGGGCCTGCATGAAACGGCCGAGATTATACTGTTTGCCTCGGTGCTTCATATTGGACAGCGGGTGCATATTGACCACTTCGTACTCTTGGCTGTCGAACGAGCGGTCGGAGAATTGGTGCACGTCGAGCGGGTTGTGGCTTTCTTCGGGCAGCTTGTAGGCGAAGGCTTCCTGGCCGGCAATTATATGCTGCTTGGGCAGCTCCGCTTCAGTTTGGCGGATAAGGTTGTTGAGGGATTCGAGCCAGTCGTTCACCCGCTCTGGGGCGGGCGCGTCGTCCGCCCCCACGCCGCCGCCCGGTTCATTGCAGATTTCCCAGATGATATTGTCGTATGGGTTCAGCTCGGCGACGATGCGGCGGGTGAGCTGAACCTGGCGTTGGTAGATACGCGCTGGGTTTTGACTCATGTACTGGTACCAGGGTATGTGTTCCGTACCGTTGATATTGTTGGCGGCATTGAGCGGGTTCAGGGCCCAGATGTGCTCACCGTAGGTATTGCTTAGCAGTACTATTTCAATGATGATGCCGTAGTCGGATGCTTGTGCCACAAAACTGTGCAGGCGCTCGAAGAACTCGGGGTTCCATTGGTCCAAATCGTATTGCGGTTCGCCGTCCAGGGCGCGTTGTGGGCCGATGCGTTTATACGGGGCGATGTAGTCGGGGGATTCGGGTTTGCAGGTTGAATAGGGATTGTTGGGACTTTGCAACTCCCTGAATAGAATAAATAGGCGGGACAATGTGATCTTTTTGTCCGCCGTGTCGGCCAGATATCGTGCAAAGTCAAAGGGCCGGTTGAATACCGCGCCGTAGTGTTCGGTGGCGGTGAGCAGGACCAGCGGTTTGTCGCGAAATTCGAACAGCTTGGGGTTGTCGGGATGGATGCGTATGGGAGTGGCCATCAAGTCTTTTCCGTTTGTTGCGATTGAGGCTGAAGTGTTTCTATGAAGATAGCAAGATGGATGGAGGATTTCCAGCGCGGTCTGTACTGGTCGGGGATTGAATCTGGGCGCGGTCAAGGAGCGATACCCGGTCCGGTGTAAACACCCCCATTTTAGTGGCAGTCTAAATTAGAGTTTTCCAGCTATTGGTGAGCCATTCTATATTTGAATGGCGTGAGATCCCCGAGAGCGTCATGGGGTCTTTCTTCGTTGTATTGGTCGATCCATTCTTCGGTGAGGGCGCGTACTTCGGATAAGGTTTTAAAGACATACATATTCAGTATCTCATCTCGATAGGTGCGATTGAACCATTCGACATAGGAATTTTGCGTGGGCTTTCCCGGCTGAATAAATTCGAGGCAGATCGCATGCTCTTCGGCCCAGTCGGCCAAGCTGCTTGAGATAAATTCAGGACCATTGTCCATGCGCAGCTTACTCGGATATCCTCGCCAGGCTACGACCCGATCCAAGACGCGCGTTACTCGCTCGGCGGACAAGCCCACGTCTATTTCGATGGCCAATACTTCTCGACTAAAGTCATCAATTACATTGAGCGTCCTTAAACGAAGCCCGCAAAACAAACGGTCACACATAAAATCGATCGACCAGCAGCGATTAATCGTATCGGGCACGACCAGCTAAATCGGATACCGATTGGGCAATCGTTTCTTGCCACGGCGCCACTTATTTAAATTCAGCCGACAATAAATCCGGTGGACTCGTTTGTGATTCCATCGGTGACCCCAGCGACGAAGGATCTTGAATAACTTGCTAAAACCATACGCTAGATATTTTTCGATCGCTTGCTGCAAACCGGCAATGACGATATCGTCCCGTGCGGTTTTGGGTTGCTATCGATAGACTGAATCATGGAGGCTGGCATGACCTACCTGATTTGTTCCATGGCGGACGAGACTATTTCTTAATCGACAAGGAGTAGCCTCATGATACAAAAACAGCACAGCACTGAAGCGATCATCCGTATTTTACGGCAAGCGGAAACAGATGAAACGAATGACTCGGTTTGCCGTGCGCATAATGTTTCCAACGCAACGTTTCACCGATGGAAACGTAAATACGGGGAAATGGATCTGGCCGATGCCAAACGGCTGAAAGAGCTGGAAAAGGAAAATGCTGAGCTAAAAAAGATGTTGACCGAATCGCTGCTCAAAAATCGCGTCTTGGAAGAGGTCAACGCAAAAAAGTGGTACGCCCGATGCAGAAGAAGCAAGCCGTAGCCCACGTGGTTGATCAAGGGCTATGCTCGGTGCGTCGGGCCTGTCGCTATCTGGATGTATATCGATCGACTTATCGATATCAGGCGCAGCCCATACCGTCCAAACAACGCCAGTTGCACCAGCGGATCGTGGCGTTGTCTTGGCAATATCCTCGCTATGGGTACCGGCGTATCCGTGCACTATTAGCCCAAGAGGGCTGGCCTGTCAGCCGTAAGCAAGTCCAACGGATCCGTCGTAAAGAAGGCCTGGAAGTCCGTCCCAAACCCCAACGGATACCGCGT